>DATFHN010000074.1:0-47832 GCA_035248365.1 Pseudonocardiaceae bacterium | reverse complement strand
GACGTGTGCGCGGCGCTGGACTTCAGCCACCGGCACGGCATCGTGCACCGAGACGTCAAACCGGCCAACGTGATGATCACCAAGACCGGCGCGGTCAAGGTGATGGACTTCGGCATCGCCCGCGCGGTCGCCGACGGCCAGGCGCAGATGACCCAGACCGCGGCCGTGATCGGCACCGCGCAGTACCTCTCGCCCGAGCAGGCGCGCGGTGAGTCGGTCGACGCCCGCAGCGACGTGTACGCGGCAGGCTGCGTGCTGTTCGAGTTGCTCACCGGCGAGCCGCCCTTCACCGGCGACTCACCGGTCGCCGTGGCCTACCAGCACGTGCGGGAGGACCCGAAGCCGCCGTCGTCGCTGAACCCGAGGGTCAACCCGGCGCTGGACGCGATCGTGCTCAAGGCGATGGCCAAGAACCCGGCCAACCGCTACCAGTCCTCCGCCGAGATGCGCGGCGACCTGGTGCGGGTGCTCTCCGGTCAGCGGCCGGCCGCGCCGCAGGTGATGACCGAGGCCGACCGCACCTCGCTGATGGGCCAGGGCCGCACCGAGGTCATCCCCGGCGGCGGCAGGCACCGGCCGGACATGCTCGACGAGGGCTACGACGACTACGACCCGGACGAGGAGGACCGCCTCGCCCGCCGCAGGCGCGCCTGGATCATCAGCGCGGTCGTGCTCGGCATCATCCTGGTGATCGTGCTCGCGATCTGGCTGGTGCCCAAGCTCTTCGGCGCGGGCAACACCGGCTCCAGCACGGCGAAGGTGCCTTCGCTACAGGGTTTGCAGCTGAACCTGGCCGAGCAGAAGCTCACCGACGTCGGCCTGAACTGGAAGATCGTCACAGTCCCCTGTGGACCACCCACCAACGGTGGCCAGCCCGCGTGCACCGCGGACGATATCAACAGGGTGCTCTCCACCAACCCGAACGCCAATACACCGGTGCCCTCGGGCACCCAGGTCACCCTGAACATCGGTGCGACGCCGGGACCCCAGCAGGTGCCGGACGTGAGCGGACTGTCCCTCCAGGACGCGACAGCCAAGCTCCAGGCGCTCGGTTTCCAGGTCGCGCAGAGCCCGAACCCGCAGACCACGACCGACTCCAACAAGGTCAACACCGTGGTGCCGAACAGCCAGAGCCCGGCCGGGAACACCTCGGCACCCTACGGCTCGACCGTCACCATCACCCTGTACTCGCAGCCGCAGACCGTTCAGGTCAAGGACGTGGTCGGCCAGATGTACGACCAGGCGAGGCAGGCTCTGCAAAGCCAGAACCTGGTGGTGAAGAAGACCAACGTGGCCAGCGCCGACCCGGCGGGCACCGTGGAGCAGCAGAACCCGCCGGGCGGTACCACCGAGCCGGTCGGCACCACGATCACGCTGAGCGTGTCCGACGGCACCCAGGCCACCTTCTCCATGCCGCCGCTGCAAGGCGACACCGTCTCCCAGGCCCAGGCCGCGTTGCACCAGCTGGGCTGGACCGGCACGTTCAGCACGAACTACCAGTCGACGTTCAACCCGACCAAGGACGGCACCATCTCCGACCAGCAGCAGGCCCCGGGCTCCCCGGTGCAGCAGAACGCCACGATCGGCATCACGGTCCTGCAGTTCGGTGGCACCCCCACGTCCAACGGCAACGGCGGTGGAGGCGGCGGCAACCACTGACCCAGCAACGAAAAATCGGCCCGGCGGATTTCTCCGCCGGGCCGATTTTTCGTCAGTGCATCAGATGTAGGCGGCCGAGGCGAGCTTGCGCATCTCGCTCTCCAACTCGGTGACGCGCACCTCGGGCACGGTGTGGCCGCAGACCGCGAGCCAGTTCGCCAGCATCCGGTGGCCGCCCTCGGTGAGCACCGACTCGGGGTGGAACTGGACGCCCTCGACCGGGAGTTCGCGGTGCCGCATGGCCATCACCACGCCGCTGTCGGTCCAGCCGGTGATCTCGAACTCGTCCGGCACGCTCTCGCGCCGCACGGTCAGCGAGTGGTAGCGGGTCGCGGTGAACGGGTCCGGCAGCCCGGTCAGCACGCCGGCGCCGGTGTGCCGCACCTGGCTGGTCTTGCCGTGCAGCAGTTCGGGCGCCTGCTCGACGATCCCGCCCCAGGCCGCGCCGATCGCCTGATGCCCTAGGCACACGCCGAGCACGGGCAGCCGCCGGGCCGCCGCCGCTTCGATGACCGCGATGCTCTGGCCGGCCCGCTGCGGGGTGCTCGGGCCGGGACTGACCAGAACACCGCCGTAGCCATCCAGGGTCTGCTCGACCCGTTCCGGCCCCAGTTCGGGGGTGTCGTTGCGCAGCACGTCCGGCTCGACCCCGAGCTGCGCGAGGTACTGCACCAGGTTGTAGACGAAGGAGTCGTAGTTGTCGACGACCAGCAACCGCATGCGGTCAGCCTAGCCGCCGGTGGTCACGTTGTTGAACGGCAACAGCGGATCGACCGCAGGAAAGACCACGAAGAACAGCAGCGCGATCACTCCGCACACCAGCACGACCGACAGCACCAGCCGCATCGCGAACGGGCCGGGCAGGTGCCGCCAGATCCAGCTGTACATCAGCTGGTCTCCTTCAGCTCGGGCGGCGTGTAGTTCGGGTGCGCCGGGTCCTTCTGCCAGTCCTTGACCAGAACCGAGTGCACGATCAGCCGCTGCGCGTCGGAGAACTTCGGGTTGCAGGTGGTCATCGTCATCAGCGAGACCTCCTGGCCGGAGGAGAGGTTGGTGTACGGGTAGTGCGGCACCGGCGCGATCACGTCGCCCTCGGTGGGCAGCACGATCTCCTGGCCGTTGGTCTGGCTGTACTCGCCGCCCAGCGGCTGCACCTTGGCGTCGCCGTTCGGGCCGTTGCACAGCGGGTTGCTGGCCGGGTTCCAGCCGGTGCGCTGGTTGTCCAGCGGCAGCATCCGGTAGACGTACCAGTCGCTCTGGGTCTCCACGACGATCGCGTCGCAGGGCTGGACCAGGTCGATGTCGTTGAACGGGTCACCTTCGCCGACCCGGTGACCGGCGACCGCGAAGTCGCCGGGCTGGCCCGGCAGCGCGGTTCCGGGGTAGTGGCCGGGGCCGATGGCCAGGTCGGCCTGGGTGGTGCCCTCGATGATGGTGAACTGGTAGTCCACGCCGAGCGCCGGGATGAACATCTTGGCGATGCCCTGGCCGTCGGCGACGTTGAAGTGCGTCGTGCGGTTGGCGCCGACGGTGTCCCACTGCTGGTTGAGCGCCTGGGTCGCGGTGGACTGCTTCTGCGCCGCGAAGATGTTGGTGACGTAGACCTCGTAGACCACGAACAGCAGGACGACCAGCCCGGCGGTCAGGCACAGCTCGCCGATGGTGCGCACCGCGTTGCGGCCCTTGCCGCTCGCGGCCGGCGGCCGGGTCGAGCGGCGTTCGTCCGGCTCGTCCTGATAGTCGTAGTCGTCCTGGTAATCGTCGTGATAGTCGTCGTATTCGTCACGAACCGGCGGAATGTAGGTGGTTTCCGCCGCGGCGTCCGGCCCCAGCGGGGCGCGCCCGGGCTGCCCGGGCTGCCCAGTCCTCGGCCCACCGGACCTGCCCAGGTCGGAGACGCGCGGGATGAACTCGGTCGGGTGCTCGCCCGGGCCGGGACCAGGCCGGGGCGCGGGCCGGCGATCGCCGTGCCGGCCGCTTGGCCGGCCGTCGCGTCCCCGAGGTACCGGTGGCTGCTGACTCACCGTCAAACCTCCGAAGCGTGTGGAAACCACCCTCGTGGACAGCTGCGACACAACGATCCCGGCAGGATGTGCCTACTCGTTGTTCGCGGGCCCACTCAGTTACGTTAACGTGTTCACCTGGATGTGGTTGCGCGGCTGCCGCAATCCACAGGTATGAGCGCAGGTGCCCAGTTCCAGCCAGGCGAGGACAGTATGCCCAAGTCGAAGGTCCGCAAGAAGACCACGTACAGCGCACCGGTCGACCGTCGCACGCCGGTCAAGGCGAAGATGGCTGGTCCGTCCAGTCCGGTGTACATCGGGGTCATGCTGGGGCTGATGCTGATCGGGCTGGCCTGGCTGGTCGTCACCTACATCGCGGAAAGCCAGATCGGCTTCCTGAACACGCTGGGCCCGTGGAACTTCGCCATCGGCTTCGCGCTGATGATCGGCGGTCTGCTGATGACCATGCGGTGGCGCTGAGTCTCCGCTTCTCGCTCTCCTCGCGGGTCGGTCACCCCTCCGTGGGCTGGCCGATCCCTGGCCGCCGCGCCCGGTTCACCCGTGCGTCATCGAACGACACACCTGTAAGTCATCCCCACTGGGGATAACTCCTGTGGACAACCCAGCACGAAGCCCACTCGTTCGGCGGTTGCGACCGCGTTCCGAGTGGGCTGCGCGAAGTTTCTGTGAAGTTACTGTCAGGATTTCTTGCCGACTCCGGCGTAGCAGCCAGCCCGCCACGGGTCGCACACGTCCAGCTCGCCGTGCCATTCCGGGGTGAACACCAGGCCGGGCTCGACCAGCTCGTAACCGTCGAAGAACTGCCGCACCTGCGCCCTGGTGCGCAGGATGGCCGGGTTCGCGGTCTTCTGGTACTCGACGACCGCGTCGCCCACCTCGGGCCGCTCGTCCTCGGTGCCGTGGCTGAGCGCCAGGTAGCTGCCGGTCACGGTGGCGTCGCGGTAGGCCGCGATGATCTTCCCGGGCTCGGCGTCGTCGGCCACGAAGTGGATGGACGCGAACATCATCACCGCGATCGGCTCGTCGAAGTCCAGCAGCGCGGTGGTCTTCGGGTGCTTGAGCACCGAGTTGGGTTCGCGCAGGTCGGCGCGGACGATGTCGGCGTTCGGGTTGTCCTGCAGAATCAGCTCACTGTGCGCGACCGCGACCGCCTCGAAGTCCACGTAGATCACCCGGCAACTCGGATCGACCGCCTGGGCGACCTCGTGGCTGTTGCCGACCGTGGGAATGCCGGAGCCGAGGTCGAGGAACTGCCGCACGCCCTGCTCGGCGAGGTATTTCACGGCCCGGCGCAGAAAGCTGCGATTCTCGATGGCGAGAAACGGCGCGTCCGGCAGGATCTCCGAGACCTTCTTGGCGAACGCTCTGTCCACGTCGAAGTTGTTGGCTCCACCGAGGAAGTAGTCGTACACCCGGGCCGCGTTGGGTTTGGTGAGATCGACATCGGCCGGTACCCAGCTCAGTTCCTCGGCAGTCATGCCCCAAGTCCTCCGGTACGCACCGTGACAGTGAAGGAACCATGATGCACCATCCCGATGAACGGCCGTCGGCCTCTCACCTCATCGGCGCAGCCCAGTTCTCGCCACGGCCCGTCCTGGTGGGTGTCGGCTGGCTGGCCGCGCTCGGGCTGCTGGCGATCACGCTGTTCAGCGGCAGCGCGGAAACCCGGCTGTTCACCGGGGTGGCCACCGCCGCCTTCGTGATCGTCGCCGGCTACGGCACCCTGCTGCGCCCGAAACTGCGCGCCGACGCCAACGGCCTCGACGTGCGCCTGCTCAACGGGCGGCTGCACCTGCCCTGGTACAGCACCAAGCTCACGGTGGCCCGCACCCGCAGGCTCGGCCGCACCGTGTCGCTGCTCGAACTGGACGGCCGGGACGAGCAGGGCGAGGAGCAACTGGTCGTGCTGGGCTGGCTGGAACTTGGCGCCGACCCGGACGAGGTGCTCGAAGTACTGCTCGCGCTACGGCCCTAGCCGATCGGCATGCCGGCCAGCGCCGGATCCCGTAGCAGCACCATCCCGAGCAGCGCCAGCACCGAGACCACCACCGCACCGGCCTGCCAGTAGTTCCGGTTGACCTGCGGCGCGTACAGGATCGCCGCGGTCACCAGCGCGCCCACCACCAGGCCACCGACGTGACCGAGCAGCGAGATACCCGGGATGGCCACGCTGAGCACCAGGTTGATGGCGATCGTCGCGATCACCGAACCGGGGTTCAGCTTGAGCTTGAGCACCACCACGAGCACGCCGCCGAGCAGGCCGAACACCGCGCCGGACGCGCCGGCGACCTGCCCCTGCGGATCGGCGAACAGCAGCACCGACACCCCGCCGCCGAACAGCGACACCAGGTAGACCGCGGTGAACCGCAGCCGCCCCATGATGCGTTCCAGGTCCTTGCCGATCCACCACAGCGACAGCATGTTCATCACGATGTGCACCGGTGTGACGTGCAGGAACCCGGAGGTGATGACCTGCCACCAGTCACCGTGCCCGACCAGCACCGGCCGCTCGGCCCACCGCTGGAACAGCGGCGCGGCGGTCACGTCACCGATGTCGTGCGCCTGATATGCGGTGTACGCGTAGATCAGCAGGTTGATGACGATCAGCGCGGGAACCACGACCGCCTTGTCGGCCAGCGGCGCACCGGCGATGGTGCGCTGCCGGAACGGGCGCACGGTACGCGCGCCATCGTTGACGCAGGCCACGCACTGGTAGCCGACCGAGGCCTCACGCAGGCACTCGGGACAGGCGGGACGGTCACAGCGGCTGCAGCGCAGCCCGGTGGGCCGGTCGGCGTGCCGGAAGCACGCTGGTAACTCGACCTGCCCACCGGACTGACCGGGCTGCGGCCCGGGCGGCGGCCCTGATGGAGTTGTCATCGCTGCTCGCCAGTGCCTACTCGGCGGGGCTGCTCAGCCCTCGCGCTTGATGTCGACGTCGATGCTGTTGATGACCACATCGGTCGTCGGCCGGTCGCCTGCCTGGGTCGGGGTGGTCGCGATCGCGTCCACGACGTCCCGGGACTCCTGGTCCGCGACCTCGCCGAAGATGGTGTGCCGGAAGTTCAGGTGGGTCGTCGGCGCCACGGTGATGAAGAACTGCGAGCCGTTGGTGTCCTTGCCCGCGTTGGCCATGGCCAGCAGGTAGGGCTTGTTGAACTGCAGTTCGGCGTGGAACTCGTCGGCGAAGCGGTAGCCGGGGCCACCCCGGCCGGTGCCGGTCGGGTCACCACCCTGGATCATGAAGCCGTCGATCACCCGGTGGAAGATCGACCCGTCGTAGAATGGGCCCGAATTGCCGGACTTGGCGTTGGGTTGCGAGTACTCACCGGTGCCCTGTGCCAGTCCGACGAAGTTGGACACCGTTTTCGGCGCCTGGTTCGGGAACAGGTTCAGCCGGATGTCACCGAGCGAGGTGTGCAGGGTCGCCGTAACGGTCGCCCCAACGAGCGATGCATTGCTGTCAGCCACGCCGCCATCGTGCCATCCACGGCGCGAATGCGGTGGACGGGGCAGGATGGAAGGCGTCGGAGCCCGGTATTGCCCGCCGGTGGACCGGGTATCCCACAGTTAGCGCAACAAGAAACGTCTGGAGTGCGACGACGATGGATGAAGCGAAGGCCATGGCCCAGGCCGGCGAGTCGGTTGGCAAGGCCGTCCGCACGATCCGGCGTAACGCGACCGAGCGCGCTGCGAAGGGGGCCGCGGCAGCCGAACACATGCTGTCCGAGGTCGACGAGTTGGTGAAGCAGTCGCGCAAGGCGCAGCGCAAGGCTCGCAAGGACGCGGCCAAGGCCACCAGGAAGGTCGCCGACGCGACCCGCAAGCGCGGCCGCAAGGCCCGCAAGGCGGCTGCGGCAGCCCCTGTCGAGTTCAGCCGCAAGGTGCAGAAGAAGCTGGCCAAACTGGAGCACAAGACGGCCAAGGTGCGCCGCAAGGCGCAGAAGAACCCGAGCGGCAAGCGCGGCGGGCGTCGCCTGCTGTGGCTGCTCGGCGCTGGCGGTGTCGCCGCGGCCGCGATCGTGGTGATCAAGTCCCGCCAGTCATCGGCGCCCGAGCAGAACGCCCCGGTCATCCCGCTCGGCGGGGAGACCCAGTCCAGCAACGGCGCGGCGCCCAGCAACAGCCCGCATCCGGCCGAGAAGAACTGAACCCCGCGGCAGGGTGCCCGACGGCACCCTGCCGTGCCGGTTTCACCAGCCGAGCGTCTTGACCACGTGATCGGTGATGACGCGGGTCTTGATGGTCTGCTTCTGGTTGCTCAGCACCACCACCGCGTGGCCGTCCTTGGCCACCGCGTAGACCGCGCCCGTCTTCGTCGGCTCGGAGCCCCCGCTCCAGCCGGCCGGGTCGGTCGCCGGGTTCGACGTGGCCACCGGCGCCTGCTGGTTCACGATCGCCTTGGCCACGCTCGGCGAGCCGTCGTAAACCCACACGGTCAGCTGCCAGCCGCCGTCCGGCCGGTAGAAGAAGCAGCTGGGCTGCGACTGCCCGTTCGGCGCGGACAGCTTGACCGAGGTCACGTGCTGTCCGTTGGCGTCCTCTGCCGTCACCTTGTCGAGGTACGGGCAGGATCCGGTCGAGGCGGGCGTCGGCAACGGCGGCACCGCCACCGCGGGCGCGCTCGAAGTGGTGGTTGGCGCTTCGGTCGCCGGGGCTTGCGCGCCGGTCGAGCCGGAGCCACAGGCCGCGACAAGAGCACCGGCGGCCAGCAGGGGAAGGGCGGTGAGCGCGGCTCGTCTCATAGGCCCGGGAGTCAACCAGACGGGTCGCGTCAGCCCCCGACCGGGTGAGCCTGATCCTTGCCGGACAACGATATCCGCGACATCAGCGACATCAGGCCAGATCGCCACCTTTGAGCAACCAGTTGTACAGCACCTCGATGCGCGTCTCCGGGTCCATCTGGTGGCCACCGCTGTCGTCGATGCGGGTGATCGCGTTCGGCACGTGCCGTGCGATCCACTCGCCGTGCGAGGCCGGCACCAGCACGTCCGCCGTGCCCCACCACACCGAGGTCGGCACCGCGACCGATTCCACCTCGAAGCCCCACGGCCGGGTGAAGGCCAGGTCGTCGTCCACCCAGCCGGACACGCTGCGCTCGACCGCCTCGGTCATGCTCTCCCGCAGCACCTGGGCGATGTCCGGCCGCGCGAGGATCGCCCGGTCCGCCTCGGGAAGGTCGAAGTCGCCGAGCACCGTGGCCGGGTCCGCGGCCATCCGGGTGAGCATGTTGTCGGCTTCCCGCCGCAGCTCGGCGGCCAGCCGGTCCTCGCCCTCGATCGCCCAGCCGAACTCCTTGATGTTTTCTGGGTCCATGCCCTCGGTGAAGGAATCGCCGAGCCGGTCGTAGGGCGCCACCCCGACCACGCATGCCGCCCTGGTGACCCTTTCGGGCAGTCCTGCGGCAACGGCGAGGCAGTGCGGACCGCCGCCCGACCCACCGGTGACCGCGAACCGGCCAAGACCCTCCTGCTCCGCGATCGCCGAGACGTCCGCGACGCAGTCCACAACCTGGCGCCCGCGGTGCCGGGTCGACGCCCCGTAACCGGGCCGGTCGTAGGTGATCACCCGGGCACCGATGGCCGCGACCTTGTCCTCGTCCGGGTGCCGGCCCAGCCGCGACCCGGGAGTTCCGTGCAAACTGAAGATCGGCTGACCGTCCGGATCGCCCCACACGGCGTATGCCACAGTGCGACCGTCGGGCCGCGTCACGGTGCGTAGGTTCTCGCTCATCGGCCGATCGTATTGGCCCTGGTGACGGCCTTCATAAACAGACGAAGTTTAACTTTAGGTACATAACCCCCATGTGACGCGGCAAGTGCACGCAAATGGCATTATTTATTCGTGTCTAGGTCGCTACCTGTCGTGCCCAGTCTCGGACTCCGCAACCGGTGGGTGTGGCCACTCGTCGTCGCGATGATCTTCGTGATCGTGGAGATCTACCTCGCGCCGACATCGTCGCTGGACGTCGACTCCGGCTGGTATGCCCAGCTCGCCTACCAGTACCTCGGCGACTCCCCGCAACAAGCACACCACCTCGCCTTACAGCTGTGGTGCGCTGATCAGCCCATCAAGGACTGCATGGGCAAGTTCGTCACGCACTTCCCGCCGACCGGCTCACCGACCTACTCCGCCATCTTCGCCACCCGCCCCGGCTATCCGGCCACCATCGCCGGACTGAGCCTGCTCATCGGCAACCTGCGGCTGGCCATATGGGTCATCCCGATGGTCTCCACCCTGCTCGCTGGTCTCGGCATCTACTGGCTGCTCCGCCTGCTCGGCCTCGCCCCCGCGCTCGCCGCGGCCGGCCAGGTCTTGCTCTACGTGCTGCCCACCGGCACCTGGGGCGTGCATGCGCTGACCGAAGCCACCATCACCGCTTGCGCAATAGCGACAATCCTCGGCGGCGTCCTGCTGGCCAGGAGCCGCTTCATCATGGGCACCGTCCTGCTCGTGGCCGGCCTGGCCATCATGAGCTGGTTCAAGTACTCGACCGCCATGCCCCTGGCCGGGCTGGTCCTACTGGCCGCCATCGCCCTCTGGTGGCGCAGCGGCGCCGACCGCCGCGGCCTGGCGATCCTCGGCGGCGTATCCGGGGTGACCGTCGCGTTCCTGCTCTACCTGTCCAGCGCGATGCACCTGCCCGGCTTCAACGAGACCGCGCAGGACCTGTTCACCAACCACTTCAACAAGCCGGACGTGACCGACGTCCCGCAGCGCATGATCAGCGCGAACGCCGACTACTGGGCGCATTTCCTCAACGTGGACAGCAACAACGCGCTGATGCTGTTCGGCCTGGTGGTAGGCCTGGTGTCCCTGTTCCGCCACCACCGCGTAGCCGCGATGCTGACCCTGGCCATCACCCTGACCGGCTTCGCCCTGGCCGCCGCCCACCCGGACCC
This sequence comes from Pseudonocardiaceae bacterium, assembly GCA_035248365.1. Taxonomy (GTDB): domain Bacteria; phylum Actinomycetota; class Actinomycetes; order Mycobacteriales; family Pseudonocardiaceae; genus CAJCJE01. The sequence goes on along the minus strand of DATFHN010000074.1, from coordinate 37,247 downwards.
CACCGCCGGAAACCGCCTCTACCTGCTGGCCTGGCTAGGAGCCATCGTCGGAATCCCCGTCTTCGCCCACCGGGTCGGCATAAACAGGGGCGGTCAATCAGCCGCAACCCCACAAGAAGAAACCCAGACGATAACCGTCACCGCAGCCAACTGACCGGGGGGCAAGGGGCGCAGCCCCAGACGGGGTGTGGGGCGGCAGCCCCACCTCGGGGGTCTGGGGGTCGCCCCCCAGACCGGCATGACGCGCGACCGCGGCGAAAGTGCGAAGCACTGAGCATGGTCGCGCTGTCGCGCGTGGAGATGAGGGGAATCGAACCCCTAACCCCTGCCTTGCAAAGGCAGTGCTCTGCCAATTGAGCTACATCCCCGAGTGGTACGGCTTCAGCTTAACCGCACAAGAGAAGGCCAGGCGACCGAGTTAGTAACACACCCGCACGCCCGGCCTTCGATGACTCAGCTTTCCGGCAAGCTCACTTGTCGGTGGGGGCGGTGGCCTCACGCCACACGTCGGCCTCGGCCTTGCCCGCCCGGCTACGACGGACGATGAACAGGACGGCGCCGGCAACGGCCGCCAGAGCGAGGATCTTCTTCACGATTGAATCGCCTCCTAGAGCGGCGGATTGGGAACTGCGAGGTTGCATCCCCCGAGCAGTGGGCCTAGGAGGACTTGAACCTCCGACCTCTTCGTTATCAGCGAAGCGCTCTAACCGTCTGAGCTATAGGCCCCCGTACGCCGAAAACATTACCGCACCCGTCACCGGCTCCCCAAACCGGGCACCGGTGACGGGAGGCGGTTCACTCGCGCTCGGCCAGGGTGACTTCGAGGCCGCCGGCCAGGTCGGCGGAGACGTTGTAGACGAACGCGCCAACGGTGGCCAGCGCGGTGAACAGCACGATGTTGATCGCGCCGATGATCGCCGCGACCCCGAAGACGCGCTGCACGGTGATCAGCGCGGTGGCGCCGCCGGTGCTGGACTGGGCGAAGGAGTTGTAGTCGCTGTTGAGCTTGTCCCACACGCCCATGCCGTCAAGCACGCCGTAGAGCACGCCGACCGCGACCAGCCACACGAAGAACAGCGCGACCGACAGCACGAAGGCCAGCTTCAGCACCGACCACGGGTCGACCCGCTTGACCTGCAGGCTGGCCCGGCGCGGGCCGCGACCCGGCCTGCGCAGCGCGCTCGGCGGGGTGTTGGACCCGTTGGGCCGGGGCGCGGAGGGCGGCGGCGGGGTGGCCAGGTTCACGGTGGTGCGGCCGACCGGCTCGGGGCCCAGCCGCGCGTTGGCGTTGATCCCGCCCGCTTTGGCCGCGCCGGGCATGGCCGAGGCGGCCGCGGTGCCGGTGACCACGTTCGAGTAGTCCTCCTGGCCCTGACGGGCGCTGGTGTAGCCCCAGTCCTCGAACCGGCTGGACTGCTCCTCGGCGGGCGCGGCGGTCTCGTTTTCCTTGGCGTACTGGGCGTCGCTGGGCACCCGCTGCCACGGCGGGGGCGCCACGTTCACCTCGGGGGCGGCCGGCGTGGTGGCCTCGGCGGCAGCCTTGGCAGCGGGCGCGGCAGCAGCACTGGCGGCGGGCGCCGCGGCGGCCGGAGTTGCCGCCGCGGTCTGAGCCGGAGTCGAAGCCCCGGCCTTCGCCGCACTCACCTTGGCCGTCGCCGCGGCCCCGTTCTCGCTCGCACCCGCCGCAGCCTTCTCCGAGCCGCCTTCGGTTTCCGCGCTGTTCCGTGCGACCTGCACGGTCGGTGCGTCCGGGCGCTCCGGCTTCTCGGGTGATGTCACGAGTAAATCCCTCAGCTCGACGAATCGTTGTTGTCGGTGTTGTCGCTGGTGTCGGTGTTCTCGACGGTCTCAGGTGTCTCAGGTGTCTCAGCGGTCTCAGGCGTGCCGGAAACCTCTGCAACAGCTTCCACCTCAGAAACCTCTCCAAGCTCGGAGACGTCTGAGGGGTCCTCCGCGTTGGCTGCGATCGCGACCAGGGTGGTGCCTTCGCCCAGATTCATCAACCGGACGCCCTTGGTCTGCCGACCAGCCTTGCGGACCTCCCGCGCGTTGGTCCTGATCACCCCGCCCGACGAGGTGATCGCGTAGATCTCGTCGTCTTCGTCGACGATCAACGCACCTACCAGCCTGCCACGCCTGCTGTCGTGCTGGATGGTCAGCACACCCATGCCGCCTCGGCCCTGCGGCGAGTAGTCGTCGATCGGCGTCCGCTTGGCGTACCCGCCGTCGGTGGCGACCAAAACGAACCGGCCCTCGACCACGACGCCGATGGACAGCAGCTCGTCACCGTCCTTGAACCGCATGCCCAGCACACCGGAGGTGGCCCGGCCCATCGGCCGCAGCGCCTCGTCGGTGGCGTGGAAGCGGATGGACTGACCACCGGCCGAGACCAGCAGCAGGTCGTCCTCACCGGAGCAGAGCACCGCGCCGACCAGCTCGTCGTCCTCGCGCAGGTTGATGCCGATCAGGCCACCGGCCCGGTTGGAGTCGAAGTCGCCGAGCTTGCTCTTCTTCACCAGGCCGCTCTTGGTGGCCAGCACCAGATACGGCGCGACCTGGTAGTCGGCGATCTGGATGACCTGCGCGATCTCCTCCTCGGACTGGAAGGCGAGCAGGTTGGCCACGTGCTGGCCGCGCGCGGTGCGGTTGGCCTCGGGCAGCTCGTAGGCCTTGGCCCGGTACACCCGGCCCTTGTTGGTGAAGAACAACAGCCAGTCGTGCGTGGAGCAGACGAAGAAGTGCTCGACGATGTCGTCCTGTTTGAGACCGGCGCCCTGCACGCCCTTGCCACCGCGCTTCTGCGCGCGGTACAGGTCGGTTTTCGTTCGTTTGGCGTACCCCGTGCGGGTGATGGTGACGACGACGTCCTCGACCGCGATCAGGTCCTCGACCGAAACCTCGCCGTCGAACGGGATGATCTTGGTGCGCCGGTCGTCGCCGTGCTTGTCGACGATCTCCATGAGCTCGTCGCGCACGATGCCGCGCTGCCGCTCCGGCTTGAGGAGGATGTCCTCGTAGTCGGCGATCTCCTTCTCGATCTCGGCGAGGTCGTCGATGATCTTCTGCCGCTCCAACGCGGCCAGCCTGCGCAGCTGCATGTCCAGGATGGCGGTCGCCTGGATCTCGTCGACGTCCAGCAGCGACATCAGCGCGGGGCGCGCCTCGTCGGCCGACGGGGAGCGGCGGATCAGCGCGATGACCTCGTCGAGCATCTCCAGCGCCTTGACGTAACCGCGCAAGATGTGCGCGCGCTCCTGCGCCTTGCGCAACAGGTAGCGGGTCCGCCGGACGATGACGTCGACCTGGTGGTGCACGTAGTGCCGGATGATCTGGTCCAGTCGCAGCGTGCGCGGCACGCCGTCAACCAGCGCCAGCATGTTGACGCCGAAGTTGTGCTGCAGCTGGGTGTGCTTGTACAGGTTGTTCAGCACGACCTTGGCCACCGCGTCGCGGCGCAGTGTGATCACGATGCGCAGACCGCGCCGGTTGTTCGACTCGTCGGCGATGTCGGCGATGCCGGTGAGCTTGCCGTCCCGGACCAGGGTGGCGATGTTCTCCACCAGGTTGTCCGGGTTCACCTGGTAGGGCAGTTCGGTGACGATCAGCGCGGTGCGGCCCTTGCTGTCCTCGTCCACCTCGACGACCGAGCGCATCCGGATCGAACCGCGCCCGGTCCGGTAGGCCTCCTCGATCCCGGAGTTGCCCAGGATCAGCGCGTTGGTCGGGAAGTCCGGCCCCTTGATGCGCTGCATGAGCGCGGCGAGCGTCTCGTTCTCGTCCGCCTCCCAGTTCTCCAGCGCCCACACCACGCCGTCGGCGACCTCGCGCAGGTTGTGCGGCGGGATGTTGGTGGCCATGCCGACCGCGATACCGCTGCCGCCGTTGACCAACAGGTTCGGGATGCGCGCGGGCAGAACCTGCGGCTCCTCGGTCTTGCCGTCGTAGTTCGGTGCGAAGTCGACGGTTTCCTTGTCGATGTCGGCCAGCATCGACATGGCCAGTGGCCGCAACTTGGCTTCGGTGTACCGCATCGCGGCGGCCGGGTCGTTGCCGGGCGAACCGAAGTTGCCCTGCCCGTCGACCAACGGGTAACGCATGGACCAGGGCTGCGCCAACCGAACCAGGGTGTCGTAGATGGACGAGTCACCGTGCGGGTGGTAGTTGCCCATCACGTCGCCGACCACGCGGGAACACTTGACGTGGCTGCGATCCGGCCGCAGGCCGGTCGCGTACATCGAGTACAACACCCTGCGGTGCACGGGTTTGAGGCCGTCCCGCACATCGGGCAGCGCTCTGGCCACGATCACGCTCATCGCGTAGTCGATGTAGGAGCGCTGCATCTCCTGCTGGATGTCGACCGGTTCGATGCGGTCGCCGGCCGGCGGCAGGGTTTCGGTCACGGTTGCACTTCCGTCTCAGATCAGGGTTTGCGGCCTCGTCACGGGATAACGCTTTACACGTCGAGGAACCGCACGTCCTTGGCGTTTCGGGTGATGAACGAACGGCGGGCTTCCACGTCCTCGCCCATCAGCACGCTGAACAGTTCGTCCGCGGTCGCCGCATCGTCCAAAGTGACCTGACGCAGCAGCCGGTTGGCCGGATCCATGGTGGTTTCCCAGAGTTCCTCGGCGTTCATCTCGCCGAGGCCCTTGTACCGCTGGATGCCGTCGTCCTTGTTGATTTTCTTGCCGCCGGTGATCCCGGCCTCGAACAAGGCATCCCGCTCGCGGTCGGAGTAGGCGTACTCCGGATCGATGCGCTGCCACTTGATCTTGTACAGCGGCGGGCAGGACAGGTACACGTGACCGTGCTCGATCAGCGGCCGCATGAAGCGGAACAGCAGCGTCAGCAACAAGGTGGTGATGTGCTGACCGTCCACATCGGCGTCGGCCATCAGCACGATCTTGTGGTAGCGCAGCTTGCTCAGGTCAAACTCGTCGTGGATGCCGGTACCGAGCGCGGTGATCAGGCTCTGCACCTCGGTGTTCTTCAGCACCCGGTCGATGCGCGACTTCTCCACGTTGATGATCTTGCCCCGGATCGGCAGGATCGCCTGGTAGCGCGACTCCCGGCCTTCCTTGGCCGAGCCACCCGCGGAGTCGCCCTCCACGATGTAGATCTCGCACTCTTCCGGATCGTTGGACTGGCAGTCCTTGAGCTTGCCGGGCAGGCCGCCGATCTCCAGCGCGCCCTTGCGGCGCACCAGCTCCCGCGCCTTGCGCGCCGCCATCCGCGCCTGCGCGCTGGCCAGCGACTTGGTGATGATCGCGCGGGCGTCCGCCGGGTTGCGCTCGAACCAGTCGGCCAGGTGCTCGTTGCAGCTGGTCTGCACCATCGACTTCACTTCGGTGTTGCCGAGTTTGGTCTTGGTCTGGCCCTCGAACTGCGGTTCCTTCAGCTTCACGGACACGATCGCGGCGAGACCTTCGCGCACGTCGTCACCGGTGAGGTTGCTGTCCTTCTCCTTGATGAGCTTCTTGTCCCGCGCGTAGGCGTTGATCACCCGGGTCAGCGCGGCGCGGAAACCCTCTTCGTGGGTACCGCCCTCGTGCGTGTTGATGGTGTTGGCGAAGGTGTACACCGACTCGGAGTAGCCGGTGTTCCACTGCATCGCGACCTCGACCTCCATGGTCTCGGCCTTCGCGGTGAAGGCGATGACGCCGGGGTGCACGGGCTCGCGGGTGGCGTTGATGTGCTTGACGAAGTCTTCCAGGCCGCCCTCGTAGTGGAAGGTGCGGTCGCGCTTGCGCCCGGCCGCCTCCTCCTGGTCGTCCTCGGCGATCCGCTCGTCGTGCAGGTCGATGCGCAGGCCGGCGTTGAGGAAGGCCATCTCCTGCAACCGGCGGGCGATGGTTTCCAGGTTGTACTCGGTGGTCTCGAAGATTTCCGGGTCGGCCCAGAACTTGACCAGCGTGCCGGTGCGGTCGGTGGCCTCACCCCGCACCAGCGGCGCCGCGGGCTCGGATTTCACGTAACTCTGCGACCACTCGTAGCCGTCGCGCCAGATCTCCACGTCCAGCCGGGTCGACAGTGCGTTGACGACCGAGGCGCCGACACCGTGCAGACCGCCGGAGACCGCGTAGGAGTCACCGCCGAACTTGCCGCCTGCGTGCAGCGTGGTCAGGATCACCTCGACCCCGGGCCGCTGCTCGACCGGGTGCATGTCGACCGGCATCCCCCGGCCGTCGTCGAGCACCGAGACGCTGCCGTCCGCGCCGAGGGTCACGTCGACCCGAGTCGCGTAGCCCGCCATCGCCTCGTCGACCGAGTTGTCCACGATTTCCTGCACCAGGTGGTGCAGACCGCGCTCGCCGGTCGACCCGATGTACATACCGGGCCGCTTGCGGACGGCTTCGAGACCTTCGAGGACTGAGATTGACTTCGCGCTGTATTCCTCGTTCGTCGTTGTCACTAGTCCTCGCTGTCCGTTCCGGCCAAGGTCCCTTGGCACAGGTCCACTCAAAGCCCTACTGACATTCTACTTGGCCGCATCCGCGTACGTGGGCCAAGGACACCCCTAGAAAGCTCGCAGCGGGACGGAACTTCTTTCCGACGTCACCGCTGGCGTTCGAAATATTTTAGCTTCTCTACTTCGCGCTCAGCCACCCGATCGACGGCTCGTCAGCCATAGGTGTCTCGTGGGCCCCGGCCGGGGATGTGCCGGTTCCCGTGCCGCCAGCTCGGAGCGCTCGGACCTGCGACTTTGAGCCGCTTGACCACTCCGTTGCCGACCCCCGCCGCGATCTTGGCCAGCAACTGGCGTTGCAGCAACCGCAACTGGGTCGCCCAGGCGGTCGAATCCGCCGCAACGGTCAGCTCGCCGTCGGTCAGGCTGATCGGCACGGTGTGCTCGGCGACGTCCGGCCCGACCAGCGCGCTCCACCGGCTGAAGACCTGACCGCCGTTGAGCTTCTCGGTCCAGCCGCGATCCTTGGCGATCTTCGAGACCAGCCCGCCCAGCGGTTGCGGATCCCGCTCGTCCGGGCGGGGCCCCGACCACCGGCGGCGGCGCCGCGCGACCGTCTCCGAACCGCGCATGCTCTTGGGCCGGCCGCGACCGCGCGCCTTGGCGCTGGCCTGTGCCGCGCGCAACGCCTCCCGGGCCAGATCAGAGCCGTGCAGTTCGGGCGCGCCATCACCCGGTGCCGCGCCGCTCCCACCCGTAGGCGTGATCTTCGCGCCGGAAATGTCGCTCTTTCCGCCGGTTTCACCGCTGCCGGTGACCTTGTTATCCACATCATCCACAGGTTTGTCCCCAGATGTGCTACCCATCACCGCCACCTCGCTCACCCGCTGTGCTTGGCGATCAGTCCGCCCGGCCGATCTGACCATCCACGATCTGGAACCGGACCCCGGCCAACTCGGCAGGCACATCCTCCGGCACCGCCGCTGTGATCAGCACCTGCTCGGCGGCCGCGGCCACCTCGGCGAGCCGGGACCGGCGGCGGCGATCCAGCTCGGCGAAAACGTCGTCGAGGATCAGCACCGGTTCGGTGCCATCCGCGCGCAACAACTCGTAGGCGGCCAGCCGCAGCGCGAGGGCGAAGGACCACGACTCGCCGTGACTGGCATAACCCTTGGCGGGCGCCTCACCGAGAACCAGCTCCAGCTCATCGCGGTGCGGACCGAGCAGGCTCACCCCGCGATCGATCTCCTGCGAACGGAGCTTGGCCAGCCCGGTCAGCAACGCCTCCTCCAGTGCCGCCCGATCGGCGGGCCCACCGGCATACGGGGTGGCTTCGCCGAGACTGCACTTGTAGCGCACCTGCACCGGCGCGGATTCCGGCGCGACCCCGGCATACGCCTTGGCCACGTGCGGCGCGATCTCGGCGACCAGATCCAGCCGGCCCGCCAATAACTCGGCGCCGTGCCGGGCCAGGTGTCCGTCCCAGACATCGAGCGTGCGGATGTCGCCGGAGCCACCGGCCCGCCGCGCGCTACCCGCGGTTTTCAGCAAGGCGCCGCGCTGCTTGAGCACCCGCTCGTAGTCGGTGCGGACTCCGGCATAACGCGGCGCCCGTGCGACCAGCAGGTCGTCGAGAAACCGGCGACGCTCGCCCGGGTCGCCTTTGACCAGGGCGAGATCCTCCGGTGCGAACAGCACCGTGCGCACGATGCCGAGCAGGTCCCTCGGCCGGGACACCGGTGCCCGGTTGATCCGGGCCCGGTTCGCCCGGCCGGGGGTGATCTCCAGTTCCAGGCGCAGCTCCCGGCCGTCGTTCACCGCGACGGCCCGGACCACGGCCTGCGAAGCGCCGTGCCGGACCAGCGGTGCGTCGGTGGCCACCCGGTGTGAACCGAGGGTGGCCAGATAACCGAGCGCCTCCACCAGGTTGGTCTTGCCCTGACCGTTGGACCCGAGCAGCACGTTCGGGCCGGGCTCGAAGGCGAGATCGGCCTTTTCCCAGGAACGGAAGTCGCTGACCTGCAGGTGCGAGACAAACATCTGATCAGCCCGGCACTAGGCCGGCGAAGCCGGACCTGCCGCGCGCACCGCGTGCCCACCGAACTGGTTGCGCAGCGCGGCGACCGCCTTCATGGTCGGCGAGTCCTCCTGCCGCGAGGCGAACCGGGCGAACAGCGCGGCCGAGATCACCGGCAGCGGCACCGCGTGGTCGACCGCCTCGTTCACCGTCCACCGGCCCTCGCCGGAATCGTCGGTGTAGCCGCTGATCTTGGCCAGGCCCGGGTCTTCCTCCAGGGCCTTGACCAGCAGGTCGAGCAGCCAGGAGCGGACGACCGTGCCACGGGTCCACGCCTTGAGGATGCCGTGCACGTCCTTGACCTCGTCGACCGCGGTCAGCAGTTCGTAGCCCTCGGCGTAGGCCTGCATCAGTCCGTACTCGATGCCGTTGTGCACCATCTTGGCGAAGTGACCGGCGCCGACCTCGCCCGCGTGCGCGAAGCCTTCCTCGCGCGGGCCCTCCGGCCGCAGCGCGTCGAAGATCGGCATGACCCGCTCGACGTGCTCGTCGGTGCCGCCGACCATCAGGCCGTAACCGACCTGGAGTCCCCACACCCCGCCGGACACGCCGCAGTCGACGTAGCCGATGTTCTTTCCGGCCAGGAACGCGGCGTTCGCCTTGTCGTCGGTGAATCGCGAGTTGCCGCCGTCGACCACCAGGTCGCCCTCGTCGAGCAGGTCGGCCAGTTCGTGGATGGTGTCCCTGGTCGGGTCACCGGCGGGAACCATGATCCACACGGCGCGCGGCGCGTCGAGCCGCTTGACCATGTCCGCGAGCGAGCTGGCGTCGCTCACATCCGGGTTGCGGTCGTAGCCGACCACTTCGTGTCCTGCGCGACGCAAACGCTCGCGCATGTTGAAGCCCATCTTGCCAAGACCGACGAGTCCGAGCTGCACGGTCGCAGTCCCTCTCTGCTAGCGGGACCGGCGCGGTCCCGATCGGTGGTCGCGGCGGCGCCCGGAAGTCAGCCGTGTTTCATGTGAAACACCGATCAGCCGGGCAGCCGAACCGGCATCAGCAGGTACAGGTACCCGCCGAGCACTTCCCCATCCTCCCCTACCGGCTTGACCAATGCGGGCCGGTTGGGTGTGGTGAAGGACAGGTGCGCGCGGTCGGTGTGCAGGGCGCCCAGGCCATCGAGCAGGTACCCCGGGTTGAACGCGATCGTGACCGGATCGCCCGTGTAGTCAACGGTGAGTTCTTCCTCGGCGCTGCCCTCGTCGTCGCCACCGGCCGACAACCGCAGCGTGCCGTCGGCGAACTCGAGCCGCACCTGGGTGCCGCGCTCGGCCACCAGCGACACGCGCTTGATCGCCTCGACGAGCGGAGCGACTTCGAGAATGGCCGCGGAGGTGTGCTCGCTCGGCAGCAACTGCCGGTACTTCGGGAACTCCGCGTCGAGCAATCGTGAAGTCGCGCGACGGCCGTTGCCGGCCAGACCGAGCAGACCATCGCCGGAGGCGAGCGAAACCTCGACGCTGCTGCCCGCCGAACCGAGCGTCTTGGCCGCCTCGGCCAACGTACGGGCTGGGACGAGCACCGCGACGTCCTCGACATCGCCGGTCGGCTGCCAGTCGAACTCGCGCATCGCCAACCGGAACCGGTCGGTCGCGACCAGGGTCAGCTTGTCGCTGGCGATCTCCATCCGGACACCGGTCAGCATCGGCAGGGTGTCGTCGCGGCCCGCCGCGATCGCGACCTGACCGACCGCCGACCCGAACACCTCGCCCGGCACCTCGCCCGCACGTTGCGGCATCGCGGGCAGCTGCGGGTAATCCTCGACCGGCATGGTCGGCAGACTGAACTTGGCGCTGCCGCAGGTGATGCTGGCGCGGGCGCCGTCGACGGAGATCTCCACCGGTTGCGCGGGCAGCGCCTTGGTGATGTCGGCCAGCAGCCGTCCGGACACCAGCGCCTTGCCCTCGGCCGCGATGGTCGCCGGAACGTCAACGGTCGCTGACACTTCGTAGTCGAAGCCAGCGACGGTCAGCGCGCCGGAATCTCCGCCCGCGTCCAGCAACACGCCGCCGAGAACCGGGACGGGTGGTCTGGACGGGAGGCTGCGGGCGACCCAGGCGACGGCCTCGGCAAGCCCGTCTCGCTCGACACGGATCTTCATCGAACGTCGTCCCTCCGCGGTTGAGCACTGGTGGTGGTTGGTCGGGGTGAACCCGCCGGGACGGCCAGGCTGGCCGGGCGGGCGAGGTTCGCGTCCCGTCGGGCGGCGGTGCGATCCGCCGCGCTCGGCACGAGGCGAACCTCTGCGTGGAGTCCCACCGTAGAGCCTTCTCGGCCGTCCCGTCATCCGGGGCGGTGGATCGGGAAGTCGCCCGGATGGCGGTTGCCGCCGCTTGTCCCCACTGTTCACAACCCCTGTTTTTCTTTTGTTTTTTCTCTTCAAAGAGCTAAAGACAGCAGAGACAGTAAGTGCTGTGGATTGTGTGGAGAACTGCCGTTTGCCCAGCTAGACAGGCCGCGTCGGCTGTGGATCACCGTGGGGCAACCCCGTGGACAAAGTGGCTACTAGGTGAATAACTTCGATTTAACACGCGTTCGTCCACAGCGAGCGCGAGTTGTCCACACCGCCATCCCCAGATGTGGGTGCGGTCGTCCCCAGGCTCGTGGGGATGGAATTCTCACCTTCCCGGGCGACACCGGCCCGAACTTTTCTGCGCTGGGTACCTCCCCGGGCACCGGCCGTCGCCAGAAAACTTCCCGATCCCGCACTCCTATATATGTACGGACACGCGCGAGGGCCCCCACGAACCGTGTCGTGGGGGCCCTCGTTGCGTTGCGGCCGGCGGTCAGCCTCGGGCGCGCTGCTTGATCCGGGAGGTCAGTTCCTGCACCTGGTCGTAGACCCGGCGGCGTTCGGCCATCTCCTTGCGGATCTTCTTGTCCGCGTGCATCACCGTGGTGTGGTCGCGGCCGCCGAAGGTCTGCCCGATCTTGGGCAGCGAAAGGTCGGTCAGCTCCCGGCACAGATACATGGAGATCTGCCGGGCCTGGGCGAGCGCCTTGGTCTTGCCCGGCCCGCACAGGTCGTCGATGGTCACCCCGAAGAACTCGGTGGTGACCACCATGATCGTCGAGGCGGTGATCTCGGGCGCCTGCGAATCCGGGATCAGATCGCGCAGCACGATCTCGGCCAGCTGCACGTCCACCGGCTGCCGGTTGAGCGAGGCGAACGCGGTGACCCGGATCAGCGCCCCCTCCAGCTCGCGGATGTTGCGCTCGATCCGGTCCGCGATGAACTCCAGCACTTCGGCGGGCACGTTCAACCTGTCCTGGGCGGCCTTCTTACGGAGGATCGCGATCCGGGTCTCCAGCTCGGGCGGCTGGATGTCGGTGATCAGGCCCCACTCGAACCGGGTACGCAGCCGGTCCTCCAGGGTGCCCAGCCCCTTGGGCGGGCGATCCGAGGAGACCACGATCTGCTTGTTGGCGTTGTGCAGCGTGTTGAAGGTGTGGAAGAACTCCTCCTGAGTACCTTCCTTGCCCTCCAAGAACTGGATGTCGTCCACCAGCAGCACGTCGACGTCGCGGTAGCGGCGCTGGAAGGCCACCTTGCGGTCGTCGCGCAGCGAGTTGATGAAGTCGTTGGTGAATTCCTCAGTGGATACGTAGCGAACCCGCATCCCCGGGAACAGCCGCTGGGCATAGTGCCCGACCGCGTGCAGCAGGTGGGTCTTGCCCAGCCCGGACTCGCCCCAGATGAACAACGGGTTGTAGGCCCGCGCGGGCGCCTCGGCCACCGCCACCGCCGCCGCGTGCGCGAAGCGGTTGGACGAGCCGATCACGAAGGTGTCGAAGGTGTACTTCTCGTTCAGCCGGGTCTGCGAGGTCTGCGGCTTGGCCGGTGCGGTGAACGGCTGGGTCGGCGGGTTCGCCGAGGAGTTGCCCGCGAACGTCGGCCAGATCTCGTGGACGGTGGCGAGCTCCCCATCGGCCGACTTGTCCTCGCCGTCCTCGTCGCCGTCATCCGGCTCGGTCTCCGCACCCGGCTCGGGGACCGAGGTGATCGGCACCACCTCACCGTCGGCGACCGGCTGCTCCAACTCGGTCGGCTCGACCACCGGGGCCGGAGCCGGACGGGGAACGGCGGCGTCCACCTTCACCGCGAGCGAGACGGCCTTACCGAGCCTGCGCGAGAGCGCGGCGGTGATCGGATCCCGCAGCGCGCGCTCGATCGCTTCCTTGGCGAAGTCGCTCGGCGCGGCGAGCAGCGCGGTTCCGTCGAGCAGACCGATCGGCCGGGTCACCCGCATCCAGGCCCGCTGCTGCGGGGACAGTGTCCCGTCCGACAGCTCCTGGACGACCTGTTCCCACACGAGACCGAGGTTGCTCTGCTGGTCGGACACCTGCGGGTTCCCCTCCCCTCATCTCCTGCGACACGGCAACGGGCCGCGCGCTGGTGTTGGCCGGTCCCCGCGGGGTGCGTGGGTCCCGGCGCATGAGTACCTGAGCGTAGAGGTATCCACAAGGTTGTCCACAACTGTGCACGAGTGTGCGGCAGTCCACATCGAACCCCCCGCAGGTTCAACGTCGTGCTCGCCTGGGCGTCAGCTCCCTCAAGTAGGTCCTTGCCCACAGCAGAAGGGGCACGCTAACAAGCGTGGCGGCGCGCCACAAGGCTTTGGTCGGGGCAAGTATTACCAAGGGCGTCTCTCGGTGCCGACCGACCTGGCCAGCTACCCCCGATTTGGTGAGGCCGGGAGTGAATGCGTACCCTCGTAGGTGTCTCCGCTTGCGGCAGGCGATATTGGCATGCCTATGCGGCACCTATCGCCCAGTGGCCCGGAGACACTGTAGGACCTGCACCATTTCGTATCTGAAGCCGGGAGAGAAGACCGTGAGCAAGGGCAAGCGCACCTTCCAGCCCAACAACCGTCGTCGGGCGAGGACGCACGGTTTCCGTCTGCGCATGCGCACCCGTGCCGGTCGGGCCATTCTTGCTGGCCGCCGGCGCAAGGGCCGCGCTGAGCTGTCCGCCTGATCCACTCCGCGAAGCCGTGCTCCCCGCGGCCGCCCGGCTCACCAGTAGCCAGGAGTTCGGGACGGTGGTTCGCCGGGGACGTCGTGCTGGTCGGCCCCGGCTGGTGGTGCACGCCTTGATGGCGCCCATTGCCGACCCAACTGAAGCGAACGGGATCGCGCCCACCCGGAATCGGCAGCAGCCGACCCGGGTGGGTTTTGTCGTGAGTAAGGCGGTCGGCAATTCCGTGATCCGGCACCGGGTCAGCCGCAGGTTGCGGCACCTGATGCGGGACCGGCTCGGAACTTTGCCCGTCGGCTGCACGTTGGTGGTCAGAGCGTTGCCGGCGGCTGCCGCTGCCTCGAGCGCGGACCTCGGTGTCGACCTGGACGCCGCGCTGCGCCGGCTGAGCCGGTAAGGACGCATTGGTGTGAGCGTTACCGAACTCGAACTTACGCATCGGCCCGGACCAGTGGCACGGCTACTGGTCGGGCTGATCGGTATCTACCGGCGGTGGATCTCCCCGTTGCTACCGCCGTCGTGCCGGTTCTACCCCAGTTGCAGTGCCTACGCGGTCGAGGCCGTGACCGTGCACGGCGCACTGCGGGGAAGTTGGCTGGCCCTGCGCCGGCTGTTGCGCTGCGGTCCCTGGCACCCTGGTGGTCTGGACCCGGTTCCGCCACCTACCCATCTTGGCGAGGAGTAGTTTTCCGTGCTGAATTTCATCTACTACCCCGTCTCGTTCATCCTCTGGTGCTGGCACTGGGTGTTCGGGATCGTGCTCGGCCCGAGCAATGCCATCGGGTGGGCCCTCTCGATCGTCTTCCTGGTCTTCACCCTCCGCGTGATCCTGCTCAAGCCGGCCATCCACCAGATACGGTCGATGCGCAAGATGCAGGCGTTCGCGCCGGAGATGAAGAAACTTCAGGCGAAGTACAAGAACGACAAGCAGCGCCAGGCGCAGGAGATGCAGAAGCTCCAGCGCGAACACGGCGTCAACCCGCTCGGCGGCTGTCTGCCGATGCTGCTGCAGGTTCCTGTCTTCATCGGCCTGAACCACGTGCTGCGCTCGTTCGTGAACCCGAACGTCGCCAACTACTTCTTCAGCGCGCACGACGTGAAGACCTACCTCGACGCCGACCTGTTCGGCGCGCACCTCGGTGACGCGCTGCTCGGCATCGGCTCGCTCGGTGGCACCCCCGGCTGGCACTGGGAGGTCGCCCCGGTCGCCATCCCGCTGATGATCCTGGCCAGCATCGCGACCCACTTCACCGCACGCCTTTCGGTCAGCCGCCAGCTGTCCACCAACCCGGCGGGCACCCCGCAGAGCGAGATCATGCAGAAGATCACGCTGTGGGTCTTCCCGCTCGGTGTGCTGGTCTTCGGTGGCGGCTTCCCGGTCGGTCTGCTCCTCTACTGGCTGAGCAACAACGCGTGGACGCTCGGCCAGCAGCACTTCGTGTTCACCCGGATCGACAAGGAAGAGGCGCAGAAGAAGGAGCAGGTGATCGAGCAGCGCGCCGCGCTCGCGCCGAAGGTCGGGCAGAAGCCGACCCAGGTGCGCCGTCGCCCCGCCAACGCCACCGCGACTTCCACCGCCGACGACACCAACACCACCGCGTCGACCAAGCCCGCCCCCGGCAAGTCGGCCGCTGGTGCGAAGCCCGCCCCGGGAGCCAAGCCAGCCGCCGGTGCCAAGCCCGCCGCAGGCACGAAGCCAGCCCCGGGCGCAAAGCCTGCCGCGGGACGGAAGCTGCCCTCCGGCGCGAAGTTGCCCTCTGGCGCCAAGCCCGCATCCGAGGCGAAGCCCGCTGCCGGAGCTAAGCCGGCCGCCGGCACCAAGCCAGCTCCCGCTGCCAAGCCGGCCGCCGGTGCCAAGTCGACCCCGGCCTCGAAGCCGGCCCCCGGCGCCAAGCCGCCCGCCAAGATCGACGGCACCAAGTCGTCGTCCGCCCGCCGCCCGGCACAGAAGAAGCCCGCTCAGGCATCGACCGATGGTTCGTCCAACGGCGCCACGGGCAACCCCGAGATTCCCGGCCTGGTCTCAGGCCGTTCCCGGCGAAACAAGCAGGACCGCAAGGGCAGCTGAGGCAGCTGTCGGTTCTGGAGAGGAGACAACGTGTCGGAGACGTTGCAAGAAAGCAGCGTGCCTTCCGATTCCATCGCGGAGGAGCTTCCCAAGACACGGGAGAGTTCGGATCGCTCCGCTGAGGACTTGCTGGTTCAAGAAGGCGACATTGCCGGCGACTACCTGGAGCGGTTGCTGGACCTGCTGGACTACGACGGCGACATCGACCTCGATGTCGACGCCGGTCGCGCCGTGGTGAGCATCGACGGCGGCGAGGACCTGGAGAAGCTGGTGGGTCCGCGCGGGTCGGTCCTGGAGGCGTTGCAGGAGCTGACCCGGCTCGCCGTGCAGCAGGAGACCGGCGCGCGTAGCCGGTTGATGCTGGACGTGGCCGGTTGGCGCGCGGCCCGCCGGGAGGAACTGCGGGAGCTGGGACGGTCCGCTGCCGAGCAGGCGGTGAAGACCGGCGAACAAGTGAAGCTTCAGGCGATGACCCCGTTCGAGCGGAAGGTGGTGCACGACGCGGTCGCTTCGGTGTCCGGCGCGCACAGCGAGAGCGAGGGCGAGGAGCCCCGTCGGCGCGTGGTGGTCTTCGCCAAGTCGTAACGCGCACAGCGAAGGATGCGGCTCGTTTCACGTGAAACGAGCCGCATTTTTTGTGCCCGGACCCCGCGTGCCTCGCCGCGCCCGCGCGAGAAGACAATTGACGAATCGGCGAGTTTCACGTGAAACGAGGATGGATGAACACGTTGGTCGCGGCGGACCGACTCTTCGGCGATCGGATGCCACTCGCCGAGCAGTACGTGGATATGCTGACCCGGCAAGGGGTCCAACGTGGTCTGATCGGACCGCGTGAAGTCGATCGACTCTGGGACCGTCATGTGCTCAACTCGGCGGCCATCGCCGAACTGATCGCGGACGACTCCCGGGTGATCGACGTCGGATCAGGCGCCGGTCTTCCCGGCATTCCACTGGCCATCGCTCGGCCGGATCTCTCCGTCACGTTGCTCGAACCCATGGCGCGACGGATCGACTGGCTGACCGAAGTCGTGGACACCCTCGAACTCGACGTGGTCGTGCGACGCGGCCGCGCCGAAGAGGGCGACGTCCGGCGGGAGCTGGGTGGCGCCGATGTGGTCACCGCTCGCGCGGTGGCCCCGTTGGCGAAGCTGGCGAACTGGTCGCTCCCCTTGCTCAGGCCGGACGGATGGCTGGTCGCACTGAAGGGCGCGAGTGCGGCCGAGGAACTGACCCGGGACGCGGCAGCGATCGCGCGAGCGGGTGGTGCCGAGCCGTCGGTGCGGATCTGTGGCTCCGAACTGCCCACGCCGACCACGGTCATCGTGATTCGGCGCGACAAACCGGCGAGTGGCCGTGACGACCGGCGACGGACAAGGAAGGATCGCTGAGTGCACCCCGATTTCCCCGATCGGAGCGACGGATGTTCCACGTGAAACTGCGACCGTTGGCCGAGGTCGCCACGGCGCCATCGAATCAGAGGAGGTGCCGCACGTGGTGACGCCATTCAGCTCGCCCGCTCCCGGCAGCCCGAGCAATGCCCAGAACCCGGACAGTGGCTGGACCCCGATCGCCGAAGAGGCCGAGCGGGCCGCGCGCGTGCTGCACCCGGACTCCGCACTGCCGCGTCCGGTGCAGCGACGCGTGATGACGATCGCCAACCAGAAGGGTGGCGTCGGCAAGACCACCACCGCGGTGAACATCGCGGCCGCGCTCGCGATCCGCGGGCTCAAGGTGCTCGTGATCGACCTCGACCCGCAGGGCAACGCCAGCACCGCGCTGGCCGTCGAGCACCGCTCCGGCACCCCCTCGGTCTACGAGGTGCTGATCGGTGAGATCTCGCTCGCCGAGGCCGCCGCGGTCAGCGACCAGTCGCCGAACCTCTACTGCGTGCCCGCCACCATCGACCTGGCCGGTGCCGAGATCGAACTGGTCTCCATGGAGAACCGGGAGTCCCGGCTCAAGGAGGCGCTGTCCAGCGAGGCGCTCGATCAGTTGCAGCCGGACTATGTGTTCATCGACTGCCCGCCCTCGCTCGGCCTGCTGACCGTCAACGCGATGGTCGCGGCCGACGAGGTATTCATCCCGATCCAGTGCGAGTACTACGCGCTGGAGGGGCTCGGCCAGCTGCTGCACAACATCGAACTGGTCCAGCAGCACCTGAACCCGCGGCTGAGCGTGTCGACGATTCTGCTCACCATGTACGACGGCCGGACTAAGCTGGCCGACCAGGTGACCAACGAGGTGCGCGAGCACTTCGGCGACACCGTGCTCAAGACGGTGATCCCGCGTAGCGTCAAGGTGTCCGAGGCGCCCGGCTTCGGGCAGACCGTGTTGGCTTACGACCCGGGCTCGCGCGGCGCCATGAGCTATCTGGACGCCGCGAAGGAACTGGCTGAACGAGGCGCGCAGCAGGGAGCAAGCAGGTGACCGATCGCAAGGGTGGGCTGGGCAGAGGACTGGCCTCGCTGATTCCGTCCGGGCCTCCGCCCGGTGCGGCTCCCCGGCCCAACTTGGCGGGCGGGCCGGAAACGGCCACCGTCACGGTCACCGATGCTCCGGCCGTCTCCGGCTCCGTTGCCGGGGCGGTCTACCGCGAAGTGCCGATCGACTCGATCAAGCCGAACCCGAAGCAGCCGCGTCAGGTCTTCGACGAGGACGCACTCGCCGAGCTGGAGTTCTCGATCAACGAGTTCGGCCTGATGCAGCCGATCGTGGTTCGGGCTCTCCCCGGCGATCAGTTCGAACTGGTCATGGGCGAGCGTCGTTGGCGTGCCTCCCAGCGGGCCGGGCTGGACACCATCCCGGCGATCGTGCGGGAGACCGCCGACGACGACATGCTGCGCAACGCGTTGCTGGAGAACATCCACCGCGTGCAGCTGAACCCCCTCGAAGAGGCGGCTGCCTACCAGCAGCTCCTGGAGGAGTTCGAGGTCACCCACGAGGAGCTGGCCAACCGGATCGGGCGCAGCCGTCCGGCGATCACCAACATGATCCGGTTGCTCAAACTCCCCCTCCCGGTTCAGCGCCGGGTCGCGGCCGGCGTCCTGTCGGCTGGACACGCGCGTGCCCTGCTCGGTCTGGAAGATCTCGGCGCCCAGGAAGAACTCGCCGCTCGCATCGTGGCCGAGGGACTCTCGGTCCGCGCCACCGAAGAGATCGTCACGCTGGCCAAGAACGAGGCGCCGGCCAAGCCGAAGCCCGCGGCGCGTAAACCGATGCAGGCGCCGGGGCTTCAGGAGGTCGCGGATCGGCTCTCGAACAACTTCGACACCCGGGTGAAGGTCGAACTAGGGCGCCGGAAGGGCCGGATCGTGGTCGAATTCGCCTCAGTAGACGATCTTGAACGCATCGTCGATCTCATGTCGGGAAATACGGCAAATGGGATTTAATTTTCGATGACCCATCACACCGGGTCGTTTCGTCACGGTGACAGGAACTCTCCGTATGAAACGACCTAGCGCTGGGTTACTGGTGACGGGCGACGGCGCGCTCGACGAGTCCGGCGAAAATGTCGCCGAGCGAGCGCCCGGCCGCGTCCGCCGCCATCGGCAGTAGCGAGGTTTCGGTCAGTCCCGGCGACACGTTCACTTCCAGAAACTGCACGGTGCCATCCGGCGTGACGATCGCATCCGTCCGCGACACGTCACGCAGCCCGAGCAACCGGTGCGCGTTGATCGCCAACTCGGTCACGGTCCGATGCGTCTCCGGCGCCAGCCGAGCCGGCGCGTGAAAAGTGGTCAGCCCGGCCGTGTACCGCGCGGTGTAGTCGTAGATCCCGTGCTCCGGCACGATCTCCACCGGCGGCAGCGCCTCGGGTCCGTCCGGTCCGTCGAGTACGGTCACCGCGACTTCGACGCCCGACACAAACTGCTCGGCCAGAACCGTGTCGCCATAGGCAAGACAGCCCACCATCGCCGCGGGCAGCTCGCTCGCCTCGCGCACCACCTGGGCGCCGAGGGCCGACCCGCCCTGGTCCGGCTTGAGCATCAACGGCAAACCCAGCCGCTCGACCATCGCGTCCAGCACCGCCTGGGCGCCGAGTTCGCGGAACGTACTGTGCGGCAACACCACCCAGTCCGGCGTGGCGATCCCGGCGCGCGCCAGCTCGGCCTTGGCCGTCGGCTTGTCCCACGCGCGCCGCGCGGCATGCGGGTCGGTGCCGACGTAGGGCACGTCCAACATGGCCAGCACGCTCTGCACCGCGCCGTTCTCGCCCGCACCGCCGTGCAGCGCGGCGATCACCGCTTCCGGGCGGGACTCGCGCAACCGGTGCACCAGATTGGTGTCCACGTCCCACTCGTCGACGGTGAGCCCCACCGAACGCAACGCCGAGGACAACCGCCGGCCGGAGCGCAGCGACACCTCCCGCTCATGGGACATCCCGCCGGAAAGGACAGCGACCCACCGATCCGACACCGCGCATCTCCTGACATTGCTCGCCTTTGTGACGAGCGGAGCCTACGCGAGATCAGGTGAGGGAAACTGCGGGCCGGACGCGGCGCGGGTGATCACCGGACCGAACGTGCGGAACAGCTCCAGTTCGTCGGCGAGCACGTTGGCCAGCCGGCGCACGCCTTCCTTGATCCGCTCCGGTGTCGGGTAGCAGAAGGACAACCGCATCTGCCTGCTGCCAAGGCCATCCGCGTAGAACCCGGTGCCCGAGGCGTAGGCAACCCGGGCGGTGATCGCCCTGGGCAGCATCGCCTTGGTGTCCACGCCCTCCGGCACGGTCAGCCACACGTAGAAGCCGCCATCCGGCTTGGTCCAGGTGCATCCGGCAGGCAGGTGCTGGTCGAGCGCGCCGAGCATGGCGTCGCGCCGCTCCCGGTAGGTCTGCTGGAACTTCTTGATCTGCCCGCGCCAGTCGTGCGTGGACAGGTAGCGGCTGACGATCAGCTGGTTGATGGTCGGCGGGCACAACGTCGCCGATTCGGCGGCCAGCACCAGCCGCTCGCGCACCGCGTGCGGCGCCAGCACCCAGCCGACCCGCAGGCCAGCCGCGAAGGTCTTGGAGAACGAGCCCAGATAGACCACGTTGTCCCGGTCGTAGGAGCGCAGCGCCGGGTAGGTCTGGCCGTCGAAGCCGAGCAGCCCGTACGGGTTGTCCTCGACCACCAGCACGCCGGCGTCGGCACAGATCTGCAGGATCTCCGCGCGCCGCGCCACCGCCAGCGTCACGCCCGCCGGGTTGTGGAAGTTCGGAATCGTGTACAGGAACTTGGCCCGCCGCCCGGAAGCGGCGACCGCCGCGATGGCCTCCCGCAGCGCCTCCGGCACCAGTCCCTCGTCGTCCATGGCCACGTGCACCACGTTGGCCTGATAGGCCGAGAACGAGCCGAGCGCGCCAACGTAGGAGGGTCCTTCGGCGAGAACCACGTCGCCCGGGTCGCAGAAGATCCTGGTGACCATGTCCAGGCCCATCTGCGAACCGACGGTGACCACCACGTCATCCGGATGGGCTTTGATGCCCTCCAGCGCCATGATCTCGCAGACCTGCTCGCGCAGCCCGACGATGCCCTGGGCCGAGCCGTACTGAAGGGCGACAAGCCCATCGGTCGCAATGAGTTCACCGATCTCGGTGGACAGCGAATCCAGCGGCAGCGCCGCCAGGTTCGGCATGCCCCCGGCCAGCGAAACCACTTCCGGCCTGCTGGCAACGGCGAACAGCGCGCGGATCTCGGAGGCGGTCATGCCGGCGGTGCGGGCGGCGTAACGGGCCAGATGCGGATCGAGGCTGCGGGTGCTCGACGGGGCGGGCACCCAGGGCTGGTCACCGTTGCTCATCAGGGCCCTTTCCTGCGAGATCGGAATACCCTCCGATAATGGCGGGTAGATCGGACGAGTGTAACCGGCGTTCCTGTAGGGCTAGTCACCTTTCGTCGGCGATCACATACGCCTATGCTTTTTGCGTGCTCGAGGCCGCTGTCGCGGCGAAAATTCCGGGCAATTCGGGCTGGAGGTCGAGTGTCGGGACGCGTCACGGGCGTCACACTGGACAACTTGGACCAGCTCCCCAAGCGCTGTCGCCGCTGCCTGTTCTGGGAACTCGCCCCGCACCTGCGGGAAGAGGCTGAGCAGTACGGCCAGACCGACTTCGAAAAAGAGGCGTGGGTCTCCAGCGTCCTGCTCGAATGGGGCTCCTGCGGCAGGCTCGTCTACGTCGACTCGGTGCCCGCCGGCTACGCCTTCTACGCCCCGCCCAGCGCGGTGCCCAGGGCAGTGGCGTTCCCCACCGCCCCGATCAGCGCGGACGCGGTCATGCTCACCGCGGTGCGCATCCTGCCTGAGTTCGCCGGTGCCGGCCTGGGCAGGCTGCTGGTGCAGGAAGTGGCCAAGGACCTCACCAAGCGCGGCGTGAAGGCCATCGAGGCCTTCGCCGACGAGGAACCCGAGCCCGACGCCAGCTGCGTCGTCCCCGCCGACTTCCTGCGTTCGCTCGGCTTCAAGACCGTGCGCCCGCACAAGAAGTGGCCGCGGCTCCGCCTGGAACTGCGCACCGCGCTGTCCTGGAAGGAAGACGTCGAAGCCGCCCTGGAGCAGCTGCTCAACACGGTCAGCGTCACGACGGCCGGCCCCATGGCCGACCTCCACCACGCCTGACCAGCGGCTCCCCCGACTTATCCACACCCCCCACAAACCATCCACACCCTGTGCATCCCCATTTGTCCCCGCCCCACCACCCCCAATAGGCTCGACGCGGGGCGCCGGCCCCCGGGTGGGCGGGGGGTATGGGGTGGTGAAAGAAATTCGGGTTCGGCGGCGGAGCTATTCGGCTTTGGCGAGTTCGTGTTTGAGGATGTCCTCGAAGGTGAACGTGCCGGTCGGCTGGTCGTTCTCGCCGAGCAGGTAGAGCCGCTTGACCGCGATCAGGATGCTTTCCGCGACCAGGTCCCGGAAGGCCGGATTGGTGAGCCGGTCCCGGTCCGCGCGGTTGGTCAGGTAGCCGACCTCGATGCGCACCGCGGGGCAGCGGGTCATCCGCAGCGGCTCCCAGGTCCTCGGGTGGGTGCGGCAGTCACGCAGGCCGGTACGCGCGCTCAGCTCGCGCTGGATCAGCCCGGCCAGCGCCTCGCCGACAGTGGACGTGGTGCCGTTGGTGGTGCCGTAGTGGAAGCAGGCGACGCCCTCGGCCAGCGGCGAGCGGTTCGCGTCCACGTGCAACGACAGGAACAGGTCAGCGCCGGTCTCGTTGGCGAACGTGGCGCGTTCCGGGTCGGTCGGGTTGCGGTTGGCGCCCCGGGACAGCATCGCTTCCATGCCGGTCGCGGCCATCTGGCCTTCCAGCCGCCGCGCCAGGTCCCACATCAGGTCAGCCTCGTGCACCTGGCCGAACGTGGCGCCGGGGTCGTTGCCGCCGTGGCCAGGGTCGACCACGATGCGCTTGCCGCGCAGCAGCGGACCGGCCTGGCGGACCCGCTCCTCCTCACGCAGCAGCACCGGACGCCCACCGCGCACCTTCGGCGCCAGCTGGCGCAGCGCGCGGATCGTGGCGGGACCGCAGATGCCGTCCGGGACCAGGCCGTAGTCGCGCTGGAAGTTGCGCAGCGCCTTCTCGATCTGCGGCCCGAACGTGCCGTCCGCGCGGCCGGCGTCGTAGCCGAGTTCGAGCAGCCGTTCCTGCAGAGCGAACACGTCGTCGCCGGTCATCGGCGCGGAGACCAGGTAGGCCAGTGGCCGCCCACCCAGGTGGTAGGTGGCGTCACGCAGCGCGCGGAACGTGGCCGGGCCGACCACTCCGTCGGTGATCAGGCCGCGCTGCTGCTGAAACGTGCGGACCGCGTGCTCGACCGCCTGATCGAAGACCGGGTGGTCTCCGGGGCGGTCCGACGCGGGCAGCAGACCCAACGCGGTGAGTGTCGAAGAAATCTCGGCTACGGCCGGACCGACGTCACCGCGACGGCGTACCTGCATGCACCCCTCGCTCGGCTAGGGCACCGACGAGTGCCGGCGCTGGGGAAAATCAATGTTCCGGCTGGCTGGGGGTCCAACCGGAAATCGGTTATCACATTGTGCCCTGTGCTGGATCGGGCTAACCGGAGGGATACGTGGTGCACCCGGTCGGCCGCGAAGCGTAGGCCGAGTGGACTCTCTGTGACAACGATCGACCACCGCCCGGGTGACGCCGTACCACTTTCGAGAATGCGAAAAGGGACGGGCCCACGAGGTCGTGAGCCCGTCCCTTCGACGGGTATCCGCTGCTCAGGCGAGCACGTCGGACAGGTCGTTGAGCAGCGCGGCCTTCGGCTTGGCGCCGACGATCTGCTTCACCGGCTGACCGTCCTTGAACAGGATCAGGGTCGGGATCGACATGATCTGGTAGTCGCTGGCGATCTTCGGGTTCGCGTCGACGTCGACCTTGGCGATGGTCAGCTTCTCCGCGTGCTCGGTCGCGATCTCCTCCAGCACCGGGGCGACCATCTTGCACGGCCCGCACCAGGTCGCCCAGAAGTCGACGAGCACCGGCTTGCTGCTGGTCAGGACGTCTTCCTTGAAGGAAGCGTCGGTAACGGTAACCGTGGAACCGGCCATGATCTCTTCTCCTCGTGGGTGATCGCAGGTTGTGCTGTTGGTCACAGGAAACTGACTCAGGTGGGTCAGGGGGTCGCGCTGTAGCCGCCGCCGACGAACTCGGCCGCGAGTTCCGCGGTCTGCTCGCCGTGCTCGGCCAGCCACCGCTCGGCGTCGATGGCTGCCGCCGCGCCCGAACCGGCCGCGGTGATTGCCTGCCGGTAGGTTCGGTCGACCAGGTCACCGGCGGCGAACACGCCGTCCAGGTTGGTGTAGGTGCTCTGCCCGTCGACCCGTACATAACCCTCCGGGTCCACGTCGACCTGACCGGCGACCAGCTTGCTGCGCGGGTCGTGCCCGATCGCCATGAACAACCCGCTGACGGGCAGTTCCGATTCCTCGCCGGTCACGGTGTCGCGGACCTTGATCCCGCTCACCGAGTTCTCACCGAGGACCTCAAGGACTTCGGTGTTGGTCAGCCAGCGGATCTTGTCGTTGTTCCTGGCCCGCTCCAGCATGATCTTGGAGGCGCGGAACTCCTCGCGGCGGTGGATGATGGTGACCGTCTTGCCGAACTTGGTCAGGAAGGTCGCTTCCTCCATCGCCGAGTCGCCGCCGCCGACCACCGCGATGTCCTGGTTGCGGAAGAAGAACCCGTCACAGGTGGCACACGCGGAGACGCCGTGGCCGAGCAGGCGCTGCTCGCCCGGGATGTTGAGGTACCTCGCCGCGGCCCCCATCGCCAGCACGACCGCCTTGGCCGCGTAGCGCACGCCGTTGGCGGTGACGTACTTCACCTCACCGGAGAGTTCGAGGTTCTCGACGTCCTCGGAGCGTAGCTCGGCGCCGAAGCGCTCGGCCTGGCCGCGCATCTGCTGCATGAGTTCGGGGCCCATGATGCCGTCCGAGAAGCCGGGGAAGTTCTCCACCTCGGTCGTGGTCATCAGCGCGCCACCGAACTGGGTGCCTTCGAACACCAGCGGATTCAGTTGTGCCCGGGCCGCGTACACCGCCGCGGTGTAACCAGCCGGGCCAGAGCCGACAATGATCAGGCTCCGAATCTCCTGCGTAGCCTCCGCCACTGATCGACCTCCGCGTCACGTTGGGTGCGCTGCGAAAGTCCTGTGTTTCGAGCGCATTGCAATAACGCGATCGTAGGGGCCGGTTGTTCCTGCTCCATCGGGCGACGGCCATCACAGTTTGGAGTCATCGCTCCAAACTGTGCGCGGTGCGGAAAATCAGTGGGTGGGCGTCGCGCCTGCCGTCGGCACTCCGCCGATCACCTGGTTGGCCAACGTCGCCGCCGAGGTCGCCGAACAGGCCGGTCCGACCACCAGCAAGCGGTACTGGGCCAGCACGCCGGTCGTCAGCACCAGCAGCGTGCCCTGCTTGCCGTCCAGGCTGATCTGCATGGCGCCGATCGGCTTCTCGTTCGGGTCCTGACCGTTCGCCTTCAGACAGCCGGAGAGCTGCTGCGGATTGCTCAACGGGCCGTACTCCGTCTTGTGCAGCGCCTGGGTAAGCGCTACCGAACCAAGCTGGCCACTGCTCACCGACAACTGCGAACTCGGCGAGCCGCCGGCATTCTGCGACGTCGAAGGCGACGAACCCAGACCGGGCAACACCACGATCGCCGCACCGATCACTGCGGCCGCGACGCCGACCAGGCCGGCGGTCAACGCCAGCCTGCGGGTCTGCTTGGGATCACGTTTCCTGCGGCGGGGAGCGTTGATGTCCACCACCGGCGCGATGCCGGCGGTGGCGCGGGCCTGTGCTTCCGCGTTGATCGCCGCGTCCAGCCGGGCCGCGAAATCGGCGGGCATGGCGGGCGGCGGTGCGGTGGCCAGCCCGGCCAGATCAGCTCTGGTCGCGTCCAGCGCGGTGAGCGTGGCGCTCGCGGCCGGATCGGCCCGCACCCTCGGCCACAATCGCGTGGCGACATCGTCCGGCACCGCGCCGGCATGCAGGTCGGCCAGCACGTCCAGGCTCAGCGGAGGTTCGCCCGGCGTGCCGCCCCGTTGCTGCATGTCGGTCATCGGCCCTCCCCACGACGTGTCGGACGAATACTGGCTGCATCTGCTCGCTCAACTGGGACGTTCGCATCCGCACTCGGGTTCCGCAGGTGCCCCAGAAGTTTTGCCAGCTTCGCCCGACCGCGCGCGCACCGACTCTTGACAGTGCCCTCCGCGATGCCCAGCATCTGCGCGGCCTCGGCCACCGAATAGCCCTCGACATCCAGCAACAGGATCGGCAGCCGCTGTTCCTGCGGCAGGCTGGCCAGCGCTTCCTGCACCAGCAACCGGGTCTCCCGGTCGGCCATCGCGTCCCGGTCCACGACCGGTTCACCCGGCCCGGTCTCCGGTAGCGGCACGGTCGGCCTGGCTTGCCTGCGCCGGATCCGGTCCAGGCAGGCGTTCACCACGATGCGGTGCAGCCAGGTCGTCACCTGGGACTCGGCGCGGAAGGATGACGCCGCGCGGAAGGCCGAGATGAACGCCTCCTGCAACGCGTCGGCTGCCTCTTCCGGGTCACGCATCGTGCGCAGGGCCACTGCCCACATCCGGTCCCGGTGTCGCCGCACGATTTCGTTGAAAGCGTGCTGGTCACCAGCGGCATGGGCGGCGATGAGCTCGGCGTCCGAACTGGTGGGGGCGGTCACCGGCTTAGCGTATCGGGAGTGGTCTCGCTCACCCTTCCGGGAACCTACTGAGCTTGGGTGTAGGTGATTTCGCCGATCGAGCTCTGGAAGCTGCCACTGTTCGTCGGCGCCAGCTGGGTGATCCAGACCAGGATGTACTGGCTGGGCTGCGACTGGTTGAGCTGGATGATCGTCTGCCCGTCGACCAGCGTCGCGGTGCCGATCACCTGGGTGCTGGACAGGTCGGACGGGTGCGGGTTGTCGCTGGTGTGGATCTCCACCACCGTGCCGGGGCTCGGCGAGTTGATCGCCACTTGGGCCAGCTTCACCGGCTGGCCGAACTTGGCCATGATGCCGATGCCGGGCTTGTACAGCGGGAACTGCTGCTGATAGGTGCTGGACTTCCACAGCGTGGTCGGGTCGCCGTCGATGACCAGCTTGGCCTTGCCCGGGTTGTCCGAACCCTTGACGTTGAACTCGGTGACGCTGTCCGGCGTGATCGCGGCACCCGGGTTCGCCGAGGAGGCGGTCGTCGAGGGCGGCGGGGTCGAATGGGACGGGGGCGGCGGAGGCGCCGTGGTGGTCACCGCGACCGGCGGGCCACCACCGGTGCTGGAGGAACCGCCGAAGAAGCCGATCACCGAGGTGACCACCCACACCACGATGGCCAGGGTGAGCACCGCGACCACGGAGAACCACACGGTCAGCTTGCGGCGCTGGCCCCGGCTCGGTTCGGGCTTCTTGGTGATCCAGACGGCCTCGTCCTCGGCCTTGCCCGCCTTGCCGCTGGTGTCGATCGCCGGGATCAGCGAGGTCGCCGCCTCTTCCTCGGCGACCTGATCCAGCACCTGCAGGATCGCGGCACTGGTGCGGATGCCACCGACCGCGGTGTCCTCCAGGCTGCGCACGGCGATGCTGGACAGTTCGGCGGGCACGCCCGCGTGCAGGATGCTCGGCGGCACGATGCTGCCGTCCGGTCCCGTCGGCGCGCCCGGCACCGCGTTCGGGCCGTCCGGCAAAGCCCAGCGGCCGGTGAGCAACAGGTAGAGCAGCGCGCCGAGACCCTTCACGTCGTCGCGCAGCGTCGCCATCGGCAGCGGGCCGGGGAAAGCCAGTTTCAGCGCGCCGTCCGGCGTGACCCGGACCCGCTGGGGGTGATCGACGCCGAGCACCAGGCCCACGTGATGCGCGCTCTCCACGGCCGCGGCCAGTGGTTCGAGCAGCCGGGACGCGGTCGCGGAGGGAACCGGGCCGTCGCTGACCACGTCGAGCAGGTCGGTGCCGTGCGTCCACTCGGCGATGACCATGCCGAGAATGCCTTCGCTGGGCACGATCCCGCTGCCGAGGCTGAGCACGTCCAGCACCCGGGAGACGCCAGGGTGCACGAAGTTCGCCGCGTGCATGGCCCGTTCCAGGGTGCGGCCCGCGCCGACCGCCGCGGTCGAGTCGGCCGGATCGCCGACCAGGATGGTGAGGGCGACGTCGCGGTTGAGCTGACCGTCGCGGCCGCGCCAGAACTGGGCGTTCGCGCGGTCGTCGATGCCGAACTGGGCGAGCAGCCGATAACGGCCGTCGCCGACCACGCCGCCGGGCAGCAGCAGACTGCTCACCGGACGCAGGCCACGTCCGGTCCCGGCCCCTCTGGCGTATTCACTCGGCCCACTCACCGCGATCTCCCGTTTCCGCGCATACCCCCGAGGCCGGGCGCTCCCTCCATTGCCGCAACCGCCGGTAACTCCCTGTCGAGCCTACGGGAAAACCCCTCCGCGCTCATCGCGACTGCTCCAGCCGGGTCAACCACGTTTGAGCAGGCGGTTGATCCGCCGGAAGGCCGGGTTCACCTCGGACACGCGGAGCAACCGCATCAAACCGAACGTAATCGCCAGGCCGAGCGCGGTGCCGATCAGCAAGGTCAGCCAGGCATGCAGTTCGGTCGCGGCGGTGCTGTGATGCGACTTCAGCACGAACTCGATGCCCTCGGAGATCAACAGCGCCGCGCCCGCGCCCCAGATCGAGGACACGATCACCTTGCCGATCGTGGTCAGCACCCGCCTCATGCCGAGCCGGCCGATGCGGGCCCGCAGCCAGATCGCGCCGACGATCGCGCCGATCAGGAACGAGAACCCATTGGCGAAGGCGAGGCCGTACACGACGTGGCGCGCGTCGAACACGTGCGGCGCGATGTTGAACAGCACGATCCGCACGGACACCATGACCAGGTTGATCACGGTCGGGATCCACGCGTTGTTCATCGCGTAGAACACCCGCAGCTGCAGCAGGGTGATCGAGTAGCAGACGATGCCGAAGGACGACGTGGTCAGCGTCAGACCGAGCTGGGTGGCATTGGCACCGCCGTGGCCCAAGGAGAACAGCGCCTGGCCGATCTCCGGGCCGAGCACGGTCATGATCGCGACCAGCGGGATCAGCATCACCGAGGTCATCCGGCTGCCGGTGGACAGGTTGTCCACAACGCCGTCCATGTCGCCGGTGGCCGCCGCCTTGCTCAGCCGGGGCATGATCGCGGTCAGCAGCGACACGCCGACCACGCCGTAGGGCACCTGGATCAGGTTCCAGGCGGACGCGTAGATCGAGTAGCTGCCGGAACTGGCCGCGGTCGCCACCTTGGACAGTTCGGTGTAACCGATCTGGGTGATCAACGTGTAGAGCACCAGCCAGCCGGCCAGCCGTCCGAACTGCTTGAGCCGCCGGTCGATGCCCCAGCGCCAGCGGAATTTGAACCCGATCCGGCGCAGGGAAGGCAGGATCACCACCGACTGCACCACGATGCCCAGCGTCGTGCCGATGCCCAGCACCAGCAGCTTGGGATCGCCCATCTTCACCGGGTTCAGCGAGATCTCCCCCGGCATGGCCGCGTAGACCCCGAGCGTCGCGAACATGACGAGGTTGTTGGCGACCGAAGCCCAGGCAGGCGCCTTGAACGCGTGCTTGGTGTTCAGGATGCCGGACACGATGCCGAACACGCCGTAGAAGAAGATCTCCGGCAGGATCAGATAGGTCAGCGCTGTGGTCAGCGCAGGCGTGTCCTTGCCGGAGCTGCTGAAGTAGATCTTGGTCAGCAGCGGCGAACACGCGACCGCGATCACCGTGCCGATCAGCAGGATCACCAGCGTCACCGTGAGCAGCCGCTGCGCGAACGACTCGCCGCCGTCCTCGTCCTCGTGCTGGGCCCTGGTCAGGCTCGGGATGACTACGCTGGCCAGCACGCCACCGAGCAGCAGCTCGTAGACGATGTTCGGGAAGTTGTTGGCCAGGCTGTAGGAGTCGTTGACCGCGCCGAAGCCGATGATGCTGCCCAGCATGACCGTGCGGATGAAGCCGGTGATGCGGCTGACCAGGTTCGCGATCAACATCGAACCGCTGGCTTTGGCCAGCGAGGGCTGTGCCTGCTCGGCCTGCTTCTCCAGGGCCTCGGTCTCCTGCGGGAAACCGGCCGGCGGCGGCGGCGCCCAGCCGGCCGCGCCGGGAATGGCGGAGAACTGCTCGGTCAGGCCCTCGGTCGCCCAGGCGCCCCGGCGCGGCATCGGCCACTCGCCGGATTCCCGCTGCTCGCCCGGCCATGGCCGAACCTGCCGGGTTTGTGGCCCAGGCCAGGCTGGTTGTGGCGGGGCGCCCTGCGGTCCTTGCGGAACGCGCCGGGTCGGCTGCTGTGGCGGCGGCCCCATCGGCTGTTGCCGGGGCGGCGGCCCAGGCTGCTGGCCCTGCTGTCCAGGTTGGCCCGGTTGGTTGGGGCGGCCAGGGCGGCGCACCGGTTGACCCGGCGGTACTCCCCGCCGTGGCTGGACGGGACCGGGTGGCCGCCCACTGCCCTGCGCAGGCCGGCCTTCCTGCCCCGGCTGCCCAGGTTGATCAAGTCGACCCGGTTGGCCTTGCTGTCCCGGTTGGCGGGGCGGACCCGACTGGCCCGGTTGCCGGGGCTGGCCTTGCTGCGCTGGCTGGCCGGGTTGGCCCGACTGGCCGGGTTGGCCCGACTGGCCGGGTTGGCGGGGCTGGCCGGGTTGGCGGGGCTGGCCCTGCTGCGCTGGCTGGCCCGGTTGGCCTTGCTGACCTCGACGCCCGGGCTGGCCGTTGGGCGGCTGCGGCGGAGGCTGGCGGCGAGGTTGCTGGGGAGGTGGCGGTGGTTGCTGTGGCGGTTGCTGTGGCGGCTGCTGGAACTGCGGCACCTGCCGGGTCGGTTGCGGCCTCCGCCGAGGCGGCTGTCCGTTCTGCCCGTCGCGCGGGTAGTCAGCATCGGGCGCGCCAGGCACCCAATCCTGTGGCTCGCCGCGGCGGGGGGCGTTCATGAACGGTTACTCGGCTCCTGCTCAGGGGCGGGCGCGGCGACCGATTCCTGCTTGTTCGACCGCGCCCTGCGATAGATCCGGCGCGCGGACAACAGCACCAGCGCCCCGAACGCGACGCCGCTGACCACCAGAATGATGGTGCCGTACGAGGTGGACACCAGCTCAAGCCGGGCGGGCGAACCTAACGCTGTGTTACCAGTGGGCGTTGTCAGCGTCTCGATCAGGCTGAACCGGCCGGTCCGGGCCAGTTTCGCGGAAATGAACAAGGTCCGCGGGCTGTGTGCCGGAATTTCGGCGGTGGACGGAGCGGGCGGTTCCAAGCCCGGTTCACCGGAGAAGGTGATCTGCACCTGAACGTCGACCGGCAATTTATTACTGATCGTGACCGGCAGCGGGCTGTTGCTGGAGGTCCGGGAGATCGACGCGGGCGGCGGCTCGATGCTGATCGAATTAGTCAATATGCCCAATTGGTCCGATGCTGTTTCCGCCGTGGCCGCACCGGCGGCGTTGCCGTTGCCCCGCCACGCGCTCGACGCGCAGCGCACCAGGTCCAGCTGCAACGGCGCGATCAACGCGCTCGGTTGCAGGTGCGCGGGGTTGGTCGGGTCGGCGTGCATGGCGGCCAGCAGGTCCTGCTGGGTCTGGTCCTGCGCGACGATCGTCGAGGTCAGCGAGATCGGCAGTTCCTCCTCGGCCCCGGCGGGCGAGGAGTTCAATGTCGATTGCGCGGCCGAGGGCTGCTGCCCGGTCAGCGCGGCGAGCCCGGTCGCGGTGGCGTGCTGGCCGTCCAGCACCGAGCCGACCGCGGTGAGGAAGCCCTGCAGCTCCTGCTCGGACGCGGACCAGCGGCGCGGCGGCGCGATCAGCATCGGCTCGTCCCTGGTGTCGCTGAACACCGCCTGGTAGAGCAGCGCGCCAATGCCGTTCTCGGTGTTCAGCACCGACTGGCTGGCCGCGACGCTCGGCGCGCCGGCCACGGTCGAATGGTCGTCGCTGCCGTCCAGGGCGCCGGACACGAGCTGGTCGACGACGACCGCGTGGGTCGGCGTCACGCTGCTCACCCCGCTCAGCGACACCACGCCGGACCCGTCCGACGGGGTCAGCGCGCTCGGCTCGACCAGCGCGGTGGTCTGGTTGAGCGGCTGACCGAGCCTGCTCAGGTCGGTCATGGTGTGCTGATCGATGGTGTTGCCGATCGGCCACAGCACGTTGGACAACTGCTGGACCGATGCTGGCTTGAGGTCCGCGGCCAGGTCGGCTTCCTGGCTGATGGCCAGTTTTTCCAGGTCCAGCGCGCCGGACCGGGACAGCGCGGCAACGTCCGCGTCCGCGAAGGGCAGCGGCAGCACGCAGTGCCCGCCGACCACCGCGCGCAGCGTGCCCAGCCACTGGTTGGCCGCGGCCGCACCGGCTCCGGCAAGCGTGTTTCCGTCCGGAGTGCGCACCGAGTACCCGTGCGAGATGGCCACGACCGTGTCCAGCAGGTCGGGGTCGATCGCGTAGCAGAGCGCGGAGCTGATTGCGGTGGGGGCGTGCCGGGCCGCGTCGAGCAGGTTTGCCAGCCGTCCGCCCGTGGCCAGCGACGTGGCCAGGTGATCGTCGGTGAGGATCGGCTGGCCGCTGGCGGTCTCGGACATCATGGTCGGCTCGGTGTCGACCAACGGCCAGAGCACGGTCAGCTGGCGTGCGCCGCCCGGATTGGGCGGGTTCGAGCCGGGTACCGAGCGCACCGGCAGCAGCACCGCGTCGGTGGCCAGCCGGGCCTGCTTGCCGTAGTCGGGGGTGCCGTCGATGTTGATCAGCATCGGGTAGACGCCGGGCTTGGTGATGCTCAGCCCGCTCGACGCCGAGATCGGCACGTTCATGGTGACGGTGGTGTGCTCACCGGGTTCGAGTTCGTCGGTGACCTTCTGGAACAGCGTGCCGCTGTTGGGCACCACCTCGCCTGCGATGCCCGCGGCGACGGCCTGCTCGCTGTTCGCCGCGACGCCAATGCGCAACTGGGCGAGCAGATGACTGATGGTCCGGTTGCTGACGTTGGTGATCGTCGCGCTCACCGCGACCGCTGTGCTGCCGGAACTGCCGGACTCGAGGACCGGCGGCGTGATCGAGTTGACGTCCAGCCGCAGCCAGGACGTCTGGTTGGTGATGGGTTGCGGCGTCCTCGGCGTGTCGGCGACGGCGACACCCGCGGGAACCAGCGGGCCGAACATGGCTACGGACGCCGCCGCGAATAACGCGACCGCGAGCTTTCTCACGCCGGCTCCGCTTCGTTGTTCTGGCTGGTCGGGCTGGTGAAGTCGTCGGCGGCCAGCAACCGGATCGCCCTGCGAACCAGCCGCCGCTCGTCCGCGTAGGCCAGCAGCTCGTCCAGTTCGCCGAGCGCCACCCACGCGACCTCGGTGACCTCGACGTCCTCGTCGGAGAGTTCACCGCCGGTGGCTTCCAGGAGGAAATGATGCACTGTCTTGTGCACGCGCCGGTTCTCCACCACGAACCAGTAGTCGATGGCGCCCAGCTCGGCCAGCACGATCCCGTCGATGCCGGTCTCCTCGTGCACTTCCCGGATCGCGGTCTGCGGCGCGGTCTCGCCCGCCTCGATGTGTCCCTTGGGCAGGGACCAGAGCAGGGTGCCGCGGCGGTCCAGCCGACCGATCAACGCGGCTGCCCCGCGGTCGAGGTCGACGACCAGACCGCCTGCGGAGGTTTCCTCGACAGTGCGCAGCCGCCTGCCGCGACGGCGGTTTCGCCGGGTCGGCTTGGCACCTCCGGACCGACTTGGCGACGGCGACATATGTGCAATGGTAATGCGACCAGGTCGAGACCAATGGCGGCGGTCGTACCCGATCGGCGACTCTCCGTATTCGTTCGGTGCGACCGATATCCTGAGCGTCCTATGTCTGCATCCCTCATCCGGCTCGCGCCGGTCGCCGATGAATTGGCCGCGCGCTTCCGCACGGCCGGGCACGAGCTGTACCTGGTCGGCGGCAGCGTCCGCGACGCCCTGCTCGGCCGGCACAGCAACGACCTCGACTTCACCACCGACGCACGGCCGGAGCAGATCCTGGCCGTGCTGACCGGGTGGGCGGATGCCATCTGGGACACCGGGATCGCGTTCGGCACGGTCGGCGCGCGCAAGGGCGAGCACATCTGCGAGATCACCACGTTCCGCGCGGATTCCTACGATCGGGTGAGCCGCAACCCGCAGGTCACCTTCGGCGACTCCATCTCCGACGACCTGCTGCGCCGCGACTTCACCGTGAACGCGATGGCCGTCGAACTCGCCTCCGGCACGTTCGTCGATCCGTACGGCGGCCGGGCCGCGCTGGAAGAGCGTCGCCTGGACACCCCGGCCACGCCGCAGGAGTCCTTCGCCGACGACCCGCTGCGCATGCTGCGCGCCGCGCGCTTCGCCGGCCAGCTCGGTTTCGAACCGGCGCCCCGGGTGGTCGCCGCGATGTCCGAGATGGCCGAGCAGATCGACCGGATCACCAAGGAACGCGTGCAGGCCGAGCTGTCCAAGCTGATCACCGGCGCGCATCCGCGTCGCGGGATCGAGCTGCTGGTGGACACCGGCCTCGCCGACCGGATCCTGCCCGAGGTGCCCGCGATGCGCCTGGAGATTGACGAGCATCACCAGCACAAAGACGTCTATCAGCACTCGCTGGTTGTCCTGGAGCAGGCCATCGACCTTGAGCAGGAGGAGACCCCCGGCAAACCCGATCTGGTGCTGCGCCTCGCCGCGCTGCTGCACGACATCGGCAAGCCGAGGACGCGTCGGTTCGAGGACGGCGGCGGCGTCAGCTTCCACCACCACGAGGTGGTCGGCGCCAAGATGGTGCGTAAGCGGATGAAGGAACTGCGCTACGCCAAGGACCTTACCGAGGACGTGGCCACGCTCGTCTACCTGCATCTGCGGTTCCACGGCTACGGCAAGGGCGAGTGGACCGACTCGGCGGTGCGGCGCTACGTCACCGACGCCGGTCCGCTGCTGTCCCGGCTGCACAAGCTGGTGCGCGCGGACTGCACCACCCGCAACAAGCGCAAGGCGCAGCTGCTCCGGGACACCTACACGGACCTGGAGAAGCGCATCGCGCTGCTGGCCGAGCAGGAGAACCCGGCCAAGGTCCGGCCCGACCTGGACGGCAACGAGATCATGCGATTGCTCGACCTGCCGCCCGGCCCGCTGGTCGGCCAGGCCTGGCGCTACCTGAAGGAACTGCGCCTGGACCGGGGCCCGATGGACGCCAACGAGGCCCGGGAGGCGCTGTTCGCGTGGGCCAAGGAGCAGGGCATGCTGCCGCCTTCTGCCTAGGCAACCCGCCCCCTGACCACCGCGACATAGCCGGCCACTCCCAGCAGGTAGAGGACGGTCGCCGCGAGCACCACCGCGATCGCGCGGCCGTCCAGCGGGGTGACCAGCGCGGCGATACCGATCGCGATGGCCTGGGTCGCGTTGAGCACCATGTCGTAGACGGCGAAAACGCGGCCTCGCGTTTCGTCGGGGATGTCCTGCTGCAACGTCGAGTCGACGCAGAGCTTCACCACCTGGCCGACCGCGTTGAGCAGGAACGAGGCCAGCAGGATCGAGGGCAGTACCATCGGCAGCCCGAGCCCGGCCTCGGTCGCGGCGAGCAGCACCAGGCCGCCGATGACCGTGGCGCGCCGGCCGAACCGGCTGACGATCGGCCGGGTCAGCAACCCGGCCAGCAGAATCCCGGCCCCGCCGGCCAGCGCGACCTCGCCAAGCCCGGGCAACCCCGCCCGCAGGATGCCCTCGCTGTGGAAGCTGTAGCGCAGCAGCATCACGGTGACCAGCAATGACGCTCCGAACGCGGCGCGGTGCGCGAACAACGCGACGAACCCGCCCGACACGCTCGGCACCCGCAACACAGCACGGGCGCCGTCCAGCAGACCGCGTGCCACGGCGACGACCGCGCGCATCGACTGGGTGATCGTGTCCGGCCCTAGATCGCCAGGCGCGAACCGCGCCATCGCGCCCGCCGCGAGCACCGAACCCACGATCGCGCAGGCCGTGACCAGCCCGGACCCGACATTGTCCGACCCGAACACCGCTCGCAGCCCGACCGCGGAACCCGCGCCGACGACGGAGATGACCGCGCCCATCGTGGTCGCGACCGCGTTGCCCTCGACCAGGTGCTCGGTCGGCACCACGTGCGGCAGCGCCGCGGACAGTCCCGAGTCGACGAACCGGCTGATGCCGACCGCGATCAGCGCGCCGACGTAGAGCGGGAAACTCGGCAGCCCGGTGGCGACCGCGGTCGCGGTCAGCAAGATCATCACGCCGCGCGTCAGGTTGCCGATCAGCAGCACCCGGCGGCGATCCCACCGGTCCAGCAACGCCCCGGCGAACGGCCCGATCAACGAGTACGGCAGGAGCAGCACGGCGAACCCGGCCGCGATCGCCGTGGGGTTGGGCGCCCGCTCCGGATCGAACAGCACCGCGCCGGCCAGTCCGGTCTGGAACAGACCGTCGCCCCACTGCGCGGCGAACCGGCTGATCAGCAGCCGGCGGTAACCCACGAGCCGGAGCAACCGCCGAACCCCGAGCCGCGGCGCGGCCGAAGCGGTGGCGCGCCGAGATGTCACGAGGTCAGCCGGTACTCCCACAACGCCGAGCCTACGGCTCAACCCCGACTCGGCCCATGGCCACCGCGCAGGCGGATCACGCCACCGAACGCCGACTTATCCACACCCCGCAAAGTTGTCCACACCCTGTGCATTCCCGTTTGGCCCGGCCCGACAACCCCAATAGGCTCGACGCGGGGCGCCGGCCCCCGGGTGGGCGGGGGGTGTGGGGTGGTGAAGAAAATTCAGGTACGGGGTGGTTGAAGAGGACGGGTCTGGGTGAAGTAGGACGGCCGACGCACCCGATCGCCTCTCGGCGGCTATGCGCGACGTGGCTCCAGCCGGACGGTATTCCACGACGGCGGTGTCAATTGAGCCCGGGGGATACGGGGTGCGCCGACCGAAGTGGTCAACGCGGCACCATCTTGATTCGTTCCCGCCGGCGGGATTTCTTTCCATGTCACACGAACCACACGGGCGGGCCGGCTCACATTGCGGCTGGGCTGATGGCTCGCCTCGGGCGAGGTGGGATCATGGCGTGGTGCGACCGGACGATGATGTCGAACCCGGGACCTTGTTGGTCGCGGCACCCAGCTTGGTGGACTCGAATTTTCGCCGAACCGTGGTCTACATCATCGATCACCGCTCGGAAGGAACGCTCGGCGTCGTGTTGAACCGACCG
>DATFHN010000073.1:0-87211 GCA_035248365.1 Pseudonocardiaceae bacterium | reverse complement strand
CTTCTGCCACACGTCGTCGATCGGGTGCAGCAGGCCCTTGTTGGCGAAGAACTGCATCCGGTAGCCGGCGAACCACATGAACACGTCGTCCGGGGTGCCCTGCAGGTAGCTGTTGATGTTCTGCTGGAACGCCTGGTGGTCGACGGTGTTCGTCTTGACGGTCAGGCCGGAGGACTTCTGGAACGCGTCCATCACGGCCTGGTACGCCTTCTTCGGCACCGGGTCGGACCCGTTGGAGCCGAGGGTGACCACATTGGAACTGCTCCCGCTGCTCCCGCTTCCGCCGCCACAGGCGGCCAACAGCGGCGCTGCTGCGGCCAGTCCCGCGACACCGGCGATTCCCTTCAGCAGCGAGCGGCGATCGAGCATGGGTACGCCGACTCGGCTGGGGAACGGTGATCGCGGAACAGAGGGACCTGGCATTTCTTCTCCTCCCCGTGGGCCTGCGGCAAGGCGAAACCGGACCCAACGAGACTGAACACAATCAAACAACAGTGGCCATAATGACAGATGATGTTGTGATCCACGTCAAGTCCTTGGCGGGATCGATATCAAACGGGAACCGAAAACCATGCAGTGGTAGGGATTTTGCCCGGTTCGCTAAGCATTCACGCAGGTCGGCGCGGCCTGGTTCGGATCGTGAGCGATCGGCTACCGAGCGCACGGTAAACGCTTTCATTTGCTCTCCGCGGTGATGAGATCGCGAATCGCGACAACGGCGGCGCCACGCGCCCACTCCTCGAACGGCAACGGCCGCACGCTCAGCGCGCAGTTGGCCGCGGCGCCGAAGGCGTGCGCCGCGAACGTCTCGCGCAGCTGTTCCTCGAACAGGTCGTACCCGGCCAGGCCCTCGCCGGAGATCAGGATCCGCTCCGGGCCGATCAGGTTCGCCACCGAAGCCAGCGCCAGTCCGATCGCGTGCCCGGCCCGCGCGTAGGCGGCCCGGGCGACCGGATCACCGGCCCGCGCCATGTGCAGGGCGGCGGCCGGATCGAGCGTGGTGTGGTACTTCGCGCGGATCGCGGCGACGATCGCGTCGTCCGAGGCGACCGCCTCGACACACCCGATGTTTCCGCAGTGGCAGACCGGCCCCTCCGGCAGGATCGGCAGGTGCCCGAGTTCGCCGGACACGCCGTGCGCGCCCTCCACCACCGCGTCATTGACCACGATCCCGCAGCCGATGCCCGCGCCCACCGTGACCAGCACGAAGCTGTGCGCGTCGACCCCGCCGCCGAACCACTGCTCGGCCACGGTCAGCGCCCGCACATCGTTCTCCACCACGGTTTCCAGCCGGGTCGCCTGCGTGGCCAGCTGCGCCAGCGGCACCGCGTGCCAGTCCAGGAACGGGGAGAAAC
The DNA here is from genome assembly GCA_035248365.1 of Pseudonocardiaceae bacterium. Lineage (GTDB taxonomy): Bacteria > Actinomycetota > Actinomycetes > Mycobacteriales > Pseudonocardiaceae > CAJCJE01. Next base: position 85,856 of record DATFHN010000073.1, on the reverse strand, counting down.
CGACCATGCCGGTGCTCGCGTCGACGTCGCCCGCGATCGACAGCGCCAGGTGGCGGCAGCGCGCGCGGTAGTCCGGCGACGTGCCGAGCAACTCGCCGACCAGCGTGCCGATCATGCTGACCACGTGCTCGACGCTATTGGATGTCAGCGGTTTGTGCTTGCTGACCAGTACTTTCGCGCACAGATCGGTGACGGTGCCGATCAGCTCGGTCGCGGTGATCTTCACCCCGATGAAGAACGCGGCGTCCCCGCGCACCGCCAGCGGCGCGGCCGGTCGGCCGATGCCGTGCTGCGGCGCGTCCTCGGTGGCCTCGACCAGGTAACCGGCGGCCATCAGCGGCCGCACCGCCTTGGTCACCGCGGCCGAGGACAGCCCGGTCCGGCGCACCACCTCGACCCGCGACGCGGGTCCCACGCGCAGCAGCGTGCTGAACACGAGCTGCGCCGCGGGCGAAGCCAAGATCATCGGCGCCTCCGGTCGTTGAGGCATTCGAGCATGCTAGAAGACCTATTTTCCTTCGTCAATAAAAGATAATTGCGCAGCTCCTGGGCTTGACTGGGTCGCCGCACCGGAGTTAGGTACACAGCCATGTCGCAGCCAATCCACCGTCGGAGAGCTCGCAACCGGTTATCGGCGATCGTGGCCGCGGCCCTCGCCGCCGTCTCGATCGCGGGGGTCTCGACGATCCTCGCCCCCTCGGCGACCGCCGCCCCGCAACAACAGCTCGCTGCCAAGCCCTACATGGGCTGGAGCAGCTGGAGCCTGCAATCCACCAGCTACCCCGGCGTCAACGACCAGGGCAACTACAGCTACCTCACCGAAGCGCACGTCCTGCAGCAGGCCGACGCGCTCGCCGGAAAGCTCGCATCCCACGGCTACGACTACGTCAACATCGACGCGGGCTGGTGGATGGACTGGAGCTGGACCCCGGGCTACGACTCCTACGCCCGGCAGACGCCGAACTCGGCGCGGTTCCCGGACGGCATCGCCTACGTCGCGAACCAGGTCCACCGCAAGGGCCTCAAGCTCGGCATCTACCTGCCGGTCGGCCTGGAGAAGCCCGCCTACAACAACGGCAACTCGCCGATCTTCGGCGCGCCGGGCTGCACCACGAAGGACATCGTCTACCCGGACCTGCGCACCACGAACGGCTGGGATTCCAGCTACAAGCTCGACTTCGACAACCCGTGCGCGCAGAAGTACGTCGACTCGATGGCGAACGAGCTGGCCAGTTGGGGAGTCGACTTCCTCAAGTTCGACGGCGTCGGCCCGGGCTCGTTCAAGACCCCGAGCCCGCAGTACAACAATGTGGCCGATGTGGCGGCCTGGCACACCGCGCTATCCCAGGTGCACCGGCCGATCCAGTTCGTGCTGTCCTGGTCGCTCGATCATGACTACGTCGCCGACTGGCAGCAGTACTCCAACGGCGCGCGGATCGACACCGACGTCGAGTGCTACTGCAACACGCTGGTCACCTGGGACAACTCGGTGAAGGTGCGCTGGGACGACGTGGTGCCGTGGATCGCCGACGCGCACCCCGGCTACTGGAACAACCTGGACTCGCTGGACGTCGGCAGTGGCGCGATGGACGGCATCAGCAACGACGAGCGGCAGAGCTACATGACGCTCTGGGCGATCGAGGCCGCGCCGCTCTACACCGGCGATGATCTGACCAAATTGGACAGCTACGGGCTTTCCCTGCTGACCAACGACGACGTCATCGCCATCGACCAGCAGGGCATCCCGGCCCGCCCGGTCCAGGCCCACGCGCCGACCCAGGTCTGGTACACCCAGAACAAGGACGGCTCGTACACGGTCGCGCTGTTCAACCTGACGGACACCCCGGCGACGGTGACCGCGGACTTCGCCGACTTCGGCCTGTCCGGCAAGGCGGGCATCCGCAACGTGTGGACCCACAAGGATCTCGGCAGCTACACCGGCTCCTACAGCGCTCAGCTGCCCGCGCACGGCTCACAACTATTGCACGTCAACAAACTCTGGTGGTCATAACCCACTGAAGACTCGGCGGCGCCGATCGGACCGTACCCCGGTCGGCGTCGCCGAACCCATTTCTATTTGCGAGGCCCCGTCGACGCTCGATTGCGCAGCGTCGGCGGCTTCAATATCCGGCGCCTGCGCGGTTTTCCCTCGATCGCCGAGACCACCAGCTGCGTCGCCGACCGGATGATGCTGTCCAGGTCCCAGTCGACGGTGGTCAGCGCGGGGGAGAGCAGCTTGGAGACCGGGTGATCGTCGTAGCCGACGATCGACAGCTGACCGGGGATGTCGAGATCGCGTTCCCGCGCGGCCGCGAAACAGCCGTAGGCGATCGAGTCGGACAGGCAGAACAACGCGGTCGGTGGATCATCCGAGTCCAGCGCGTGCTCCGCTGCGGCGCTCGCCTCGCTCAGCGAGGACGGCGAGGCCAGCACCCGCACGTCGAGCTTGAGCCTTTCGGCCTCTTCCAGGACATAGGTGTCGGCCGGGCGATCGGGGGTCGAGGGCCGGGTGGTGGTCAGCACGCTGATCCGCCGGTGGCCGAGTTCGTGCAGGTGCTCCAGGGCCAGCGTGACGCCCGCGCGGTTGTCGAACAGCACCTCGCCGGCCTGCTTGGCGTTGCTCAGCGAGTCGCCGATGGACACCACCGGAACCGACTCGGCGATCTCGCCCCAGGCCTGCGCCGAGGGATCCAGCGGCGAGACGATCAACCCGTCCACCCGCTGGTCGCGCAGCTGTTTGGCCAGGATCAGCTCACGGGCGGGGTCGCCGTCCGCGTCCAGGATCAGCGCGTAGAGGTCCTTGCTCTGCAACGCGCGTCCGGTGCCGAAGAACAACTGCTGCTGCCACAGGTCCTCCAGCGAACCGGACAGCAGGCCGACCATGCTGGTGCGGCCACTGGCCAGCGCGCGGGCGATCGGATCGGCCTCGTAGCCGAGTTCGGCCGCGGCCTTGCGCACGCGTTGTTCGGTCTCCTTGGATACCTGAAGTCCGCGCAGGGCATAGGACACTGCGGCGGTCGATAGGCCGGTAGCCTCGGCGACCTCGCGCAGCGTCGCGCGTTTCCGGGACTCCGCCACCCGTCAAGCCTAGCCAAGCCCCCCGACACTCGCGTATCAATGCGCGAAACCTCGGCGCGCCGAGCTGATCTTCACGACTCCTTGAGCCGGAACACCCGCCGCGCGTTACCGGCCAGGAACAGGCCGCCGGCCTCCTCGTCGAGATCCAGCCCGGGCAGGTCGCGCAGGGTCCGCCCGGCCGTGATCATCGGATGATTGGTGCCGAACAGCACCTTGTGGCGACCGTCCGTGCGCAGATAGTCGACGAGTTCCGGTGGGTACCGTTTGATCGTGTAGGCGCTCGTGTCGAGGTACACGTTCGGGTATTTCCGGCACAGTGAGATCATCTCCAGCGTCCACGGATAGCCGATGTGCCCGCCCACGATCCGCAGTTCCGGGAAGTCCAGCGCGACCTCGTCCAGGTAGGGGATGGGGCGGCCGGTTTCCGAGCCGCGCATCGGCCCGGTGTGCCCGACCTGGGTGCAGAACGGGATGTCCAACTCGACGCATTCGGCCTAGAGCGGGTAGTAGTGGCGATCGTTGGGCGGCAACCCCCACAACCACGGGACCACACGCAGTCCGACAAAACCCAACTCCCGGACGGCCCGCCGCAGCTCGCGCACCGCGCCCATCGGATCGAGCAGGTTCACCGCCGCGATGCCGGCCAGCCGGTCCGGATGCGCGGCGACGAAGCTCGCCACGAGGTCGTTGCTCATCATCGGGCCCGACGCGTCCTGCCAGGCGCTGATCAGCCCGAGCCCGACGCCGCCCGCGTCCATCGCGGCGATGGTGTCCTCGATCGGCGGGTCGTCGGCCGGGATGGGCAGGTTGGCCCAGCGGCGCAATGACGCCAGCATCTCGTGCGCCATGAACCGCGCGGTCGGGTGCTGCATCCACGCGTCGACGATGTCCGGCATTGGTGGTCGCCTCTCGTCCGAAATATCCCTAATATGCAGGTTGTGAACGATATCCCGCTCTCCGTGCTCGACCTGCCCATGACCCAAGCCGGCCGCCCGACGTCCGAAATCCTCTCCGGCATGGCCGATGTGGCGCGGCGCGTCGAGGAACTGGGATATCGCCGGGTCTGGTACGCCGAACACCATGCCACGACCGTGATGGCGGACTTCCCGCCGCCGATCGTGATCGCGCACATCGCTGCGGTGACCAGCACGATCCGGGTCGGCTCGGGTGGCGTGATGGCGCCCAACCACGCGCCGCTCTCGGTTGCCGAGCAGTTCGGCGCGCTGGCCGCGTTGCATCCCGGACGAGTCGATCTCGGCGTCGGACGAGGGCCGGGCACCCGCGACGAGTCGGCCATCCGGGCGCTGCGGCGCGGCGCGGATCAGGCCACCGAAGCGGAGTACGCCGTGGATGTCGCTGATCTCCTGCACCGGGTCGGCGAGCGGGCTGACGCGCCGGAACCGTGGCTGCTCGCCTCCAGCACGACCGGCGCGAAACTCGCCGCCCAGCACGGGTTGCCGGTCGCGTTCGCGCACCACATCAGGCCGGCCAACACCGCCGAGGCGGCCGAGGCCTATCGCGCGCACTTCCGGCCATCGCGCTGGTCGGCGGCGCCGCGGATCATGGTGTCGCTGATGGCGTTCTGCGCGAACACCGACGCCGAGGCCGATCGGCTGGCGCGGCCGTACGAGGTCTTCAGCTCCGGCATCGCCGTCGGCGAAGAACGCGCCATGCCAAGCCCGGACGAGGCCGCCGCCTACGAGTTCACCCAACCGGAGCTGGACGCGATCGCGGGCCGCAAGGCCGGACAGGTGCGTGGCACGCCGACCGCGGTCGCCCGCCGCCTGGCCGAACTGGCCGCCGAATTCGGCGCCGACGAACTCATGCTGGCCACGCCGGTCTACGACCCGGCCGAGCGCATCGCCTCGTTCGAGCTGGTGTCCAAGTCCTGGTAGAAGCCGAGCCGGTTGCCCCACGGATCGGCGAAGTCGGTGTAGCGGACCACACCCGGCAGGTCCTCCGGTTCGCTCGGGTCGACGCCCAGGGCGGTCCGGCTCCAGGCGATCGCCGCCGCGATGTCCTCGACCCGGAAACGCAGCCGGGTCGGCAACGGCCGTTGCTCGGCCGCAACCATCTGCACCCAGAATTCGGTCCCGTCCGCGACCCGCCATTCCAGGAAGTCCTCCTCGGGCGCGAAGTCGGGCTCGCGGCCGAACAACGTCGTGTAGAACTTCCGGCCTGCCACCCGTTCGGCCACGTAGAGCTGCACGGTCATGCCGCCGTAGCTCGGTTCACCAGACATGAGGCACCAGCCGATCCGTGTTCTCGCTGTAGGTGACGTAGCCGGGCAGGTCGCGGCGCAGCAGCATTTCCTCGGCCAGGATCCGGCGCCGGTACACCGCGCTGAACAGCCCGGTCACCAGCACAACGGCGGGCAGGCTGCGACTGGCCAGCGCGAACCCGCCCCACACCAGCAGCGAACCCGCGTAGCCCGGATGTCGCACCCACCGATACGGCCCGGTGTCCACGACGTGCTGCTTCTCCTCGACGCGCAGCGTGCGCGAATAGAACGAACCGAGCGAGCGCATCGAGGCGGCCCGGGTGGCCAATCCGGCCAGCTGCATGCCGAGACCGATGGCGGCGAACCCCTTGGGCAGCCTCCCGAACGGAAGCAGGCGCAGGATCGGCGGCGCGACGGCCGCTACCGCGATGGCCGCGGTGATGTCGCGGGTGGTGTGCCGATCATCGCCGGACGCCGCCATACTGGCCGCGTTGCCCTCGCCGCGCAGCACCCGTTCCAACGCGAACATGCCGCCCACACCGGCATAACCGGCCAACAGAAACCGAATACCCCCTGATTTGGTCACCGGTCCAGCATGCCACCTCAGGTGGTGATGATCACGTCCAAAGTTCGGGGCCCGTGCACGCCTTCGACCCGGTTGAATTCGATGTCCGAGGTTGCCGAGGGCCCGCTGATGAACGTGATCGGCCGGTCCGGCCGCACCCGCGCGATCGCCTCCGGCACCGTGCCGACGATCTGTTCGGCGCGGACGACGCACAGGTGGTAGTCGGGCAGCAGGGTCAGCGCACGGCGCCCTTGCGCCACGCCCGCGTCCAGGATGATCGTGCCGGTTTCGGCGATGGCCGCGGCGCAACCGGTCAGCACGCCGTCGCTGGCCGCCATGGTGTCGATGTCCAGCGGGGGACTATCCAGAGTCCAGTCGATACCGGAAACGCGCCAGTCGTCCGGCAGATCGGCGGGCGCGATCATGCGGCGCCTGCCGCGCGCGGTCAGCACCTCGGCGATCGTCGTGACCAGGTCGGTCGAGCGGTGCACGGTCGCCTTGTAGTCGGCGATCCGCTCCTCGGCGAGGTCGATCAGGTCGCCGACGTCGCGGCTGGTCTCGTAGTCGCGCGGGATCTCGCGTTGCTCGGGTTTGTCGGCCAGCGCGTAGCGGATCTTGGCGAGAACGTCGGCGCGGGCACCGTGCGGGTCAGTCATGGGTTCGCCTCCACCAGGCCCGGAACGATTCGGCGGGCGGCGCGGGCAGATCGCGCGACGCGGTCCACTTCGAGCCCGGCCACGGCAGCGACGAGATCTTGCCGCCCCTGGCCAGCAACCGGGACAGCGAACCGGCCCGCTGCGCGGCCTCGTAGCGTTTCGGGTCGCGCATCACCCAGGCCAGCGAGGCCATGGCCAGCGCCTCGGGCGTGCGCTTGCCCTTGGCCTTCACCACTTCCGCACGCAGGTGAGTGAGCACGTCCGGAATGTTGATCCGCACCGGGCACACCTCGTAACACGCCCCGCACAGCGACGACGCGTAGGGCAGCGACGCGACCTGCGGATCGTGCAGGTCCGACAGTTGCGGGGTGATGATCGCGCCGATCGGCCCCGGATACACCGAGCCGTACGCGGCGCCGCCGGTGTGCTCGTACACCGGGCACACGTTCAGGCAGGCGGAACAGCGGATGCAGCGCAACGCCTGCCTGCCTGCGGAATCGGCGAGGGTCGCCGTGCGGCCGTTGTCCAGCAGGATCAGGTGGAACTCCTGCGGGCCATCGCCCGGCGTGACGCCGCTCCAGATCGACGTGTACGGGTTCATCCGCTCGGCGGTCGACGAACGGGGGAGCAGTTGCAGGAACACCTCAAGATCCCGCCAGGTCGGCAGTACCTTTTCGATGCCCATCACGGTGATCAGCGTCTGCGGCAGCGTCACGCACATGCGCCCGTTGCCCTCGGACTCGACCACCACGATCGACCCGGTCTCGGCGATGCCGAAGTTCGCGCCGGAGATCGCGACCTTCGCGGAGAGGAACTTGCGGCGCAGGTGCAGCCGCGCCGCCTCGGCCAGTTCGCGAGGCTCGTCGGAGAGGTTCGCCGGAGCGTCCGGCATTTCGCGGCGGAAGATCTCCCGGATCTCCGCGCGGTTGCGGTGAATCGCGGGGACCAGGATGTGGCTGGGCCGGTCGTGTCCCAATTGGACGATCAACTCGGCCAGGTCGGTCTCGATGGCCTGCACGCCGCCCTCGGCCAATGCCTCGTTCAGGCCGATCTCGGCCGTGGCCATCGACTTGACCTTGACGACCTCGTCGGTGCCGGCCTCCTTGGCCAGCCGCAGCACGATCGCGTTGGCCTCGGCCGCGTCGCGGGCCCAGTGCACCACGCCGCCGCGCTCGGTGACTGCGCGTTCCAACTGTTCGAGGTGCCTGTCCAGGTTGGTCAGCACGTCGTTCTTGATCGCCTCACCGGCCAGCCGCAGCCGCTGCCAGTCGTCGAGTTCGGCGACCACGCTCGCGCGTTTGGCGCGGATGGTGCCGGTGGCCTTGCGCAGGTTCGCGCGCAGCTGCCCGTCGGCCAGCGCCGCGCGGGCGGCGTTCGGGAAGGTCGGGGTACCCAGCCAGGTCACCGGGTTGCGGGTTGCCAAGGCTCCTCCTCGGTGCTGGCCAGGATGTCGGCGAGATGGACAGGGTGCACGCCGGCCTGCAACCGGGACAGGCCGCCGCCGATGTGCATCAGGCACGAGTTGTCGCCCGCGGTCAGCACGTCCGCGCCGGTCGACGCGACCGCGCGCATCTTGTCGGCCAGCATCGCGGTCGACGTGTCCGCGTTCTTCACCGCGAACGTGCCGCCGAACCCGCAGCACGACCGCTCCTCCGGCAGTTCGATCAGGGTCAGCCCGCGTACCGCGCCGAGCAGTTTGGTCGGTCGCTCGCCGACGCCGAGCACGCGCAGCGAGTGGCAGGTCGGGTGATAGGTGACCCGGTGCGGGAAGTACGCGCCGACGTCCTCGACGCCGAGCACGTCGACCAGGAACTCGGACAACTCGTAGGTCGGCGGCGCGTCCACCGGCGTGGGCAGTTTCGGGTAGACGTCGCGGACCATGGCCGCGCACGAACCGGACGGCGCGACCACCGCGTCAAACCCGGCAAACACCCGACGATAATTGGTCGCGAGGTCGTTGGCTTCGTCGGCGTAGCCGGTGTTGAAGTGCATCTGCCCGCAGCAGGTCTGCGCCATCGGGAAATCGACCGAACAGCCCAAACGCTCTAGCAGACGCACAACCGACCGGCCGGTCGATGGGAAGAACGTGTCCGTGAGGCACGTCGCGAACAAGGCGACCCGCACCTGGCTACCTCCCCTTAAGACTCTTAGTCGTCCGATGTCTCACCTTAGCCCGGCGGAAGTCGCTGGAGGAGCGGACCACGAGTTCCGGGGTGAACACCACATGCTGGTGCTCGTGCCTGTCATGCTCCTGCGCCTCGGCGATGACCAGTTCGGCCGCGGTCCGCCCGATCAACTGGCGCGGCTGGCGCACCGAACTGAGCGGCACGGCGGCCGCGGCCGCGAAGTCGATGTCGTCGTAGCCCACGATCGCGACATCGTCCGGTACCCGCACGCCGGCCCGCACCATCGACTGGAGGACGCCCAGCGCGAGCAGGTCGTTGGCGCAGAACACCGCGGTCGGCCTCGGCTTGCTGGCCAGGATCTCCTCGCCGGCCGCGAGTCCGGCCGCGACGGTGAACACGGGCACTTCGACCACGCGCAGGTCGCTCGCGTCGCGCCCGGCCTCGGCCAGCGCGCTCAACGCGCCCGCGTGCCGTTCGCGGGCCTGGTAGAGCCGGTTGATGTTGCCGTTGACCATGACGATCTCGCGGTGACCCATGGCCAGCAGGTGCTCGACGGCGAGAAAACCGCCGGTGTGATCGTCGACCGAGACCGAACAGGCGTCGGCGAGTTCGGCCGGATGGTCGAGCAGCACGACGGAAACCCCGCGCTCGCGCAGCTTGTGCACCGGGTCCAGGGTCGGATCGGCCGGGGTGATCAGCACGCTGTGTACCCGCTGCTCGGCCAGCAGCTCCAGGTGCCGCGCCTCTTTCTGGATGGATTCGTCGGTATTGCACAGAATCACCGCGTGCCCGGCCTCGGTGGCGGCCTGTTCGGCGCCGCGGGCCACGTCGGTGAAGAACGGGTTGGACACGTCCAGCACCACGAGCCCGATGGCGCGGGCCGTACCGGAACGCAGCTGGCGGGCGGACTCGTTGCGCACGAAACCCAGCTCGCTGATCGCGGCGAGCACCCGCTCGCGGGTCGCGCTGGCCACCACGTCCGGCCGGTTGAGCACGTTGGACACGGTGCCGACGGACACCCCCGCCAGCGTGGCGACCTCCCGAATGCTCACCGCTGCCGACACGGTGCCTCCTCGCGGTGAATCCGGTCGCTGAAACGTGTCAGGTCACTCTAGAACACGACCTTGGCCGAACCGCGTGAAAACGGTGTGAGCGCGGCTAGGATTTCGCCGGTCACCCACCGAAAGGAACCCTGCGCCATGCGTCAACGCCGCCTCTTCGGCCTCGCCGCCGCCGCGATCGCCCTCGGTCTCGTGTTCGCCGTACCGGCGGGCGCCGCCGACAACACCGTCGGGCTCAACAGCACCCAGCACGCCCAGGCCACCCAGGCCGCGGCCGGGTCCTGCGTCTACAGCCCGATCAAACCGGCCGACAGCTTCAAGGGCATACCGCCGTTCAACCCGGTCTCGGCGGCCAAGCCGTTCCTGGTCAGGCTCTACACCACCCAGGGCGTGATCACCTTCCGCGCGCTGACCGACAAGGCGCCGTGCACCACCAACTCGTTCAAGTTCCTCGCCCAGCACGACTACTACGACCGCACCCACTGCCACCGGCTCACCACCGCCCGGATCTTCGTGCTCCAGTGCGGCGACCCGACCGGCACCGGCAGCGGCGGTCCCGGCTACCAGTTCGAGGACGAGAACCTGGCCGGCGCCACCTACCCGGCAGGCACCGTGGCGATGGCCAACGCGGGCCCGAACACCAACGGTTCGCAGTTCTTCTTCACCTGGAAGGACACCACGCTGCGCCCGAACTACACCCCGTTCGGCGTGGTGGTCGGTGGCCTTGACGTGCTGCAGAAGATCGCGGCGGCCGGTGAGGACGACCAGAACAACCCGGGCGACGGTTACCCGAACGTGTTCGTCAAGTTCCTGCACGTGCAGGTCATTCCCGAATAGCCGCTAGCTCAGGGGCGGCCCACGGCCGCCCCTGAGCCGCCTGAGCGGGGCGGATAACATCGGCAAAGGCGAATTAACGCCCCGACCGGTGTCAACGTTTGAGGAGTCCGTCGTGTCCCAGCCGCCTCGTGCCGCAGCTGCCCCCGCCCCTCGCGTGGTGGTCACCGCGGGCACTACCGCCGGCGCCGCGGTGCGCGAGGCCGGACTGCCGGGCAAGGGCCCGGACGCGATCGTCGTGGTCCGCGACCCGAGCGGCAAGCTCCGCGACCTCGCCTGGACGCCCGAGGAGGACGTCGAGGTCGACGCGGTCGCCGCCGACACGGACGATGGCCGCAGCGTGATCCGCCACTCCACCGCGCACGTGCTCGCCCAGGCCGTTCAGCAGCAGTTCCCCGAGGCCAAGCTGGGCATCGGCCCGCCCATCACGGACGGCTTCTACTACGACTTCGACGTCAAGGAGCCGTTCACCCCGGAGGATCTGACCGCGCTGGAGAAGCGCATGAAGCAGATCATCAAGGGCTCGCAGCGCTTCTCCCGTCGCGTGTTCGACTCGGTCGATCAGGCCAAGGAAGAGCTGGCCGGCGAGCCGTACAAGCTGGAGCTGGTCGACCTCAAGTCCGATGTGGACGACAACGAGGTGATGGAGGTCGACACCACCGGTGAGCTGACCATCTACGACAACCTCGACCCGCGCTCCGGCGACCGCATCTGGAGCGACCTGTGCCGGGGCCCGCACCTGCCGACCACCAAGCACATCCCGGCGTTCAAGCTGACCAGGGTCGCGGCGGCCTACTGGCGGGGGAGCGAGAAGAACCCGCAGCTCCAGCGCATCTACGGCACCGCGTGGGAGTCGCAGGAAGCGCTCGACGCCCACCTGGAACTGCTGGCCGAGGCGGAGCGGCGCGACCACCGCAAGCTCGGCATCGAGCTGGACCTGTTCAGCTTCCCGGACGAACTCGGCTCCGGCCTGGCCGTGTTCCACCCGAAGGGCGGCATCGTCCGGCGTGAGCTGGAGAACTACTCGCGGCAGCGGCACGAGGCGGCCAACTACGAGTTCGTGAACACCCCGCACATCAGCAAGGGCGGCCTGTTCCACACCTCGGGCCACCTGCCGCACTACGCCGACAGCATGTTCCCGCCCATGAAGCTGGAGGGCGAGGAGTACTACCTCAAGGCCATGAACTGCCCGATGCACAACCTGATCTTCCGCTCGCGCGGGCGGTCCTACCGGGAGCTGCCACTGCGGCTGTTCGAGTTCGGGTCGGTGTACCGCTACGAGAAGTCCGGCGTGGTACATGGCTTGACGCGGGTCCGTGGCATGACGCAGGACGACTCGCACATCTACTGCACCAAGGAGCAGATGGCGGGCGAGCTGGGCGACCTGCTCACCTTCGTGCTCAACCTGCTGCGTGACTACGGCCTCGACGACTTCTACCTCGAACTGTCCACACGCGACGATTCGCCGAAGTTCATCGGTGAGCCGGCGGAATGGGCCGAGGCCACCGAGGCGCTGCGGGCGGCGGCCGAGGCCTCCGGCCTGACCCTGGTGCCGGACCCGGGCGGCGCCGCCTACTACGGCCCGAAGATCTCGGTGCAGGCCAAGGACGCGCTGGGCCGCTACTGGCAGATGTCGACCATTCAGGTGGACTTCCAGCAGCCCAAGCGGTTCCAGCTGGAGTACACCGCCTCCGACGGCTCGCGGCAGACCCCGGTGATGATCCACCGCGCGCTGTTCGGCTCGATCGAGCGGTTCTTCGGTGTGCTCACCGAGCACTACGCGGGCGCGTTCCCGGCCTGGCTGGCGCCGGTGCAGGCGGTCGGCATCCCGATCGCCGACGAGCACGTCCCGCATTTGCAGAGTGTCGCGGAGGCGTTGCGGGCCAAGGGGATCCGGGTCGAGGTGGACACCAGCGACGACCGGATGCAGAAGAAGATCCGCAACCACGTCACCCACAAGGTGCCGTTCCTGCTGCTGGCCGGCGGCCAGGACGTGGAGGCTGGTGCGGTGTCCTTCCGGTTCCGTGACGGCACCCAGATCAACGGCGTGCCGGTCGCCGACGCCGTCGAGCAGCTGCACCAGTGGATCGTGGCGCGGCGCAACACCGAGCCGACCGCCGAGTCCTTCCAGGCGCAGAACGCATGAGTCAGCCGGAGGACCCGGAACTCGTCCTGCAGGAGGGGGTGGGCGTCCCGGACGCGTTGCAGCGGCTGTGGACGCCGCACCGGATGGCCTACATCCGGCGCGAGACCTCGCCCGCCGACACCGACGAACAGGGCTGCCCGTTCTGCCGGATGATCGCCAAGGACGACGAGGAGAGCCTGATCGTCGCGCGCGGCGAACGGGTCTTCGCCGTGCTCAACCTCTACCCGTACAACCCGGGCCACCTGATGGTGCTGCCCTACCGGCACGTCGCCGACTACACCGACCTCACCGAGGAGGAGACGGTCGAGGTCGCCGAGTTCACCCAGAAGGCGATGCGGGTGATCCGGCACGTGTCCCGGCCGCACGGGTTCAACATCGGCATGAACCAGGGTGTCGTCGCGGGCGCGGGCATCGCCGCGCACCTGCACCAGCACGTGGTGCCGCGCTGGGGCGGGGACGCGAACTTCATGCCGGTCATCGGCCACACCAAGGTGCTGCCCGAACTGCTCGGCGAGACGAAGGCGCTGCTCACCGCGGCGTGGCACGAAGAAGGCTGATCGTGTATGCCCGGTGCGACCGGCCCGCTACGATCCGCTCATGGGGCAGCCACGGGTCATCGGTAAGAACGCGCTGATCGGGTCGATCGTCTCGGCCGGTTTCGGCATCGGCTGGGTCGAGTGGGGGACCCTGAACCTCGGTGGCACGGCGTCGACCGTGATCCGCGTCGTCGGCGTGGTGATCGGGGTGGTGCTGATCGTGCGCAGCATCCGGTTGCGGCACCAGCAGCGGGTCGCGCAGCGCGCCAATCCGGGCTCGGCCGAGCCGTCGATGCTGGCCTCGCGGGGGTATCGGCTCGTGGTCGCCGTCGAAGCCGCCGCGCTGATCGCCGGGTATCTGGTGCTCGGCGCGATCGGCCACGGGACTTACCAGATCGTGTGGTTCGCGCTGGTGGTCGGCGTGCACTTCGTCGTCTTCGGCCGGTTGTTCGAGTTCCGGTTCTACTTCGTCGGCGCCGCCCTGATCGCCGCCGCCATCGCCGGGCTGATCGTCGGGATCGCCGGGGGAGGGGTCGCGCTCGTGCAGGCGGTCACCGGGTTCGCGTCCGGGCTGACGCTGTTCGTCACGCCGCTGGTGACCATCGTGCAGTACCAGGCGCAACAGTCCCAAGTGGAAGCTGTCGCCTAACGCAGGTATTCGGCCGTGCTGCCGGAGAGCGGCATGGCGGGGAGGTTCAGCTTGCGGTGATCCCAGGAGCGGACGCGGTCCGGCTCGACTCGCACCACGACACGCTTGTTCATCAGCGCGTCGACGGCGGGCCGCTGCTCCTCGGTGTACGGACCGTAGTAGCGCTCCCACACGCTGATCCCGACCCGCAACGAGGTGTCCGGGTCGTCCAGGAGCACGCCGCGGCCCTCCAGCGACACGCCGCGCAGCTGGTCGTAGGTCCGGCCGTCCTCGATGAGCACGGTGATCCGGTCGTCGCGGCGCAGGTTGACCGCCTTCTGCGACTTGGCCTTGGTCTCGAAGAGGATCTGGCCGTCGATCACCGCGTACCACATGGCGACCAGGTGCGGCAGGCCCGACGGGCCGATGGTGCCCATGGTCGCGGTGCGGCTGTGCTCGACGAACTCGGCGATCTCCGCGCTGGTCATGGCGATCTGCGCGCGCTGGTTGGTGCCCACGCGGCAAAACTACCTGCCGGTGCCGCTCGGCCGGCCCCCCGTCGACCGGCCGAGCGAGCTTGGCTCAACCGTTGTGGACGATCAGGCGGCGCGGAGGATGGCCTCGATGGCCAGCGTCACGTCGAGCTTGTCGCTGACGACGGCGCCGCCGGTGCCCTCGATGGTGCCGTTGAAGCGGATGTCGAACTCCTTGCGGTTGACCGAGGTCTTGGCCTCGAAGCCGACCCGCTGCTCGCCGCCCATGCCCGGGCCGAAGCCGGTGATCTCCAGCTTCAGAGTGACCGGCTTGGTCACGCCGTGCAGGGTCAGGTTGCCGTCGAGTTCGTAGTCGTCACCGGCAGTGCGCAGGCCAGTGGAGACAAAGGTGATGGTCGGGAAGTTCTCCACGTCCAGGAAGTCCGCGCTGCGGATGTGGTCGTCCCGCTGGCCCTGCTTGGTGTTGATCGAGGTCGCCTGGATGGTGGCGTCGACCTTGGAGTCCAGCGGGTTCTCGGCGGTGGTGATGGTGCCGCCGAAGTCCTCGAAGTGGCCGCGGACCTTGCTGACCAGCAGGTGGCGAGCGGTGATGGAGACGTCCGAGTGGATGGGGTCGATGTCCCAGGTTCCGGTCAGGTAGCCGGGGATGTTCACGGTTGGGGTGCTCATCGCGATCTCCTCTGTGGTTGAGCGTTCAACTACACAATAGCAGAATCAGTTGAAAGCTCAACCAGGAGAGTACGCTTGTGACATGAACGACGCGCGCTGGCTGAGCGACCACGAGCAAGGCGTGTGGCGGCGCTACCTCGCCGCCTCCGGGTTGATCAACGACGAACTCGAACGTCAGCTCCAGCGCGACTCCGGACTGCCCCACGCCTACTACGAAGTGCTGGTCAGCCTGTCCGAGGCACCCGACCGCACGCTGCGCATGAGCGAACTGGCCGAACGCTCCCGCTCCTCGCGCAGCCGCATGTCGCACGCGGTCGCCCGGCTCGAACAGGCCGGACTCATCGAACGCAGGGGCTGTCCTTCCGACAAGCGCGGCGCGTTCGCGGTCCTCACCGAAAAGGGTTACTCGGCGCTCGCCGACGCCGCCCCCGGCCACGTCAACGCGGTGCGCGGGGTGTTGTTCGACACGCTCACCCCGGCCCAGATCGAGCAACTCGGCGAGATCTGCTCGGCGATCATCGACGGCAAACGCGGGCAGAACGACTAGCGCGCGCACTCCGCGTTCGGCGGATTCACCAGGGCCGTTACGCTGCCGGAGCCAGGATCACCGCACCGGTAGGGTCTAGAGAAACCGCCTCATGCTCAACATCTTCGCCCGCGCCTCTGTCTCGCGCGTGACCGATCCCATCGGCGCGCTGCTGGTGCGTGCTGGCATCAGCCCCAACGCCATGACCGTGATCGGCACCGCGGGCTCGGTCGGCGGGGCCCTCTGGTTCTTCCCGCACAACCAGCTGTTCGTCGGCACCCTGGTGGTCTGGGCGTTCCTGATGTTCGACCTGCTCGACGGGTCCATGGCCCGGGTCTCCGGCCGGGTCACCCGGTTCGGCACCGTGCTCGACGCCAGCTGCGACCGGATCGCCGACGGCGTGCTGTTCGGCTGCATCGCCTGGTGGTGTTTTGTCGTCGCGCACGACTCGCTCACCGGCGCGGCCGCTCTGATCTGCCTGGTCAGCGCCCAGGTGATCTCCTACATCAAGGCCCGCGCCGAGGCGGAGGGCCTCAAGGCCGACGGCGGCCTGGTGGAACGGGCCGAACGGTTCATCATCGCGCTGGTCGGCACCGGCCTGCACGGCCTGCACGTGCCTTACACGGTGCCCATCACCCTGTGGCTACTGTGCGGCCTCGCGCTGATCACCGTTGCCCAGCGCCTGTGGGCCGTGTACCAATCAGCCAAAGAGTTGGACGCCCAAGCCGACCAGGGGGTCAGCGCCACATGAGTTCTGTTACCGAGCAGCTCGCGGGGCTCGGCTATCAGGCGGGCTGGCAACTGGCCAGGCACCTGCCGGAACGGGTGGCGCTGGGCCTGTTCGAGGCGGGCGCGGACCGCGCGGCCCGGCGCAACAAGGCAGGCACCCGGCAGCTGCGCCGCAACCTCGCGCGGGTGGTGCCGCAGGCCGGCGAGGCCGAACTCGACGAGCTGACCCGCGACGCGCTGCGCTCCTACGCCCGCTACTGGTGCGAGGCGTTCCGGCTGCCGAACATGAACGTCGACGCCCTGCTGCCCAACGTCGAACTGGCCGGGCGCGAATACCTCGACGCCGCCCTCGCCGAAGGCAACGGCGCCGTCGTCGCCCTCCCGCACACCGGCAACTTCGATGTCGTCGGCGTCTGGGCGGTGCGCCAGTACGGCGGCCTCACCACCGTCGCGCAGCGGCTGCGTCCCGAATCGCTCTACCGGCGCTTCGTCGCCTACCGCGAGTCGCTGGGCTTCGAGATCCTCCCGCTCACCGGCGGTGAGACCTCCACCGCCCGCACGCTGCTGGCCCGGCTGCGCGCCAACAAGATCGTCTGCCTGGTCAGCGAGCGCGACATCACCGACACCGGCGTTCCCGTCACCTTTTTCGGTGAAACCACCACCATGCCGGCCGGGCCCGCCCGGCTCGCCTCGGTCACCGGCGCGGCCCTGCTGCCGCTCGGCGCCTGGTTCACCGACGCCGGCTGGGGCTACCGCATCCACCCGCCGATCCGGGTCAGCGGCCGGGCCGGGGTCACCGCCGCGACCCAGGCACTGGCCGACGTGTTCGCCGGCGACATCGCCGCCCACCCCGCCGACTGGCACCTGATGCAGCCACTCTGGCCTGCCGATCTGCCCGCGTCCCCGGTGTCGCCGGTGCTCGCCGCCCAGGAGTGACGACGTGCGGATCGGCATCGTGTGCCCCTACTCGCTCGACGTACCCGGGGGCGTCCAGTCGCATGTGATGGACCTCGCGCGCGCCCTGCGCGGCCTCGGTCACGAGGTCGACGTGCTCGCCCCGGCCGACGAGGAAACCGAGGTCCCCGAGTTCGTCACGCCGGCCGGGCGCGCCCTGGGCATCCCGTACAACGGCTCGGTCGCCCGGCTCTCGTTCGGCCCGGTCTCCTTCGCGCGGGTGCGCCGCTGGATCCGCGAACACGACTTCGACGTGCTGCACCTGCACGAACCGATCGCGCCGAGCCTGGCCATGCTCGCGTTGATGGTCGCCGACGGACCGATCGTGGCCACCTTCCACACCGCGACCCGCCGCTCCCGCGCGCTGTCCGCGTTCCAGATCGTGCTGCAACCGTTCCTGGAGAAGGTGACCGCCCGCATCGCGGTGTCCGCGCTGGCCCGGCGGGTGCAGGTGCAGCACCTCGGCGGCGACGCGGTGGAGATCCCCAACGGCGTCGACGTCTCCTTCTACGCCGACCGCGACCCCCTCCCCGGTTACCCGCGCGACGGCCTGACCGTCGGGTTCGTCGGCCGGTTCACCGAATCCCGCAAGGGCATGCCGATCCTGCTCGCCGCGCTGCGCCGGATCATCGGCGACTTCCCGGACCTTCAACTGCTGGTCGTCGGCCGGGGAGATCAGGCCGAACTGAACCGGCTCGCCGGACGAGAACTGGCCCAGCACATCGTGCTGCTCGGCCAGGTCGACGACGTGACGAAAGCGCGTGCCATGCGCGGCGTCGATGTGTACTGTGCGCCGAATACCGGCGGCGAGAGCTTCGGCATGATCCTCACCGAGGTGATGGCGGCGGGCACCCCGATCGTCGCCAGCGACATCGACGCCTTCCGCCGGGTGCTCGACGACGGCAAGGCAGGCGTGCTGTTTCCGGTGCACGACGACGTCGCCCTGGCCAAGGCCATCGCAGGCCTGCTGCGCGACCCGGCCCGGCGCGCCGCGTTGTCCGAAGCGGCCAGTCAGCGGGTCGCCGCGTTCGACTGGCCGGTGGTCGCGGGCGACGTGCTGCGGGTGTACGAGACGGCGATCGCGGCCACGCCCGGCCACGTGCACGAAGCCGATGATTGGGGGAGATGATGACCGCCGGTCATGTCGCGACGCTGCTCGGCATCGTGCTGGTCATCGCCCTGCTGCTCGGCCCCTACCTGCTGCGCACCGCGTCCCGCCTCGACCGCCTGCACGTGCGCACCGACGCCGCCTGGTCCGGTTTGGACGGTGCGCTGGCCCGTCGCGCGGTCGTCACCCGCACCATCGCCGCCGCAGGCAGGCTCGACCCCGAAGCGGCGAAAGCCCTGCGCGACGCGGCCGACCGCGCCGAACTGGCTGACCGCGCCGAACGCGAAGCCGCCGAGAACGAACTGTCCGCGTTGCTCGGCGCGATCGACCCGGACACCCTCCCGGTCGGCCTCGCCGAAGAACTCGTCGAAGCCACCCATCGCGTGATGCTGGCCCGCCGCGTGCACAACGACGCCGTCCGCGACACCCGCGCGCTGCGCGCCCGCCGCCTGGTCCGCTGGGTGCGCCTGGCCGGAACCGCGCCGCACCCGAACTACTTCGAGATCGCCGAACCCGAACTCGACGCCGCCGCGGTCAAAACCCCGCGCCGCCGCTCGGCCCGGGTCGTGCTGGTCGACGCGAACGAGAAAGTGCTGCTGTTCCGCGGCCACGACCCGGCCGTCCCGGACGAGAGCTTCTGGTTCACCCCGGGCGGCGGCGTCGACGACGGCGAGGAACTGCGGGCCTGCGCGATCCGCGAGCTGCACGAGGAAACCGGCCTGTGGCTGGCCGAAGACGACCTGCTCGGCCCGGCCTGGGTCCGCCGGGTGACGGTCAGCTTCGACGGCGAGCTGACGCACGGTGAGGAATGGTTCTTCCTGGCCCGGCTGGAGAAATCGGTCGACGTCGACACGTCGGGTTTCACCCAATTGGAACTCGACACCATCGAGGAACACCGCTGGTGGAGCGTGCGCGAACTGGCCAGAACCACCGACGTGATCTACCCCGCCGAGTTCGCCGCGCTGCTCCCGCCGCTGCTCGCCGGCCGGTGGGACGGCCGCGCGAAACCCATCAACTGATCGGGGAGACGGGATGAACTGGCGCGACGAACTGCTCGACCAGCTCGACTTCTACTGGGAGCACAACCTCTGGCCCCGGCTCGACGGCCTCACCGACGAGGAGTACTTCTGGGAGCCCGTGCCGGGCTGCTGGACCATCCGGGTCAACGACGGCCAGTCGACCATCGACTGGCAGTGGCCCCCGCCCGAACCCGCGCCCGTCACCACGATCGCCTGGCGGCTGGCGCACATCGCCATCCCGGTGTTCGGAATCCGTGCCAGTTCGCATTTCGGCGATGGCTCGGTCAACCTCACCACCGCGACGTGGCCAGCCACCGCCCAGGACGCGATTTCGGCGCTGCGCCACCACCACGATGCCTGGCGCGAGGGCGTGCGTTCCCTGGACGATGCCGGGTTGCTGCGCCCGGTCGGCCAAGCGGAGGGCCCGTACGCCGAGTCGCCGATGGCCACGCTGATCCTGCACATCAATCGCGAAGTCATGCATCACGGCGCCGAGATCGCCCTGCTCCGCGATCTCTACCGCGCCAAGTTCAGCTGACCCGGCCGAACAACGCCTCGGCGCTCGGCGCGGAGTCGATCGCGTTCAAGGCGTCCACCAGCGCCTTCTCCTCCCAGCGGAAATGCGATTCGAGGATCGCGCTCAGCCCGTCGATCTCCCGCCGCACGTCATCGGCGTCCCCGGGCGCGGTCAGCAACTCGCGCAGCCGCAGCACGATGTCCTCCACCAGCCGATGATCCTGGCTCAGCTGGTCGAGCACCGGCGCAAGCGCGGGCAGCTGCGCGCCGAGCAACGGGAAGGCGGTCGCGTCCTCGCTGGTGTGGTGGCGGGTGACGGCGGCACAGAACGCGAAACAGTGCGCCTGCAACGGCATCAGGTCTTCGCCGGTATCGAGCCGGTCATGGAGGCGGGCCAGGTCGTCGCGCAGCCGCTGATGCACCCGCACCAGCTCGCCGCCGATGGCCCGCACCCGGTCAATGGATTCGGATGTATCGGACATGAGAACGTCGATCTTTCCCGCGCCGACCACACCCGTCAACCGGCTCCGATGTCTCCGAGCAGTTCGCCTGAGCGAAGTTGTCTTCGGCGTGGTTGTCGACGTTCACCATGATGCGCATGGCGCGCATCATGGCATCAGCTGAACTCGGGGATGATCGAACTGCCGTAGGCGTTGAGGGTTTTCTCCTTCTCGTCGTGCATCAGGTAGAGCGCGAACTGGTCCACGCCGAGTTCGGCCAGCTCGTGCAACCGTTCCTTGTGCGCGGATTCCGGGCCGAGCAGGCAGAACCGGTCCACGATGTCGTCCGGCACGAAGTCCGTGGACGGGTTGCCTGCGCGGCCGTGGTGGCTGTAGTCGTAGCCCTCGCGGCCCTTGATGTAATCGGTGAGGGCGCGCGGCACCGCGCTGTTGTTGCCGTAGCGGGCGACGAGGTCCGCGACGTGGTTGCCGACCATGCCGCCGAACCAGCGCAGCTGATCCCGCTGGTGCGGCAGATCGGCGCCGACGTAGGCAGGCGCGGCGACGCACATGGTCACCGCGTCGTCGGGACGTCCGGCCGCTCGCGCGGCGTCGCGGACGGCGCCGATGGTCCAGCGGGCGATGTCCGGGTCGGCGGTTTGCAGGATGAAGCCGTCGGCCTGTTCACCGACCAGTTTCAGCGCTTTCGGCCCGTACGCGGCCATCCACATTTCCAGTTTGCCCTCGCGCACCCACGGAATCCGCACCGGCGCGTCGTGGATCAGCACCTCGGCGCCTTCGGCGAGGCCCTTGATCACTCGCATGGCCTCGGCCAGGGTGGCCAGCGTCGCGGGGGTCTGGCCGATCACCCGCCGGGCCGAGTCGCCGCGCCCGATGCCGCAGACGGTGCGGTTGCCGAACATGTCGTTCAGCGTGGCGAACAGCGACGCGATCACCGACCAGTCCCGTGTGGACGGATTGGTGACCATCGGCCCGACGACCAGTTCCGACGTGGCGGAGAGGATCTGCGAATAGATGACGAACGGTTCCTGCCACAGCACGTGCGAGTCGAACGTCCAGCCGTAGCCGAACCCGTTGTCCTCGGCTGCCCGCATGGTGTCGACGACGGTCCATGCCGGCGGATCGGTCTGCGCGACCACGCCGAAGTCCATGACTGTTGGCCCTCTCAGTTCAGGTACTGGCTCAGTTCGCGGGACAGGAACCTGCCGTGCCCCTTGTCGCCGTGGAAGCCCGCACCATCGACAATGACCCGGCCCCGGGACAGCACGGTGTCGACCTTCCCGGTGATCTCCATGCCTTCGTAGGCCGAGTAGTCGACGTTCATGTGGTGCGTGTTCACCGACAGCGTCTGGGTGGCTTTCGGGTCGTAGACGACGATGTCCGCGTCCGCGCCCGGCGCGATCACGCCCTTGCGCGGGTAGAGCCCGAACATCCGGGCCGGCGTGGTCGAGCAGGTCTCCACCCAGCGCGCCAGCGACAGCTCACCGGCGACGACGCCCTGGTGCAGCAGGTCCATCCGGTGCTCGACGCCGGGAATCCCGTTCGGGATCTTGGTGAAATCGCCCCGGCCGAGCTGCTTCTGGTCGTTGAAGCAGAACGGGCAGTGGTCGGTGGACACCACCGACAGGTCGTTGGTGCGCAGCCCCTGCCACAGCGACGCCTGGTGTTCCTTGGGCCGCAGCGGGGGAGACGCCACGTACTTGGCGCCCTCGAAGTCCGGCTTGGCCAAGTCCTCGATCGACAGGTACAGGTACTGCGGGCAGGTTTCCGCGAACACGTTGCGGCCCGCGTTGCGCGCCTCCGCGACCGCGGCCAGCGCGTGGGAAGCGGAGAGGTGCACGATGTAGAGCGGCGCGCCGGTGACCCCGGCCAGCGCGATCGCCCGCGAGGTCGCCTCGCCTTCCAGTTCCGGTGGCCGGGTCAGGCCGTGCTGCACCGGGTCGGTCAGGCCATCGGCGAGCGCCTTGGCCGCCAGCTGGTCGATGGCGATGCCGTTCTCGGCGTGCATCATGATCAGACCGCCGGTCTCCCGGGCCTTGCGCATGGCCAGCAGGATCTCGCCGTCGGTCGCGTAGAACACGCCCGGATAGGCCATGAACATCTTGAAGCTGTTCACGCCGGCGTCGATGCAGGATTCCATCTCCTTCAACGAGGTCTCGTTGACGTCGGAGACGATCATGTGGAACCCGTAGTCGATCGCGCAGTTGCCGTCCGCTTTGCTGTGCCACTTGTCCAATGTGGACAACAAGGAGGTGCCCTTGGCCTGTACCGCGAAGTCGATGATCGTGGTCGTACCGCCCCAGGCGGCGGCCCTGGTCCCGGTCTCGAACGTGTCGTGCGAGAAGGTGCCGCCGAAGGGCATCTCCATGTGCGTGTGCGCGTCGATGCCGCCAGGCAGCACGTACTTGCCGGTCGCGTCGATCACCTCGAAAGCCTGGCCAGGGATGCTTCCTGGAGTGGCTACCGCCGCGATCCGCTCACCGTCGACCACGACATCGGCCGGGAACGCGCCGCTCGAGGTAACGACCGTCCCGCCGCTGATCAGGATCGTCATGGCCGTACCAACGTCTCGTACGCGTCCGGGCGGCGATCCCGGTAGAACGCCCACAACTCCCTGACCTCGGCCAGCGTGCCCATGTCGAGGTCGCGCACGACCACCTCGTCCTTGCTGTCCGACGCGGCCTCGCCGACCAGCTGACCGCGCGGATCGACGAAGTAGGACTGGCCGTAGAAGTCGTTGTCGCCCAATGGTTCCACGCCGATCCGGTTGATCGCGCCGACGAAGTACTCGTTGGCGACCGCGGCAGCGGGTTGCTCCAGCCGCCACAGGTACTGGGACAGGCCACGGGACGTCGCGGACGGGTTGAACACGATCTTGGCTCCGGCCAGGCCGAGCGCGCGCCAGCCCTCCGGGAAGTGCCGGTCATAGCAGATGTAGACGCCGATCCGGCCGACCGCGGTGTCGAAGATCGGGTAGCCGCCGTTGCCGGGCCGGAAGTAGAACTTCTCCCAGAAGCCCTTGACCTGCGGAATGTGCTGCTTGCGGTACTTGCCGAGGTATTTGCCGTCCGCGTCGATCACGGCCGCCGTGTTGTACAGGACGCCCGGCTGCTCCTCTTCGTACATCGGCGCCACGATCACGATGCCGTGCTGCTTGGCCACCTCCTGCAGCAACTTCGTGGTCGGGCCGTCCGGGATCGCCTCGGTGTAGGAGTAGTACTCGGTGTCCTGCACCTGGCAGAAGTACGGCCCGTAGAACAGCTCCTGCAAGCAGACCACCTGGGCCCCCGCCGACGCGGCTTGCCCGATCGCCTCGACGGACGCCGCGATCATGGAATCCTTGTCGCCTGTCCAGGCTTGCTGGACAAGACCGGCCCTGACGATCTCCGCCACGCTCATCTCCTCTTTTCCGCTGCTCGCATCCTTGGAAAGCTTGCTCTCATCCCGACTGCTCAGCCAGTCGCGGACTCGGCGCCCGGCTCAGGCCCGGCATGGACAGCACCAGGAACACCAGGAAGCCGACGACCAGGCCGACCGCCCAGCTGTAGTCGTAGAGCGGCTGCAACGCCGGAATCAACCCGCCGCTGGGGAACGGTCCATTGCCAGGCGCCGAATACGCCCCGCCGACGGCGAGCACGGCGCCCGCACAGGTCGCCACGATCGCCCGCCAGTTCCACCCGCCCGCGAACCAGTACCGGCCACCGCGTTTGTACAGGTCGACCAGTTCGATCTGGGTCCGGTTGCGCACCCAGTAGCCCGCGATCAGCACACCGGCGACCGAGGCCAGCACGCCGCCGTAGAAGTCCAGCCACACGTAGATGTAGAAGTGCGGATCGGCGACCAGGCGCCACGGCTGGATGAGAATGCCGATCACCCCGGTGACGATGCCGCCGGTCCGGAAGTTGATCAGCTTCGGCAGGATGTTGGAGAAGTCGTAGGACGGGCTGACCACGTTCGCCGCGATGTTGCAGGACATCGTGGCCAGGATGACGATGACCAGGCCGACCACCACGACGACCGGGCTGGAGAACTTCGCGGCCAGCTGCACCGGGTCCCAGATCGCCTGGTGGTAGATGATCACCGTGCCCGAGGTGACGATGATCGACACGATCGAGATGAACGACATCGTGGTCGGCAGGCCGAGCAGCTGACCGGCGACCTGCTTGCGCTGGCTGCCGCCGAAGCGCGTGAAGTCCGGCATGTTCAGCGACAGCGTCGCCCAGAACGCGATCATGCCCATCAGCGACGGCGGGAACACCGTCCAGAACTTCCCGCCCCAGCCCAGTTTCGACGGCTGCGACAGGATCGGCCCGAACCCGCCCGCCTTGATCAGGATCCACACCAGCAGCGCCGCGAACGCCACCGTGACCAGCGGCGCGGCCCAGTTCTCGAAGCGCCGCAACGCATCGATGCCACGCACGATCACCGCGATCTGGATCACCCAGAACAGGGCGAAGGACAACCACATCGTCCACGGCTGCCCGCCGACCGAGCCCGCGTTCGTCCAGCCGTTGCCGGCCAGTTTGCCGATGATCACGTAGATCGCCTGGCCACCGACCCAGGTCTGGATGCCGAACCAGCCACACGCGACCAGCGCGCGCAGGATGGCCGCGAAGTTCGCGCCGCGCACGCCGTAGAAGGCCCGCGCGAAGACCGGGAACGGGATGCCGAACTTGGTGCCCGCGTGGCTGTTGAGCAGCATCGGGATCAGCACCAGCAGGTTGGCCACGGTGATGGTCAGGAAGGCCTGCAACCAGCTCATCCCCAGCGCGACCAGGCCGGACGCCAGCAGGTAGGAGGGGATGTTGTGCGCCATGCCCATCCAGAGGGCGGCGAAGTTGTAGGTGCTCCAGGTGCGTTTCTCGACCGGTACCGGCGCGAGTTCGGGGTTGGCGTACGGGCTCTCGGCGATGGCGGCGGCATCGACGAGGTCGACGCGGCCGTCGGGTTGGGTGATCTGGGTCGCTGATGCCGTTGCGGAGGCGGTCGGTGGCACGGGTTACCCCCTGGGTCCGGAGGAGGGTCGAGGATGGGCCAGCCCAGTCTCGGGCGCCGGTGTTACCGCCACGTCAAACCTGGTATCGACCTGGTCAGAGCGGCGCGTTCGCATCCTGCGAATAGTCGACGCATGTGTTGACCTACGGCAGCGTCAGAGTGTCCACCCTTGCCGCGTGCGGCGGACAGTGTGTTCAGTCCGGATCCAGCACCAGCAATGCGACGTGCAGGGACAACATGGACTCCGGATCGTCCAGCGACACCCCGAGCACCTGCTCCACCCGGGACAGCTGCTGGTAGTACGCGGTCCGGGACAGATGCGCGGCCGAGGCCGCCGCGGACTTGTTGCCGCCCTGCTCGCAGAAGAACCGCAGGATCTCCACCAGTCGACTGCCCGATTTGGCGTCCCTGGCCAGCAACGGCCCCAGTTCCCGCTCGGCGAACGCGGAGAGCCGCTCGTCCTCCCGCAACAGGTGCAGCAATCCGCGCAGGCGCACGTCGGCGAGCCGGTGATAGCCGCGTTCCCGCGCGGTCGCGTCCGACGCGGACGTGCGCAGCGCCGCCTGCGCGACATGGGCCGCCTCGCCGAGCGTGCGGCGTGCGTCCAGCAGGTTGGTGACCGTCGTGCCGACCGCGATCACCACCGGCAACGCGCGCGGACTGGCCTGCGCGTCGTGGTGAATGCCCTGCGCCAGCCTGCGCAGCATGGTGTCCACGGTCCGCTGGCTCGCGTGTCCGTCCAACGCGACCAGCGCGCGCACGCTGGTGTCGTCGATGACCCCGACCAGCGCGGCCACCCGCACCCGCCGCGCGGCCAGCGCCACCGCCTCGGCCAGATCGCGCAAGATCTCCTGCGTGGCGAGGGCCGGGGCAGGCGTCGGAGCGGTGGTTCGGGGCCGGGCGGCCAGCCCGATCAACGTCCGCCCCTCCAACGCCACCCCCAACGCGGCAGCGCGCGTCGGCAGGTCGGCGGGCAACGCGCCCGGCGCGAGCAACTCGGTGAGCAGCGTCCGATGCGTCTGCCGTTCCAGCGTTTCCCGGTCCCGGGCCAGCAACCGGTGCACGGCCAGCGCGGAGGCGGCCCGCTCCACGACCACCACCTGCGGGTGCGCGGGTGGTTCGGGGCTGACCAGCACCAGCCGCCCCCAGTCGTTGCCGCGCGCGCCGACCACCGTGACCAGCCAGCCCGCGTCCGCGTCATAGCCGGTGCGCTCGGCCGGGGCGACCGCCCGGGAGCGGCTGCGCCAGTCCGCGAGCAGTTCGCTCGGGTCGGTCCCGGCCGCGTCGTAGCCGAGCACGTCGTGCGACAACGTCTCCAGCACCACCGGCAGCCGCGCGACCCGCGCCACCTCGCGCAGCACCTCGGCGGGCTCCGCACCGGACACGGTCAGCGCGGTGAACGTCTCGTGCACCTGCTCGGCGGCCCGCAACTCCGCCAGCTGAGCGTCCCGGATCAACGCGATCACCGCCTCGGTGACCGCGACGAACCGGGTCTCCCGCGACAGCGTGATCAGCGGCAGCGATCGCCGGTCGGCGGCGGCCCGCAATGCGGCAGGCACCTCGTCGCTCCACCGCCGCACCAGCTCCACCACCAGCCCGGCCGCGCCCACCCCGGCCAGTTCGTCCACGTAGCGGGTCAGCGCCACCGGATCATCGGGCAGCGCGATTCCCGTGGTCAGCACCAGTTCGCCGCCGTGCAGCAGGTGCGCGATGTCGGCGATCTCGGCGACGTGCACCCAGCGCACCCGCTTGCCGACCCCGGCACCGCCCGCGACCAGTTCGGGCTTGCCCTGCCTGATCACCGGCAGGTTCAGCACGTCCGAGACGGTGGGGTACATGTGCACAACGTAATCCGCGGACCGGCATTCCGATACACATTGTCCGTCGCTGCGCGCCTACCGGCTCGTCACACTCGAAGGCATGACACATGCCGACCGGAGGGGGTGGGCCCCCGTCAGGGGGTCGGCCAAGACACTGCACGCGCGACACAAGGCGGTGCTGCCGAGCTGGCTGAGCCTCTACTACGACCCGCCGATCGAGATCGTGCGCGGTTCGGGCCGGCGGGTCACCGACGGCGAAGGCAACACCTACCTGGACTTCTTCGCGGGCATCCTGACCAACTCGATCGGCTACGACGTCGCCGAGATCAGCGACGCGATCCGCGCCCAGGTCGACAGCGGCATCCTGCACACCTCGACGCTCTACCTGATCCGCAACCAGGTCGAACTGGCCGAGCGCATCGCCAAGCTCTCCGGCATCCCGAACGCCAAGGTGTTCCTGTGCAACTCCGGCACCGAGGCCAACGAGGCCGCGCTGATGCTGGCCACCCAGGCGCGGCGCAGCAACCAGGTGCTGGCCATGCGCAACTCGTACCACGGCCGTGGTTTCGGCGCGATCTCCATCACCGGCAACCGCGGCTGGTCCGCGTCGTCGCTGAGCCCGTTCAACGTGCACTACGTGCACGGCGGCTACCGCTACCGCGACGCGTTTCGCCACCTCTCCGACGCTGACTACGTGAAGGCCTGTGTTGCCGACCTGCGCGACGTCCTGCAGACCGCGACCGCCGGTGACGTCGCCTGCCTGATCGCCGAGCCGATCCAGGGCGTCGGCGGCTTCAACACCCCGCCCGACGGGTTGTTCGCCGCGTTCAAGGAAGTTCTTGACGAGTCCGGCATCCTGCTGATTTCCGACGAGGTGCAGACCGGCTGGGGCCGCACCGGCGAGCACTTCTGGGGGATCCAGTCGCACGGCGTCGTGCCGGACGCGATGACCTTCGCCAAGGGCCTCGGCAACGGCCTGGCCATCGGCGGCGTGGTCGCGCGCGGCGACCTGATGGACGCGATCACCGCCAACTCGATCTCCACCTTCGGCGGCAACCCGGTGTCCACCGCGGGCGCGATCGCCACCCTCGACTACATCCTCAGCCACGACCTCCAGGCCAACGCGGCCAAGCTCGGCACCCGCCTGATCGCCGCGCTGCGCTCGCTGGCCGACAAGTACCCGGTGATCGGCGATGTGCGCGGCAAGGGCCTGATGATCGGCGTCGAACTGGTCAACCCCGACGGCACGCCAAAGCCCGAGGCGGCCGCGCTGGTGCTGAACAAGGCCAGGGAGAACGGGCTGCTGATCGGCAAGGGCGGCCTGCACGGCAACGTGCTGCGCCTGGCACCGCCGCTGACGCTGACCGAGGATGAGGCCGACGAGGCCCTGGAGAAACTGACCGACGCGATAGCGACGGCGAACGCGGAGAGCTGAGCTGATGACGACCAATCCCGCCCGGATCACCCACTGGATCGGCGGCAAGCCCTGGGACGGGACCGCCGACCGCACCGGCAACGTCTACGACCCGGCGACCGGCGCGACCACCGGCCTGCTCGACTACGCCACCGAGACGGTCGTCGACGAGGCGGTCGCGGCGGCCGAATCCGCCTGGCAGGGCTGGCGCAACGCCTCCCTGGCCAAGCGCAGCACGGTCCTGTTCGCCTTCCGCGAGCTGCTCAACCAGCGCAAGGACGAACTGGCCGCGATCATCACCGCCGAACACGGCAAGGTCCTCGCCGACGCCGCCGGTGAGGTCGCTCGCGGCCTGGAGGCCGTCGAGTTCGCCTGCGGCATTCCGCACCTGCTCAAGGGCGGGTTCAGCGAGAACGCGTCCACGTCGGTCGACGTCTACTCGATCCGCCAGTCGCTCGGCGTGGTCGGCATCATCTCGCCGTTCAACTTCCCGGCCATGGTGCCGTTGTGGTTCGCGCCCAACGCGATCGCCTGCGGCAACGCTGTGATCCTCAAGCCCAGCGAGAAGGACCCTTCGGCCGCCAACTTCCTCGCCGAACTGTGGGCCGAGGCCGGTCTGCCCGACGGCGTGTTCAACGTGGTGCACGGTGACAAGGTCGCGGTCGACCGGATCCTGGCGCACCCGAGGATCAAGGCCGTCTCGTTCGTCGGCTCGACGCCGATCGCCCGCTACGTCTACAGCACCGGCACGGCCAACGGGAAGCGCGTGCAGGCGCTCGGCGGCGCCAAGAACCACATGGTCGTACTGCCCGACGCCGACCTCGACGTGACCGCGGACGCGGCCGTGTCGGCCGGTTTCGGCTCGGCGGGGGAGCGGTGCATGGCGATCTCGGTCGTCGTCGCCGTCGAACCGGTCGCCGACGACCTGATCGAGCGCGTCAAGTCCCGGATGGCCAACCTGCACATTGGCGACGGCCGCCGTGGCTGCGACATGGGCCCGCTGGTCACCGCCGCCCACCGCGACCGTGTTGTGTCCTATTTGGATGCAGGCGTGACCGAGGGCGCCACGCTGGCCGTCGACGGCCGCAACCACGAGATCGACGGCGAACCCGGCGGTTTCTGGCTCGGCCCAACGCTGTTCGACAACGTCACGCCCGAGATGTCGGTCTACCGGGACGAAATCTTCGGCCCGGTACTGTGCGTCGTCCGGGTGCCCAGCTACACCGATGCCGTCGACCTGATCAACGCCAACCCCTACGGCAACGGCACCGCCATCTTCACCGGCGACGGCCTCGCGGCGCGCAGGTTCCAGAACGAGATCGAGGTCGGCATGGTCGGCGTCAACGTGCCGATCCCGGTGCCGGTGTCGTACTACTCCTTCGGCGGCTGGAAGGACTCGCTGTTCGGCGACTCGCACGCCTACGGCACCGACGGCATCCACTTCTTCACCAGGAACAAGGTCGTCACCAGCCGCTGGCCCAACCACCCGATCGGCGTGAACCTAGCCTTCCCGGAAAACGGCTGAGCCCGCAAAACGACTGATTCGCGCGGTTGGCGCCTCGCGGTCCACGTCCCCGGGGCGCCAACCATCCCTCTCCCGGCTACTATCGGCCTTGGCGCCGGGAGGGCGCCGCCGGGTCCGCGGGCAGGACTGAGTCCACCTCCCTTCTCAGCGCAGCATGTGCGTAGCCCTGGCCTCTTCCTCGGCCTGAGCAGCGGACCGCAGGCGGCAAGAGGGAGACGCTATGTCCGATGCACTGCCCGCGCGCCCGGATCTCGCCCAACTGCGCACGCGCGCGAAAGAACTTCGCAACGCCGCCCGGCAGGGCGACGAAACCGCCCTGGCCCGGTTCACCAGCCAGTTGTCGGCCCGGCCTGCCACCATCAGCCTGGCGAGCGCCCAACTGGTCATCGCCCGCGAGCTGGGCTTCGCCAGCTGGCCACGCCTCAAGGCCGCGATCGACGCTGGCCGGTCCGTGCCCGAATTCCTGGCGGCCTCGATCGACGGCCGCCCGCACCAGGCCGGTGACCTGCTCCGTGCCGACCCGGCCATCGCGGGCCGGGACCTGCGCGCCGCGACCGTGCTCGGCGAGGCCGCCATCGTCCGCGCCGCGATCGCCGCCGATCCCGAGGTCGCGGTGGCGCTGGACGACGAACGCGGCTGGCCGCCCCTGCTCTACGCCTGCTACTCCCACTGGCACCGGATCGATCCCGGTCGCGCCCAGGGGCTGGCCGACGTGGTCCAGGCTCTGCTCGACGCGGGGGCCAGCCCGCACACCAACGACGGCGGCCGCCAGCGATTCCGCTCCGCGTTGCGGGGTGCGATCGAGGTCGGCAACCCCGGCGTCGCCGAAGTCCTGCTCGACGCGGGCGCCCACCCCGACCCCGGCCAGCCGATCGGCGAAGCGGCAGGCCAGCGGGATCACCGCAACCTCAAACTGCTGCTCGCCCACGGCGCCCGGGTCGCCGGAACCTGGGCGATCAGCGCCGCGATCGACGCCGACGACGCGGTCGCGGTCTCCCTCCTGCTCGCCGCCCTCGACCAGGACGCCGCGCGCGACAACGCGACCCAAGCGCTCCCCGAAGCCGTGTCGCGCGCCGGTATGGAGGTCGTGTCCACCCTGATCGAGGCCGGTGCCGACCCGAACGCCACGGACGACGACGGCCAGTCCGCGCTGCGCCTGGCCGTCCGCGCCGGGCGACCCGGCGTCGCCGACCGCCTGCGCGCGGCAGGCGCGATCGACGACACCACCGACCTGGACCACTTCATCGGCGCCGCGCTCGGCGGCGACCGCGCCAGCGCGATCCGGCTCCGCGTCGAACTGTCCGAACAGGACAAAGCCATCCTCGTCGACGCCCCGGAGAGGCATTCCGCCGACACCATCGCGCTCATGCTCGACGTCGGCTTCCCGCACAACGCCCGCAACGAACTCGGCGAGCAGCCCCTGCACACCGCCGCCTACTTCGGAAACGCGCCCGTGGTGCGGGTGTTGCTCGAAGCCGGCGCCGAGGTCGACGCCCGCGACACCCGATTCGACGCGACCCCGCTGGCCTTCGCCACGGTCGGCAGCGGCGAACAGGCAGGCAAGCCAGGGGACTGGCGGGAAACGGTGCGGCTGCTGATCGAGGCCGGCGCGTCGCGGCGGGACGTGTGGGTCACCGGCAAACCACCCAGCGAAGAACTCGTCCCCCTCCTGCACGAGTACGGCATCGGCCCGGAAACCGAACCCGAAGCGGCACCGGACGACGACGATCCGCCCGGCGAACTCGGCACCGGCACGCTTGCCGAGGTGGCGCGGCACCTCAAGGCCGCCTACGACGAACGTGATCTCGACCTGCTCGCCTCGCTCCTGCACCCGGACGTGCACTGGACGGGCAGCTGTACCAACAGCACTCAGGTCATCGACTGGTATCGCAGGCTGCACGCCGAAGGCATCCTGTCGACCGTGCACGGCCTGGAAACCGACCGTGACGCGGTCATCATGGACCTCGACGTGGTCGGCCAGGCCGAAGGCGCCCGCCCGTCGCCGCAGCACGTCTACCAGGTCTTCACCGTCCAGGACGCGCAGATCACCGACATCCGCGGCTACCCGGACCGCCGCAGCGCGCTCGCCCGCGACGACTGATCAGACCGGTTGCAGCGACTGGTGCGGGTGCGCGGGGAGTTCGATCGCGATCGGGTCGCCGGGGCAGACGTGGCCGTCGGCGAGCACGATGCTCATCACGCCTGCCTTGCGCACCAGGTTGCCGTCCTCGTCGCGGTCCAGCACGGCCTTCATCAGGCCGTGCTGGAAATGGTCGAGTTGCAGGCATGGGTTGCGCAGCCCGGTCACCTCGACGATCGCGGTCGCGCCGAGGTGCAGCCGCGTTCCCGTTGGCAGGCCGAGCAGATCGACGCCGAGGGTGGTCACGTTCTCGCCCATTTGCCCGGCCCGCACGGTGAAACCGGTGTCGGCGAGTTCGGTGAGCAGTTCGGCGTGGATGAGGTGCACCTGGCGCAGGTTGGGCGCGTGCGGGTCGCAGGCCATCCGGGAGCGGTGCCGCACGGTCGTGCCCAGATGCGCGTCGCCCTCGACGCCGAGTCCGGTCAGCAGCGTGATCCGTGCCGAGTTCGGCTTGCTGAACGTGTAGTCGCCGCTGCGGCTCACCGCCGCCACCGAACCCCTCATGTCCCCACCTTAAGGCGCCGCCCGCACCGAGTCTGGGGGTTCTCGGCGCGGGCGGCCTGGGGCGTCCGGACAGCGTCGCGGCAACCCCTCCGGTGTCGCGGCACGGCCGAACCGGCTCAATACGTGAACGCGGTGGCCAGGGTCAGCAGGTTGGCCGAGTTCACGAGTTCCTGGGTGCTCGGCGGCGCCGCCGAGTCGAAGCTGGCCAGGTGGGTGTAGGTGAGGTCGACGAAGGTGCCGTCCGGCCGCATCGCCCGCATCTCGACGTCCTGTGTGCCGCCGCCGGTGACGACCTCCCTGGTTCCATCGGAGAGCACGTTGGACAGACAGGGGATGAACTGCGCGCGGCAGGCCGGGACGCCCTGCTGCGGGTTGCTCGCGTGCTCGACCGTGATCGACAGTGCGCCCAGTGCCACGTCGTCGTGCAGCTCGACGTCGAGCCGGTAGACGCGGCCAGTGCCGTCGGTGGTCGTGCTGAACTCGAAGCCCAGCAGCCTGCCGTCCACCCGGATCGGGTTGGCCGGATCGGGCTCCGCGACGACCCCGCTCGGGAGCAGTTCGGCCGCCACCCGGTTCAGCTGGGCGTCCAGCGCCTTGGCGCGATCGTCGATCACCGGTGCTTGCGAGGACTGCCGCACGGCAGGCACCGGCGGCGGGTGGTCGCTCAGCCTGCCGACCGTGCCGGTCAGCACGCCGACCACGGCAACCGTGCCGAGCAGGGTGGCGGCGATCGCCCGCCTGCGGCGGATGCTGGCCCGCGCGGTGGCCACGATGTCGCCGATGTCCGGGGTGGGCATGTCCTCGGCCAGCGTGGCGAGTCCGTGCGATATCTCCTGGGCGGTCTCGTCGGGAAGGTCGTCCATCACAGGCTCATCTCCTCGTCGAACTCGCCTGCGCCCAGGTCGGTCATGGATGTGCGCAGCGCGGCGAGCCCTCGGGCGGTGTTGCTCTTGACCGTGCCCTCCGAGCAGCGCAGCGCCGCCGCCGTCTCGGTCACCGACAGCTGCGACCAGTAGCGCAGCACCACCGCGGCGCGCTGCTTGGGCGGCACCGTGGCCAGGGCCGTGCGCAGCTGCTCCTTGAGGTGCGTCGAACCGACCGCGAGCAGGGGGTCAGCCGACTCGTCGGCGTGGTCCGGCACGATGCCGTCGCCGATCTCGGAGTGCCGCCAGGGCTTGCGCCGCTCGTTGAGCCAGCAGCGCAGCAGCACCTTCTGGGCGTAGCGCTCCGGCGCGTCCAGCGGCCAGATCCTCGGCCAGGCGCGGTACATCCTGATCAGGCAGATCTGCACGAGGTCCTGGGCGAAGTGCCGGTCGCCGCACAACAGGTAGGCCAGCCGGCCGAGGCCGGCCGCCGAGTCGGCGGCGAAACGGCGGAACGCTTCGTCGCGGACGCTGTCGTGTCGCAGGGTCACACCCTTGAACACACTCCCCATCGGCAGATGGTTGCATCGTCTCAAAACTATCTCATAATGACACGATTATTGAGACAGATGGCGATACAACGTGGCGCGGGAAACCCCGACTGCGGCCGCGATCTCATCGCCGGTGTGCCTGCCCTGCTCGTACAGGCGGCGAGCCAGCTCCAGCTGTTCCGGCCCGAGGCTGCTGGGCCGCCCGGTCTTGCGGCGCACCGGCTCCGGTGCCGCGAACAGGCGGCGCACTCCATTGAGGACCTCGGCCCGGAGCGCGTCGGCGGGCACCTCGGCCAGGATCATCACCGGATCGCTGAGCATCGCGATCGCCTGGGCCGCTCGCACCCTGGCGGCCAGGTCCGGCTCGGGTCCGGCGACCAGTTCGCCGGCCAGTTGAATCGCCGCCGCGAAGCGGGGAAACACCAGCTCAGAGGACATCAGCGACAGGTCGTGCACGCTCATCCGCATCGAGCCGCGATGGGCCAGCAGCACGTCGAGCAGGCCTTCGATCGCCGCCCAGCGCACCGTCACCGGATCCGGTCCCGCCGCCCGCGCGCCGGTCAACGCGGCATCGACGTCGTCGAGCAGCGGTTGCGCGAGCGCGGCGAGGATGTCGGCCTTGGCCGGGAAGTGGTAGAGCACGGCCGCCTTGCTGACCCCGAGCCGCGCGGCGATCTCGCGCAGCGAGGTGCGCTGGTAGCCGTACCGGCCGAACAGCTCACTGGCGACCGCGAGGATCTCCGATCTGGTCTCCGGCATCCGCCAACCCTATCAGTTGACTGACCGCCGGTAAGGGTCGTACCGTGAATTGCTGACCGATGGTCAGTCTTACGAGATGGCAAGGGGAGACGGAATGAACATGCGGAATCGGCGGGTGCTGATCTCCGGGGCGGGCGTGGCCGGGCCGGTGCTGGCCTACTGGCTGCGCCGGTACGGGTTCGAGCCGACCGTCGTCGAACTGGCGTCCGCGCTGCGCGACGGCGGGTACCCGATCGACGTGCGTGGCGACGCGGTGACCGTGGCGCGGCGCATGGGGGTGCTGGAGCAGGTGCGCGCGGCCGGGATCGACACCGCAGGCCTGTCCTTTGTGGACAAGAACGGGCGAACGACTGCCTCGATCGACCTGCGCGCGATGCGCAAAGCCACCGGCAGCAGCGACATCGAGCTGAGCCGGGGCGATCTGGCGCGCATCCTCTGGGATGCCACGGCCGATGACGTCGAGTACCGCTTCGGCGACCGGATCACCACGCTCACCCAGGACGAGAGCGTCGTGCGGGTGGAGTTCGAGCACGGCGCGCCGGGCGAGTTCGACTTGGTGCTGGGCGCGGACGGGGTGCACTCCGGCCTCCGCGAGCTGGTTTTCGGCCCGGAGCAACGGTTTCTGCACTACCTCGGCTGCTACTTCGGCGGGGCCGACGTCGATCCGCGCTTCGGCCAACTGGACCGCGCGGTGCTGCGCAGCGCGCCCGACCGCGCGCTGGGCGTGTACCGCTTCCGCGACCAGGCCACCGCGTTCTACCTGTTCCGCAGTGGCACCCCGCTTGACTACGACTACCGCGACCCGGCCGCGGCGCACCGGGCCTTCGCCGAGCGGTTCAGCGACGAGTTCTGGCCAATCGGCGTCGTCACCGCGATCGGCGCCGCCAAGGACATGCGCTTCGATTCGCTCAGCCAGGTGCGCATGCCGACTTGGTCGGCGGGGCGGGTCGCGCTGACCGGCGACGCCGCGCACTGCCCGACGCTGGTCACCGGCGCCGGGACCAGCCTGGCCATGGTCGGTGCGTACCGGCTGGCCGGCGAACTACACGCGGCTGCGGGCGAACACGAGCGCGCCTTCGCCGCCTACGAACGGCACTACCGGCCACAGGTCAGCAAGGCACAGCGCGGCACCGCCCAGGGCATCGGCATGTTCATGCCGGCGACCGAGGCCGCGAGCTGGCGGCGCAACCAGCTCCTGCGGCTCGCGCCGCTGTCGGTGCTGGTCAGCAGGCTGACGCGCCGGTTCGCCCGGCAGGCCCCCGAACTGCCGGACTACTCGAACGCGGTCAGTGCCGCGCCTTCGCCTCCTCCCGCACGTCTGCGCTGAGGTGCTCGGGCATCGGGTCGTAGCGGGCGAAACGGCGGCTGAATCCGCCCGAACCCGAGGTCATCGAGCGCAGGTCGATCGCGTAGCGCAGCAGTTCGCCGGCCGGCACCTCGGCCCGGACCACGGTGTGGCCTGGCTCCTCGCCCGGCTCGGTGCCCAGCACCCGGCCGCGTCGCCCGGACAGGTCGCCGAGGATCGTGCCGAGGTGCTCGTCGGGCATGGTGACGGTGATTTCGTCGAGCGGTTCCAGCAGCGTGATCCTGGTGCTGGCCGCGGCTTCCTTGAGCGCCAGCGCGCCCGCGGTCTGGAACGCGGCGTCCGAGGAGTCGACGCTGTGCGCCTTGCCATCGGTCAGCGTGACCTGCACGTCCACCACCGGATGACCGCTATGCAGCCCGGCCGCGAGTTGGGCCCGCACGCCCTTCTCCACGCTCGGGATGAACTGGTGCGGCACCGCGCCGCCCACCGTTTTGTCGATGAACACGAAACCGCTGCCGCGCGGCAGCGGTTCGACGGTGATGTCGCAGACCGCGAACTGGCCGTGCCCGCCGGACTGCTTCACGTGCCGCCCGTGCCCGGACGCGGTCCCGCCGAACGTCTCGCGCAGCGCGACCTTCACCGGCTCGGTGTCCACTTCGGCCCCGCCCGCCTTCAACCGGGCCAGCACCACGTCGGCGTGCGCCTCGCCCATGCACCACAGCACCAGCTGATGCGTTTCCGGGTTGCGGTCCATGCGCAGCGTCGGATCGCTGGCCACCAGCCGGGCCAGGTTGCGGGCCAGTGTGTCCTCGTCGCTGCGGGTCCTGGCCACGACGGCAACCGGCAGCAGCGGTTCGGGCATCACCCACGGCGCCATCAGCATCGGGTCCTCCGGCGCGGACACGGTGTCCCCGGTCTCGGCCGAACCGACCTTGGTCAGCGCGCACAGGTCACCGGCGACGCAGTACGGCACCTCGCGCAGGTTCGCGCCGAGCGGGGAGTAGATGTGCGCGACGCGCTCGTCGGTGTCGTGGTCGGAGTGGCCGCGATCGGCCAGGCCGTGCCCGGACACGTGCACCGCGTTCTCCGGCCGCAACGTCCCGGAGAACACCCGCACCAGCGACACCCGCCCGACATAGGAATCGACCGCGGTCCGCACGACCTCCGCGGCGAGCGGGCCGTCCGGGTTGGCGGTGATGTCCCGGTGTGGCTTGCCGTTCGGGTCGGTGACCGGTGGCAGCGGATGCTCCAGCGGGGAGGGGAACCCGCCGGTGAGCACTTCGAGCAACTCGCCGATGCCGAGCCCGGTCAGCGCCGACACCGGGATCACCGGGTAGAACGAGCCGCGCACGACCGCCTTCTCCAGATCGCCGATGAGGGTCGCGTTGTCGATGGGTTCGCCGGCGAGGTAACGGTCCATCAAGGACTCGTCCTCGCTCTCGGCGATGATCCCTTCGATGAGTTCGTTGCGGGCGTTGGTGATCCGTTCGCTTTCCGCGTCGTCCGGTTCGGAGACCTTCGGCGGATAGCCCTGGCCGTAGTCGAAGTAGCGCCCGGTGAGCAGGCCGATCAGGCCGGGGGAGCCGTCGGCGGGCGGTAGGTAGAGCGGCATCACGCCGTCGCCGAACGCGTCCTGGCACGCGGCGAGTTCGCTGTCGAGGTCGGCTCTGGGATGGTCGAGCCGGTTGATGACCACCGCGCGCGGCATGTTCACCGAGGCACATTCCTGCCAGAGCGCGACCGTGGCCGGGTCGACGCCTTCGGCCGCGCACACCACGAACAGGGCGGCGTCGGCGGCGCGCAGTCCCGCGCGCAGCTCACCGACGAAGTCGGCGTAGCCAGGGGTGTCGATCAGGTTGATCTTGATGTCGTTGTACACGAACGGGGCGACCGCGAGGCCGACCGACCGTTGCTGGCGCACCGCGGCCGGATCGTGGTCGCAGACCGTGCTGCCATCGACCACCGAACCCGCCCTCGGCAGTACGCCGGTCGCCGCCAGCAATGCCTCAGTGAGGGTGGTCTTGCCCGAGCCGGACGGGCCGACCAGGACGATGTTGCGTACTTTGGCCGGGTCGTCTACAGCGACCGCGACGCCATTCTGGCCATTCACATGGCCGGCCTCCGTATTTTTCGAGCCCATCGCGTTCCCACCTCCGAACGGAACGACTGAATTCGATGTGCTCGATCTCACACCTATTGGCCGACCTGGACAACCCTTAACGGCAAGCACCATCCAGGAGGACGAAGTGCCAACATCAGCCGAATCCGCCTTCCAGTTCGGGCATACCGCCACTGGCCAGCCACTACCGTGGGAATGGGCGCGAACGCGCTTGGTAACCGCCCGAAATTATTGGCTGGCGTCGACCGGCCCGCGCGGCCCGCACCTGCGGCCGTACTGGGGCGTGTGGCGTGCCGAAGGGCTCTGGTTCTCCACGGCCAATCGGACCATCGCCAACGCCGAACGCGACCCGAGGGTCAGCGTGCACCCCGAGTTGGCCAGCCCGGCCGACGAGGCCGTGATCGTCGAGGGCGAACTGACCCGGGTGCACGCGTTCGGCCTGCTCGGCAGCGTGCTGGCCGAGTACAACGGGAAATACGGCAGCGACGCCGAACCCACCGAGGACGGCATGCGCGACTCCTCAGGTGCCGCGGGCGCGGTGCTGCTGGTGCGGCCGGAGATCGTGCTCGGCTGGTCGACAGATGCGCTGGACCGCGCGACCCGATGGCGCGCCGAGGGGGAAGTGGCCTGGTGAAAACAGCTGCTATTGGCCTGCACAAGCGGGCCACATCGGCCTTACATTGGAGATGGCAACGCCGTGAGCTGGGGATTTAGTCACTCACGGCCAACGATCGAGTACTGAAGAGGACCGCCGTGAGTTCCGTTACCGAGCCAACCTCCGTCGTCGGCACCGCCCGCGTCAAGCGCGGCATGGCCGAAATGCTCAAGGGTGGCGTGATCATGGATGTGGTCACCGCGGACCAGGCGAAAATCGCCGAGGACGCGGGCGCCGTCGCCGTCATGGCCCTGGAGCGCGTGCCGGCCGACATCCGTTCGCAGGGCGGCGTCGCCCGGATGAGCGACCCCGACCTGATCGACGGCATCGTCTCCGCCGTGTCCATCCCGGTGATGGCCAAGGCCCGCATCGGCCACTTCGTCGAAGCGCAGGTGTCGCAGTCGCTCGGCGTCGACTACATCGACGAGTCCGAGGTGCTGACCCCGGCCGACTACGCCCACCACATCGACAAGTGGCAGTTCACCGTGCCGTTCGTCTGCGGCGCCACCAACCTGGGCGAAGCGCTGCGCCGGATCAACGAAGGCGCCGCGATGATCCGCTCCAAGGGCGAGGCGGGCACCGGCGACGTGTCCAACGCGACCACGCACATGCGCCAGATCGGCGCCGAACTCCGCAAGCTCGCCTCGATCTCCCCGGACGAGCTGTACGTCGCCGCCAAGGAACTCCAGGCCCCGTACGAGCTGGTCAAGGAAGTCGCCGCCGCGGGCAAGCTCCCGGTCGTGCTGTTCACCGCAGGCGGCATCGCCACCCCGGCCGACGCCGCGATGATGATGCAGCTCGGCGCCGAAGGCGTGTTCGTCGGCTCCGGCATCTTCAAGTCCGGCGACCCGGCCAAGCGCGCCGAAGCCATCGTCAAGGCCACCACGTTCTACGACGACCCGGACGTGATCGCCAAGGTCTCGCGCGGCCTCGGCGAAGCCATGGTCGGCATCAACGTCGACGACATCCCCGAACCGCACCGCCTCGCCGAGCGCGGCTGGTAGTCCAAGCAGCGGGGCCGGGGATCGCTCCCCGGCCCCGCTGTCTCAAGTGGACAGCGGATACCACTCGATGCGTGCCTTGTGCCCGTTGCTGTTGGCCAGCCGCTTGTCGCAGGTGATCAACGGTGCGTTCAAATGTTCGGCGAGCGCTACGTAAAGCGCGTCTGCGCCACCCACGCTGTGCCGCATCCGCCAGGCGTCCGCCAGCAGCGGCCGATGGCTGATCCGGGCGATGGGTGAGTCCGCGACCCGCTGCATGGCGGCACTCGCCTGGTCATCGGAAATTTCCTTGCGAGCGAGGAACTGGCGCAGCACCGTCAGGGCTTCGGCGTCAATGACCTCCGGCGCGTAGCCGATGCCGAGGGTCAGCCGCTTGACCAATCCGTGGTCTGCTTTCCGGCCGTCTGACGAGTCGACGCGGGTGACCACTTCGATCAGTGCGGAGTTGTCGACGACAATGGCGCCGGTCATAGGTCGTCCTCCTCGTGCCGCTCGCGCAGGATCTGTTCGAAAGCCTCCCGGGACACGCGCCAGTCGCGGTCGGTCGCTTTCTTGATCCACTCCGCCATGGTCGGCAGTTGGGCCAGCTGATGCAGTTCGCGCCGGAGATAGGCGGTCAGCGACAACCCTTCGGCTGCGGCCTTGACGGTCAGCCCCTTGTAGTCGTCGTCGTCGACGTCGCGAATCTGAATGATGTGGCCCATATCGGCAGGATAGTCATCGTGCATGCGATCTGCATGCGCGTATTTGGTCATGCGCGCACCGTAGTGATGCGCTCGGACAATTCCGGGCGAAGGCGTCACATGTGCTGCAACACCATCACTCCGGTCGTATCGGGTTCGAGGGCTTCGAAGATGTGCGGGACGTCGCCCGGGTAGGCGATGTAGTCGCCGGGGCCGAGTTCGACCGGGACGTCGGCCGGGCCGAGGCGGACGCGGCCGGAGCCGAGCCAGAAGTGTTCGGTGGTGCCGGGCATGTGCGGGTCGGATTTGCGGATCGAGCCGGGTTCGGCGTGCAAGGTGTAGATGTCGCGGCGGGCGCCGGGCGGTGACGAGGACAACAGGGTCGCGGCGTAACTGGAGCGCTCGGAGTAGATGACCGTGCCCTCGCCCGCGCGCAGCACGGTGATGGTGGGCTTCGGCGGATCGACCAGCCTGCTGAACGGGACGCCGAGCGCGATGCCGATGGCCCACAACGTTTCCACGCTCGGATTGCCGGTCGCGGCCTCCAGTTGGGACAGGGTCGATTTCGCGATGCCCGCCCGCTTGGCGACCTCGCTCAGGGACAGGCCGAGCCGCTCGCGTTCGTTGCGCAGGGACGCGGCGATCTGCTCCAGCGGGGCTTTGGCCGCTTGATCGACCATGCGTTCGCTCCAGACTTCGTTCGTTCGACTTGACGAACAGAGGTTCAAGTGTTCAGGATAATGGACATGCGTTCGTTATGGCGAACGGTCGCGCTCGCTCCCGTTCGAGACATCTCCCTCGTCTGCCTGGCTGACGGCATTGTCGGCCTGTCCTTCGGTGCCATCTCGGTCGCCGGTGGCCTGCCTGCCTGGGTGCCGATCGCCATGTCCCTGGTGATCTTCGCGGGTGGCGCCCAGTTCAGTGCGGTCGCCGTCGTGCTGGCCGGCGGCGGGCCGGTCGCGGCGGTCGTGGCCGGGCTGGTGCTCAACGCCCGGCTGCTGCCCTTCGGCTTCGCGGTCGCCGACATCCTGGACCGTGGCTGGTGGCGCAAGCTGAGCGGCGCACTGCTGGTCATCGACGAATCCGTCGCCTTCGCCCTGGCCCAGCGCGAACCGAAACGGCGCTCGGCCGCGTTCTGGACCACCGGGATCAGCCTCTACCTCATCTGGAACATCGCGGTCTTCGCCGGAACCTATGCCGGGCACGCGCTGACCGACACCAACGCGTTCGGGCTGGACGCGGCCTTTCCTGCCGTGCTGTTCGCGCTGGTGCTGCCGATGCTGCGGTCCAAGGGAATGGCGCGACCGGCCGTTGCCGGCTCGCTGATCGCGCTGGCCGCGACACCGTTCCTGCCGCCCGGCGTTCCGGTGCTGCTCGCGCTGCTCGGGCTGTTCACGGTGGGTAAGTCGGATCGGGCAAAGCCGACTCCGGCGGTGATCGCATGACCGTCGCGGCGATCGTCGTGCTCGCGCTGGGCTCCTACGCCTATCGCATCGTCGGGCCGGTGCTCGGCGGGCGGTTGAAGCTCTCCGAGCGGGTGCGCCGGATCCTGCTCATCGCCGCCGCCGTGCTGCTGCTGGCGCTGGTCACGACCTCGGCGCTGACCCAGGGCCACTCGTTCGCCGGTTTCGCGCGTCCGGCCGGGGTCGGCGTCGGCGCGGTACTGGCGCTGCGCAAGGCGCCGTTCGTGCTCGTGGTGATCGCCGCGGCCGCGACCACCGCATTGCTCCGTTTGGCTGGTGTGCCCTGATCCCACTGGTCGCCTACCCGTTACCATCCGCAGTCAGGCCCGGTATGGCCAGTTTTGGGGGATAGGCACGACGCAAAGGAGCTTCATGTCGCACGTCTCAGAGCCGACTGAGGAGGGTTCGGGCAAGCGCCCGACTCTGGAGGAGTCGGCGATGTACGTCTCGCGCACCGATCTGGTCGCGATCGAGGACGACGGCTACAAGAACCATCTCAAGAACCGGCACATCCAGATGATCGCGATGGGTGGCGCGATCGGCACCGGGCTGTTCCTGGGCGCGGGTTCGCGCCTGCACAGCGCGGGTCCGTCGCTGGCGATCGTCTACGCGATCTCCGGCGTTTTCGCTTTCCTTGTCGTGCGGGCCATGGGTGAACTGGTCATGCACCGGCCGACATCGGGCTCGTTCGTCTCGTACTCGCGCGAGTTCTACGGCGAGAAAGCCGCGTTCGCCGCGGGCTGGCTCTACTTTCTCAACTGGGCGACCAGCGGTATCGCCGACGTCACCGCGGCCGCGATCTACGTCCAGTTCTTCGCGCCGAACCTGCCACAGTGGATTCCCGCGCTGATCGCGCTGGCCGTGGTGCTCGCGGTCAACCTGGTGTCGGTGAAGCTGTTCGGCGAGATGGAGTTCTGGTTCGCCGCGATCAAGGTGGCGGCCATCGTGATCTTCATGATCATCGCCATCGTGGTGCTGATCGACCGGCACCCGGTCGCCGGTCACGCGACCGGTCCGCAGCTCATCTTCGCCAACGGCGGGTTCTTCCCGCACGGAGCGCTGGCCGCGCTGCTCATCCTGCAGGGCATCGTGTTCGCCTACGCGGGCATCGAGATGGTCGGCGTGACCGCGGGCGAAGCGGCCGAACCGCGCAAGGTCATCCCGAAGGCGGTCAACGCGGTCGGCTGGCGGATCGCGATCTTCTACGTCGGCTCGATCCTGCTGTTGGTCATGCTGCTGCCCTGGGGCGACTACCACAGTGGACAGAGCCCGTTCGTCACGTTCCTGACCAAGCTCGGCGTGCCGGGCGCGGGCGGGATCATGGATATCGTCATCCTGACCGCCGCACTGTCCAGTGTGAACTCGGGCCTGTACTCGACCGGGCGAATTCTGCGCTCGCTGTCGGTCAACGGAGCGGCGCCGAAGTTCACCGGGAGGATCGGCCGCAACGGCGTGCCCTACACCGGTGTGCTGCTGACCGCCGGAATTTATCTGCTCGGGATTCTGTTGGACGTTTTTGTCAAGGGTGAGGCTTTCGAGATCGCGCTGAACTTCTCGGCGCTGGGCATCATCGGCATGTGGATCATGATCATGGTGGCCAACCTGGGACTCCAGCGGAGGGCCAAGCAAGGCCTCGCGGTCCGGCCGAAGTTCCGGCTGCCGGGCGCGCCCTACACCAACTACCTGACCATCGTGTTCCTGGTCGCGGTGTTCGCGCTGAGCTGGTACGACGACCCGGCCGGCCGGATCATGATCATCGGCTCGCCCGGGATCGCGATCCTGATGGTCATCGGCTGGTTCGCTGTGCGTAAGCGGGTCGGCGAGGTGAAGCGGCGGCCGATGCCGGGGCAGGACGCGAATACCGGCTGAGCAGG
Source organism: Pseudonocardiaceae bacterium (assembly GCA_035248365.1). Taxonomy (GTDB): domain Bacteria; phylum Actinomycetota; class Actinomycetes; order Mycobacteriales; family Pseudonocardiaceae; genus CAJCJE01. The sequence continues at coordinate 41,857 of DATFHN010000073.1, read as the reverse complement.
GCGTGTTCGACCCGGCGTTGGGCTCCCGAGCTGACCTGGCGCCGGGTCATTGCGTACTGTTGAGGGGTTAGTTGAGCAGGAGGAGTCCCTAACGTGAGTGGGTCGGCGGCGGCACCGCTGGTGGGCGTGTTGGCCCTGCAAGGTGACGTGCGCGAGCACCTCGCCGCGCTGCGGGCTGCCGGCGCGGAGGCCATCGCGGTGCGCAGGCCGGAGGAGCTGGCCAAGGTGCACGGGCTGGTCCTGCCCGGCGGCGAGTCGACCACGATGAGCCGCCTGCTGGAGACCTTCGAACTGCTCGACCCGCTGCGGGCCCGGCTCGCCGACGGCATGCCCGCCTACGGCTCCTGCGCGGGGATGATCCTGCTGGCCAAGGAGCTGCGCGACGGACGACCGGACCAGCAGCAGCTCGGCGCGCTGGACGTGGTCGTGCGCCGCAACGCGTTCGGCCGCCAGGTCGACTCGTTCGAGGCCGACCTGGACTTCACCGACGTGTCCGGCGGGCCCGTGCACGCGGTGTTCATCAGGGCGCCCTGGGTCGAATCCGCTGCTGACCACGTCGAGGTGCTGGCCAGCGTGCCGGACTCGACGGACGCGGGTGCGGCCACCGGTAAGATCGTCGCGGTTCGCCAGGGGCGCGTGCTCGCGACGGCGTTCCATCCAGAACTCACCGGCGACGGTCGAGTACATGAACTGTTCGTGCGGACCGTACGAGATTGAGTTGTCCGGCGCACATGACGAGGAGGAAAGATGAGCGGCCACTCCAAATGGGCCACAACCAAGCACAAGAAGGCCGCCATCGACGCGAAGCGCGGCAAGCTGTTCGCCAAGCTGATCAAGAACATCGAGGTCGCGGCGCGGACCGGCGGCGGCGACCCGGACGGCAACCCGACGCTGTTCGACGCGATGCTCAAGGCGCGGAAGAACTCGGTGCCCTCGGACAACGTCGAGCGCGCGCGCAAGCGCGGTGCCGGTGAAGAGGCCGGTGGCGCCGACTGGCAGACGATCATGTACGAGGGCTACGGCCCCAACGGCGTCGCCGTGCTGATCGAGTGCCTGACCGACAACCGCAACCGCGCCGCGGGTGACGTGCGCACCGCCATGACCCGCAACGGCGGATCCATGGCCGATCCCGGTTCGGTCGCGTACATGTTCAACCGCAAGGCCCTGGTCCAGCTGCCGAAGGCGGGCCTTTCCGAGGACGACGTGCTGATGGCCGTGCTCGACGCGGGCGCCGAGGAGGTCAACGACCTCGACGAGTCCTTCGAGGTGGTCTCCGAGCCGCAGGACCTGGTCGCGGTGCGCAAGGCGCTGCAGGACGCGGGCTACGAGTACGACTCGGCCGACGTCGCGTTCGTCTCGTCGATGACCGTTTCACTCGATGAGGACGGCGCGCGCAAGGTGTTTCGGCTGATCGATGCGCTGGAAGACTGCGATGATGTGCAAAACGTCTTCACCAACATCGACGTGAGCGACGAGGTCATGGCGGCGCTGGACTGAACCGCGGTTCGGGTCACGCGCCGGGACAGGGGAGAGATTCGGCGTGTACCCGAGCAACCCGACCGTGGATTCCGCGCCCGTTTCCGTCTCGACGGAACGGGCGCGGAGACCCCTCTGGGTGCTGATCGGGGTCACGCTCTGGCGCGCGTTGATCGTCACCTTCGCGTTGATCGGCTTCACCTCGGTGCCCAACGGCGGCGGTTTCGGTGGCACCGCGCGGATCAACAACATCGCCTACCTCACCCAGCTGGGCAGTTTCCTCACCGCGCTGGTCTACCTCAGCCTGGTGATCTACCCGCTGTTCACCGGCGGGCGTAAGCACGAGCCCGACGCGCCCTGGCTGCGCGGGGCGCTGGCCGTGGTGATGACGCTGATCTGCATCACCTACATGACCATGCTCGGCGGGTCGCTGTCCGACACCGCCGACCAGTTCGAGCATCTGCTCACGCCGATCGTGGTGATCGTGGACTGGCTGCTGGTCGGCCGCGCGTCCGCGAACGCGCGCTGGTGGTTCCCGGTGACCTGGCTGGCGTTTCCGCTGGCCTACCTGGTCTTCTACATCCTCTACGTGGGCGATGGCCCGCCGCTGTATCCGTTCCTGCGGCCCGGTTCCGAACGGTTCCTGATCGTGGTGCTCGGGTTCCTGCTCGGCGTGCTCGGCATCGGCTACCTGATGTACGGCATCGCCAAGCTGCGCGCGGCCTTGTCCCGCGTGTCGACGGCACCCTGACGCGGAGGTAACAGTTCGATGACGCACAATGTGCGTCGTGCCGACCACGGACGTCCCCGCCGAATATCAGAACTTACGCAGCTGGCTGCTGGAACAGGCCGAGGAACACGGCAATGCCGTGGTTCAGGTCGCGCAGGACGAGCGGGGCGCGCCCTACGCGTTCACGGTCGGCGCCTGGCGGCGGTTCGGCATCGCCGAGGCCGTCGTCGTCGGGCTGCCATCCGAGATGTCCGAGGTGCTGCTGCGCGCCTACGTGAGCGTCGCGCGGGAGGGCACCCGGTTCCGGCCCGGTACCACCTACGACGGGTTCTTCCAGGGCGTGCCGGTCGCGTTCGAAGAGGTCGCCAAGGGCTGGTACCCGGAGTTCCTGGGCAGCGCGTTCCTGTTGTACGCCAAGGGCGATTTCCCCGCGTTGCAGATCATCGTGCCCACGCCGGACGGGCACTGGCCGTGGCAGGCGGACGCGCCGCCCGGCTTCGCCGACTGGCAGCAGATCCTGACCGAGAGCGGCCGGCCGGAGAGCTGGACCCCCGGCGTCGACGGCCCATGAACGAGGAATTACGCGTCGGCCCGGTCGGGATCGAGCACGCCGGCGAGCTGTTCACCGTGCAGCGCGCCGCCTACGTGAGCGAGGCGCGGCGGTACGGGACGGTCGAGATCCCGCCGCTCAACGAGACCCTGGCCGAGGCCGAGAAGGAGATCGCCGACCCGAACGTGCTGGTGCTCGGCGCGTGGTTCGGCACCCGGCTGGTCGGTTCGGTGCGTGGCCGGGTCGCCGGCGCGCTGATGGAGATCGCCCGGTTCGCGGTCGCGCCCGACCTGCAGGGCAGGGGAGTGGGCCGCGAGCTGCTGGCCGCGATCGAGGCCGCGGTCCCGGCCCAGGTCGAGACGCTGTGGCTGGTCACGGGCTCGCTCAGCGAGAGCAACGTCCGCTTCTACCAGCGTTGCGGCTACCACCTGGCCGGCTCGATGATCGACCCGGTCGGCATCGAGTTACTACGAATGCGGAAATCACGAAATGGGAATACCCAAAATGGGATTATCCAAAATCGGTAAGTTGAGCGTTCAACAATGACGGGGTAATCTGGTGGGTACCGCCCTAGCAGAGGAGTCCGCCGTGCCCGTCCAGCGTCTCAACCATGCCGTGCTGTACGTCCGCGATGTCGAGCGCAGCGTCGCCTTCTACGCCGAGGCCCTCGGTTTCCACCCGGTCAAGGGCATGCCGGTCTCCAGCCGCGCCGCGTTCCTCCAGGCAGGCGGCTCGACCAACGACCACGACCTCGGCCTGTTCGGCATCGGCGCGGACGCCGCCGCGTCGGGTGCCGGCCGCACCTCGGTCGGCCTCTACCACCTCGCGTGGGAGGTCGACACGCTCAGCGAGCTGGAGCGGATCTCCAACAAGCTCACCGAACTCGGCGCGCTGGTCGGCGCCTCCGACCACGGCACCACCAAGGCGCTCTACGCGCAGGACCCGGACGGCCTCGAATTCGAGGTGTCCTGGCTGGTGCCGCTGAACCTGCTCACCGAGGACGCGCTGTCGGTCCGCGGCGCGCAGGCGCTGGACATCGCCGCCGAGCAGGCCCGCTACGGTGCGGAAACCAAGGGCGGCGTCGGCGTGTCCGTCCCCGCCTGACCGTTGAGCCACTAAGGTTCGAACGGATGTTCGTTCGAACCGACAGGTGGTGCGCGTGCGGGTGCTCGGCGTCGACCCCGGGTTGACCCGGTGCGGCCTCGGCGTTGTCGACGGCGGCACCGGTCGCACCGTGCGCTGCGTCGCGGTCGGGGTGGTGCGCACCCCGGTCGGCGACGACCTCGCCCATCGGCTGCTCGGTGTCGCGGATGAGGTCGAGCGCTGGTTCGACCGGTACAAGCCCGACGTGGTGGCGATCGAGCGGGTGTTCAGCCAGCACAACGTGCGCACCGCCATGGGCACCGCGCAGACCGGCGGTGTGGTCGCGCTGCTCGCGGCCCGCCGCGAGCTGCCGGTCATGTTCCACACCCCCAGCGAGGTCAAGGCCGCCGTCACCGGATCCGGTCGCGCGGACAAGAAGCAGGTCACCGGCATGGTCACCCGCCTGCTCGGCCTGGCCGAAGCCCCCAAACCCGCGGACGCCGCGGACGCGCTGGCCATCGCCATCTGTCACGTCTGGCGCGCGCCCATGCGCGCCCGCCTGGCCGAGGCCGAGGCCAGGGCCGCCGAACTCACCAAGATGCATCGCGCCAAACTCGCCACGGCAACCAAAGCAGCAACGAAAAGGACCAGCACGTGATCTCCTCGGTACGTGGACAGGTGGTGGAGATCGGTCTCGACCATGCGGTGATCGAGGTCGGCGGGGTGGGGCTCGGCGTGCGCGCCACGCCCAGCACACTGGCCGCGCTGCGCCGGGGCGAGGAGGCACGGCTGGCCACCATGCTGGTCGTCCGCGAGGACTCGCTGACCCTGTTCGGCTTCGCCAACAACGCCTCCCGCGAACTGTTCGAACTGCTGCTGACCGTCTCCGGCATCGGCCCGCGCCTGGCCCTGGCCACGCTGGCCGTGCTCGAACCGGACGCGCTGCGCGCCGCGCTGGCCGATGGCAACATCACCGCGCTCACCCAGGTGCCCGGCATCGGCCGCAAGGGCGCCGAGCGGCTGATCATCGAACTGCGCGACAAGGTCGGTCAGCTGGCCGGCGCCGCCGGTCACGCCGAGACCGGGCCGACCAACGGCGCGGTGCGCGGCGCCGTCGTGGAGGCACTGCTCGGGCTCGGGTTCGCCAGCAAGCAGGCCGAGGGCGCGGTCGACGCGATCCTGGCCGAGCACGGCGAGGGCGACACGGCGACCGTGCTACGGCGGGCGCTGAGCACCCTGGGTCGCAAGCGGTAAGGCGAAGCCGTGCACGATGACCGGGTGACCCGCGCCGAGTTTCAGGAATTCGACGAATTCGACAGTGTGCCGATGTCGGCGGAAACCGCGCCCTCCGATAACGATGTTGAATCAACTCTGCGTCCGCACAGTCTCGACGAGTTCGTCGGCCAGCCGAGGGTCCGCGAACAGCTCTCGCTGGTGCTCGAAGGCGCGCGGCGGCGCGGCACGCCGCCCGATCACGTGCTGCTCTCCGGCCCTCCCGGCCTGGGCAAAACCAGCCTTTCCATGATCATCGCGACCGAACTGGGCAGCGCCCTGCGCGTCACGTCCGGACCGGCGCTGGAACGCGCGGGCGACCTCGCCGCGATGCTGTCCAACCTGGTCGAGGGCGACGTCCTGTTCATCGACGAAATCCACCGCATCGCCCGCCCCGCCGAGGAAATGCTCTATCTCGCGATGGAGGACTTCCGGGTCGACGTCGTCGTCGGCAAGGGGCCGGGCGCGACCAGCATCCCGCTCGAAATCGCGCCGTTCACGCTGGTCGGGGCCACGACAAGGTCCGGATCGCTGACCGGCCCGCTGCGCGACCGGTTCGGTTTCACCGCGCACATGGAGTTCTACGCTCCGCCCGAACTGGAACAGATCCTGCGCCGCTCGGCCACCATTCTCGGCGTCGAGCTGCACCCGGACGGAGCGGCGGAAATCGCGGGCCGCTCGCGCGGCACCCCCCGGATCGCCAACCGGCTGCTGCGCCGGGTCCGCGACTTTGCCGAGGTCCGGGCCGACGGGGCGGTGACCAGGGAGATCGCCAAGGCCGCGCTGCTGGTCTACGACGTGGACCGGCTCGGCCTGGACCGGCTGGACCGCGCGGTGCTGACCGCGCTGGTCAAGTCCTTCGGCGGGGGACCGGTGGGCATCTCCACGCTGGCCGTCGCGGTCGGCGAGGAGGCCACCACGGTCGAGGAGGTCTGCGAGCCGTATCTGGTGCGTGCAGGCATGCTCGCCAGAACTCCTCGGGGCCGCGTCGCGACCGCTCTGGCCTGGTCACATCTGGGTCTGACCCCACCCCCGGACGCGGTCGGGGAGGCGACAGCCCCGCCTTCGGACGGGTAGCCTGTGCGAATCGAAGGTTGCCCACCTGGCACACTCGGTATTGGCGTCGCCAACAACACACCATGACGTAGGCACGGTGGCGTCACATGAACGGAGAAATATGTCCGCCTATTTGCTTCCCGTGCTACTCGTCCTGCTGGTCGGGTTCATGTTCTTCTCTACCCGCAAGCAGAAGCGCACCATGCAGCAGCAGCAGGACATGCAGAAGTCCCTGTCGTTCGGTGACCGCGTGATGACCACCTCCGGTCTGTACGGACACGTGGTCAGCACCACGGACGACACTGTGGACATCGAGCTGTCCCCCGGCGTCGTGACCACCTGGCTGCGCCAGGCCGTGCGCGAGAAGGTCGCGGAGTCGGTCTCCGAGCCGGTCGATGACGAGCCCGAGGCGATCGCCGAGGACGAGGTCACCGATTACGAGGAGATCGGGGCCGAGCACACCGAGGCCACGGACGAGGCCGAGGCCACCGAGGAGCACAAGGACTCCGAAGAGGAGACCGCCGAGGTCGCCCAGCCGCTGGAAAAGAGCGGCAAGAAGTCCAGCTGAGCCACGCTTCCCCCTCGGGATGGGCCGAACGGGCTCATCCCGAGGAGGTGACGCTGGTCTCACACTCCTGGGGTACGCTTCATAAACGCCTCACCCGGTGTAGCGGGTGGGGCGTAACCGCGTGACCAGAACCTTGGAAACAGCACGCCAGCGGCCTGTCCGAACGGTCCTGGTCACTACGTCGATATGAGGAGACGCAAGCGCCGTGGCATCCTCCGCCGGGCAGATTCGCCCAGGTCGCTACCTGTGGGTGTTCGCCCTGATCGTGGTCATCCTCTACGCCCTGGTGTTCGGCACCGGGGATCACAAGGCGAGCCCGCAGCTGGGCATCGACCTCAAGGGTGGCACCACGGTCACGCTGACCGCCCGCACCATCAACGGCGCGGCCCCCGACCAGTCATCGTTGAACCAGGCGCTGCAGGTCATCCAGGCTCGGGTCAACGGCGGTGGCGTCAACGGCGCCCAGGTCAACCTCAGCGGCTCGAACATCATCATCACCATTCCCGGCGACCAGGGCGCGCTGGCCAAGCAGCTCGGTGAGACCGCGCACCTGATGTTCCGCCCGGTGGTGCAGCAGGTCGCCGCGACGCAGACCCAGACGCCGCCGACGACCAAGCCCAGCACCACGCCGACCAGCGGTGCGCCGACCAGTGGGGCCCCGGCGACCTCCGGCACGGCCAACCCGTCGACCACCGGCACAGCGAAGGCGCCCTCCTCGGGCACCAACCCGCAGGCCTACGTCGGCCCGGCCGCCAAGGCCGCAGGCCCAACCCCCACGCCAACGCCCCCGCCGTCGAACAACAACGGCAGCGGCAATAGCAATGGAAACGTCAACCAGCAGGAAGCCCAGGCGATCGCGCAGGCCAAGGCGGCCCGGCAGACCACCAACACCCAGGCCCAGCAGGCGGCGCTGAACGCGCTCAAGTGCGGCCCCGGTGTCCGGGACCCGCTGATCGGCAACGACGACCCCAAGCTCCCGCTGGTCACCTGTGACCAGAACGGCCAGGTCAAGTACGTCCTCGGGCCCGAGTTGCTGGACGGCCGCCAGATCACCAGCGCCACCTCCGGCCAGAACCCGAACGGCGTCGACTACGTCGTCAACCTGACCTTCAACAGCGCCGGCTCCAAGACCTGGGCCGACTACACCGCCGCGCACGTCAACACCTCGGTCGCGGTCGTGCTGGACACCCAGGTGGTCTCGGCCGAGAACATCCAGGAAGCCATTCCCGGCGGCAACACGCAGATCAGCGGCAACTTCACCCAGCAGTCGGCCTCGCAGCTGGCCCAGGTGCTGAAGTTCGGTTCGCTGCCGCTGTCCTTCGAGACCTCGAACGCGCAGACCGTGTCCGCGACGCTGGGCCTGTCCTCGCTGCAGGCCGGCCTGATCGCCGGTGGCATCGGCCTGCTGCTGGTCATCATCTACTGCTTGTTCTACTACCGGGCCCTCGGTCTGCTGACCGTCATCTCGCTCGGCTTCTCCGGCATCACCATCTACGCGGTGCTGGTGCTACTCGGCCGGTGGATCGGGTACACCCTGGACCTGTCCGGTATCGCCGGTTTCATCATCTCGATCGGTATCACCGCCGACTCGTTCGTGGTGTTCTTCGAACGACTCAAAGACGAGGTACGCGAGGGCCGAACATTCCGGTCCGCGGTACCGAGGGCGTGGGTGCGCGCGCGGCGCACCATCCTCGCCTCGGACGCGGTCAGCTTCCTCGCCGCCGTCGTCCTCTACATCGTCGCGGTCGCCGAGGTGCAGGGCTTCGCCTTCACCCTGGGCCTGTCGACCATCCTCGACCTGGTGATCGTGTTCCTGGTGACGCACCCGCTGGTGGTGTTCGCGTCGAGGTCGAAGTCGCTGTCCAAGCCGAGCATGTCCGGCCTCGGCGCGGTGCAACGCGCGGGCGTCGAGATGCGGGCCGCCGCCGCGGCCGCCCCCGTTTCCACGTCCAGCGCGAAGGAGGCCTGAGATGTCGACCCCGACTCCCGCAGCTCACAAGCAGGGCCTTTTCCACCGGCTCTACACCGGTACCGGCGCGTTCGACCTGGTCGGTAAGCGCAAGCGGTTCTACATCTTCTTCGGCGCCCTCGTGGTGGTCTGCGCCATCGGCATGGTGGTGCGCGGCTTCAACTTCACCATCGACTTCGTCGGTGGCACGCAGATCTCCATGCCGGTCGCGAGCGCGTCGGGCCCGATCAACACCGGCGACGTGAAGGCCACCTTCAACCGCGTGCTCGGCCAGGAGCCGACCTCGGTGGTCACGGTCGGCAACGGCTCCAACGCGACCATCCAGATCGAGTCGAACACGTTGACCAACGTGCAGACCAACAACGTGGAATCGGCGCTGTACAACCAGTTCCACCCGGTCGGGTCGAACGGGCAGAGCAGCCTGCAGGTGATCAGCGACTCCTCGGTCAGTGGCACCTGGGGTTCGCAGATCTCCACCCAGGCGCTCTACGGCCTGATCGCCTTCCTGGTCCTGGTCGCGGTGTTCCTGGCGATCTACTTCGAGCGCAGCATCGCGCTGGCCGCGATCATCGCGCTGGCCAACGACCTGATCGTCACCGCCGGTGTGTACGCGTGGGTCGGCTTCACGGTCAGCCCGGCCACCATCATCGGTGGCCTGACCATTCTCGGTTTCTCGCTCTACGACGCCGTGGTGGTCTTCGACAAGGTCAAGGAGAACACCCGGGGCCTGCTCGGCTTGACCAGGCAGACCTACGGTGAGGCGGCGAACCTGGCGCTGAACCAGACGCTGATGCGCTCGATCAACACCTCGCTGATCGCGTTGCTGCCGGTGCTCGGCCTGCTGGTCATCGGCGTCGGCGTGCTCGGGGTCGGCGAGCTGAACGACCTCGCCCTGGTCCAGCTGGTCGGTATGTTGACCGGTGCGGCGTCCTCGCTGCTGCTGGCCACGCCGCTCGCGGTCGACTTCAAGATGCGCGACCCGAAGTACCGGGCGCAGGCCAAGCGGGTCCTGACCCGCCGGGCCAACCTGCGTAAGAAGGCCGAGGAGCGGGCCGCGGCCGGTCTTCCCGAGCCGGAGGACGGCACGAACCCGGCAGGCGACGCCGACGACGACGCGACGCTGGACGCGGAACTGCGCAAGGAACGCGCCTACGCGGCCGCCTCCAGCACGCCGTCCCGCACGCCCAAGCGGGCCCAGCAGCGCCGCAACGACGGCCGGACCAGCAACGCCAGCCGGGCGAAGCGCAAGCGCTGACATGGTGGCGACCGACGAGTTGGCGCTGTCCGCCGCGCTCGCCCTGGTCCGGGAGGTCCCGGACTTCCCGGAACCGGGGGTGTTGTTTCGCGATCTCGGGCCCGTCTTCGCCGACGGGCCCGCGTTCCGCGCGCTGACCGACGGTCTGGCGGCCACCCTGGACCCGTCGACCGACGTGCTGGTCGCGATCGAGGCGCGGGGCTTCCTGCTCGGTGCCGCGCTCGGCCACGCCACCGGCCTCGGGGTGGTGCCGGTCCGCAAACCGGGCAAAACCCCGGTCGTCGCGGATCGTGTCTCCTACCAACTGGAATACGGCAGCGCCACCCTCGAACTCCCGGACGGCCTGATCCGCCCCGGTCAGCACGCCACCCTGGTGGACGATGTGCTGGCCACCGGCGGCACGGTGGCGGCCACCGTCGAACTCGTCGAGCGGGCCAAGGCCGAGGTCGCGGGCATATCGCTGGTCATCGAGCTGGCTGCGCTGGGCGGTCGGCAGCGACTGGCCGGGCGGAATATTCAGGCGCTGCTCACCGTCTAATTCGACACGGCTGGCCTGGTCAGCGGGCCCGCCGGGACCGGATCACTCGATCGGGAGCTATCCTCGGGTACCGGCCGTCGAGGACGTCAGGAGCGTGGGTGAGTCAGGACATTGACGCGAGCGTGCCCGCCTCAGCGCAGGACGCGGCCCGCCCGCCGTCGGCTACCCGCAGGGTGCGGGCCAGGCTGGCGCGGCGCATCACGGCGCAGCGCGCTGCCCTGGTGAAGCAGGTCCTCGAACCCCTCGCGGCCGTCCACGGCGAGCTGCACCCACAGGCCGATCTGGCGCTGTTGCAACGCGCCTACGACGTCGCCGAAGAGAAACACCGCAATCAGCGCCGCAAGTCCGGTGACCCGTACATCACCCACCCGCTCGCGGTCGCGACCATCCTGGCCGACCTCGGGATGGACACCACGACCCTGGTCGCGGCGCTGCTGCACGACACCGTCGAGGACACCGACTACTCGCTGGACCAGTTGCGCGAGGACTTCGGCGAGATCGTCGCGCGCCTGGTCGACGGTGTGACCAAACTGGACAAGGTCAAGTTCGGCACGGCGGCCGAGGCCGAGACCATCCGCAAGATGGTCATCGCGATGGCCCGCGACCCCCGGGTACTGGTGATCAAGCTGGCCGACCGGCTGCACAACATGCGCACCATGCGCTTCCTGCCGCCGGAGAAGCAGGCCCGCAAGGCCAAGGAGACTCTGGAAGTCCTCGCCCCACTGGCGCACCGGCTCGGCATGGCCACGGTCAAGTGGGAGCTGGAGGACCTGGCCTTCGCCATCCTGCAACCGAAGAAGTATGACGAGATCGTCCGCCTCGTCGCCAACCGCGCGCCGTCCCGCCAGGACTACCTGCGCAAGGTCATCGCCGAACTGTCCGAGCACATGGGGACGTCACGGATCGACGCCAAGGTCGAGGGCAGGCCCAAGCACTACTACTCGATCCACCAGAAGATGATCGTCCGCGGCCGCGACTTCGACGACATCCACGACCTGGTCGGCGTGCGCATCCTGGTCAACGACGTGCGCGACTGCTACGCGGCCATGGGTGTCGTGCACGCGCTGTTCCAGCCGATGCCCGGCCGGTTCAAGGACTACATCGCCCAGCCGCGTTTCGGCGTCTACCAGTCGCTGCACACCACGGTGATCGGCCCGGACGGCAAGCCGCTGGAAGTGCAGATCCGCACCTGGGACATGCACCGCACGGCCGAATACGGCATCGCGGCGCACTGGCGGTACAAGGAAACCAAGGGCAGCCACAAGGGCACCGCGGTCGACGTGGACGAGGTGGCGTGGATGCGCCAGCTCCTGGACTGGCAGCGAGAAGCCGCCGACCCTGGCGAGTTCCTCGAATCGCTGCGCTACGAGCTGACCACCCGCGAGATCTTCGTGTTCACCCCCAAGGGCGACGTGCGCACGCTGCCAGCCGGTTCGACCCCGGTCGACTTCGCCTACGAGGTGCACACCGAGGTCGGGCATGCCTGCATCGGCGCGCGGGTGAACAACCGGCTGGTCGCGCTGGAACGCAAGCTGGAGAACGGCGACGTCGTCGAGATCTTCACCTCGAAGGCGGAGGGCGCGGGCCCGAGCCGCGACTGGCTGTCCTTCGTGGCCTCGCCACGGGCCAAGACCAAGATCAAGCAGTGGTTCGCGCAGGAACGGCGCGAAGAGGCCATCGACACCGGCCAGGACGCGATCGCCAAGGAGGTCCGCCGGGTCGGCTTGCCCATGCAGCGCCTGGTCTCCATCGACTCGATGACCGCGCTGGCCCACGAGCTGCGCTACCGCGACGTGAGCGCCCTCTACGCGGCCATCGGCGAAGGTCAGCTCTCGGCCCGGCACGTGGTGCAGCGGCTGGTCGCGCAGCTCGGCGGCGTCGAGCACGCCGAGGAGGAGCTGGCCGAGCGCTCCACCCCGTCCACGGTCACCCGGCGCCGCGGCTCCGGCGACGCGGGCGTGGTGGTCAAGGGCGCCAGCGACGTGTGGGTGAAGCTGGCCAAGTGCTGCACCCCGGTCCCCGGCGACGCCATCCTCGGCTTCGTGACCAGGGGCGGCGGCGTCAGCGTGCACCGGCAGGACTGCACCAACGGCGGCGACCTGCAGCAGTCGCCGGAGCGGCTGGTCGACGTGGAATGGGCGCCGTCGGCGTCGTCGTTGTTTCTCGTCGCGATCCAGGTCGAGGCGCTCGACCGGCACCGGCTCCTTTCGGACGTGACCAAGGTGCTGGCCGACGAGAAGGTCAACATCCTCTCCGCGTCGGTCACCACCTCGGGCGACCGGGTCGCGGTCTCCCGGTTCTCCTTCGAGATGGGCGATCCGAAGCACCTCGGCCACGTGCTCAAGGCGGTGCGCGGCGTGGAAGGCGTCTACGACGTCTACCGCGTGTTCCAGTCCTAAGAGGACACAGTCACGGCCGAGATGGTCACCGGCAGCCGAGGCTTGCCGTCCTGCGCGTTCATGCCCGGCGCGATGCCACCGGCCGCGACCGTGCTCAGCGTGGTCAACCCGGCCGCGTCAACGGTGCCGAACACGGCGTAGGCCGGGGGAAGCTGGGAATCCCCGTACACCAGGAAGAACTGGCTGCCGCCGGAGTGCGGCTGGCCGGTGTTGGCCATCGCGACCGTCCCGGTCGGATAGATCACCGAGGGCGGCGTGCCCGGCGGACCGGGCGGCGCCGGAGCGAACCCGGTCGGGTTCTCGTCCGGGATCGTGTAGCCCGGTCCGCCCTCGCCGCTGCCGGTCGGATCGCCGCACTGCAACACCATCAGCATCGGGTCGGCGGTGAGCCGGTGGCACGGCGTGTTGTCGAAGAAGGTTTTCCGGGCCAGGAACAGGAAACTCTGCACCGTGCACGGGGCCTGCGCCCGGTTGAGCGTCAACGGGATCGGGCCCTGGCTGGTCCGCAAGGTGACCGTGACCGTCCCCGTCTTCGGCGTCGGGCTCGGGTCGGCGGGCAGCCCGAACGCCTTGCCCTGCGGCGCCGGCTCGTCCGGCGCGACCGCGTACCGGCACGGACCCGAACTGAAGGCCACGGTCGCCGGCGCCGGGTCACCGACCACGGTCACCGTGCAACCGGCCAGTACGACAAGGGCGGCCACCGGCCCAAACAGGCCGATGACCGCCCTGATCCGCGGTCGTCTCACGGGCGAAAGACTAGCTGGACACGACCGCCTTGCTGATGTTGACCGACAGCTTCGGCTTGCCGTCCGCAGGCGTCGGCTGACCGCTCTGCGGGTCCGTGCCCGGGATGATGCCGCCCGCCGCGATCTTGTTCAGCGTGGTCATGCCAGCCGAGCCGACGGTGCCGAAGACCGTGTACTGCGGGGGCAGCTGCGTGTCGCCGTAGACCAGGAAGAACTGGCTGCCGCCGGAGTGCGGCTGGCCGGTGTTGGCCATCGCGATCGTGCCCGCCGGGTAGATGTCGAACGCGGGCTCGCCCTGCGGCTGCGGCGTGGTGGTCGGCGCCGGCTTGAGGTTCTTCGGGGTCTCGTCCGGGATCGTGTAGCCGGGGCCGCCCTGGCCGGTGCCGGTCGGGTCGCCGCACTGCAACACCTTCAGCGTCGGGTCCGCGGTGAGCCGGTGGCATGGGGTCGCGTCGAAGTACCCCTTCTGGGCCAGGTAGACCATGCTCTGCACGGTGCACGGCGCCTGCGCCCGGTCCAGCGTCATCGGGATGTCGCCCTGGCTGGTCTGCAAGGTCACCGTGACCGTGCCGGTGTTCGGCGTGGTCTTCGGGTCGCTCGGCATGCCCTCGTCCTTGCCCTTGGGCGCGGGCTGCGTCGGCGTCGAGGTGTACTTGCACGGGCCGCTGGTGGTCTTCGGCGGCGGCGCGGCCGTGGTGGTCGTGGTACCGGCCGCGGAGGAGGTGCCGTGGTTGCTGGTCAGGAACACGATCCCGAACACCACCAAGAGCACAACGACGACGGCGATACCCGAGCCCAACGCCATATTCCGCTTGCGGCGCTTGGCCCGTTCGACGCGGCGCGCCAGCTGACGTTCCAGCTTGCGCTTGGCGGCCTGACGGCGCTGCTCGTTGCTCGGCACCGTTCTCCCTCCCCAGGGACTCACAGGGTCATCGGCGGTAATTCGATAGCGTGACGACGCAGTTTAGGGCGACGGTATGTGAGGAGAGTGTGGCGGGCTGGTCCGGCTACGCTGTGCACACCCTAAGTTTCGCCGCTCCCGCGTGGTCGGAGGTTGTTTCGTGCTGGTTGTCGGGTTTCCGGCCGGGCCGCTGCAAGCGAACTGTTACCTGCTCGCGACCGGCGAGGGCGAACCGTGCGTCATCGTCGACCCCGGTCAGGACGCCGTCGAACCGATCACCGAAGCAGTGCGCAAGTACCGGCTCAGCCCGGTCGCCGCGCTGCTCACGCACGGCCACTTCGATCATGTCTTCTCGGTCGCGCCGATCTGCGACGGCAACGACATCCCGGCCTGGATTCACCCGGATGACCGGGACATGCTCACCGACCCGATGCGCGGCGTCAGCACCGGCTCGGCCGAGCTGTTCGGCGGCCGGTTAGAGCTGCGCGAACCCGGCGAGGTCCGGGAACTGATCGACGGTGCCCAGCTCGACCTGGCCGGCCTTGCGGTGACCGTCGACCACAGTCCAGGCCATACCGGCGGGTCGGTGCTGTTCCGGACCGCGACCGAGGAGGGTGGCCAGCTGCTGCTCGCCGGAGACACCCTCTTCGCCGGTTCGATCGGGCGCACCGACCTGCCCGGCGGCGACCCGCGTCAGATGCAGCAGTCCCTGCGTGAGCGCATCCTCACCCTGGACGACGACACGGTGGTACTGCCCGGCCATGGCCAGACCACGACCATCGGCCGTGAGCGCGTGAGCAACCCGTTCCTGCTCGAACTGGGTACGACGCCCTCCGGCCCGCACCGAGGACTGTGAACCGCACACCATGAGTACCTTCTCCGCCCCCAAGGGCGTGCTCGAGTACTACCCGCCCACGTCCGCCGCGTTCCTCGCCGTCCGCGAAACGCTCTGGGCCAGCGCCCGCCGCGCCGGCTACGGCTACATCGAGATGCCGATCTTCGAGGACACCGGCCTCTACACGCGCGGCGTCGGCGAGTCCACCGACGTGGTCACCAAGGAGATGTACACCTTCAACGACAAAGGTGGCCGCTCGATCACGCTGCGCCCGGAAGGCACCGCGGGCGTGATCAGGGCGGTCATCGAGCACGGCATGGACCGCGGCCAGCTGCCGGTCAAACTGGCCTACACCGGCCCGTTCTTCCGCTACGAGCGCCCGCAGCACGGCCGCTACCGCCAGTTCAACCAGTTCGGCATCGAAGCGGTCGGCGTCGACGATCCCGCGCTGGACGCCGAGGTGATCGCGGTCGCCGACGCCGGCTACCGCGGCGTCGGCCTGTCCGGCTACCGGCTGGAGATCACCTCGCTCGGCGACGCCACCTGCCGCCCGCCCTACCGGGCCAAGCTGGTCGAGTTCCTGGCCGGGCTCCCGCTGGACGAGGAGACCCGCCGCCGCGCCGAACTCAACCCGCTGCGCGTGCTGGACGACAAGCGCCCCGAGGTCCGCGAACTGCTCGCCGACGCGCCGCTGATGGTCGACAACCTCTGCGACGTCTGCCGCGAGCACTACGACGCGGTCAAGAGCTACCTGACCGCGCTGGGCGTCAAGTTCACCGAGAACCCCAGGATGGTCCGCGGCCTGGACTACTACACCAAGACCACGTTCGAGTTCGTGCACGACGGCCTCGGATCGCAGTCCGGCATCGGCGGCGGCGGCCGCTACGACGGCCTGATGGCCGAACTCGGCGGGCAGCCGCTGTCCGGCATCGGATTCGGTCTGGGCGTCGACCGGATCGTGCTGGCCTGCGAGGCCGAAGGCGTGCAGATCGGCGACACCGGCCGCTGCGACGTCTACTGCGTTCCGCTCGGCGACGCGGCCAAGACCCGCCTTGTCGCAGTCGCTGGCGAGCTGCGCGCGGCGGGCGTGCGGGTCGACCTCGCCTACGGCGGCAAGGGCCTCAAAGGCGCGATGAAGGCCGCGGACCGCTCCGGCGCGCGGCTGGCCATCGTGCTCGGCGAGCGCGACATCGCCGAGGGCAGCGCCCAGCTCAAGGACCTGACCAGCGGCGAACAGCAGGCAGTGGCACTGACCGAGCTGGTCGACCGGGTGCGGGGAGCGCTGGCGTGAGTTCGGCCGACGAGCGGTTCTCGCTCGACCTCGTACCGCCCACGGTGCTGCGGCGCAGGGCACTCGCGGTCGGGATCGCGGTCGTCGTGGTCGCGGCCGCGGTCGGTGGCCTGGTCGGGCTGGTCGCGGGCCGGCTCGGCGGGCTGATCGCGGCCGCCGTGATCGGCCTGCCGCTGCTCTACGTCGCGTTCACCGAATCGCGCCGGACCAGCTGGCTCAGCGAGGGCGTCGTGCACGTGCGCGGCGCGCGCAGCCGCTCGGTCGACCTGCGCCGCCTGGAACAGATCGAGCTGCTGATCGCCGACGTGCGCGGCAAGCGCGTGGTGATGTTCGTGATCAGCGGCGGCCCCAAGGGCCAGCGGGTCAACCTCCCGGTCGCCAACTACACCATCAACGCGGGCCTGGAACTGGACATCGTGGTGCTGCGCAAACTCGCCGACGCGCTGGCGACCGGCGAAACCGCGCACGGCCTGGTCTTCGCCGAACTGCTCGTCGCGCAGCTACGCGCCGTCGCCAAGGACGTCCCGATGGGCGGCCGCCCGCTCTACCGGCTCGCCTCGCTGGCCGTGTCCGGCCGCCTCGCCCAACGCATGCATCCGGACGCGATCACCCAGTTCGTCGCCACCCTCGACTGACCACGAAAAACCGGGCCCAGCCGGGCCCGGTTTCTCTCGCGTTCAGATCACTTGCCGCCGGCGTGCAGCTCCGCCAGCGCGTCCTGCGTCTGATCCGCAGGTGGCACCGTCACGGTGACCGGCGTGCCGAAGTCCGAGAGCTTCATCGTCATCTGCATCGCGATCGCACCCGCGTCCGGGCCGGTCTTGGCACCGCTGATGGCGCCAAGATCCATGCTCTGGCTGTAGGACATCTGCCGCAGCCGGTTCTGCTGGTCGATCCACAGCTGCATCGGCACCTGCTTGTCGCCGAGCGCCTTCTCCATCATCGCCTCCTGGCCGGCGGTGAGGTTCTCCTTCTTGGCCAGGTCAGCCACGTTCAGCTCGGCCTGGTAGCGCTCGGTCGGTGTGCCGTCGACGGTGGCCGGGCCCTTGTCGGTGACGGTGCCCATGCCGCGCAGGTAGCTCAGAATCTGCGTCGGATCGCTGGGCTGGCCGTTGGTCAGCTGGTCCAGCGATGCGCCGAGCTTCTCCTTGACCGCCTCGTTCATGTCGATCTTGATCCACGGCTTGCCGCCGTCCTTGCCCAGCAGCTGGCTCGGCGCATGCATGTACTCGATGTTGTCGATGTACCGCATCTCCATGTCCATGCCCATCAGGTTCATGGTCAGGTCGCCTGCCTTGTGCGCGAAGTCGACCACGCCGCTGGCGGTGATGCCGATGCTCTGCCCCTGCAACTGCGCGCCGGTGAAGCTCGCGTCCATCGAGATCTTGGCGCTGCCCGCCGTGCTGGTCGTCGTGTACGCCGCGTCGATCGCCTCGATCGGGGACTTGGGCGTGGCCGGCGTCGCCGCCTTGGCCGGGCTCGACACCGGGCTCGCACCGCCACAGGCCGCGACCGCGATACCGGCCGCGGCAACGACGGCTGCGCAGAATCCCACCCGCATAGAACGCACTTCTGCCTCCCTCAGAACTGGTGTGTCATCACACCAATGTCGGATTGATCTGTTTAGACCGAGCTGCTGTTACACCAACGGGTGATGATCACGGTCAACCACCACAGGTCGTTTGCACCGCTCTCGAACATGTGTTCGAATACCGCCATGCGATGGGACAACCAGCGAGTCGATGGTACGAGCCAGGCCACCCTGCCCGGGATCGGCGAGTTCGTCCGCACGGTGCGCACACCAGAATTCTCCGGCCTGGTGTTTCACGAGGTCAGAGCCCGCTCGGTGCTGAACAAGGTGCCGGGTCGCTCCAGCATGCCGTTCCAGTGGACGGTCAATCCGTACCGGGGCTGCTCGCACGCCTGCCGCTACTGCTTCGCCCGCAACACCCACACCTACTTGGAGTTCGACGCCGGCCACGACTTCGACACCCAGGTCATCGTCAAGGTCAACGCCGCGCAACGCCTTGCCGCGCAACTGAAATCGCCATCCTGGCAGCGCGATCACGTCGCCATGGGCACCAACACCGACCCCTACCAGCGCGCCGAGGGCCGCTACGCGCTCATGCCCGGCATCGTCTCCGCCCTCGGCCGGTCCGGCACGCCGTTCTCCATCCTCACCAAAGGGACCGTTCTGTCGCGCGACATCGCCCTTCTGGCCGCGATCGGCCAGGACGTCTCGGTCGGCATCGGCGTGTCCATCGCGTTGATCGACCGCGACCTGCAACGCGAGGTCGAACCCGGCACACCGAGCCCGCAGGCACGCCTGGAGCTGGTCCGCCGGGTCCGCGAGGCCGGTTTGCCCTGCGGCGTGTTCGTCGCGCCCGTGTTACCCGGCCTCACCGACTCCGTCGCCCAGCTCGACGGCCTGCTCGCCGCGATCGCCAACGCGGGCGCCACCGGCGTCACCGTGCTCCCACTGCATCTACGGCCAGGAACCAGGGAATGGTTCGCGCAATGGCTGCGCACCACGCACCCGGAACTGGTCGGCAGCTACCGCGAGCTGTACGGGAAGGGCAGCTACGTCGACCGCGGCTATCGCCGGTTACTGGCGGCGCGCGTCGGCCCGCTCGTGCGCAGGCACGGGCTGGACAGCAGGATCAACCGCGAGGCCACCCAGGCGGATTCCACCGCCGACGCGGAATCGGCCTGGCCGAGCGGCAGCCTGCCCGACGTAGCGCCCCAGGACGCGGTCGTCCGCGAGGACCAGCTCACCCTGCTGTGAGCTGCTCCGGCCGGACGATCGGCGCGGGCAACCGGGAGGCCAAGGCCAGCAACATCACCGAGGACACCGCGGCGCCCAGCGCCACCACCGCCCACGGCAGCCACCCGGCAACATCGAACAACGCCACGATCGCGGGCGCGATGACACCAGGAACCGTGTAGGCGTACTGGAACGTGGCCAGATAGCGCCCGCGCACCGAGGCCGGGGCCAGCTCGACCGCGATCGCGTTGGCCCTCGGCGCGAACAACAATCCGCCCACGGCCAGCAGCACGGTGGCCGCACACAACCAAGGAGGACGCCACTGCACCGGAAGAAACAACGCGGCCGTGCTCGCCGCACACCACAACACCACCAGCACGCCGCCCACCGCCATCGCGGCCGGGCGGGAGAGCCGAGCGGTCAGCCGTAGCGCGGCCGTGCCGCCCAGGCTGGTGACCACCGTGCCCACGGTGATCATCGCGCCCGGCAGCCACGGTTGCGCGCGGAGCTGGTTGATCACGTAGACGGAAACGCCGCTGAGCAGAAAGTCCGTGGCCAGCGCGACCGCAGCGGTCGCGACCATCAACGCGACCAGCCGCCCGTCCGTCCACACCCGACTCCCCGCGATCGGCGCGACCGCACCGGGCTGGGCGGGCGTCGTGCGCACGAAAGCGGCGAGCACCGCGGCACACAACAGAAAACTGACCGCATCGGCACCGACCGCGATCCGTGGCCCGCTCGACCCGGCAACGGCCAGCAGGATGCCCATGATCAGTCCGCCCAAGCCGAAACAGGCCGAGCGGACCATGCCGACCACCGCGAACGACCGGTCTTTCGGTCCGGCCGCCGCCACGTCGGAGATCAGGGCCATCAACGAGCTGTAGAACAACTGCTGGCCGGTGGCGAGCAACAGCGCACCCACCACGACCAGCCCGACGCCGTTGGCGAACAGGTACGCGGCGGCACCGCCGGCCTGCACGACCTGGGCGGCGATGACCACCCGGCGCGGCCCGATCCGGTCGACCAGCGGCCCGGCCAACGGCGGCACCAGCAACCCGAGCACGGTGCCCGCGGTGACGACCGGTCCGGCCACGGCCAGCGGCACGCCGGCCGTGCCGGTGGCGAACACCAGCACGATCGGCAGGAACATGCCGGACCCGAGGTTGTCCGCGCCCAGGGCAACCAGCAGCGCCACGACGTCCGGCCGGTTCCTGGGCACGGGGCCACATTATCGAGGGCGCACCCGGTTGATCAGGTCGACGAGCCCGTCGGCGCCGGAAACCCCCCGACTGGTGACCGCGTCGGCGTCGGCGTCACGCTCGGCCATGGCGTCGGCGAACACCCGCATGTCGACCAGTTCGACCTGTCGCAGATGGGCGGCGTTGTCCACGGTGATCGCGTCGTTGAGGGCGCTCAACGTGAAGCTGGCCGCGCTGCCGACCTTGAGCAGTTCGACCAGCGCGGGCACGTCCATGCCGAGCTGGTCAGCGACCGTGACGATCTCTTCGATGTTGGCCTGGTTCATCATCATGAGCGCGTTGTTGAACAGCTTCGCCAGCTGACCCGACCCGGCCGGCCCCACATAGCGCACCTGCGACGAGTACGACCGGAAAACCGGCGTGCACCACGTTGCGATCGACTCGTCGCCACCGATCATCGTGGTCGACGTGTGCGCCAGCGCCGCCGCGTGCGCGCCGCTTTCCGGCGCGTCCAACACGTTGACGCCATGCTCGGCGCACTTGCGGGTGAGCCGCTGCGCGTAACTCGGCAGCCCGGTCCCGTGATTGACCACCACCGACCCCGCCCGCAGATTCGCGAGCAGACCACCCTCCACCACGCCGTCGACATCCTCATCGGTCGGCACGCAAATCCCCACCACCTGGCAGTTCGAGCCAAGATCAGCGAGCGTCTCGTGCACAACATGCGGCACCTCCGCCAGCACCGCCAGCGAAGCCGAATGCCGCGCCCACACATGCAGGGTGAACCCGGCCTGCGCGATCGCGACCGCCATCGGCGCCCCCTGATCACCCAACCCGACAAAACCCACGTGCCGCAACGGTTCCTGCGCGATCACACGGGTCATCAGCCCTCACTCCCGATGCCATCCAGTTCCGCGATCGTATCGGCGGGCAGCACCAGATCAGCGGCCGCGATGTTCTCCCGCAGATGCGCGACCGACGAGGTACCCGGGATCAGCACAGTGGTCGCCGAACGCCGCAACAACCAAGCCAGCGCCACCTGCTGCGGGCTGGCGTCCACCCGGGCCGCGACCTTTGGTCAGCGTCTCGGACTGCAACGGGCTGAACCCGCCAAGCGGAAAGAACGACGCGAACGCGATGTTCTCCGCCGCGCACCGATCGACCAGAGCGTCGTCGGCCCGGTTGGCCAGGTTGTACAGGTTCTGCACGGTCACCACCGGCGCCATGGCCTGCGCCTCGGTCAGCTGCGCCAAAGAAACACCGCTCAGGCCCAGGTGCCGAATGAGGCCCTCCTGGCGCAGTTCGACCAGGGCGCCGAAGCTTTCCGCGATCGAGTCGTCGCTGGTGCCCTCGTGCGCACCAGTCCGCAGGTTCACCACATCGAGGACGTCCAGCCCGAGGTGCCGCAGGTTGTCGTGCACCTGCGCCTTGAGATCGCCGGATCCAGGTTCGGCTGCCAGCTGCCATCCGACCCGCGCCGAGCGCCCACCTTGGTGACGATGTGCAGCTCGGCCGGGTACGGGTGCAGAGCCTCCTTGATCAGCTCGTTGGTCACGGCCGGGCCATAGAAGTCCGAGGTGTCGATGTGGGTGATGCCACTGTCCACGGCGGCCCGCAGCACCGCGATGGCCGCATCGTGATCCTTGGGCGGACCGAAGACGTTCGGGCCGGCCAACTGCATGGCGCCGTAACCCATCCGGGTAATGGTGAGGTCGCTGGCGATGGTGAGAGTTCCGCCGCCGAGAGTGTCCGCCATCTGTTCCACTGCTTTCCTGTTTCCGATCGTCAACCGGTGATTTCCGGCCCGGCAACCACTTTCCGGCAATTCCAGAAGCCCAGGCAGTACCGCCGTGTTCCTGGGAGTGACGGGGACAGTCACATCGGGTGAGCTGCGATTACCGTTGACGGCATGGACGGCACGAACGTGCTCGGCGACTACCTGCGCGCCCGGCGAGAACTGGTGCGACCCGAGGACGTGGGCATCAAGCCCATCGGCCTGCGGCGCGTGCCCGGCCTGCGCCGGGAGGAAGTCGCGATGCTGGCCGGGATCAGCTCCGACTACTACCTGCGCCTGGAGCAGGGCAGGGACCGCCACCCATCAACCCAGGTCCTGGAAGCCATCGCAGCAGTGCTGCACCTGGACGCCGACGCCACCGCCTACCTCCTGAGCCTGGCGGGCATCCGCTCCGCCCACGGCCGCAAACCAACGACACGCAGGCCCCCGGTCGACCGCGTCCCCGACAGCGTCATCAACCTCATCAACGGCTGGCCGGCCAACCCCGCCTACGTGCAGAACAAGTTCACCGACATCCTGGCCGTCAACTCGCTGTGCGCCGCCCTCTCACGCGCCCGGCGTCAACCTGCTCCGCGCCGCCTTCCTCGACCCCAAGGACCGCAACCTCCGCACCGACTGGGACGAGGCCACCGAGGAAGGCGTGGCCAGTCTCCGGGCCCACGCGGGCTCCGATGTGGACAATCCACGATTCGTCGAGCTGGTGGGGGAGTTGTCGGTCCGCAGCGAACGCTTCCGGCAACTCTGGGGCCGGGCCGACGTCGCCGTGCGGATGAGCAGGCTCAGCAAGATGCGCCATCCCCAGGTCGGCGACATCGAGCTGCAATCCAACAAGTTCACCATCAACGGCACCGACGGCCTGATGCTGGTCGTCTTCCACGCCCCACCGGCCAGCCGCAGCGCCGAACTCCTCGGCATCCTGGGCAGCCTCACCGCGTCTCCCGCCAACTCAACCGACCGCGACCCCTCGGACCACCACCCTCTCACTTAAAATCAGTCTTGACTGTTTGTTGATGCTCGGCCAGACTCGACACCGTGGTCGTACCGACACGTCAACGCCAGGCCGACCGGAGCAGGGAAACGCGGCGCAAGCTCATGGAAGCGACCGTGGACTGCCTGGTCGAGCTGGGCTGGGCGGACACCACGACGGTCGTCGTCGCCGAACGCGCCGGGGTGTCCCGTGGCGCGCAACTGCACCACTTCCGCACCAGGGGAGAGCTGGTCGCGGCCGCCGTCGAACACATCGGCGTGCAGCGGGCGGAGGCCATGCTCGCGAGTGCCGAACACCTGCGCGAGTCGGCCGATCGCACCACCGCGGTCGTCGAGTTCATCACCGACTTCTTCGTCGGCAACCTGTTCACCGCCGCCCTGGAACTCTGGGTGGCCGCCCGTACCGACCCCGAACTCAAGGAACTCGTCGTCCCCCTCGAAGCGAGGCTGGGCCGCGAATGCCACCGCATCGCGGTCCGGCTGCTCGACGCCGACGAGAGCAAGCCCGGCGTACGCGAAGCAGTCCAGGCCACCCTCGACCTGGCGCGTGGTCTCGCTCTCGCCGATCAGCTCACCGACGACGGCCCGCGACGGCGCCGGATCGTCCGGCAGTGGTCCCGAATGCTGGCCGACGCGTTGCGAACGGAGACCCCATGACCGACCCGCAGGCCCTGTTCGCCGACCTCGCCGCCGAAGGCAACGATCTCGACGCCCTGATCGCGGACCTGCCGGAAGCCGGCTGGCGCAGCGATTCCGCGGCGCCCGGCTGGACGATCGCGCACCAGGTCGCCCACCTGGCCTGGACCGACGAGGTCGCCATCCTCGCCGCAACCGACCCCGACGAGTTCGCCGCCCGCCTCAAGGCAGCGCTTTCGGCCCCCGCCTCCTTCGTGAACGACGCCGCGGCTGAAGGCGCCCAACTCCCACCCAGCGACCTACTGGCCACCTGGCGCACCGGCCGCAAAGCCATGGTCGACGCCCTGACCGCCGTCCCGCCCGGCCACAAACTCCCCTGGTTCGGCCCACCAATGGCTGCTCCGTCCATGGCCACCGCGCGGATCATGGAAACCTGGGCCCACGGTCAGGACATTGTGGACGGTCTAGGCCTGGCCAGGCAGCCCACCGCACGCCTGCGCCATGTCGCCCACATCGGCGTCCGCACTGTCAACTTCGCGTTCACACTCCACGACCTCCCGGTGCCCACCGAACCATTCCGGGTCGAACTCACCGGCCCCGACGGTGAAACCTGGACCTGGGGCGAACCCGGCGCCGCCAACCGCGTGACCGGCACCGCCCTCGACTTCTGCCTGCTCGTCACCCAGCGCCGTCACCCGGACGACCTGAACCTCGAGTTCGCCGGTGACCAGGCCACCCAGTGGAAATCCATCGCCCAGGCGTTCGCCGGTCTGCCCGGCGAGGGCCGGAAGGCAGGTCAATTCACGTGACCGCACCGCTGCGCATCGGCAACGCGTCCGGCTTCTACGGCGACCGCTTCGCCGCCATGCGCGAAATGCTCACCGACGGCCCGCTCGACGTGCTCACCGGCGACTACCTCGCCGAGCTGACCATGCTCATCCTCGGCCGCCAGCGCATGAAGGACCCGAGCAGCGGTTACGCCCGCACCTTCCTGCACCAACTCGAAGAATGTCTCGGCCTGGCCACCGAACACGGCGTCCGCATCGTCACCAACGCAGGCGGTCTCAACCCAGCCGGTCTCGCCGACGCCATCACCGCCCTCGCCGACCGCCTCGGCATCAAGGTCGACGTCGCCCACGTGACCGGCGACGATCTCCTCCCACGAGCGGAAGAACTCGGCCTGTCCGGCGCCCTGACCGCGAACGCCTACCTCGGCGGCTGGGGCATCGCCGACTGTCTCCGCGCTGGCGCCGACATTGTCGTCACCGGCCGCGTCACCGACGCCTCACTGGTCGTCGGCCCGGCAGCGGCCCACTTCGGCTGGTCCCGCACGGATTTCGATGCGCTCGCCGGTGCGACCGTCGCCGGCCACGTCATCGAATGCGGCGCCCAGGCGACCGGCGGCAACTTCGCGTTCTTCACCGAGATCGCCGACCTGGCCCATCCAGGTTTCCCCATCGCGGAAGTCAACGCGGACGGCTCGGCCGTGATCACCAAACACCCAGGCACCAGCGGCGCGGTAACCGTCGAAACAGTGACCGCCCAACTCCTCTACGAGATCGCCGCCCCCGACTACCTCGGCCCCGACGTGATCAGCCGCTTCGACACGATCCAGCTCGCCGACGACGGCAAGGACCGCGTCCGCATCAGCGGCGTCCGCGGCGACGCCCCGCCATCGACCGCGAAGGTCTGCGTCAACACCCTCGCCGGTTTCCGCAACGGCGCCACCTTCGTCCTTTGTGGGCCAAACATCGACGCCAAGGCCGAGCTGGCCCGCCGTCAGCTCGAAGCCGAGGTCGGCGCGGACGGCATCACCTGGACGCTGGCGCGCACCGACCACCCGGACGCGGACTCCGAGGAGGCCGCGAGCGCGTTGCTGCACGCGACCATCAAGGCTGACGACCCCAAACGGGTGAAGGGCTTTTCCCGCGCCTGCGTTGAACTAGCACTGGCGTCGTACCCCGGTTTCACCCTCACCGCGCCCCCCTCGGACGGCACCCCGGTAGGCGTCTACCGCCCCGCCTTCGTGCCGCAAACCGAAGTAGCGCACACCGCAGTCCGCCCCGACGGCACCACGATCACAATCGACCCGCCAGCAACCTTCGCCACCCCGCGCACCACCTACCCCGACACGTCCCACCCCGCCCCAACCGGCGCCACCTACCGTGCCGCGCTCGGCACCATCGTCGGCGGCCGCTCCGGCGACAAGGGCGGCGACGCGAACCTCGGCGTCTGGGCGCGCACCGACCCCGGCTTCACTTGGCTCGTCGCCGAACTCACCATCGACCGCCTACGCGACTTGCTCCCAGAAACCCGCGACCTGACGATCGATCGCTACGAATTGCCGAACCTGCGCGCGGTGAATTTCGTCATACACGGTCTGCTCGGCGAAGGCGTCGCCGCCTCGACCCGATTCGACCCGCAGGCCAAGGCGCTCGGCGAATGGCTGCGCAGCCGCGTCGTCGACATCCCGGAGGCGCTCCGATGACCACCGCCCATACCACACTCCGCGCAACCGCCCGGAATTCATCCACACCCCGCCCGACCATCCACACCCCACCGCCAACCCCCGCCCCCACGCACCCCCACCCACTAGACTGGCGCCGGGGTCGCCCCCCAGGGACGGGTGGGGGCTGTTCTGGGGAGTGCGAAGAAAATTCGCTTGTTGGGGTGGGCTCGCGTGGGTGAGCGGTGGTGGGAGACCGCGGAGCGGCGGGCGTTGCGGGAGATGGTTCGGCGGTTCGTCGTCGATCAGGTGCTCGACAACCTCGACGGCTGGGAGCGCGCGGGGGAGTTGCCGCGGGAGCTGCACAAGACCGCGGCCGGGATCGGCTTGCTGGGTATCGGGTTCGACGAGTCGGTCGGCGGGAGCGGTGGGGATCTGCTCGATTCCGTTGTCGCCACCGAGGAGCTGATTCAGGCGGGCGGCTCGTCGGGGCTGGTCGCGAGCCTGTTCACGCACGGGATCGCGTTGCCGCACATCATCTCGACCGGCAATCGGGATCTCATCGACCGGTTCGTGCGGCCTACCTTGGCGGGCGAGTTGATCGGGTCGCTGGCGGTGACCGAGCCGGATGGCGGGTCCGATGTCGCCGCAGTCACGACGAAGGCCGTTCGCGACGGCGACCACTATCTCGTGAACGGGTCGAAGACGTTCATCACGTCCGGGTGGCGGGCCGATTTCGTGACGACCGTCGTGCGAACCGGCGGGCCGGGGCATGACGGGATCAGTTTGCTGGTGGTGGAGCGTGACACCCCTGGGTTTACTCGGACGCGCAAGCTGGAGAAGATGGGCTGGCACTGCTCGGACACCGCCGAGTTGTCCTTTGTGGATGCTCGCGTGCCGGTGTCGAACCTGGTCGGTACCGAGAACGCCGGGTTCGTGTTGTTGATGCAGCAATTTCAGATCGAGCGGATCAACCTCGCCGTGCACGCATACGCGATCGCGCAGCGGTGTCTTGATCTCGCGACCGCCTGGGTACGCGAGCGCAACACGTTCGGGCGACCATTGTTGTCGCGACAACTGATCCGGCATCGGCTCGTCGAGATGACGCAGCAGATCGAGCTTGCCCGCACCTACACACGCGAGGTCGCCGAGCGGATCGCGGCGGGCGAGGAAGTGGTCGCGCAGGTCTGCATGGCGAAGAACGCGGCCGTCGCCGCCTGCTCTTTCGTGGTGGACGCGGCCGTGCAGCTGTTCGGCGGCATGGGTTACATGCGCGAATCCGAGGTGGAACGCCACTACCGGGACGCGCGCATTCTTGGCATCGGCGGCGGGGCGAGCGAGGTTCTTGCCGAGCTGGCCGCGCGACGATTGGGGCTGCACTGATGACAACGCTGACCTCGACCGTGGACACCAACTCCGCGGCGTACCGGGACAACCGCGAGGCGATGCTCGGCAAGCTCGACGCGCTCGCCACCGAGCACGCCAAAGCGCTGGCCGGTGGCGGGCCGAAATACGTCGATCGGCATCACCAACGCGGCAAGCTGCTCGCGCGGGAGCGGATCGAGCTGTTGCTGGATCAGGACAGCGCTTTTCTTGAACTGTCGCCGCTTGCCGCGTGGGGGACCGAGTTTCCGGTAGGCGCGAGTGTCGTGGTCGGCATCGGGGTGATCGAGGGGGTCGAGTGCCTCGTTGTCGCCAATGACCCGACCGTGCGCGGTGGCGCCAGCAATCCGTGGACGTTGCGCAAGAGTTTCCGGGCGAGCGAGATCGCCGCGCAGAACCGGTTGCCGCTGGTGCAGCTGGTCGAGTCGGGTGGGGCCGACCTCAACTCGCAGGGCGAGATCTTCATTCCGGGCGGACGGATGTTCCGCGACCTGACCCGGGCATCCGCGCGCCGCGTGCCGACGATCGCGGTGGTGTTCGGGAATTCGACCGCCGGTGGGGCCTATCTGCCGGGCATGTCGGACCACGTGGTGATGGTGAAGGAGCGGGCCAAGGTTTTCCTGGCCGGGCCGCCGCTGGTCAAGATGGCTACCGGGGAGGACGCGGATGACGAGGAGTTGGGCGGGGCCGAGATGCACGCCCGCACTTCCGGCCTCGCGGACTATCTGGCTGAGGACGAAGCCGACGCGGTCCGCATCACGCGGCGGATTGTCGCCAATCTGAACTGGCACAAGGAGGGGCGTGCGCCTGCCGCTGATTATGCGGAGCCGCGTTTTGACGCGGAGGAGTTGCTTGGGCTGGTGCCGACCGACCTGAAGGTGCCGTTCGATCCGCGCCAGGTGATCGCGCGGCTCGTGGACGGGTCGGTGTTCGACGAGTTCAAGCCGCGCTATGGCGCCAGCCTGGTCACTGGGTGGGCCGGCATTCATGGCTACCGGCTCGGGATTCTGGCCAACGAGCGCGGGGTGTTGTTCAGCGAGGAGGCGCAGAAGGCGGCGCAGTTCATCCAGCTCGCCAACCAGCGCGACATCCCGCTGCTGTTCCTGCAGAACACCACCGGCTACATGGTCGGCAAGGACTATGAGCGCGCGGGCATCATCAAACACGGCTCGATGATGATCAACGCGGTGTCCAACAGCCAGGTGCCGCACCTGACCGTGGTCATGGGCGCCTCCTACGGCGCGGGCAACTACGGCATGTGCGGCCGCGCCTACGACCCGCGCTTCCTGTTCACCTGGCCGAACGCTCGCTCGGCCGTGATGGGGCCCCAGCAGCTGGCCGGCGTGCTGTCCATTGTGGCCCGGCAGGCGGCGGCAGCGCGCGGCCAGGACTACGACGAGGCGGGCGACGCGGCGATGCGGCAGATGGTCGAGTCGACCGTCGAGTCGCAGTCGGAAGCGGCCTACCTGTCCGGGCGCATCTACGACGACGGCGTCATCGACCCGAGGGACACCCGAACCGTCCTCGGCATCTGTCTATCCGCGGTACACACCGCGCCGGTCCGTGGCGCGGAGGGCTTCGGCATCTTTCGAATGTGAAGAGCCGGATGTGAAAGGAACACAAGCGGCGTGATCAGCACACTTCTGGTGGCCAACCGCGGCGAGATCGCCCGGCGGGTCTTCCGCACCTGCCGCGATGTCGGCGTGTCGCCGGTCGCGGTGTTCGCCGACCCGGACAGCGACCTGCCGTTCGTGGCCGAGGCGGACACGGCCGTGCGGCTGCCCGGTAACACACCGGCGGAGACGTATCTGTGTATCGATAAAATCGTGGCCGCGGCGCAGCGGGTAGGCGCGGACGCCATTCACCCCGGGTACGGGTTTCTGTCCGAGAACGCGGACTTCCCGCGGGCAGTGCTGGCCGCCGGGCTGACCTGGGTGGGGCCGACACCTGCGGCGATCGACGCGATGGGGTCCAAGGTCGCGGCCAAGAAACTCATGGCCGAGGCCGGTGTGCCGGTGCTGCCGGAGTTCGATCCGGATGCGGTGACCGCCGGGGACCTGCCGATCTTGGTCAAGGCGTCGGCTGGTGGCGGTGGGCGGGGGATGCGGGTTGTCCGCGAGCTTGGCCAGTTGAAGGACGAGGTCGCTTTGGCTCGGCAGGAAGCCGAGTCCGCTTTTGGTGATGGGACGGTGTTCTGCGAACCGTTGCTGGAGCGGGCGCGGCACATCGAGGTGCAGATCCTCGCTGATCAGCACGGCACCGTGTGGGCGCTGGGGGAGCGGGAGTGCTCGATCCAGCGACGTCACCAGAAGATCATCGAGGAGACGCCGAGCCCGGCCGTTGACGCGGAAACTCGCGGGCGGCTGTTCGCGGCGGCGCTGGCCGCCGCCAAGGCGATCGGGTACGTGGGCGCGGGGACCGTCGAGTTCATGCTGGCGGCGAACGGTGACTTCCACTTCCTGGAGGTCAACACGCGGTTGCAGGTCGAGCATCCGGTGACCGAGTGCGTGTACGGGCTGGATCTCGTTGCCTGGCAGTTGGCGATCGCCGAGGGCGCGCGGTTGCCGGAGGCGCCGCCGGAGCCGCGTGGGCATGCCATCGAGGTGCGGCTGTACGCGGAGGATCCGGCCCAGGACTGGCGGCCGCAGAGTGGCACCGTGGTTTACATCGACATTCCGGGTGTGAACTCGGAGTTCACAGTTCCGGGGGAGTTCGGGCTGCGGTTGGACAGCGGGATCGTGAGCGGTTCCGAGGTCAGCACGTTCTACGACCCGATGCTGGCCAAGGTGATCAGCTGGGCGCCGGAGCGCCGGTCCGCCGCGCGCCGGCTGGCCGCCGCATTGCACGACACGCGGCTGCATGGGCTCACCACCAATCGCGATCTGCTGGTGAACGTGTTGCGGCATGAGGGTTTCCTGGCCGGGGACACCGACACGGATTTCCTGACGCGGCATGGGGTTGCCGGGCTTGCGGTGGGTGCGGATGAGGCGGCTGTCAAAGCGTCGGCGTTGGCCGCGGCGCTGGCGCAGGCCAGTGGGCGGGTGCGGGCGGCTCGGGTGCAGCGGGGGATTCCGGCCGGGTGGCGGAATCTGCGGTCGCAGCCGCAGCGGGCGGCGTTCGAGGTCGGTGGGGAACGGCTTGATGTCGAGTACGAGGTGGGGCGGGGTGGGCTGGTCACCTCGTTGCTGGCCGATGTCGCGCTGGTTGCGAGTGCGCCGGATTCGGTGACGCTGGACATCGACGGGGCGCGGCGGACGTTCGCGGTGCGCGCCTACGACCGACTGGTCGAAGTGGACTCGGCGCTGGGTGCGGTGTCGTTGGCCGTGATTCCGCGCTTCGCCGATCCGAGCGAGCAGGTTGCCGAGGGCGCGACGGTGGCGCCGATGCCGGGGACGGTGGTGCGGCTGGCGGTCGCGGCCGGGGACACGGTCGACGCCGGCGCCGAGTTGCTGGTGCTGGAAGCGATGAAGATGCAGCACCGGGTGGTCGCGGCGAACAGCGGCGTCGTCGCCGAACTGCGGGTCGCGGTGGGACAACAGGTTGATGCGGGAGCGGTGCTCGCCGTCATAGAGGAGGCACAGGAATGACCGGGATCGCATTTACCGAGTCGGACGAGCGGCAGGCGTTGCGTGCCGCCGTGCGTGAGCTGGCCGGCAAGTACGGCCGCGACTACTTCGCGGCCAAAGCACGCGCGGGCGAGAAGACCACCGAGATGTGGGCCGAAGCCGGGAAGCTTGGCTATCTGGGCGTCGCGGTGCCGGAGGAGTTCGGGGGCGGCGGTGGCGGGATCGGGGATCTCGCCGCGGTGTGCGAGGAGTTCGCGGCTGCCGGCGCGCCGATGTTGCTGATGGTGGTGTCGCCCGCGATCTGCGCGACGGTGATCGCGCGGTTCGGGACCCAGGCGCAGAAGAATCGGTGGCTGCCCGGTTTCGCCGACGGCACGACCAAGATGGCGTTCTCGATCACCGAACCGGACGCCGGTTCGAACTCGCACCGGCTGGCCACGTCGATCCGCAAGGACGGCGACGAGTGGATCCTCTCCGGCGGCAAGTACTTCATCTCGGGTGTCGACGAGGTGGACGCGGTGCTGGTCGTCGCCCGGCACGTCGACGAGAACGGGCAGCGGCTGCTGCCCTCGCTGATGATCGTGCCGACCGGCACGCCCGGTTTCACCTATCAGCCGATCGAGATGGACATCATCTCGCCGGAGAAGCAGTTCACCCTGTTCTTCGATGACGTGCGACTGCCCGCCGACGCGCTGGTCGGGTCGACCGACGCGGGGCTTGCCCAGGTGTTCGCCGGGTTGAACCCGGAGCGGATCATGGCCGCGTCGTTCTCCACCGGGATCGCCCGGTTCGCGATGGAGCGCGCCACCGAGTACGCGCGCAACCGGCAGGTGTGGGACACGCCGATCGGCGCGCACCAGGGGTTGTCGCACCCGCTGGCGCAGTGCGCGATCCAGATCGAGCTGGCCCGGCTGATGACGCAGAAGGCCGCCGCGCTCTACGACGCCGGACTGGACCGGGAGGCGGGCGAGGCCGCGAACATGGCCAAGTACGCGGGGGCTGAGGCCGCGGCGACAACGGTCGACCAGGCGATTCAGGTGCACGGGGGTAACGGGCTTGCCTCGGAGTACGGGCTGGGCGCGCTGCTCGCCGCGTCGCGGGTCGGGCGGATCGCGCCGGTGAGCAAGGAAATGATCTTGAACTACGTCGCCCAGCACACGCTGAAGCTGCCAAGGTCGTACTGAATTAGCATCAGCGCGTGGCGGAGGAACGCGAAGAACTGACGTGGGACCTGTTCGGCCGGGCCAGCCGTGAGCTGGCCGAACAGGTCGCGGCGGACGGGTTCGAACCCGATCTGTTGCTGTCGATCGCCCGGGGTGGGCTGTTCGTGGCCGGCGCGCTCGGGTACGCGCTGGACGTGAAGAATCTTCATGTTATGAACGTGGAGTTCTACACCGGCGTGGACAAGCGGCTGGACCTGCCGGTGATGCTCCCGCCGGTGCCCAACGCGGTCGACCTGGCCGGGGCCAAGGTGCTGGTCTGCGACGACGTCGCGGACACCGGGGCGACCCTGAAGCTGGTCCGCGATTTCTGCGCCGATCACGTCGCGGACGTGCGCTGCGCGGTGATCTACCAGAAGCCGCACTCGGTGGTCGACAGCGAGTACATCTGGCGTAAGACCGATCGGTGGATCAATTTCCCCTGGTCGGTGCTGCCGCCGGTGGTCCGGCGGGCTGGTCAGGTGCTGGACGCCTGAGCCGGAAACCCGCTGGCCAACGACCCAGGGCGGTTCGTTAATCTGGCAGCAAGTTAGAACACAACGATAGTTGACAGGAGCGCATTGCCGTGATGCGGACGCACGAGGCCGGAACACTCCGGGCCTCCCATGCCGGGCAGACCGTCACCCTCACCGGGTGGGTAGCCCGTCGGCGTGATCACGGCGGGGTCATCTTCATCGATCTTCGCGACGCCTCCGGCACCGCGCAGGTGGTGTTCCGCGAGGGCGAGATGGCCGAGCGGGCGCACCGGCTGCGCGCCGAGTTCTGCCTGAAGATCACCGGCGAGGTCGTGGTCCGGCCCGAGGGCAACGACAACCCGGAGATCCCGACCGGCGCGATCGAGGTCACCGTGACCGAACTCGACGTGCTCAGCGAGTCCGCGCCGCTGCCCTTCCCGCTGGACGAGCACATCGAGGTCGGCGACGAGGTTCGGCTGCGCCACCGCTACCTCGACCTGCGCCGCAGCGGTCCCGCGCACAACATGCGGCTGCGCAGCGAGGCCAACCGCGTCGCCCGCGACGTGCTGCACGGCCACAAGTTCGTCGAGGTCGAGACGCCGACCATGACCCGGTCCACTCCGGAGGGTGCGCGCGACTTCCTGGTTCCGGCGCGGCTTCGCCCGGGTTCCTGGTACGCGTTGCCGCAGTCGCCGCAGCTGTTCAAGCAGCTGCTGATGGTCGGCGGGATCGAGCGGTACTACCAGATCGCCCGCTGCTACCGGGACGAGGACTTCCGCGCGGACCGCCAGCCCGAGTTCACCCAGCTCGACATCGAGATGAGCTTCGTGGACCAGGACGACGTGATCGCGCTGGGCGAGGAGATCGTCGGCGCGCTGTGGCGCGACCTGGCCGATCACGAGATCCCGCGGCCGATCCAGCGGATGACCTACGCGGACGCGATGGCCCGCTACGGCACCGACAAGCCGGACCTGCGCTTCGGCCTGGAACTCACCGAGCTGACCGAGTACTTCTCGAACACGCCGTTCCGGGTGTTCCAGGCTCCGTACGTGGGTTGCGTGGTCATGCCCGGTGGCGCGGACCAGCCGCGGCGCACCCTGGACGCGTGGCAGGACTGGGCGAAACAGCGTGGCGCCAAGGGTTTGGCCTACGTGCTGGTCGGCGAGGACGGCACGCTCGGCGGGCCGGTCGCCAAGAACCTGTCCGACAGCGAGCGGGAGGGCCTGGCCAAGGCGGCCGGTGCCGAACCGGGCGACTGCATCTTCTTCGCCGCCGACCAGCCTTCGGCCGCGCGGGGCCTGCTGGGCGCCTGCCGGCTGGAGATCGGCAGGCGGCAGGGGCTGATCGACGAGTCGGCCTGGTCCTTCGTGTGGGTGGTGGACGCGCCGCTGTTCGAGCTGGCCTCGGAGGCGACCGCGAGCGGCGACGTTGCGGTCGGGTCGGGCCGGTGGACCGCGGTGCACCACGCGTTCACCTCGCCCACTCCCGAGTGGATCGACCGGTTCGAGGAAGACCCGGGGAGCGCCCTGGCCTACGCCTACGACATCGTCTGCAACGGCAACGAGATCGGTGGTGGATCGATTCGTATCCACCGCGCCGATGTCCAGCGGCGGGTCTTCGAGCTGATGGGGCTTTCCGAGGAGGAGTCCAAGGAGAAGTTCGGGTTCCTGCTTGAGGCGTTCGCCTACGGCCCGCCGCCGCACGGCGGCATCGCCTTCGGCTGGGACCGCATCGTCGGCCTGCTCGCCGGAGAGTCCTCCATCCGCGAAGTGATCGCGTTCCCGAAGACCAGCGGC
Organism: Pseudonocardiaceae bacterium; assembly: GCA_035248365.1. GTDB lineage: Bacteria > Actinomycetota > Actinomycetes > Mycobacteriales > Pseudonocardiaceae > CAJCJE01. The sequence continues at coordinate 6,941 of DATFHN010000073.1, read as the reverse complement.
GGGTTCGACCCGCTGACCGGTGCGCCGACGCCGATTACTCCGTTGCAGCGTAAGGAAGCCGGCGTCGACGCGAAGGCCGCGCCGAAGCCGGAGGCCAAAGCGGACTCTTCGGCTTCCTGAGTTGCCAACGCTCTGAATCGTCACATCGAGGGCCGATGGCGCCCGGGTCGCTGATCCGCGCGTTCTCGGCCTCGAGTGCTGCCCGCGAAATGATTCACAGGAATCGCTGTGTGTCATGGAACGGAAACAACCTGTTATGGATTCGTGGCTGCCAAAGCAACCCGTGGGGCACTACGGTCGCTTGCGGTCGAAGCCTCGGACGCGAAACCACATCTCGGGAACAGCGGCCGGCGGTCACCAACCAGGAGTAGGGTCGGTATAGATGGGTGTGGATGCCGCCGCAGGCTCATCGGATGTCGTCGACGACATCCGATCGGAGGTGTCCGAGACGATGGCCGCGGCCCAGCAGGTGCTCAGTCACCGTTTCGGTGCCACGGTTCGCCTTGCCGCCCCGGAGGATCTCGGCGGCAGCGGGGAATCGACCGTGATCCGCGTTCGGGTTGCCGCGACGCCGTTTTCGCTGCCGCGCACACTGGTCGTCAAGCGTTATGGTCCGCCGGAACCTGGTGCGGTGACCGACGCTTTCGTGCAGGAAGCCGTGAGCTACCAGCTGTTCACCGCGCTCGCGTCCGAGGAGCGGATGTGCCCGGAGATGTTCGCGCACGACGGGCGGGAACGCCTTGTGGTGCTGGAGGATCTGGGCCGATCGCCGACCTTGGCCGACAAACTGCTCGGCAACGACCCGCGCGCCGCTGAGCGCGCGCTGTTGTCCTGGGCGCGCTCGCTGGGCAAGCTGCACGCCAGCACCGCGGGCCGGGAACAGGACTTCGAGGCGCTGAGCAGGCGGCTTGGCCGGCCCAGGACGGTCGATCCCCTTGTCGGACAAGGACACAAGGCGCTCACCGAACTGCCCGACCTGCTCGTTGCCGGACTAGGCGTCGACACGCCCGCTGCCGTGCACGCGCGGGCCATGTCGGCGGCGCGGCTGGTGGACTCACCGCGGCATCGCGCGTTCAGCCCGTCGGACGCTTGCCCGGACAACAACGTGATCACCAGCAAGGGCGTGCGGTTCCTGGACTTCGAGGGCGGCTGCTGGCGGGATGTGTTGCTGGACGCCGGTTATCTGCGGGTGCCGTTTCCGTCCTGCTGGTGCAGTTACGCGCTGCCCGCCGGAATGATGGAGGCGATGGTCGCGGCCTGGCGCTCCGAGGCGGCGACCATGTGGCCGGACCTGGATGACGAATCGGTGCTCACTCCAGGCCTGCTCGACGCGCAGGTGTTCTGGGTGTGGCTGTCCACCTGGTGGTTCCTGCCCACGCCGAGCCAGGAAGATCTGCCGATCGAGGGCGAACTGCGCGCGCCGCGCCGCAGCGTCGCGTTGCGTTCGCGCTGGCTGCGGCTGGCCTCGGACGCGGAGCGGGCTGGAGAACCACAGCTGGCTGATCACGCGTTGTCCGTGGTCGGTGCCTTGGAGCAGCGGTTCGGCGCGTCCGATTTGCCTCGGTATCCCGCCTTTCGGTGATTTGACGCAGCGGTGATTTCAATACCGATCGCGTGAGTACGCTGGCAAATATCTCGTCAATAGCTGATCGGCAAGTGGATATGCTGATGCTGTCGATGCGCTCACCTTCTACCCTCGCCGTGATAGTGCCGTGATCAAAGTTGGATGATCTTGACGGTAAAGTCAAGGGTGATTTCCCGCGTATCGGAACAGTCGAGATTCACCCGAGTTCGCCCGCGTCGGCAAAAATTTACCACATAAGAGTGAATATTTTGGCTACGCAGCGTCAGTTGGCTCCGGGCGGTGTCCGCTTCAGGTGGCTGCTTCGGATGGTGTGGCGCAGCGGTCCGACGGGTCCTCGTCGCGACATCATTTTGCCAGGCGGCAGCCGGTTTTTCTGGAGCCTGGCCGGGTGATCCGGGGTGCACTCGCGGGTGTGGCCAAGGTTGCCTCGGATCACCCGTTAGGGCAGGTTGATCGAACTTGAGGGGAGGGCCTGCCCGCCGGTTTCCGATCATCTGGCAGGGGTGGAAACGCCCGGCCTGAGCACGGGATTTGCCTGGTGTAACAAGGGTTTTCGGGGTGGCGTCACCGCGTTCGACCCAGTGAACAGCGGGCCTGATCCAGTTGAGTCGGACATGCAAACTGCGAGATGCACACCTTCGAGGTGTAATGCGTCCCGCGATCGTGTGATGTCGCGAGTGAATGTGCTGCTCAGGGCAACAAAAATCGGATCTTGATCTGTCCGTTATGCCTGTTTAGCCGATAAGGTCCCGTACTCAGGGGTAAAACCCCAGGTCACCGCCCCCTGTTGCGAATTGCATCTTGATCGCGACGTTTGATGTAGGGTCAAGTACCCGAGCTGGAGAACACCAAATGCATGCTGTCCGGTTCGAACGACCCTGCTGACCGCGTGATTTGGTATTCGTAATCGGCGCGTCCACTGCCATCGACAATGGTGCGTGGATGTGTGACGGGAAGAAACGCATTTGCCGCGCCCGACGATATCGGCAGCGAGGTGAACAAACATGCTTATGCTGTTTTGTTGTGCCGGTTTGGAATGGTGTGACGCGCATTTCGCCGCGTCCGCGAACCAGCCGTTTTGTCAGTTTTTCGTTGCCCGCGAGGAGGACGCGTGAGTAAGACCGCTGAGCGGGCCAAGCGAGAACGCGGTCGGGCGGACCGCAAGCGGACCAGCGGCAATTGGGCGCTGGCCGCGATCGTGCGCTGGCGCGACTGGAGCATTCCGGTCAAGCTCATCGCCGTCATGCTGGTTCCGGTGATCACCACGCTCGCGCTCGGAATCGTGGTGATCAACGCCCAGATGGCCAAAGCCGCGGTGTATGTCGGCGCGGATGGGCTCACCCAACTCAGTGACAATGCCCGCTCCGCTATATCCGCGTTGCAACAAGAACGCCAGCAGATCGCCCAGGACAACGCGACCATGACGCCGGCCGCCATGCCCGCGAACATGCCCGACTCGGCCACGAAGGGCTCGGCGAAGGGTGCCACGGCGCCCAAGCCCGGCGTGAACACCGCGCCGAAACCCGACCCGGCCCTGGCCGGCATTCAACACGAGGTGGATCTGGCCCTGACCACCCTGCGGCAGTCCGAGGCGAGCAACGCCGCCCGCGCCGGATTCGACCCGGTCGCCGCGACCGCCTGGATCGCCGCGACCCGCCAGCTCGACGAGCTGCCCGCCCTGCGCGCGGCGGAAGGCGCGCAGGGCGCGAACGCGTCGGCCCAGGTGGACAGTTACACCCAGCTGATCGACGGGCTGTTCGCGTTCGACCGGGTGCTGGCCACCGACCTCGGTGACCCGCACCTGACCCGGGAAGCAATGGCCCTCTACGACCTGTTCTCCGCCCGTGAGGAGGTGCGCTACCAGCAGGCCGTCGTCCTGGTCGGCATCGGCCACGGCACCATGACCGTCGCCGACGTGACCTCGCTGCACGGTTCCGAGGCGCGGCTGGCCAGCCGGATCAGCGACTTCCACACGGTGGCAGCGCAGGACGCCGCGACCGACTACCAGAAAGCGGTCAGCGGCACCGTGCTCAGCCAACAGGGCGCGCTGCTCGGCGAGGCGATCGACCAGTCCGGTGGGATGAGCGGGCAGGTCATGCCCGGCATGGTCATCCGCATTCCGCTGGACACCTGGAACTCGGCCAACCGGTCCGTCACCACCGGACTTACCTCGGTCACCGACACATTGGCCACCCAGCTGCGCGGAACCGCCGCGACCATGCAGGGCACGGCCAGCAACACGGCGGGCACCGCCGCGGTGGTCCTGTTCGTGGCACTGCTGGTCGCGGCGCTGATCATGGTGATCGTGGCGCGGCAGCTGCTGCGCTCGATCGGCGTGCTGCGCCGTGGCGCCCGCGACGTGGCCACCCGGCAATTGCCCGAGGCGGTCGAACGGATCCAGGCGGGCGAGACCGTGGACATCGCGGTCACTCCGGTCCCGGTGCACACCAAGGACGAGGTCGGCCAGCTGGCCAGGGCCTTCGACGCGGTGCACGCAGAGGCGCTCAAACTCGCGGTCGAACAGGCCAACCTGCGCGGCAACTACAGCGACCTGTTCACCAACCTCTCCCGCCGCAGCCAGGGCCTCGTGCAACGGCAGCTGCGGCTGATCGAACAACTCGAACGGGACGAGGAGGATCCCGACCAGCTCTCCGCACTGTTCAAACTGGACCACCTGGCCACCCGGATGCGCCGCAACAACGAGAACCTGATGGTGCTCTCCGGTGGCGAGCTGGGCCGGGGCCCGACCCAGGCGATGCCGCTGTCCGACCTGCTGCGGGCCGCGGTCAGCGAGATCGAGCAGTACCAACGGGTTTCCGTGCAGCCGCCACCCGGCGTGCACATCCTCGGCTACGCGGCAGGTGACCTGGTCCGGTTGATCGCGGAACTGCTGGACAACGCGACCGCGTTCTCCGCGCCGGACACCCAGGTGACCATCGCGTCGCATCGGACCCGGTCCCGCGCGGTCGTGGTGGACATCGTCGATCACGGCATCGGCATGGGCGACGACGACCTGCGCGCGGCCAACGAACGGCTCGGCGAGTCCGAGGGGTTCGAGGGCCGGATCACCCGGCGGATGGGCCTGTTCGTGGTGAGCAAGCTCGCCGGCCAGCACGGCGTCCGGGTGCGGTTGCACGGCGGCGAGGACATTCCGGGGCTGCGGGTCACGGTCACCCTGCCCGCGCAGCTGATCGTCGGCGACGAGGACGCGGTGATCCCGCTGCCGAGCGCCGAACCGGAGCCGAAGGGTAAACGGGACGCGTCGATGAACGCGATCACCGTGACCATTCCGCAGCTGCCCAGCGCGTCCGAGTCCGGCGTGAACCTGTTCGCGCCGTTGCCGGGCAGCGCGACCGCGGAGGACGCCGAGGAGGCGCCCGAGCCGGAACCGGACCGGGCCGGCGCGACCACGCCGATCTTCGACGACATGCTCTCCGCCTGGTTCGACGCGGCCAAGCCGATCGACGCGCAGAGCGAGGACGACAATCCGCCGGAGGACGCCAGTTTCGCCGGCCGCTCCGGTTGGCGCTTCGCCGCGGACGACGGCTGGAAGGCCGCCGACTCGATCACCCAGGCCAGCCCGGAGGCCTACACGGCGGCCGGTCTGCCCAAGCGTCAGCCCAAGGCCCGGTTGCTGCCGGGCAGCGCGGACGCGGCCGGGACCCCGCAGCAGGCCGCGCAGCAGGCGCAGGCCGGGCCGGGCGCGGAGAAGATGCGCAAGCGGCTGACCGGCTTCCAGCGGGGCGTGCAAAAGGGCAGGCACCAGATCAACGAGGTCGGCGCCGGCGAACCGGAATGGCCTGCGGAGAACCCGGACAGCGCGTTCTTCGCCGGCGACCAGCCGGCCGGAAACTCCGATCTCGTAAATTACGAAACCGAAAATTACGAAACCGAAAATTACGAGACTGGAAATTACGAAATCGGAATATCGGTCGAGGCGATCGACGCGGCAGAGTCCACGGCAGGGTCCACTGTGGAGGACGATGCGGCGACGGTGAGCAGCGACGACAGCGGTTCCTCAGCGGTCAACGCGGACAGCCTTGAGGACACGGCGATCTGGCCGACCGCGGCGGACGAAGGCTGGGAGGCGGCGGAAGAAGCGCTGACCCCCACCCCGTCCGCACTCACCCCGGCCGGGCTGCCGAGGCGCAAGCCACGGGCCCAGCTGGTGCCGGGCAGCGTCGCGACCAAAGGACCGGCCGTGATGGCCGGGGTCGACGCGGGCGCGGTCCGGGATCGACTGAGCAGTTTCCAGCGGGGTGTCCGCCAGGGCCGGGACGGCTCGGCGGCGGCCGATGGTATCGAGCACGGATTCGAATGGGAGAACGATTGATGTCAAGTCAGTCGCCGCACGGGCGGTTCGGGTGGCTGGTCACCGACTTCACCGAACGGGTACCGGGTGTGGCTCACGCCGTGGTGGTATCCGCGGACGGGTTGTTGCTGACCTCGTCGGCCCGCTTGCCCGGGGACCGCGCCGATCAGCTCGCCGCGGTCGCCTCCGGTCTGTCCAGCCTCACCATGGGCGCCGCGCGGTGTTTCGAAGCAGGCCCGGTCCGGGAAACGGTCGTCGAGATGGAACGCGGCGTCATGCTGCTGATGGCCATCAGCGACGGCTCGTCCTTCGCCGTGCTGGCCGCACCCAACTGCGACATCGGACAGGTCGCGTACGAGATGACCCTGCTCGTCGAACGCGTCGGGCAGATGCTCACCCCGGAGCTCCGAGCCGAGCTGCAAGGCTCGCAACGACTGCTCACCCGACAGCCGGTATGAGGTCGCCATGACCATGTCCTTCGACGGTTCCGCGCAACCCGATCCGATCATCGAGCACCTGGATGGCGGTTACGGGTTCGCCGATCGCGTCGACGACCCGGCCATCTTCCAACCCACCAGCCAACCCACGGACTGGCCCGACCGGGTGGTAACTCCGCCCGTCCCCCCGAGCCCGGTCGGGCCGCCTTCCCCATCGGTCACTTATCCATCGATGAGTCAGCTCGGCGATTCGGGCTATTACCCTGTCGACGATTTCGGCGACGAGGCCTCCCGCGTCCGGCCGTACGCGTGGACCGGCGGACGGACCCGCTCCAGCGTTGAGCTGCAATTGGAGACGCTGGTATCCACCAGCGATCTAGGCCTGGACGAAGCCCTGCTGAACCAGGTCGAATATCGGGCGGTCGGCACTTTATGCCGACATCCGCACTCCGTGGCTGAAGTGGCCGCGAAGCTTTCGGTTCCACTCGGTGTTGCCAAGGTCATCCTGAGTGACATGGCCGAACTGGGCTTGATCAGTATTCACCGCACATTCGCCGACGACGACATCGCGGCGCATCTCGTGTTGATGGAAAGGGTGTTGAGTGGA
>DATFHN010000072.1:0-12167 GCA_035248365.1 Pseudonocardiaceae bacterium | reverse complement strand
CCTCGCCAACCAAGGCCGCACCGTCCTGGTCTCCAGCCACCTCCTCTCCGAAATGAGCCTCACCGCCACCGACCTCATCGTCATCGGCAAAGGCCAACTCATCACCCAAGCCACCACCACCGACTTCATCCAACAAGCCGGGGGATCGGTGACCAGAGTGCGTTCTCCGCAACTGGATGCGCTGCGCGATGCGTTGACCGCTGCCGGTGCAACCGTTGCCGCGAACGGAGTCCAGGGCAACGACGGCAGGCCTGCGCTCGTGGTGTCGAACATGGCGATCGGCGCGATCGGCGAACTGGCCGCGAGCATCGGCGCGGTGCTGCACGAACTCAGTCCTCAATCAGGATCCCTTGAGGAAGCGTTCCTCCGGATGACCGGCGAAAGCGTGGAATTCCGATCACCGGCGGAGGAAATCGATTCCGCTCCGCGCTGATTGCGCCGGATTCGCCCGTCATTCACGCAGCGCGATTAACGCTGATTCGATTCCACGGCGGCGGCTGGCCGTCCGGACAGATCTCGCGGACATTGTTGCTACGACGAGTAGTCGATGCGGTACTACGGCATACTGTGGCATGCCAGGAGTCAACCTGCGCTTATCACCCGTTCGGCGGAAGCGCCCTAGGGCGAAATAGGACTACCCTCCGTGTTCGCTACCGCTGGTCGACGGGAGGCGCCGAACAGACCGCGGATTGAGGTTGCCGACGTTGTCAACTCGCCAATGATTCGGCGGATGGCGACGTAATCGTCCAATGCTGAATTGGGAAACATCGACGGAACACAGCGTTAACCGACCCTCGGCGGAGTCGGTGAGTTCCGGCACACAAACGTGACAACCCGCCGATCGAGGGCTCAACTCGATGGTGGGAGTCAAATCAACAGGAGTCGGACCCCGGGCCCGGAAGGGCGCGCATCGGAGGTGAGCGATGGCGGTTGCAGACCCTGATGCGCTGCTGCAACGTCCAGCGACAAAAACGAGTCTGCCCGACGTCACTGCCGTCGTCCGGCCCATCCGCGTAGAACCACTGCTGGACCTGGAATGGTCCCGTGCCGTCGAACCGACCGGCCCGATCGGGGCCGCGCGCAGGCCGTCGCAGACCCGGCGGGCCTGGATTCATCGCGCGCCGGAAGCCGAAGTCGTGAGCCTGTATGAACGTGTACTCGCCACCGGCGCCCAGGTGAACGCGCCCTGGTGGCTGCGCGCGCTGGCCAGCGGGAAGTTGCAGTCCAGGATGGGCGGCTTCGCCATCGAGGACCAGGTCAGCGAGCTGCTGGACCGCCGCGCGGGCTGGGCGTACATGCCGTGGGCCGGTCCGGGCGAGGACGGCTACTGGGAGTACGTACCGTCCGAACTGGATGCCGCCGACCTCCCGCTGGTGCCCACCACGGTGATGTTCACCGACCGTCACCAGGGTTGGCTGGACGTCGTGCTCGCGCACGCGGGCAACCCCACCGCCGACCCGATGCCCATCACCGGTCCCGCCGGCCTGCGCGGCCAGCTCGAACTGCTGGAAAACGGCTGATCCCTCCCGGTTGAGCCCGGCCGTCCGCAGGCCGTTGACCTGCGGCCAGGTACCGTCACTGTTCGTGGCTCCCGATTCCCCGTCCTCCTCAGCGCCTGCTCCGGTTCGCGACGGCAATGTCAGCTTCGCCCGGCGCGGCGAGCGGATGACCGTCGGCCAGCAGCGCGCCTGGGACAGCTACTGGGACCGGCTGGGCCGGGACGTCACCGCCTTGCCCGCCGGCCCCGTCGAGCTGGCCGGATGGTTCGGCAGGCAGGCCCCGGTGCTGCTGGAGATCGGCTCCGGCATGGGCGAGACCACCGCGGCGCTGGCCAAGGCCGCGCCCGAACTCAACTACCTCGCCGTCGAGGTGTACCGGCCCGGGCTGGCGCAGCTGATGATGCGCGCGCAGAGCATGGACATCGGCAATCTGCGGCTGCTGCGCGGGGACGCGGTCGTGCTGCTGCGCGAGCACGTGCCCGCCGACTTCCTGGCCGGGGCGCGGATCTTCTTCCCGGACCCGTGGCCGAAGAAGCGCCACCACAAGCGCAGGCTGGTCCAGCCCCCGTTCGTCGCGCTGCTGGCCGGGAAGCTCGCCCCCGGCGCGCGGCTGCATCTGGCCACCGACTGGGAGAACTACGCCGAGCAGATGATGGCGGTGTGTTCGGCCGAACCGCTGTTGCGCAACGTCTACGCGGACGAGCCGGACGGCTGGGCGCCGCGCCCCGACTGGCGGCCGGTCACCAAGTTCGAGAACCGGGCCAGGGACGAGGGCCGGATCAGTCACGATCTGATCTTCGAGCGCGTCGCGGACTGACGGTCGAAACCACCCGACCGGGTACTCAAGCCCGCCGGAGAGCGAGTTCGCGACACGCTGCGTCTGCGCCCGACCCGTTCGGGCGAGGGTGGTGTACCGCGGCTATTGACTCTTCTGGCAGTGACGGGTGACGGCCTCTACTAGGTAGATTTCCCGGCCGTGACCGTCCTTCGTGATGAAATCGTGACACCACTCGCCGAGTCGCATGTCGAGTTCGACCCGATCGAACCCGTCGATGTGCTGGCCGCCGAGGACTTCATCCGGATGTATCACGACGCCCATCCCGGCACCAGCCAACTGGCCCGGCGGCTGGCCAAGGTGCGCGCGGAGATCGCGCGGACCGGCACCTACCGGCACACCGCGGCCGAACTCGCCTACGGCGCGCGGGTGGCGTTACGCGACTCCGGCTGGTGCACGAGCGGCGTGCCGTGGCGCCAGTTGAAGGTTCGCGACCTGCGCGGCCTGCGCAACGCGGGAGCGGTCGCCGCCGAATGCGTCGAGCACCTGCGCCAGGCCAGCGGCAATGGCAAGATCCGCCCGTTGATCACGGTCTTCGCCCCAGACGCGCCCGGCGCGCCCGGCCCGCACATCTGGAACGACCAGCTGGTGCGGTACGCGGGTTATCGCGGCGCGGGCGACACGATCACCGGCGACCGCCGCTACGTCGGCTTCACCGACGCGATGCGGGCGATGGGCTGGAAGCCGCCGTCGCCGCGCAGCCGCTTCGACCACCTGCCGCTCGTGGTGGAAACCGCGCACGAAGGAGCCGCGCTGTTCCCGGTGCCCGACGAGGTGCTGCTCGAGGTGCCGCTCACCCACCCGGACCTGCCCTGGTTCGCCGATCTCGGCCTGCGCTGGCCCGCGGTGCCGGTGATCAGCAACATGCGGCTGGCCATCGGCGGCGTCAACTATCCGGCCGCGCCGTTCAACAGCTGGCACGTCGGCACCGAGATCGGCACCCGCGGCTTCGCCGACGAATCCGCCTACGGCGTCGCGGCCCAGGTCGCGCACCGGCTCGGCCTGGACACGTCGTCCGAGCGCACGTTGTGGCGCGACCGCGTGACGGTCGAACTGAATCGCGCGGTGCTGCACTCGTTCGACGCGGCGGGCGTGACCATCACCGACCACCACACCGAAGCGCTGCACCGGCTGGCCTGGCTGCGTTCCCGGCAACGCCCCAACTCGCACCGCCCGGCGTTTCGCGTCGACGCCGACCGCATCCAGCGCGCCCGGCACGGCGCCCCCGCCAAGTTCGCCTCGCGCACCGAGCCAGGACACCGCCCGAGCGCGCGGCGGCGGATGAGCGCGTGATCCGCCGTCAGGGTGTTTCTGTCCTGGTCAGCGAGCAGGCGCCGGTGTCCTGGCCGATAGTTGAAGGATGCGAAGATCGGTCCGCAACGCCCTGATTCTCATCGGCTGTCTGCTGGTGATCGGCGCGGCGGGCAGCTTCGCGTTCCTGGCCCTCAACGGCGCGGGCGCCGCGACCGCGCAACCGGTCACCACCACGCTGCGCGTCGCGCAGAACGACGCAGGCGGCCTCGCCAAACTCACCACGACCACCCCGGTGAAGCTCAGCTCCGGCGCCACGCTCCCGGCGGGCACCGCGGTCACCATCCCGAGCATCACGCTGACCGGCGCCCTCGCGCCCGCGCCGCCGCCCGCGATCGGCGCGACGCTGCGCTGCGACCTCACGGTCAACTGGAGCCCCGGCAACCAGGTGATCGACATCGTCAGCTGCGCCCAAGCCGCCCCGCCATCGAACTGACCCATAGCACATTTCCCGCCACCCCAAGAAAGTTGTCCACACCCCGCCAAACGATCCACACCTGCCCCGCGCCCGTTTGCCCCCGCCCCAACCACCCCCATAGGCTCGACGCGGGGCGCCGGCCCCCGGGTGGGCGGGGGTTTGGGCGGCGGATTTTTTTGTGGGGGGCAGGCCAGTGGCCCCGGCCCGGCGAGCGGGCTGGGGCCACCTCTCTCGGTGAGGTTCTTGGCGATCAGCCGACTGGGCCGCTGACCGGGGTCACCGTGACGGTGTGCTGCTGGCCGGAGGCGTCGGTGTAGCCGACGGTCAGTTGCTGGCCGGGGTGGAAGGTGTCCATCAGGTTGGTGAGCGCGGTGGCCGAGCCGACCGTGGTGCCGTTGACCGAGGTGATCACGTCACCGGCGCCGAGACCGGCTTGCTGCGCGGGACCGTTGGGCTCCACGCCGACGATCGGTGCGCCGGACTGGCTGCTCTGACCGAACTGGTTCTGCGCCTGGCCAACCGACACGCCAAGGAACGCGCTCTGTCCGATGTGGACCGTGCTGGAGCCCTGGCCGCCGATGATCTGGTGGGCCAGCGAGATCGCCTGGTTGATCGGGATCGCGAAGCCCTGAGTCGCACCGCCCTGACCCTGTTGTCCCTGGCCGCCGTAGGCACTCTGGAAGCCCTGGCCGCTCTGCGGGTTGGCCGAGGACGCCGCGGTGTCCATGCCGATCACCTGGCCCGCGCTGTTCACCAGCGCGCCGCCCGAGTCGCCGGGCTGGATGTTCGCGTTGGTCTGGATCAGGCCGGACAACTGCTCGGAGCTGCTGCCAGAGTCATCCTGCGCGGTGATCGACTGGTTCAGCGCGGTCACCGTGCCGGTGGCCACGCTCGGCGTGCCGCCGACGCCACCGGCGTTGCCGATGCCGGCCACGGCCTGACCGGTGGTGACCTTCGACGAATCCCCCAATGTCGCGGTCTGGAGGCCGGATGCGCCTTGCAGTTGCAGGACGGCGACGTCCTTGGTGCGGTCGTAGCCGACCACGGTCGCGGTGTAGGTCCTGCCGTTGCCGAGGTCGGTCACCTTGATGCTGGTCGCACCTTCGACCACGTGGTTGTTGGTGAGGATCTCGCCGTTCGAGGTGAGCACGATGCCGGTACCGGCCGCCGCCGCGCCCTGGTAGCCGAGCACGGTGTCGATGTCGACCAGACCGGGGTCGACCTTCTGCGCGACCGAGGACGCGTCGATCGAGGTGCCGCTGCCGTCGCTGACGCTGGCCACCGAACCGAAAGCCTGGTTGGCGTTGTTGCCGTCCCAGGCGAAGCGGGCGATGCCGATCCCGGCCACCACCGACACCGCGGCCACGCCTGCCGCGATCCCGGCCATCAGACCGGGGCGGCGCCGGCGCGGCGGCAACTGCGGCCCGGCGGCGACGGGCTGGGCGAACTGCTGGGCGTAAGGCTGCGCCCACGGCCCGAGGTGGATGGGCTGGGTCTGCGCGGCGTCACCACCCGGGACGCCCGGCTGAGCCTGGTGCGGCTGCCCGGCACCGGGGTGTCCGGCCGAGGCGTTCGGATCGAACTCGCTCATTGCTGCTCCCCGTGTTCCACGTTCGGGTCTGGTGTCTCTGCAACCAAATAACCAACCGAACCTGAGATTTCGCTTTGGGGAGCACAGTGGATTGACTGAGGAACTACCTGAGAATTCTCAGCGATAGCGAGCAGGTCGCACGGTCAGCTCGGTGAGCTGGCCGTCGCGCGGGGTGCGCAGCGCGAACACGACGGCGTCGGCGACGGTCTCCGGGCGGAGGTAGGCGTCCGGGTCGTAATCGGCGCCTTCCGCCTCGCGGACCTCGCGTTGCATGTCGGTCGCGGTGCGGCCGGGGTAGATCGTGGTGACCCGGACGCCGTGCGGCTCTTCTTCGGCGAGCAGGGCTTCCGCGTAGCCGCGCAGGGCGAACTTGCTGGCGGCGTAGGAGCCCCAGTTCGGGCTGGACCGCTTGCCCGCGCCGGAATTGATCATGACGACCTGGCCACGGGCCGCGCGCAGCGCGGGGAGCAGGACGCGGGTCAGTTCGGCGACGGCGATGACGTTGAGGTCCAGGGTCTGCCGCCACACCTGCAGCGGGGTCTGGTGCAGCGGGGCGATGGTGACCACGCCCGCGCTGTGCACCAGCACGTCGAGCGTTGTGATGTGCTCGGTCGCGGCGGGCAACGAGTCCGGGTCGGCCAGGTCGACCGCGAAGGGCGCGGCGTCCGGGAGGGTGGCGGCAAGATCCTCGAGGGCGCGCTGGTCGCGGCCGCCGAGCAGGACGCGGTGGGTGCCGGCGATGGCGTGGGCGATGGCGGCGCCGATTCCCCGGGAGGCGCCGGTCACCAGGGCGAGCGGCCGGTCGGGCTCTGTCATGTGCAGCACCGTAACTCCGGCGCGCCCTCACCGGCTTGTTGAGGGCGCGCCGTCGCGGTCAGCGGTCGACTTCGCCGCGGATGAACCGCTCGACCGCTTCGTAGGCCTCCGAGTCGGAGTACTGAACCGGAGGGGATTTCATGAAATAGGACGACGCCGAGTTGATCGGGCCCGCGATACCGCGGTCGAGCGCGATCTTGGCGGCGCGCACCGCGTCGATGATCACGCCTGCCGAGTTCGGCGAGTCCCAGACCTCCAGTTTGTACTCGAGGTTGAGCGGCACGTCGCCGAATGCCTTGCCCTCAAGGCGAACGTAGGCCCACTTGCGGTCGTCCAGCCACGGCACGTGATCCGACGGTCCGATGTGGACGTCAGCCTTGCGCATCTCGTGCGGGATCTGCGAAGTGACCGACTGGGTCTTGGAAATCTTCTTGGATACCAGGCGCTTGCGCTCCAGCATGTTCATGAAGTCCATGTTTCCGCCGAAGTTCAGCTGGTAGGTGCGCAGCAACTCGACGCCGCGGTCCTCGAACAGCTTGGCCATCACCCGGTGCGTGATGGTGGCGCCGACCTGGGACTTGATGTCGTCGCCGATGATCGGCAGCCCGGCCTCGGTGAACTTGGCCGCCCATTCCGGGTCGGAGGCGATGAAAACGGGCAGTGCGTTGACGAACGCGACGCCCGCGTCGATCGCGCACTGCGCGTAGAAGCGGTCCGCCTCGTCCGAACCCACCGGCAGGTAGGAGACCAGCACGTCGACCTGGGCCGCGCGCAGCGCGCCGACCACGTCGACCGGTGCCTCGTCGGATTCGGTGATCATCTCGGAGTAGTACTCGCCGAGGCTGTCGAAGGTGTGCCCGCGCAGCACCGGCACGCCCAGCGGCGGCACGTCGCAGATCTTGATGGTGTTGTTCTCGCTGGCCACGATCGCCTCGGACAGGTCGCGGCCGACCTTCTTCGCGTCGACGTCGAACGCTGCCACGAACTCGACGTCCCGCACGTGGTAGTCCCCGAACTGCACGTGCATCAGACCCGGCACCCGGGTTTCCGGGTCGGCGTCGCGGTAGTAGTGCACTCCCTGCACCAGGGATGCCGCGCAGTTGCCGACGCCGACAATTGCCACCCGAATGCTTCGGCCGTGCTCGCCCATGCCGGGGCCTCCTTCTGTGGTTCTTTCCTTGGTGGTGCGCGTGGCCGGTCAGGACTCGGATTCGTGGTCCGCTTCCCGCGCCTGCGCCCGTTCGTGCTCGATCAACTCGTTGAGCCAGCGCACTTCGCGCTCGCTGGACTCCAGGCCCATCCGGTGCAGTTCCCGCGTGTAGCGGTCGATCTGCTCGCCTGCCCTGGCCAACGTGGCCCGCAGGCCTTCCCTGCGTTCCTCGACCCGGCGCCGCCTGCCTTCCAGGATGCGCATCCTGGCCTCGGCCGGAGTGCGCGAGAAGAAGGCGAGGTGCACGCCGAACCCGTCGTCGTCCCACGCGTCCGGGCCACCTTCGGTGACCAGGGTGGCGAAGCGTTCCTTGCCTTCCGCGGTGAGTTTGTAGACGCGTTTGGCGCGACGGCCCCGGGTCGTTTCCTCCTCGGCGATCAGCCCGGCCCGCAGCAGCCGCCGCAACGCCGGGTAGAGCGAGCCGTAGGAGAGGGCCTGCAACGTTCCGAGTCGACTGGCCAAGCGTTTGCGCAGCTCGTAACCGTGCATCGGCGCCTCGTGCAACAGGCCGAGGATGGCGAATTCGATCACGAGTCACCTCCACGCAACGCCGGTTGAACATGCCATGTGCGACCGTCGATCGTGTCGCTCGATGCTGCACCTCACTATATCGTCGCGATACATCGTGGCACCGAATTATGCCCGCCGATTGTGGCGTCGAACACGGCGCGTGCCCGGATGACGCCGAGGCTGACCCAAACGGACGATCGGTGAGCGGAGCGGGCCACGTACGCTGTTGGGCGTGCGAACCCAACGGCAGGTGGTGGACTACGCGTTGCAGCGCAGGGCGCTGCTCGCGGAGGTCTACTCGGGCCGCGTCGGGACCTCGGAGGTCTGCGACGCCAGCCCCTACCTGCTCCGCGCGGCGAAATTCCACGGCAGGCCGAGCGAGGTCACCTGCCCGGTGTGCCGCAAGGAACCGCTGACGCTGGTCTCCTGGGTGTACGGAGACGAGTTGAAGCACGCTTCCGGCTCGGCTCGCACACCGGACGAACTGGGCAGGATGGCTGCGCTTTACGGGGAGTTCAACGTCTACGTGGTTGAAGTTTGTCGGACGTGCAGTTGGAACCACCTGGTGCAGTCATACGTCCTGGGAACACGGGACGTGGATGTGCACGGCCCGCGCAGGAGGACGGCGTCGGAGTAGTGACGTCGCGTCCAGGCGCCCGGTCGCACCCTCAGTGACCAGGCGAGTACGACCACCGAACGCCGCATACCCGAGTGTGGCGATCTGGGAGGCCTTGTAGTTGTGAATGACCACCGTGACGATCCGCCACGCCGTCAGCCGGGAGGCCCCGACGGCGAAGCTGACGGGGGAGCCCGTGGTGGGCAGGGCGGGGACCGCCGCCAGCCGCCGCCGGCCCGACGTCCGGCCCAGGGCCGAACCCCTGGGCGTGGCACGCCACCTGGCAACCCGCAGGGGCGGGGCCAGCAGCCGGGTCAGCAACCACCGAACCAGCCGGGCCAGCCGCAGCGACCGGCCCCGAGGCAGCCACAGCGCGGCCAGGCTCCGCAGGGCAGCCAGCCGGGTGGTCCGCCGCCGACCTCCCGGGTCCCCAACGGGCGTCCGCCGACCGGTCAGCGCGACTCGCAGGGCCGTCCCGGTGGTCCGACCGGTGGTGGCCCTGGCGGCCCGAGCCGCAGTGGCAGACCGGCCGGTGCGTTCGAGCCCTCCACCGAGAACCTGCCTCCGGTCAGCCCGCAGTCCTACAACCGCGAGCCGGACCTGCTGACCCACCGTGACGACGATCACGCCACGGAATGGGCGTCCAACGCGGCCGAGTCCTACGACGACCGCAAGCCGGACAGCCGCTACGACAGCCGGGTGCGCGGCGCGGTGCTCAGCGAGGAGGATCGCAAGACGATCCTGAAGCAGAAGATCTTCCGGCGATCCCGGCGCACCCTGTACGTGCTGGTCGGTTTGGGCATCATCGCGCCGATCGTCGGTTTCTTCATCATGTACCAGATCGTGAAGGTGCCGGACCCGAAAGCGGTCGCGGCCACCCTGAACCAGCCGATCACGCTCATGTACGCCGACGGCTCGCCGATGGAGACGATCGGCACCGGCGAGAACGGCCACCAGCTGATCACCACCGCCGACCTGGCCAAGCTCGGCAACATCCAGCACGCCGTGATGGCGGCCGAGGACTCGACGTTCGAGACCAACGCGGGTGTCGACCTCAAGGCGATTCTGCGCACCGCCTACAACCAGGCCACCGGCGGCTCGGGTGGTGCGTCCACGATCACCCAGGAGTACATCAAGCAGGCTACGAATCCAGGGATCATCGGCTCGCTGCCGCTGACCACCAAGGTTGCCGAGATGGTCAAGGCCTACAAGATGAGCCGGACCGTGGACAAGCCGGACATCATGGCCTCCTACCTGAACATCGTCTACTTCGGACGAGGCGCGTACGGCATCGGCGCGGCGGCGAAGACCTACTTCAACGAAACGCCGGACCAGCTGACCAATCCACAGGCGGCGTTGCTGGCCGGGCTGATCCAGTCGCCGGGCCGCGCGAACAGCACGAAGTACCAGCACCAGCGCTACACGTACGTGATGGGCAACATGGCCAAGAACCACTGGCTCAACGCCGGCGAGCAGGACGCGCCGCTGCCGCCGGTCCAGTCGGCGACCGACCCATCGGCCAGCCTGCCGTGGGATCGGCGACTGATCGTCAACCAGGTCGAGCGCGAACTGCAGGCCAACAACCTGAACATGGACGACCTGCAGCGGATGGGTGCCAAGGTCACCACCACGATCCAGCCTGCCGCGCAGACCGCCGCCGAGAACTCGGTGCAGGCGGTGATGGCCAAGGATTCCGCCTACACCGGCGGCGCCCCGGTCACCTTCAACGGCAAGCCGGTCCTGGCCAACGGCAAACAGGTGATGGGCACGCAGGCCGCGGCCCTGGTCTCGGTCGATCCGACGACCGGCGGGATCATCGCCTGGTTCGGCGGTAACGATCCGAAGGCCACCCAGTTCGACATGGCCGACACCCCGGAGCAGGCCGGGTCGTCGTTCAAGCCCTACGTGTTCGCCTCCGCGCTGCAGAACGATCCGCAGCAGGAGGGCCTCAACACGATCTTCGACGGCAGCAACAATCAGGTGCTCGCGGGCACGACCGTGCACAACGCCGAGGGTGATCACAGCGGGCCGGTCAATGTGCACGACGCCATGACCCAATCGATCAACACGGTGTTCTACAACATGGGCCTCAAGACGGGTCTGTCCAAGGTGCGGGCCACCGCGATCCAGGCGGGTATCCCGGACCAGATCCTGAACACCTCAGGCTCTGGACCGAAAACGGTGCCGAGTCTGAAGGACACCAACGGCGTCATCGAGGGTGGTCTCTCGATCGGCCAGTATCCGGTCCGGCCCAGGGACCAGGCGCAGGGCTACGCGACGCTGGCCAACTACGGCAACTACATCCCGACACACTTCATCACCAAGGTGGTCGACTCCCAGGGCTCGACGCTCTACACCTTCAACACCCCGGCCAAGCCGGCCTTCGGTGACCAGGCGACCAGCCAGTCGATCGCGCACACCGTGATCGACTCGATGACGGACGTGGCGGCGGCGGACAAGCTGTCCCTGTCGGGCAATCGCCCGGTGGCCGCCAAGACCGGTACCCAGGACTACAAGGACCCGAACAAGAACGACCCGGTCCCCTCGACCAGTTATGACTCGAACTGCTGGATGGTCGGCTTCACGCCGAGCGTGGTGACCGCCGTGTGGATCGGCCACTACGACCGGACCGCACCGATCTTCGGTGTCGGGAACAACACGGAACAGCCCGGCAGTCACAGCCCGTACGTCATGTTCGGTCACGAGGATCCCGGGCTGATCTGGAAGACCTACATGGACAGCGTGGTTGGCAAGGCGCCTGCCCAGCAGTTCGCCACCTACACCGACATCAACGGTTCGTGGAACTTCATCACCAACGGCCCGGTGGTCCAGACGCAGCCGAGCCAGAGCAGCCAGCCGAACAACCCGTCCGGCGGCGGTGGTGACACGACCACCACCACGGAGACCACCACCAAGGAAACCACGACCGACACCCAGCCGACCGGTATCAACTGCGGCCTGATCTGCGGACCCACCACGGGCAAGGGCCATGGCGGCGGTGGTGGCGGAGGCGGAGGCGGCGGTACCGGGTTACCGACTCCGCCGGGCGGTTAGCCACCGCCAGCGGGAATGACGACGGTGTGGGCCGGCAGCAGTGCTGCCGGCCCACACTCGTATGCGCACCCGACACGGCGCCCCGTACGATCCGGCAGGTGGTGAGCAGCTCGTCGCAAGCGCAGGAGCCCGGGACGACCACGCCGGCCAAGGCGTCGTCGGCCGACGACGTCGACACGCTGGAACCGGATGAGCGCGTCATTCCGAGTTGGACGGAGTCGATCGGCAGGCAGATCACCAAGACCATCGGCGGGCCGCTCGGGCGGCACGCGACTATCGGCAGGCACTGGTACTGGTCGCCGCTGCG
>DATFHN010000071.1:0-14469 GCA_035248365.1 Pseudonocardiaceae bacterium | reverse complement strand
CGCGCGGTCGCGGCGACGTGCGGCACGAAGCGGGTGATCATCGGGTCTTCGGAGAAATGCAGCACCTGACCGGGTTCGGGTCGCATGCGTTGGTCGTAGCAGAGGGCTGTGATCCACGCCAATGAGTTCTCGGTCAAGGTGCCGATCTTCGTGCGCGGTGCAGCCGCCTGCCGTACGCTTTGCTCCACTCGACGACGGCGGTCAGCATCACCGCGAGCAACACCGAACTGACGATCGGCACCACGTCCACCGGCAGCGTGTAGGCCATGACTACCCGCGCCAGCGCGTCGATCAGGAACGCCACGCCCCAGCACACGGTCAGCAACCGCATCACCCGGCGGAATTCAGGGGAGCGGCCCCAATCATCCCGCCACGACTTCGCTGTCTGTTCCGGCAGCATCTTGGTGATTACTGTGAAGATGAACGGAGTGCGCGTGAACATCGTGCCGAGGATCCAGAAACCCAGGACGCCGGTCAGGTAACTCTCTCTGGCCAGCAGTAGCCGGACGTCCCCAGTGAGCAACGCGATCGCCGTGCCGCACACGACAACGCTCAACGTGCAGACAGACAACGTCTCCAGTTTCCGCGCGGTGATCAGCGTGTAGCCGACCCTGGTGATCGGCAGGATTCCGCCGATCACCAGGGCGAGCCACTGATTCACGCCGAACGCGCGCAGGCCGTAGTACAGCCCGAGCGGTACGACCATGTCCACTAGGAACGAGACGACGACCTTGAGCCGAGGATCCCTTGACATGTCCTCGACCCTAGATTTCCATTCCTGACACGGTAATCCGGTTGGCGTCCGAACGGGGTGGAGCTGGCCCCACTCGTTCGCTGTGCTCAGCTGCCGTTTGGTTCAGGGTGATAGCTGAGCACGACGAGGCCGGTGGCGAGTTCGGTGTGGCCGATCAGCTCCAGTTCGAATCCGGTGCCGTCGGCGAACATCCGCTGGCCGGTGCCCACCACGACCGGGCACACCATCAGGTCGAGCTGATCAACGAGACCGTTGCCGAGCAAGGAATGCATCAGGCCGACGCTGCCGTACATGACGATGTCGCCACCGCCGCTCTCCTTGATCTTCCGCAGTTCCGCGACCGCGTCGCCGTTGAGCAGCGTCGCGTTCCAGCCCAGCGGCTCGGTCAATGTGCTCGACGCGACCAACTTGGGCATCGCGTTCAACCGGTCGGCATACGGCCCGGACGCGTTCGGCCACGCCGTCGCGAACATCTCGTACGTCCGCCGGCCGCACAGGAAGTACTCGCTGGCCAGCAACCGATCCAGCGATCGCTGCGCGCCCTCGCCCGCGAAGAAACGGTTGGCCCAGCCGCCAAAGCTGACGCCTGCCATCCCACCCGGATCCTCGATGACACCGTCGAGTGACATCAACGACGAAACAATGATTTTCCGCATGTCCACCCTCCCCCTACCGTTGTCAGTTTTGCTGCAGCAGTGCCGTGACGGCGTTGGTGATCAGACTCGGCTGTTCCTCCGGAAGGAAATGTCCGCAGGACGCGATGGCGGTCCGGAGATCTGGCGCCCACGACGTCCAGATGGCGTGCGGGTCGAATGGTAGTGCCAGGTCGCCGGGATCTTGCCACGCGGCGAGTACCGGCATTGCCAGACGACGTCCGGCCCGCCGATCCTGTTCGTCCTGAACGGCGTCGATGAACGCGCTGGCTCGATAATCGTCGCAGATCGCGTGGATGACCTCGGGACGCCGCGTGACACTGAGATAGTGTGCCCGGATCTCGGCCGGGATCGCGTCAGGCACCTTGGTCCAGGCGTCCAGGAAGTGGCCGAAGAACGTGTCGGGGTCGGCGCCGATGAGCCGTTCCGGGAGGTCGCTCGGCTGGGCCAGGAGGTAGAGGTGGAAGGCGAAGACGCCGTCCGGGCCACTCAGCGCCGCCCAGTTGTCGATGGTCGGGATGACGTCGAGAACGCCGAGATGGGTGACGGCATCGGGATGGTTCAGGGCCGTTCGAAAGGCGACCAGCGCGCCACGATCGTGTCCGATCACAGCGAACCTGTCATGGCCGAACTCCCGCATCAGGCTCAGCAGATGTGCGGCGATCTGGCCCTTGTCGAACGCTGCCGGTCCGTCTCCGAGCCGGTCGCTGTCGCCGTAGCCGGGAAGGTCGGGACAGATGACCTGGAAACCAGCGGCCAACTCAGGCGCCACGTATCGCCACGTCGCCCGTGTTTGCGGAAACCCGTGCAACAGCAACACCGGGAATCCGGTGCCACCGAGGTCAACAGCGATGTCATGTCCGCCGACGGTGACTGTCGCTGACTGAAATCCTGGGATCGACGTGGGCATACCTGACGTTCCCACGTGGCACCGACAGTCGGACACCGGCGGCGCGCAGTGCTCCACTGCTGACATGTCAGTGTAGTACGGTGGGGTCATGAGCCTGAAACACGCTGCCCTCGGTCTGCTTTCGCGCGGCCCGGCCAGTGGGTACGACCTGTTGCAGACCTTCCACGGCACGCTGTCCAACGTCTGGCCCGCGACGCAGAGCCAGCTCTACGGCGAGCTGAACAAGCTGGCCGAAACCGGGCTGGTCGAGGTGGTCGCCGAGGGCGCGCGCGGGCGCAAGGAGTACGCGATCACCGAGGCGGGCCTGGCCGAGCTGCGGCACTGGCTGACCGACGTGGACCCGGCCCCGGTGCGGCGCAACGAGATGCTGTTGCGAGTGTTCTTCCTCGACGTGGCCGAACCCGGGCAAGCCCAGGCGTTCCTGCGCCGCCGGGCCGAGCAGGCCGCCGAGTACCACGACGAGCTGAGCAAGATCCAGGAGGCGATCGCGGACCAGACCGGGCCGCTGGCGGACTACGGCAGGCTCACCCTGGAATGGGGCCTGCGGTTCACCGCCATGCAGCGCGACTGGGCCGACTGGGCCCACGACCAGCTGGCCGACCGCAAGTAGGGCTCAGGACGAGGGAATGCCGACCCGCCAGGGGAGTACCGCCTCGATCGCGCGGCCGACGGCCAGCACGAGGTCGTCGGAGTGGCGCGGGCCGATCACCTGCAGGCCGACCGGCCGCCCGTCCTCGGTCACCCCGGCGGGGACCGACAGCGCAGGTTGCTGGGTGAGGTTGAACGGGTAGGTGAACGGGGTCCAGCTCGGCCAGCTCGGATAGCCCGAACCGGGCGGCACGTCGTGGCCGGCGGCGAACGGCGGGATCGGCAGCGTCGGCGTGATCAGCACGTCGTAGCGGGAGTGGAACTCGCCCATCGTGATGCCCAGCTGGGTCCGCGCCTCGGTCGCGTCGAGGTAGTCGCCTGCCGAGAGCCGCTTGCCGCGCTGCCACGCCTTTTCCAGGCCGGGGTCGACGTGCTTGGTGCGTTCGGGCGGGAAGCGGTCCAGGGTCTTGGCCGCGCCCGCGCACCAGAGGACGTCGAAGGCGTCGATCGGGTCGGTGAAGCCGGGATCGGACAGTTCGACGTTGAGCCCGATGTCGCTGAGCGTCTCGACCACCTCGCGCACGATCCGGGCGACCTCCGGGTGGACGTCGACGTAGCCGAGGGTCGGGCTGAAGGCCGCGGTGAGGCCGTGCACCTCGCGGCGGACCGCTTCGCGGTAGGAGCCGAGGGTCGGGGCCAGCGCGGTCGGGTCGCGGTGGTCGGTCAGCGCGAGCACGTCCAGCATGAGCGCGACGTCATCGACCGACCAGGCCATCGGACCGGCGTGCGAGAGCGCGCCGAACGGGCTGGCCGGGTACAGGGGAATGCGACCGTAGGTCGGTTTGAACCCGACGATGCCGCAGAACGACGCGGGAATCCGCACCGACCCGCCGCCATCGGTGCCGACGGACAACGCGCCCATGCCGGCCGCGACCGCCGCCGCGCTGCCGCCGCTGGAGCCGCCGGAGGTGAGGGCCTGGTTCCACGGGTTGCGGGTGATGCCGGTCAGCGGGCTGTCGGTGACCGCCTTCCAGCCCAGTTCCGGGGTGGTCGTCTTGCCGAGCAGCACCGCGCCGTGCTCACGCAGCCGCGCGGTCACCGGGGCGTCGGCGTCCCACGGACCGGCCGGGTCGATGCAGCGCGAACCGCGCAGCGTCGGCCAGCCCATGGTGAGGAACATGTCCTTGATCGACGTCGGCACGCCGTCCAGTAACCCCTGCGGATTGCCCTGCTCCCAACGGGTCGCCGACTCCTCGGCCTGCGCGACCGCGCCGCCCTCGTCGATGTGGCAGTAGGCGTTGAGCGCCGGGTTGCCCTCGACGATCCGGCGCAGCGCCGTGATCGTGACGTCCACGGGGGACAGTTCGCCCGATGAAAAGCCGGCCACCATCTCGGTCGCGGTGAGCAGGGCATCGTCGGACATTCATCCTCCTAGGTTCGGCTCGTGCCGGGACTCGGCACGTAGCCAAGCTGCTTGTCGACCACGTTGTGCAGGGGTTCGCCGGACGTCCAGCGCCGGAAGTTGGTCACGAACAGTTCGGCGAGGGCCGCTTTCCAGCCGATCGTGTCCCCGGACATGTGCGGGGAGACCAGCACGTTGGGCAGCGACCACAACGGAGAGGATGCCCAGAGCGGCTCGGTTTCGAACACGTCCAGCGCGGCCCCGGCGATGGTGCCGTCCTCGACCGCCTTGACCAGGTCGTCGGTCACCACGAGGGGCCCTCGGCCGACGTTGATGAAGCGCGCGGTGGGCCGCATCGCGGCGAACGTGTCGCGGTTGAACATGCCCCGGGTCTGCTCGGTCAGCGGCGCGAGCGCGATCACGAAGTCGGCACGGGCCAGGCATTCTTCCAGCCGCGCCATGGCGTGCACGGTGCCGAAGTCGGGGTCGTCCGCGATGTCGCGCCTGCCGATGCCTTCGACGCGCAGTCCGGCGGCGCTCAGCAGTCGCGCGGTGGCGCGGCCGATCGGACCGGTGCCGACGACCAGCGCGGTGCGCCCGGCGATCCGCTCGGTTTCCCGGTGCTGCCAGCGATGCTCGCGCTGGTGGTCCCAGGTGGCCGGGAAGTCCTTGGCGAAGGCGATGACGAGGCCGAGCACGTATTCGGCGATCGGCGCCTCGAAAATGCCGCGCGAGTTGGTGAGCGTCACCGGCGATTCGCGCAGCCCGGGGAACAACAGCGGGTCGACGCCCGCGGCGGCGATGTGCACCCATTGCAACCGGTCGGCGGCAGGCCAGGCGGCCTGGACCGCGGTGGACAGGAAGTCCCAGACGAACAGCGCGTCGGCACCGGCCAAGTCACCCGAAAGGTGTTGTGCGGTGGTGTAACGAACGGTCGCGCCGGATTCGACATCTCCGATGCCGGGCGGGTGATCGTCCGCGCACAGAATCGTGACGACCGGGCGTACCCCGCTCCGGAAACTCCATCGCGCACCGTCGAATCCACCGGCCTCTGACACATTGACACCGTACGAATCGGTCGTATGATTGTCAACAATCCGAGCCCCGGAGGACAAGACGCCAACAAAATTCCGGGAGCAAGCGTTGTTGGACGACTGGACAGCATTCGACGGGCCGTTGGCGCAGCGGGGAATCGGCATCATCGCCCCGTTCGACCTGGCCCTCGAACGGGAGCTGTGGCGTTGGGTTCCGGTCGAGGTCTCGCTGCACCTGGCCAGGACCCCCTACGAACCGGTCCCGGTGAGCATGGAGATGGCCAAGCTGGTGAGCAATCCGGTGCACCTGGCCGCCGCCACCCGGGACGTGCTGCACGTCGAACCCGAGGTCGTCGCCTACCTGTGCAACTCGGGCAGTTTCATCGGCGGCGTCGCCGCCGAACAGGGACTGTGCAAGGTGATCTGCGATTCCGGCGCCCCGGCCGCGGTCACCACCTCCGGTGCCCTGGCCGAGGTGCTCAAGCAGCTCAACCTGCGCAAGATCGCCGTGGTCACGCCCTACTACGCCGATCTGACCGCCAAACTGCACGAGTTCCTGGGCGAAGTCGGCGTGGACACCGTGGCCAGCGAACACCTCGGGCTCGGCGGCGGCATCTGGAAGGTCAGCTACCGCACCGTCGCCGAGCACATCATGCGCGCGGACCGGCCGGACGCCGAGGCGATCTTCGTCAGCTGCACCAACCTGCCCACCTACGACCTGATCGGCCCGCTGGAGGAAAGCATCGGCAAGCCGGTCCTGACCGCCAACCAGCTGACCATGTGGGCCTGCCTGCAACGGATGGGGCTACCGGTCGTCGGACCGGGGCGCTGGATCAGCGAATTCGCCTGAACGCACGAAAAACGAAGGAGAGGCAGGCACATGACGACCATCGGTTTCCTCTACCCAGGGCACGCGGCCGAGGACGACTATCCCCGGTTCGAGCGGATGCTCGGCGGAGCGCACCGGCTGGTCGTCGAACACACCTACGGCGAGGACCTGCACGCCGTCGACGCCCTGCTCGACCTCGGTTCCGAGGACAAACTGGCCGAAGGCGCCAAGCGCCTGGCCCAGTACTCGCCGGACGTGGTGCTGTGGGCCTGCACCAGCGGCAGCTTCGTGTTCGGCTGGGACGGTGCCGAGGAGCAGGTGCGCAAGCTCTCGGCCGCGGCGGCCGTACCCGCGTCCAGCACGTCCTTCGCGTTCGTGCATGCCGCGCAGGCGCTCGGTGTTCGCAAGGTCGCGGTGGCCGCGAGCTACCCGGACGAGGTCGCTCAGCGGTTCGTCGAATTCCTCGGGCAGGGCGGCCTTGAGGTGCTGAGCATGTCCAGCGCGGGCATCGTCACGGCGGCCGAGGTCGGCGAGCTGCCCGACGACGCCGTGATCGAACTGGCCGTGCGCAACGACAACCCGGACGCCGACGCGTTGCTCATCCCGGACACCGCCATGCGCACGGTCGGCCTGGTCGCGCGACTGGAGGAGCGGCTCGGCAAACCCGTGCTCACCGCCAACCAGGTCACGGTGTGGGAAGGTTTGGTGTTGGCGTCCGCCCCGGCGACCTGCCCGCCAGCGGGTTCGCTGTTCGGCGACGCCACCTTGGTTGAACGAAGGTGAGACGACGATGACGCTGGCCGACCTGCAACCGGTCAACCAGGATTCCACCGCGGCCATCATCGCGCGCCAGTTGCGCGCCGCGATCATGAGCGGTGCGCTGCCACCCGGTACGCAACTCGGTGAGGCTGACCTGGCGGCCCGGTTCCAGGTCAGCAGGGGGCCCCTGCGCGAGGCCATGCAACGGCTCGTGCAGGAGGGCCTGCTGCGCAGCGAGCGCAACCGCGGCCTGTTCGTCATCGAACTCGAACCCGCCGACGTCTTCGACATCTACGTTGCCCGCAACGCGATCGAGCAGGCGGCGGCGCGGCTGATCCTGCGGGCCAGCCTGGGCGGCGTCGTCGCCGACCAGCTCGCCCCGATCCACGCGCAACTCGGCGCCGCGATCAAGGCGGGCGACGACCTGGCCATCGCCGACGCGGACGGTCGCTTCCACGAGGAGCTGGTGCGCGCCTCCGGCAGCAAGCGGTTGACCAGGATGGCAGGCACGCTGCTGGTGGAGAGCCGGATGTGCATCGGCGCGCTGCAACGCACCTACCAGCCCGACGAGGACCAGTTCGCCGAGCACGGCGCGATCGTCGACGGTTTGCGCGCGGGCAACGAGATCGCGCTGCTGAAGCTGATCGAGTCGCACATGGAGGACGCGGTCGTGCGCCTGGTGCCCGGCCACAGCCTCAACGGCCCCGGCCCGGTGCGGCAGTCCTTCGACGAGCCACCCACCGAGCCCATCGTCGCCGCCAAGCCGAAGCGGGTGCGCAAAACCGCGAAGCGCTAGGGTCTGCCAGGTGACGACCTTCGACACTCCGTACACCCGCGAGCAGCGGCAGGCCGCCGTGGACGCCGTCGGGTACTGGTTCCACTCGGTCGACGTCGGCGATGGCGTGGTCAGCCCGGGTGGCAAGAGCGAAGAGCACCACTCCTGGGAGTGGAGCATCATGTCGCTGCCGGACCTGACCGGCAAATCCGTGCTTGACATCGGCGCGTGGGACGGTCGGTACTCCTTCGCCGCCGAAGAAGCGGGCGCGGCCCGCGTGGTCTCACTCGACCACTACTCGTGGATGGTCGACTTCCCGAAGTTCTTCGAATACGTCGAGCGATGTCATGCCAACGGCGAAGAAGTCCACGACGCGTCGACCGTGCCCGGCATCTGGCAGCCCGACACCCTGCCGGGCAAGCGTGGCTACGACACCGCGCGCAAGCTGCGCGGCAGCAAGGTCGAGTCGGTGGTGATGGACTTCGCCACCGAAGACCTCACCCCGCTGGGCCGCTTCGACGTCGTCCTGTTCGCCGGCGTCCTCTACCACCTGACCGACCCGATCGGCGCGCTGCGCAAGGTCCTCGAGGTCACCGGCGACACCGCGGTGATCGTCACGCACGGCATCCGGCTGGCCGGGTTCGAGGACCGCGCGATCGCCGAGTTCTTCCCGCACGACGAGTTCGCAGGCGACCCGTCGAACTGGTGGGTGCCCAACATCAAGGGCCTGGTCGGCTGGTGCGAGGCAGCGGGCTTCAGCAAGGTCGACGTCATCGTCGGCCCGCAGGAGCACGTCACGCTCGCACCCGGCGAGTCCGACACGTTCATCGCGGTCGTGCACGCCCACCGCTAAACGTCGCCGCTCCGCCGTCGAACCGCCAAGGTGGCTTCAGGGTTGTTTTGATTGGATCTGCAAACAACGAAGAGTGCCGGCGTCCTCCACCAGGACGGCGTCGTAGTTACCACTCTGGGTGTAATCGTTGGAAAATCCCAGATCGGTGGTATGGCCGATGGCCGCATAGCTGCCGGTGACGTGGATCAGTCCAGTTGATGGGTCGAAGGTTGGCTGGCTGATGTTCAGCACGGGATCGCCTTGGAACCTCCACCTGACCGACGTGTCGTACATCGGTGTAGCGGGTTGTGGGCATGCGGGCGGCATTGGTTCTGTGGTGGCAGCCTGGCATTGATCGAACGCTTGGCGCAGCGTGTCAGCAGCCTGTTGCTGGGTGACTTCCGGATTATGTTTCCGGATGATCCCGCCGCTGACGGGCGCGGCCTGCTGGAAGTTGTCCACAGTGGCTACGTTCTCTTTCCAGGTGACGACGGCCTCGTACCAGACCACCTGGAGGGGTGCGACAGGCGTCGAATAGTTCGGTGTGGCGTTGTTTGCGAAGATGACGGTCATAATCGCCACTCCCCGCACGTAGAACGCGGTGTCGTGCCAGACCACCTGAGCGCCCTCGGTTGGATCACCGTAAAGCAACCACTGCACAGTGGATGCTTGTGTGGTCATCTCATTGTCAACAGATTGCGGGCAATTCGCAGGCTCCGGCACGACTGCTTGCGCACAAGCACGGATCTTGGTAGAGACGGCTTCCAGAACGGCCTGGTTGGTGGATCCAGCAGGTCGCGCACCGTGTGCTGAAGGAAACTGATCCCTATTGCCTTGGCTCGCGGAATCAGGTTGACAAGCATTCGCGATGATGCCGATTATGGCAATGGGGATCAACAATAACCAGAAGATGCCCTTTTTGGATTTTCGCGCTGGCTGATCTTCCGATTTCTGTTGCGGTTCTTTAACGTCATTCGGCACTTTCGCGTCACCGTAGAAGTGCATGCCGCCGTAGTTGTCGCGAAACTGTGCTGCATTGCGAGCAGTCCCGGAAAGATCATTGTGCACACCACCTGGCCTCGGCTGGCCAGTCTGTTGTTCGTCGGTCATCTATGACTCGCATCGCCTCGGTGCCTGGCTGAAAGTTGATCCAGCCTAGCGCGCCGAGCCGCGCGACGGACTCGAAGAGTTCAGTCGACGTTGATCGCGATGTACTTCGTTTCCAGGAACTCCTCGATGCCGACCCGGCCGCCCTCGCGGCCGATGCCGGACTGCTTGACGCCGCCGAACGGCGCGGCCGGGTTGGACACGATGCCCTGGTTCAGGCCGACCATGCCGGTGTCGAGCCGTTCGCTGACCCGCAGCGCGCGGTTGAGGTCCTTGGTGAACACGTAGCTGACCAGGCCGTACTCGGTGTCGTTGGCGGCGGCGACGGCTTCGTCCTCGGTGTCGAAGATCGTGATCGGCGCGACCGGGCCGAAGATCTCGGCGTGGCGCATCTCCGCGTCGGCCGGGACGTCGGTGAGCACGGTCGGCTGGAAGAAGTGGCCGGCACCGTCGATGGGCGCGCCGCCGAGCAGCACGCGTGCGCCGCGTTCGGTCGCGTCGCCGACCAGGCCGGAGACCTTGGCGATGGCGTCGGAGTCGATCAGCGGGCCGATGTTCACGCCCTCGTCGGTGCCGCGCCCGACCTTGAGCGAGGTCATCCGCTCGACCAGTTTCCGGCCGAATTCCTCGGCGACCTCACGCTGCACGTAGAGGCGGTTGGCAGCGGTGCAGGCCTCGCCGCCGTTGCGGAGTTTGGCCTGCATCGCGCCTTCGACCGCGGCGTCCAGATCCGCGTCGGCGAAGACCAGGAACGGCGCGTTGCCACCGAGTTCCATCGACACCCGCAGCACCTTCTCGGCGCTCTGCTCGATCAGGGTGCGGCCGACCGCGGTCGAGCCGGTGAACGAGAGCTTGCGGGCGCGCCCGTCGCGCAGCAGCGGTTCCATGACCGGGCCGGGAGAGGCCGTGGGCAGCACGTTGAGCACCCCGGCGGGCAGACCGGCTTCGACCATGATGTCGGCGAGCGCGAGCATCGACAGCGGGGTCTGTTCGGCTGGCTTGATCACCATGGTGCAGCCGGCCGCGATGGCGGGGCCGATCTTGCGGGTGCCCATGGCCATCGGGAAGTTCCATGGCGTGATCAGCAGGCACGGGCCGACCGGCTGACGGAGGATGAGGAAGCGGCCTTTTCCGTTGGGGGCGACGGAATAGCCGCCGTCGATGCGGACGGCTTCCTCGGCGAACCAGCGGAAGAACTCGGCGGCGTAGGTGATCTCGCCCTTGGATTCGGCGACCGGCTTGCCCATTTCCAGAGTCATCAGCAGGGCGAGGTCGTCGATGCGTTCGTGCAGGAGTTCGTAGGCGCGACGCAGGATTTCGCCGCGTTCGCGGGGTGGATAGGCGGCCCAGTCGGCCTGCGCGGCGACGGCGGCGTCGAGGGCGGCTTTGCCGTCGGCCGGGGTGGCGCTGGCGACCTCGGCGAGGATGGCGCCGGTGGCCGGGTCGTCGACCGTGAACGTGCCGCCGTCGCTGGCCGGTTGCCACTTGCCGCCGATGAACAGCTCCTTGCGCACCTCGTCGACCACGCGGGTTTCCGCACTCATCGGCTCACCTTCCACGGTTGTCTGATGCCCTCTACCATGCTATGCATATTGTCAACAATCCGACAAGGTCTGATCCGAGGAGTGTGACGCCATGGCCGCCCTGTCCCCGTTGCTCAAGCAGGCCACGCCGGTCCTCGTCGAGCACGGCGAGGGTGTGTACCTGTTCGACGAATCCGGCCGCCGCTACCTGGACTTCACCGCGGGCATCGGCGTGACCAGCACCGGCCACTGCCACCCGCGTGTGGTCGCCGCCGCCCAGGAACAGGTCGGCAAGCTCATCCACGGCCAGTACACGACCGTCATGCACCGCCCGCTGCTGACCCTGGCCGAGCGACTCGGCGAGGTACTGCCCGGGTCGATCGACTCGGTCTTCTTCGCGAACTCCGGTTCGGAAGCGGTCGAGGCCGCGCTGCGCCTGGCCCGGATGGCGACCGGCAGGCCGAACATCGTGACGTTCCAGGGTGGATTCCACGGCCGCACCGTGGCCGCCGCCTCGCTGACCACCTCGGGCACCAAGGTGCGCACCGGTTTCGGGCCGATGATGGCCGGCGTGAGCATCGCGCCGTTCCCGTACGCCTATCACTACGGCTGGGACGAGCAGACCGCGACCGAGTTCGCGCTGCGCGAGCTGGACTACCTGTTCGCCACCGTCACCGCGCCCGACGACACCGCGGCATTCCTGGTCGAGCCGGTGCTCGGCGAGGGCGGCTACGTGCCCGCGCCGGCCGGATTCCTGGAAGGGCTGCGGGAACGCGCCGACCGGCACGGGATTCTGCTGGTGCTGGACGAGGTGCAGACCGGCTACGGCCGCACCGGCAAGTTCTGGGGCCACCAGCACTACGACGTCGCCCCCGACGTGATCATCACCGCCAAGGGCCTGGCCAGCGGCTTCCCGCTCTCCGCCATCGCCGCCTCGACCGAACTGATGCAGCGGGCCCGCCCAGGATCGCAGGGCGGGACCTACGGCGGCAACGCGGTGGCCTGCGCCGCCGCACTGGCCACATTGGACGTCATCGAGTCAGAAGGGCTGGTCGCCAACGCGGCCGAGCGCGGCGCCCAACTGATCGACGGCGCCCGCAAGGTCGGCGACAACACCGCGGCCATCGGCGACGTGCGCGGCCTCGGTCTGATGGTCGCCTCCGAATTCACCGCGCCCGACGGCAGCCCGGACCCCGCCACCGCGACCCGCGCGCACCAGGCCGCGGCCGAGCGCGGCCTGCTGCTGCTGACCTGTGGTCCGTTCGGCAACGTGGTGCGGATGATCCCGCCGCTGATCGTCGACGCCCAGCAGATCGAGGAGGGGCTGCGGATCTGGTCGGAGACGGTCGAGTCGGTCTAGTCGGCTCGGCGGAAGCTGAGGGTTTCGCCTTCGACGCCGCGCAGCCACAGATCCTGCGCGGCGGCGGCGATTTCCGGCAGGCCCTCGGTGATGGTGCCGAAGACGTTGCCGGGCACCCAGCCCTGGTCGCCGTTGATCAGCAGGTTGTTGCGGCCGTAGAACAGCGCGAGGTCGATCACGGTCGCGCCGCTCTGCGCCTCGCTGTCCTCGTTGTAGCCGTAGGCGGCGTTGCCGATCTGCCAGGGCTGGAAGGTGAAGTAGCACAGGTCGCCGGGGATCGGCGTGATCGTCGGGTTCTCCAGGCCGGGCTCGGCCGGCGCGAAGGTGGGCAGCAGCGCGTAGATCTCGTTGCGCGCGTACTTGGCGTGGTAGGCGTCGCCGCTGCGGGGCAGGGCGTCCCACACGGCGGCGCAGGTGCGCGGGGCGAGGTCGTCGAGCAACCGGGCGGTGCAGCTGACACCGCGCTTGTCCAGGGAAACGGTGATGTAGCGGGCCATTCCAGCAGCGTGCCCTTGGCCAGGAGGATTGTCAACAATCCTCCTGGCCGACCGCCTGATCAGGTGCGCACGGGTTCACCGAGCGCGGTCAGGCCGGACAGCGCCCGCGGCAACGGGCCCTGGTGCAGCACGCCGAGCCGCTGCGTCGCCCGGGTCAGCGCGACGTAGAGTTCGGCCGCGCCGCGCGGGCCCTCGTCCAGAATCCGTTCCGGCTCGACGACCAGCACCGCGTCGAACTCGAGCCCCTTCGTCTCCGCAGGCGGCACCGTGCCCGGCACGCCGGGCGGCCCGATCACGACGCTGGTGCCCTCCCGATCGGCCTCCTCGCCGGTGAACTCGGCGATGGCCGAGGCCAGTTCGTCGGCGGTGACCTGCTTCGACCAGGGCCGGACACCGTTGGCGCGCACCGATTCCGGTGGCTGGATCCCCGGCGCGAACTCGGCCAGCAGCGCGGCCGCCACGCTCATGATCTCGGCCGGCGTGCGGTAGTTCACGGTCAGCGAGCGATAGACCCAGCGACCGGGCACATACCGGTCCAGCATCGCGCCCCACGTGCTCGCCCCCGCCGCCGAGCGGCGCTGGGCCAGGTCGCCGACGATGGTGAACGACCGGTTCGGGCAGCGCCGCATCAGCACCCGCCAGTCCATTTCGGACAACTCCTGGGCCTCGTCGACCACCACGTGCCGATAGGTCCAGTCCCGGTCGGCGGCCGCGCGCTCGACCAGATCCCTGGTGTCGCGTACCTCGAACCGCTCGGCCAGCTCCTCGGCGTCGAGCAGGTCGGTGGCGTAGAGGTGGTCCTCGTCATCCATGCTGTCCTCGCGGCCGATCATCAGGTCCATCACGCCCGCCGCGTACCGCGCCTCGGCCAACCGCTCGCGTTCGGCGGCATCGTCCTTGGCCTGGTCCGGTCCGAGCAGGTCGACCAGCTCGTCCAGCAACGGCACGTCCGACACGGTCCACGCCGCACCCTCGGCCCGCCACAACACCGCGTCCCCGCCGGCGGCCCGCAGCCGTTGCGGCGACTCGTACAACGGCGCCAACAGCGACCCCGGGGTCAGGATCGGCCAGAGTTCGCCGATGGCCGCGCCGAACGCCTCGTTGTCGGCCAGCTCGTTGACCAGATCCTCGCGCAGCTGCTCCCAGGCCTCGCGGTCCTCGCGGGTCAGCCAGCCCCGCCCGATCCGGGCGATCGCGCGTTCGGTCAGCACGTAGGTGACGATCTCGGTGAACGTCGCGCGGGCCTCGTTGTGCGGCAACCCGCTCGCGCGCGCCTCCTCCCGCGCCCAGGCCGCGGTGTCCGCGTCGATCGTCAGGTTGACGTCGCGCAGCTCGATCGGCAACGGCTCATCGGGCAACCGCTGGCGGTCGGCGATCGCGGCCGTGAGCACGTCCAGCATGGCCAGCGATCCCTTGAACCGCGCGGTCTCCGGGTTGTCCTCGGCG
>DATFHN010000070.1:0-20494 GCA_035248365.1 Pseudonocardiaceae bacterium | reverse complement strand
ACGAGGTTATTTCATAAATGCTCTACTGGCATTATCGGCACGCTGTTGAGTTCTCAAAGAACACACGCACACCCTCACCCAACACCGAAGTGCCAGACGATCGGGGCGTCATTCCATCGTACTGCATTGTGTTTCAAGCTTGGGGCCGGGCCCCTCATCGGGTTCCGACTCGCAGATCGCCCACTCTACCACGTCTGTGGGAGCTTGGTTCGCGACCCTGGTCCTACTCTGTCGCGCCCGTTCCCTGGAGCCTTTCAGCTTTCCGGGCCCGTTCCGCGCTGACAGGAGAAAATTTACACGCAGGCGAACTGGAGGTCAAATCGCGCCCCCGTAGGCCCGGAGCAGCGCGTAACCGCAGGTCAGCGCACCCGAACCGGGCCTGAGGAGACGCTATCGCACCAGTCGGACGCCCGCAGTGTGACGCTTGCCACGGCGAAGTACCAGCCAATCACCTTTCAGCAGGTCAGAGGCGGTTGGCCCCCATGCCTCGTCGGAAACCTTTGTGTTATTGACGTACGCCCCGCCCTCCTTGATCGAGCGGCGCGCGGCACTCTTGCTCTCCGCCAATCCGGTGGAAACCAGCAGGTCGACGATGGTTTGGCCGTCGTCGAGGCGCACGTCGGCGCTGGGGGCCTCGGCCATGGCGGCGTTGAGGGTGGCCTCGTCCAGCTCGAAGAGGTCTCCCTTGCCGAACAGGGCCTGACTTGCGGCGACGGCTTTACGCATCTCGGTTTCGCCGTGCACGAGCGTGGTCACCTGCTCGGCCAGCGTGCGCTGGGCGGCTCGGGCGGCTGGGCGATCGGCGGTCTGTTTGGCGAGATCGTCAATCTGTTCGCGAGGCAGCTCGGTGAACACCTTGAGGTAGCCGTCCACGTCCCGGTCATCGGCGTTGATCCAGAACTGGAAGAACGCGTACGGGCTGGTCAGGGCCGGGTCGAGCCAGATGGTGCCGGACTCGGTCTTGCCGAACTTGGTGCCGTCGGCCTTGGTGATCAGCGGTGTGGCCAGGGCGTGCACCGAGTGGCCGGTGGCGCGGTGGATCAGGTCGACACCGGAGGTGAGGTTGCCCCACTGGTCGCTGCCGCCGGTCTGTAGCACGCAGTCGTAGCGCTTGTGCAGTTCGAGGAAGTCGTTGGCCTGGAGGAGCTGGTAGCTGAACTCGGTGAAGCTGATGCCCGCATCCGAGTTCAGGCGGGCGCTGATGGCCTCCTTGGCCAGCAGCCGGTTCACTCGGAAGTGTTTGCCGATGTCGCGGAGGAAGTCGATCGCGGACAGCGGCGAGGTCCAGTCGAGGTTGTTGACCATCCTGGCCGCGTTCGAGCCGGTGAAGTCGAGGTACGGCTCGATCTGCTCCCTGATGCGCTGCACCCAGCTCGCGACCACGTCGAGGTCGTTGAGGGTGCGCTCGGAGGTCGGCTTGGGGTCGCCGATCAGACCGGTGGCGCCGCCGACCAGGCCGAGCGGGATGTTGCCGGCCTTCTGGAACCGTCGCACGGTCAGGATCTGCACCAGGTTGCCGAGGTGCAGGCTGGGCGCGGTCGGGTCGAAACCGCAGTACAGGGTGATCGGGCCAGCGTCGATCGCCTTGCGGAGGGCGTCCGGATCGGTGGATTGCGCGATCAGGCCGCGCCAGGTCAGCTCGTCGAGGATGTGCTCACTCACGCATAGCATTGTCGCGCACGCGCGAACGGGTTTTTCCGCCACGGCGGTAGCCGCTGACCGCTTTGGAGCCGTTCACCCAGAAGCGCCACGGGACGTCCATAGCCGTGGCCACGCCGACCCGGGGGCCGGTGCGGATCTGGTCGTCGGGGATCCGGTCGCCGGCGAACAGGCCGATGGGCGAGGCCGGGTCGATGAGGTCGACGCCGTTGTCGGCGCGGTCGATGCCGAGCACGGCGGCGAGCCGGGCCGGGCCTTTGGCCAGCTCGTTGTCGCTGCGGGAGGTGGGGCGTCGCAGGCGGGCGGTCTCGATGCCGTCGACCACCTCGCCCGCGCGCAGCAGGACGGCGGAGGCAACGCCGTCGGTGGCGCACACGACGTTGGCGCAGAAGTGCATGCCGTAGACGAAGTACACGTAGAGGAACCCGGCCGGCCCGAACATGACCTCGTTGCGCGGGGTCTTGCCCCGGTAGCTGTGCGCGGCGGGGTCGTCGAAGCCGCGGTACGCCTCGACCTCGACCAGGCGAAGGGCGACGTCACCGGCGCGCAGCGTGGTGCCGAGGAGCAGGCGGGCGACGTCGAGCGAGTCGCCTGCCAGCTCGTCCCGGGTCAGTCGCTTCATCCCTGCCGCGGCGGGTTCGCGGCCCAGTCGCGGAACCGGCTGACGGTGTCGACCAGGCGTTCGGTCTGGGCGGCGACGCGGGCGGGGGCGGTGCCACCGTGGGCGTCGCGGGAGGAGATGGAGCCGTGCACGGTGAGCACGCTACGCACCTCGGGAGTGAGGGCGGGATGCACCGTGGCGAATTCGTCGTCGGTGAGGTCTTCGAGACCGACACCGCGTGCTTCGGCTACCTGGACGCACTCCCCCGCCGCTTCGTGCGCGACGCGGAAGGGGACGCCGTGGATGACCAGCCATTCGGCGATGTCGGTGGCGAGGGTGAAGCCGGCCGGGGCGAGGGCGGCCATGCGGTCGGTGTCGAAGACCAGGGTGCTAATCATCCCCGCAAGGGCGGGCAGCAGGAGTTCCAGCTGCTCCACTGAGTCGAAGAGGGGTTCTTTGTCTTCTTGGAGGTCGCGGTTGTAGGCGAGGGGCTGGGCTTTGAGGCTGGCCAGCAGGCCGCTGAGGTTGCCGATGAGACGGCCCGACTTGCCCCGGGTCAGTTCGGCCACGTCGGGGTTCTTCTTCTGGGGCATGATCGAACTGCCGGTGGACCAGGCATCGTCGAGCTTGGCGTAGCCGAATTCGGCCGTGGTCCAGATGATCACTTCTTCGGCTATCCGGGACAGGTTGACGCCGATCATGGCCAGCACGAACGCGGCTTCGGCGGCGAAGTCGCGGGCGGCGACGCCGTCGATGGAGTTCTCCACGGCCGCGTCGAAGCCGAGTTCCTTGGCCACCGCGTCCGGGTCGAGGCCGAGCGAGGAGCCGGCGAGCGCGCCGGAGCCGTAGGGCGAGACCGCGGTGCGGATGTCCCAGTCGGTGAGCCGGTCGACGTCGCGGACCAGGGCCTGGGCGTGCGCGAGCAGGTGGTGCGCGAGCAGGACCGGCTGGGCGTGCTGGAGGTGGGTTCGGCCGGGCATGACCGCGCCCTCATGGGCCTTGGCCTGGGCGATCAGCGCGTCGACGACATCGAGTACGCCGGTGGCGACGCGGCGGACGGCGTCGCGCAGCCACATCCGGAACAGGGTGGCGACCTGGTCGTTGCGGGAGCGGCCGGCGCGGAGTTTGCCGCCGAGTTCGGCGCCCGCGCGTTCCAGCAGGCCGCGTTCGAGGGCGGTGTGCACGTCCTCGTCGGCGATGGTCGGGGTGAATTCTCCCGATTTGACGTCGGCTTCCAGGACGTTCAGCGCGGCGAGCATCGCTTCGAGTTCGTCGTGGGTGAGCAGCCCCGCGTTGTGCAGGACCTTCGCGTGCGCGCGGGAGCCTGCGATGTCGTAGGGGGCGAGGCGCCAGTCGAAGTGGGTGGACGCGGACAGCGCCGCCATCGCCTCGGCCGGGCCGGACGCGAACCGGCCGCCCCAGAGGGCGACCGGTCCGGTGTGGTGCTGGTTGGTCATGATTCGGGAGCCGTCCGATCGGTCAGGGTGCCAAGCAGGTTTTCGACGGTCTTGCCGTCGGCCATCGCGGTGAACTTTTCCGCCAGGCGCGAGCCGAGGACCGGTTCCCTGGCGATGACCATGATCGTGTCGTCGCCCGCGATGCTGCCGACCACCTCGTGCAGCGCGGCCCGGTCGATCGCGCTGGCCAGGAACTGGGCGGCGCCGGGCGGGGTGCGCAGCACCACCAGGTTGCCCGATCCTTCCGCGGAGACCAGCAGTTCGGCGAGCACCTTGGCCAGGCGGGAGGTGCCGCCCTGGATACCGCGGATCGGGCTGCCGTCGTCCGGGATCACGTAGACCGGGGCACCGCCGTCGGCGCCGCGCAGCTTGACCGCGCCGAGTTCGTCGAGGTCGCGGGAGAGCGTGGCCTGGGTGACGTCGACGCCTTCGGCGGCGAGCAGTTTGGCCAGTTCGGTCTGGCTGCGGATCGGGAAGTTCGAGACGAGTTCGACGATTCTGGCCTGGCGCGCCGCGCGGGTCGGGGCCGCTGCGTTGGTCACCTGGTCACCAGCCACATGAGCAGGGCCTTCTGGGCGTGCAGCCGGTTTTCGGCTTCGTCCCAGACCGCGCTGGCCGGTCCGTCGATGATCTCGTCGGTGATCTCGAAGCCGCGGTGGGCGGGCAGGCAGTGCAGCACGATGGCGCCGGGTTTGGCCCGGTCGAGCAGGGCCTGGTTGATCTGCAGAGGGCGGAACGGGCCGACCCGGTCCAGGCCGTCGTTCTCCTGGCCCATCGACGTCCAGGTGTCGGTGACCAGCACGTCGGCGCCGTCGACCGCGGCGTGCGGGTCGGTGTGGAGGGCGACGGTGCCGCCGGTTTCGTTGGCGCGTTCCTTGGCGTCGCGGTGCACTTCGGGCAGCGGGTCGAAGCCCTCGGGGGCGGCGATGCGGACGTGCATGCCCGCGGTGGCACCGCCGAGCAGCAGCGAGTGCGCCATGTTGTTGCGGCCATCGCCGAGGAAGGTCACGGTCTGACCGGCGAGAGTGCCTCGGCGTTCCTTGATCGTCTGCAGGTCGGCGAGGACCTGGCAGGGGTGGAACTCGTCGGTGAGCGCGTTGATCACCGGGATCACCGCGACCGAGGCCATGGCGCGGATGCGGGCGTGCGCGAAGGTCCGCCAGACGACCGCGTCGACGTAGCGGGACAGCATCCGCGCGGTGTCCTCGATGGTCTCCTCGCGGCCGAGCTGCATGGTGCGGCCGTCCACGATGACCGAGTGGCCGCCGAGCTGCGCGACGCCGACGTCGAAGGAGAGCCGGGTGCGGGTGGAGTTCTTCTCGAAGATCGCGGCGACCGCCTTGCCTGCCAGCGGTTTGTGGCCGAGCGGGTCCTTCTTGAGTTCGGCGGCGAGGTCGAGAACTTCGGCTTGTTCCGCGGGGGTCAGGTCGTCGTCACGGAGAAAGTGGCGCAACATGATCAGGTCTCCTTGGCGGCGTCGAGCGCGGCGGGCAGGGCAGCGACGAAGTCGGCTGCTTGTTCGGGTTCCAGGACGAGCGGTGGGGCGAGCCGGATGACGTCGGCGGCCACCGGGTTGATCAGGTAGCCGGCCTTTTCCGCCGCGGCGGCGACGGTTTTGGCGACCGGCTGGCGCAGGGTGATGCCGAGCAGCAGACCGGCGCCGCGCACGCCGCTGACCAGCGGGTGACCGAGGGCTTCGACGCCGGTCGCGATCTCCTTGCCGATCACGGCGGCGTGTTCGAGGAGCTTGTCGCGCGCGATGGTGCGCAGGACGGCCAGGCCGGCGGCGCAGCAGACCGGGT
The DNA here is from genome assembly GCA_035248365.1 of Pseudonocardiaceae bacterium. GTDB lineage: Bacteria > Actinomycetota > Actinomycetes > Mycobacteriales > Pseudonocardiaceae > CAJCJE01. The sequence goes on along the minus strand of DATFHN010000070.1, from coordinate 14,975 downwards.
TGCCGCCGAACGTGGAGCCGTGGTGTCCGGGCTGGAACAGGTCGGCAGCCGGGCCGACGCCGATCACGGCACCGAGCGGGAGGCCGCCGCCGAGGCCCTTGGCCAGGGTGATCACGTCGGGCACGATGCCGGCCTGCTGGAAGGCGAACCAGCTGCCGAGCCTGCCGATGCCGGTCTGCACTTCGTCCAGCACGAGCAGCGCACCGGCGGCGCTGGTGATTTCGCGGGCCGCCTGCAGGTAGCCGTCGGGGGCGGGGATGACGCCGCCTTCGCCGATGACCGGTTCCAGGAACACCGCGGCGGTTTCACCGTCCACAGCGGACCGCAGCGCGTCTGCGTCGCCGTAGGGGACGTGGGTGACGCCGGGGATCAGCGGTTCGAACGGGGCGACCTTGCCGGGCTGGCCGGTGAGGGTGAGCGAGCCCATGGTGCGGCCGTGGAACGCGCCGTCGCAGGCGATCACCTTGTTGCGGCCGGTGAGCCGGGTCAGTTTGAACGCGGCCTCGTTGGCTTCCGCGCCGGAGTTGCAGAAGAACACCTTGGCGTTACCGCTCAGGCCCGCGACGTCCAGGAGGGCTTCGGCGAGTTCGACGGTGGGCTGGTTGATGTAGAGGTTCGAGGTGTGGCCGAGCACGGCGATCTGCTCGGTGACCGCCTCGACGATGGCCGGGTGGGCGTGGCCGAGCGCGTTGGTGGCGATGCCGCTGACCAGGTCGAGATACCGGTTGCCGTCGGCGTCCCAGACGTGGGAACCGTTGCCGCGCACCAGGGTCAGGCCGGGAGTGCCGTAGTTGTCCATCAGCGCGGAGCGCCACTGCGCCTGGCCGTCTACATTGGATTCGATCATGTCCGGTCCCCTTCCGGTAGCACCATGGTGCCGATTCCCTGGCTGGTGAACACTTCCAGTAGCACGGAATGCGCGAGCCGGCCGTCGATGATGTGCGCGCGGGGCACGCCGCCGCGCACCGCGCGCAGGCAGGCCTCCATTTTCGGCACCATCCCCTCGGTCAGGTTCGGCAGCATGTCCGCCAGCTGCGTCTCGGTGAGCCGCTGAATGAGCGAGCCGCGATCCGGCCAGTTCGCGTAGAGGCCCTCGACATCGGTCAGGACCACGAGTTTTTCGGCCTTGAGGGCGATCGCGAGCGCGCCCGCGGCGGTGTCGGCGTTGACGTTGTGCACGACGCCCTCGGCGTCCGGCGCGACCGAGGACACCACCGGGATGCGGCCGGCGCTGACGATGTCCAGCACCGCCTCCGGGTTGACCGAGACCACGTCGCCGACCAGCCCGATGTCCACGGTTTCGCCGTCGACCAGCGCGCCGCGGCGCTCGGCGGTGAACAGCTGCGCGTCCTCGCCGGAGATGCCGACCGCGTACGGGCCGTGCTTGTTGATCAGCCCGACCAGCTCACGTCCGACCTGCCCGACCAGCACCATCCGGACCACGTCCATGGTTTCCGGGGTGGTCACCCGCAGGCCGCCGCGAAACTCGCCGGGAATGCCGAGCTTGGCCAGCATCGCGGTGATCTGCGGGCCGCCGCCGTGCACGACGACCGGCTTGAGACCGACCATGCGCAGGAACACCATGTCGTTGGCGAAGGCCTGCTTGAGGTCCTCGTCGGTCATGGCGTTGCCGCCGAACTTCACCACGATCAGCGCGCCGTGGAAACGTTCCAGCCAGGGCAGCGCCTCGACCATGACCTCGGCCTTGGCCGCGGCGGCCGCGCGGCTCGCGTCGAGCGCGTCGACAGCGGTCATGACGAGTACGCGCTGTTCTCTTCGACGTAGCCGTGCGAGAGGTCGGTGGTCAGGATGGTCGCGGCGGCCTCGCCGACGTGCAGGTCGATGATCACCTGGATCTCGCGGCCGGTCAGGTCGGCGTCGAAGCGGTCCTTGGCCGGGAGTCCGCCGGCCAGCAGTTCGACGCCGTTGATGGTGATGCCGAGGTGGTCCGGGTCGATCTCGGCGTCGGCGCGGCCCAGCGCCATCGCGATCCGGCCCCAGTTCGGGTCCGAGCCGAACAACGCGGTCTTGACCAGGTTGTCCTCGGCGACAGTACGGCCGATCAGCACCGCGTCGTCTTCGGAGGCCGCGCCGCGCACGACGATCGCGATCTCCTTGGTCACGCCCTCGGCGTCGGCCTGGAGCTGGTGCACGAGGTCGGCGGAGACGGCCGTGAGCAGCGCGGTGAACTCGGCGTCGGACGGGGTGATGCCGGAGGCGCCGGAGGCCAGCAGCAGCACGGTGTCGTTGGTGGAGGTGCCGCCGTCCACGTCGAGCCGGTCGAAGGTGGCCGCTGTCGCGACGCGCAGGGCGGTGTCGAGCTGCTCGCCGGTGAGGGCGGCGTCGGTGGTGATCAGGCTGAGCATGGTGGCCAGGTTCGGCGCGAGCATGCCGGCGCCCTTGACGAACCCGCCGATCGACCAGCCGTCCGGGTGTGTGGCGAAGGCCTGTTTGGGGTGGGTGTCGGTGGTCATGATCGCGGTCGCGGCGGCGAGGTCGGCTTCGGGGCCGCTGGCCAGCGCGGCCGCTGCCTTGTCCACTCCGGACAGGACCGCGTCCATCGGGAGGCGTTCGCCGATCAGGCCGGTGGAGCAGACCGCGACGTCGACCGCGCCGACACCGAGCACGGCGGCGACCTTCTCGGCGGTCGCGTGGGTGTCCTGGAAGCCTTCTGGGCCGGTGCAGGCGTTCGCGCCGCCGGAGTTGAGCACGACCGCGTTGAGGCTGCGGTGGGACAGCACCTGCTGCGACCACAGCACCGGAGCGGCCTTCACCTTGTTGGTCGTGAACACGCCCGCGGCGCTGGTCAGGGGGCCGTCGTTGACCACGAGGGTGAGGTCCGGGGCGCCGGATTCCTTGATCCCGGCCGCGATTCCGGCGGCGCGGAATCCGGCGGGCACGGTTACTCCGGCCTCTTCGTCTACTGTGGACTCACTGCTCATGGGGCGACTCCAACCGTTGACAGGCCGGTGGTTTCCGGCCATCCGAGCGCGATGTTCATCGACTGGATGGCACCACCGGCGGTGCCCTTGGTCAGGTTGTCGATGGCGGCGACCGCGATCAGCTTGCCCGCGTCCGGATCGACGGTCACCTGGACGTGTACGGAGTTCGCGCCGAGGGTGGCGGCGGTAGCCGGCCAGGTGCCCTCCGGGAGCAGGTGCAGGAACGGTTCGTCGGCGAAGGCCTTGGCGTACGCGGCGCGCGCGGTCTCGGCGTCGACGCCCGGTTTGACCGGTGCGGAGCAGGTGGCCAGGATGCCGCGCGGCATGGGCGCGAGCACCGGGGTGAAGGAGACGCTGACCGGGTTGCCGAGGACGGCGGTGAGGTTCTGGATCATCTCGGGCGTATGGCGATGCACGCCGCCGACCCCGTACGCGCTGGCCGACCCCATCACTTCGGAGCCGAGCAGGTTCGGCTTGAGCGAGCGCCCCGCGCCGGACGTGCCGCTGACCGCGACCACGACGACGTCGGGGGCGATCAGGTTCGCGCCGAGCGCGGGCAGTAGCGCGAGGGAGGCCACGGTCGGGTAGCAACCAGGCACGGCGATCCGTTTGGTTCCGGCGAGGGCTTCGCGCGCGCCGGGGAGTTCGGGCAGGCCATAAGGCCAGCTGCCGGCGTGCGTGCCGCCGTACCAGCGGGCCCACGCGGCCGGATCGGTGAGCCGGTGATCAGCACCGCAGTCGACGACCAGGGTGTCCGGGTCGAGCTGGGCGGCGATCTCGGCCGAGGTGCCGTGCGGCAGGGCCAGGAAGACGACGTCGTGACCGGCCAGTTCGGCGGCGGTCGTCTCGGTGAGGGTGCGCTCGGCGAGCGGGACCAGGTGCGGATGATGCGAACCCAGCGTCGTCCCGGCGTTACCGCCTGCGGTCAACGCGCCGATCTGAACTTCGGGGTGCCCGAGGAGCAGCCGGAGGAGTTCTCCCCCGGCGTACCCACTCGCACCCGCCACCGCGACCCGAACCATATGGATGATTATGCAGGTCGATGCAAGTTCAATCAAACGGCGGGACAGGTTGGTAAGCCAGATCACCGCCACCCTTCATGGTTCACTCCGGGCGCGTCGCGCGGTAGTAGGCCACGCCGCCCATGATGCGGGTCTGCTCAACGCTCACCTCCGCGTCCTTCAGACCGGCCGCGCTGAGCAGGTCCGGGATGCCGTCAGCGATGTGCCCTTGTTTCTGCATGCGCCGGGCCAGCAAGCCGTGCATGCCGTGGATCTCGCCGGTGAAGTCGGCCAGGTGGAAGGTGCCGCCCGGGCGCAGCACGCGCGCCACCTCGGCGAGCGTCGCCGCTTTCGTGTCCTCGTCGAGGTGGTGCAGCATCAACGCGGACAGCACCCGGTCGAACGACGCGTCCGGATAGGGCAGTTCCTGCGCGTAGGCGCGCTCGAACCGGGCCGCTGAGCCCTTTTTCTCCGCGCGGGCGAGGGCGAGCGGATCCGGGTCGGTGCCGATCACCTCGACGCCGGGACGCGCCCGCGCCATGCGCACGGTCAGGTTGCCGGTGCCGCAGCCGATCTCCAGCACGCGCTGGCCCGGTTGCGGGCGGGCCTGGTCGATCAGCTTGCGGTGGATCTTGCCCGCGCCGAGCGCCTTGGTCAGCAGGTCGTAGAAGGGCAGGTACGCATCGCGGCCCGCGGCCGGTAGATAGTCGTGAGTGTGACTATGTTCGGTCATGCCCTTCATCATTCTACCTGGATTGGCACCATAGTCGGTCGATTGTTGGCAGAAGTAGGACTATCTTCGGCGGCATGCCCAAAGAAGCGACCGAGGCTGGCTATCGCGGCGGCGTGCCGATCTACCGGTACCGGACCGGCCCCGAGATCTCGCCGGTCGCGCTGATGAAGTTCGGCTCCGATGCCAAGCCCGGCCACGGCAAACGGCACATCCACGACTTCCCGGTGGTCATGTACCTGTCCGATGGCGACGCTTATGTGCTCGCGCCGGGCGCCGTGATCGACCCGAGCGGGTTTCCCGGGGCCACCGCCGGGTGCGGGGTGTTCTTCGACCCGGCCGCGCTGGGCGGCGACGCACCCTGGCCGTCGTGGCGGGTGCATCCGCTGCTGTTCCCGTTCCTGCACGGCGTCCCGGGCGGGTCGCTGCGCCTGCACGTCCCGCCCGAGCGCAGGCCGATGTGGGCGGCGACGATCGCCTCGATCGAGACCGAACTGGCCGAGCGCGGCGAGGGTTACCGGCAGGCCGTGCTCGCCTACGTGACGCTGCTGCTGGTCGACGTGGGGCGGCTGGCCACCGATGTGGTCGGCGACCTGCGGCGCAGCGACGAACCGCTGCTCGCCGAGGTGTTCGAGGTGATCGAGCAGCGCTTCGCCGAACCGCTGTCCCTGCGCGACGTCGCGAAGAAGGTTGGTATGACGCCCGGCCACCTGACCACGCTGGTGCGGCGGCGCACCGGCCGCACGGTCGTCGACTGGATCATCGAACGGCGGATGGTCCAGGCCCGGCAACTGCTCGCCGAGACCGACCTCCCGGTCGGCGAGATCGCGCGCCGGGTCGGTCTGCCCGATCCCGGGTATTTCGCGCGGGTGTTCGGCCGGACCAACGCGATGACGCCGAGACAGTGGCGGCAGCGCGCGGCATAGTGTCGGTGCCGCGTCGTATGGTCCCGCGAGTGACGGAGATTCCGCTGGTGACGGCGGTGCGCGCCGGTCTGGCCGAACTGGCCGATCCGGCGAAGGCGCCGCAGATGCAGAGCTACATGCGCTCGGCCATGCCCTACCGGGGCGTGGCCTCTCCGCAGCGCAAGAAACTGACCGGGCGGCTGTTCACCGAGTTCCCACTGGCCGATCGGGCGGCGTTCCTCAAGGCGGCGCACGTGCTGTGGCGGACGGCGGAGTTCCGTGAGGAGCGGTACGCGGTCGTGGACCTGACCGGGTATCGCGGCTACGCGCGGTGGCAGCGGCCGGATCTGTTGCCGCTCTACGAGGAGCTGATCACCAGCGGCGCCTGGTGGGACTACGTCGACGAGGTCGCGATCCGCCGGGTCGGCCCGATCCTGCACGCCTTCCCGGACGAGCTGACGCCGCTCATGCGACTGTGGGCGACCGATCCCGATCTGTGGAAGCGGCGCACCGCGATCATCTGTCAGATCGGCCGCAAGGCCGACGTCGATCTCGATCTGCTCGCTTACGCGATCGAAGCGAACATCGGCGAGCCGGACTTCTTCCTGCGCAAGGGCATCGGCTGGGCGCTGCGCCAGCACGCGCGGATCGGCCCGGACTGGGTGGCCGCGTTCGTCGCCGGCCACCCAGACTTGTCTCCACTGTCCAAACGGGAGGCTCTCAAGCACATCGGCTGATGCGCAGGATTCGGTCGTACCGCTGGGCGAGCAGGTCCGCGTGGTCGATGGCGAAGTCACCGTTGCGCATCGGCCCCTGGAAGTAGTCGCCGAACACCGCGCCGGTGAGGAACGGGCGAAGTTTCGCTCGCATGGTTGGCGCATAGGACACTGGCGAGCCCCAGCCCGGGCCGCCCTCGTCGGTGCCGAACATGACCCAGTGATCGACGTCGACCCGCTCGTCGAGATCGGGCGGGGCGCCGGTGTGGCAGTCGAGTGCCGGGATCACCAGCCGATCGGGTTCGATCGGCGGGTACCACATCAGCAATGGCTTGGCGCGCGACGCATCCAGGTTGTCGAAGCAGCACACCGCGATCTGATGTTCCGGATAATGCCGCGCGTAGAACGCGAACAGGTCCGGGTTGAGCTTGGGCCGTCGGCGCTCTGGTACCTGGCTGAGCGCTGCGGGAATCAATGTGGCGTCGGCGGCGAGGACGACGGTGTAGATGTCGTGCTCGAAGACCTCGACGGCGGCACCCACCGACATCCAGGCAGCGTCGTCATCCGCACTCGCCGATGTCGGAACGATCGCCGCCCGCATGCGGTCGAGCACGTCGCGGTCTCGACCGACGTCGACGAAGTTCCGCGCTGTCATGGTCGTCGCCGGCAGGTGCAGCAACATCGCGTTCGGCCCCGTCGCCAGGTTGGTGGCGATGTTCTGATAGCCGAGCACGTGGATCAGCCCGTGTTCAGGATGACGTACCCGGCCGACGTAAGCGGTGGTGCCTGTGAACCGGGCAAGGTCCATCGATACGCACATTCACTTGTCCGCGTTGGCGAAGAACTGGTGGGCGACGCTGACGGCGACCGAGGAACTGCCTGCGTCGACGACGAGGAAGGCGAAGGCGACGTCGCCCTGGTAGCCGACGAACCAGCCGTGGGAGTGGGAGCCGTCGCCGAACTGCGCGGTGCCGGTCTTGCCGTACACCGGCGGGCTGATGCCGGCCAGATCCGAGGCGGTGCCCGAGGTGACCACCGCGCGCATCAGGGTTTTCAGCGAGGAGACGGTCGACCCGCTGAGCTGTTTGGGTGCGGTGTCGGAGGTCGTGGTCTGACCGGCGATCAGGGAAGGGACCGGGGTGCTGCCGTGCGCGGCGGTCGCGGCGACGAGGGCCATGCCGAAGACGCTGACCAGGTCGGTGCCCTGGCCGAAGCCGTCCTCGGCGCGGGCCAGCGTGTCGGAGTCGCTGGCGACTTTGCCGGTGTTGGTGGTGATGTTCGGAACGTTGTAGTCGACGCCGATGCCGAAAAGTTTGGCCGTCGTGGGCAGGTCGTCCGGGCCAAGACCGGCGGCGACCTGGGAGAACGTGGTGTTGCAGGATCGGGCGAACGCGGTGGTGACCGAGGTGGTGCCGAGGTTGAACTGGGTCTCGTTCTGGATCGTCCTGCCTTCGATCGAGGTCGTACCCGGGCAGGCCACCGAGGACTGCGGGGTGAGCTTGCCCTGGTTGAACGCGGCCGACGCGGTCACGATCTTGAAGGTCGAGCCGGGCGGATAGAGGCTAGTGAGCGGGTTGTCGCCGGCCGAGCTGGCGGCCGAGTTCTCGGCGACGGCGAGGATCTTGCCGGTGGAGGGCTGGATGGCGACGGCCATCGCCTCGTGCGACATGTTGCCCAGCGCGGTTTCGGCCGCGGTTTGCAGCTTGGCGCTGAGCGAGGTGCTGATCGTGCCGGGGGCCGCGCCGCTCGCCCCGGGTGCCGAGGAGTAGACGACCTCGCTGGGCGCGCCGTCGGCGTGGTCGATGGACACCGTCAGCGGCGTGTTCTGGGTGGTGCTCTGGCCGCTGGCGTAGGTGCGGATCGCGGGCAGGATCGCCGAGCCGAAGTTCTTGGTCGGACCGAGCAGTTGGGTTTTGCTCGGGAAGCTCACGCCGGTGAGGCCGGAGAGTTGCGCCTTCACCTTGTCGAAGTCGCTCTGCCGCAGGTTGACGATGACGGTGCTGTTGCCCGACGCGGCCTGGGACACGATCGACTGGGTGGTGATGGTCGCGTCGAACTGGTTCAGGGCGGCGCTCAGTTTCGCCGCCGTCTGCTGGAGGTCGCCACCGGCGGACGGGTTGAGCGTCACGCTGATCACCGGGGTCGGGGCCAGCAGTGTGCTGCCGTCGCTGCCGAGCACGGTCGGCAGCGCGGTCTGCGAACCGGCGTCGTTGCGCGTGAGTTGATCGAAAGCCCGGAGTTTGGGGGTGATGATCGAGGGCGACCAGTCGACCTTCCAGTTGCCGCCCTTGTCCTGGCTCATGGTGAAGCTACTGGGATCGCTCCACGTCTGGTTCGGGCCGAAACCCCAGGTCAGGGTGTAGGTGACGGTCTTCGCGCCCACGTTGAGGTTGCTCGTGGTCAGCGTGGTCGGTTTGAGCGAGTCGTGCGCCTGTTTGATGACGTCGGTCGCCTCGGTGGGGTTGGTGGTGTCCTGGCCCGCATCCGTCGCGGAGTCCTCGACGAGGGCGTCGAGGAATTCGTTGGCCACGTCCCGCTGCGACATCGGACTGCTGCTGTTGCTGCTGCCCGCGCTGCTGCCGCTGTTGACGAACACCAGCACGGCGGCCACCACCACGACGATCACCACCACGACGGCGGCGATGATGACGATCAACCGTTTGCGCCCAGCTAAACCCGCGACCGACACTCGATGCTCCCCCACCCCGGTCCGACCCGGTCAGCAACCGGGTCGGACAGCCGATCGACGCGGCCCCCGCCCTCGCCGAATCTGGTCACTTGCCGTGTCCAGCAAGTCCGGATTCTGCCACGAGAACGAGCGGTTTGTCGGGGTTTACCGCTACATCTACCTCAGGCGCGCAACGTCGCCTTGCAGCGTTGGGCGGCCAGTTCGACGCCCGCGTCGCGCGCCTTGGTCGCGTCCTCGGTGGTCAGGGTGCGATCGGGGGCTCGGAAGCGCAGCGCGTAGGCCAGCGACCGCTTGCCGTCGCCGACCTGCTCGCCGGTGTAGACGTCGAACAGTTCGACGTGCTCCAGGAGCGGACCGGAACCCGCCCGCAACGCCTCCTCGACGTCGCTGGCCGGGACCGCGTTGTCCACCACCAGCGCCACGTCCAGTGGGACCGGCGGGTAGGCGGAGACCGTTGGCGCGGGCCGGTTGTCGGTGACCGGAATCGCGTCGAGGTCGATCTCCATGGCGCAGGTCCGCTTGGGCAGGTCGAGCGCCTCGATCACCTTCGGGTGCAGTTCGCCGGCATGGCCGACGACCTGACCGGCGATGCGCAACTCGGCGCACCGGCCCGGGTGCCACGGGGCGTGGTTGCCCGCGGTCACGGTCAGCTCGACGCCGCAGACTTCGGCCAGCGTGCGCGCGGCCTGCACCGCGTCGGCCCAGGTGGCCTGCTCGGCCTTGCCCCACCAGCCCGGGTGCTGCCGGTTGCCGGCCAGCACGACGCCGACGTGCTTGGGCTGGCGCGGCAGCGCGGCGTAGAGCGTGGCCAGTTCGGCTTCGCTGGGCCGCTTGTCCACGCCCACCTCGGGCACCGGCGGGTGCTGGCCGTCGGCGATCGCGACCTGGCCGATGTTGTACAGGGCGAGGTCGCGGAAGCCGCGCGACACGTTGCGCTGCAACGTTTCCAGCAAGCCCGGCAGCAGCGTGGTGGCGAGCTGGTCGGCCCGCGCCTCGATCGGGTTGACGATGGTCAGGGCGTCGCGGCGCGGGTCGTCGTCGGCGAGGCCGAACTTGTCCCAGGTGTCGGCGGGCACGAACGGGAACGGGATGACCTCGACGTAACCGGCCTCGGCCAGCGCCCTGGCGACGGTGCGCTCGCGGCGCTGGGTCGCGGTGAGGCCGCGACCGGCGGGCGCGGCAGGCACCACGGACGGGATGGTCTGGTAACCCTCCAGTCGCAGCACCTCCTCGACCAGGTCGGCGGGCTGGTTGAGGTCGGCGCGCCAGCTCGGCGGGACCGCGGTGACCAGCGGGGTGCCCTCCTCGCTGGTGCTCACCTCGACCAGGCAGCCGATCTGCTGTAGCCGGCTGGTGGTCACGCCACGCTCGTAGCGCACGCCGGCGACCTGGTCCGGCAGGTTGATCGGCATGGTCACCGGGCCGGGCAGCACCGGCCGGCCGACGTCGGTGCGGCCGGGTTCGATGCGGCCGTCGCCGTAGCGGTCGAGCAGGCGCGCGGCCAACTCGGTCGCGGCCGGGGCCACGCCCGGGTCGACGTAACGTTCGAAGCGGCGCGCGGCTTCGCTGGGCAGCTTGTGCCGCCGCGCGGTGCGCGCGATCGACGCGGGCTCCCAGGTCGCCGCCTCCAGCAGGATGTCGCTGGAGTTCGGGGACACCTCGGTGCTCGCGCCGCCCATCACGCCGGCCAGGCCGATCGGGCCGCGGTCGTCGCACACGACCATGTCGTCCGGGTCGAGCGTGCGCTCGACATCGTCCAAAGTGGTCAGTTTCTCGCCCGGCTTGGCCCGCCGCACCACGATGTCGCCCTGCAACTTGGCGGCGTCGTAGGCGTGCAGCGGCTGACCGGTCTCCAGCATGATGTAGTTGGTGACGTCGACCGCGAGCGAGATCGACCGGATCCCGGACAGGCCGAGCCTGCGGCTGATCTGCAGCGGCGTCGGCGCGGTCGGGTCCACATTGGTCACTCGCCGCGCGACAAAACGCGAGCAGCCCTTGAGATCCTCGATGCTGACCGGCCAGGCTTCGCCCTCCCCGCCGGGAATCTCGAACCCGGCCGGGTCGCGGAAGCCGATGTCCAGCGCGCAGGCCAGCTCGCGAGCGAGGCCGCGCACCGAGAAGCAGTAGCCGCGGTCCGGGGTGATCGACAGGTCGATCACCGAGTCGACCAGTTCCAGCAGCTCGACCGCGTCGGTGCCGGGCGCGGCGGTGCCCGCGGGCAGCACCAGGATGCCGTCGTGGTCCTCGCCGATGCCCAGTTCGCGGACCGAGCAGATCATGCCGTCGCTGACCCTGCCGTAGGTCTTGCGGGCCGAGATGGCGAAGTCACCGGGCAGCACGGCACCGGGCAGCGCCGCCACAATCAGGTCACCCTCGGCAAAGTTGGTTGCGCCGCAGACGATTCCGCGCACGGCCTCCGGCTCGTCAAGGTCTTCCTTGACCTGTACCTGGCAGTACCGGATCGGCTTCTTGAACTCGGTGAGTTCCTCGATCTCGCGCACCCGGCCGACCACGATCGGGCCGGTCACCTTGCCGAGTTCGATGACCTCTTCGACTTCCAGGCCGACCTTGATGAACGCGTCCGCGAACCGTTGCGCCAGCGGGATGTCGTCGTCGTAGACGGGCAGCTCGAGCCGTTCGGCGAGCCAACTGACCGGAACTCGCATCGCTCAGGCCTCCGTTCCGAACGCGGTGGTGAAGCGGACGTCGCCTTCGACCATGTCGCGCATGTCGGGCAGTCCATTGCGGAATTGCAGGGTGCGTTCGATGCCCATGCCGAACGCGAAACCCGAATAGACATCGGGATCCACGCCGCAGGCGCGCAGCACGTTCGGGTTGACCATGCCGCAGCCGCCCCACTCGACCCAGCCGGGGCCGCCCTTCTTCGCCTCGAACCACACGTCCGGTTCGGCGGAGGGCTCGGTGAACGGGAAGAACGACGGGCGCAGCCGGATCTTGGCGCTCGGGCCGAACATGGCGCGCGCGAACGCGTCCAGGGTGCCCTTCAGGTGCGCCATGGTCAGGCCCTTGTCGACCGCGATCCCCTCGACCTGGTGGAAGACCGGCGTGTGGGTGGAGTCGAGGTCATCAGTGCGGAAGGTCCGGCCCGGGCACACCACGTACAGCGGGAGATCGCGGTTGAGCAGCGAGCGGATCTGCACCGGCGAGGTGTGCGTGCGCAGCACGAGGCCGGAGTCCTCGGGCGCGAGGAACATGGTGTCCTGCATGCTGCGCGCCGGGTGGTCCTTGCCGAAGTTGAGCGCGTCGAAGTTGAACCACTCGGTCTCGACCTCGGGGCCTTCGGCAACCTCCCAGCCCATGCCGACGAACACGTCCGCGATGCGCTCGCTGATCGTGGTCAGCGGGTGACGCGCGCCGCGCTGGATCCGGTTCCACGGCAGCGTGACGTCGACGGCTTCCTCGGAGAGGACCCGGGTGTCGCGCTCGGCCTGCAGGATCGACTTGCGCTGCTCGAACGCGTCCTTGATCGCGGTCTGGGCCTCGTTCACCCGGCGGCCCGCGTCGGCCTTGGCCTGCGGGGGCAGCGCGCCGATCTCCCTGCGCGCCAGCGCCACCGGTGCCTTGTCGCCAAGGTGGGCCGGGCGCAGCGCCGCGAGCTGATCAAGATCGGTTGCCTCGGCAAAGGCGGCTTCGGCCTGTTTCACCGCCGCCTGCAAGGTCTCCGACGAAAGTCCCGCGACCTCTTTCGGGTCGTACGGGTCGTTGGCTGCCGACATGTGCTTGAACAACTCCTGGATTGCGGACAGGACGTGCAGACCCGCGCACGGGCGCACTTGAGCTGAGGAGATCCTAGGCGATCGGGCTACCTGGTCGCGCCCGCATTCCTCCCCCGTTGACTGCGAGCGCTCGCGTAGAGACACACGGCAGCGGCGGTGGCCAGGTTCAGGCTCTCCGCGGCACCGTGGATCGGCACCCGCAGCGCTGTTTGCGCAGCTCGCGCCGTTGCCTCGTCGAGTCCGTGGGCTTCGCTGCCGAACAGCCACGCGGTCGGTTCGGCCAGCAGTCCGTTGTCGGCGGCGTCGTCGAGATCGTCGGTGGCGTGCGCGTCGGCCGCGACCAGACGCAGACCGGCGGCGGTGCAGGCCGCGAGAACATCCGGGATTGCACGCGATCGGGCGATCGGCAGATGGAACAGACTGCCCGCCGAAGCGCGCACGGCCTTGCCGTTGTAGGGGTCGACCGAGTCACCGGCGAACAGCACCGCGTCCGCACCGGCCGCGTCCGCGACCCGCAGGACCGTGCCCGCGTTACCCGGGTCGGTGATGCCGACCAGCACCGCGACCAGCGTCGGCGCGCCGTGCAGCGCCTCGGCCAGGGACCGGTCGAGCAGCTCGCACACGGTGATCACGCCCTGCGGGGTGACCGTCTCGGACAGCGCGGCCGCGGCCGACTCGGTGACCAGCGAGACGCGCGCGCCGACCTGCGCCACCCTGGCCAGCAGGTCGGCGTTGCGCGTGGCGAAGCGTTCGGTCACGAACACCTCGTTGATCGCGCGCGGGTGGCGCCCAGCGAGGTCGATCGCACATTCGAGGGCGTTGGCGCCCTCGGCGAGGAACCGGCCGGTCTTGTCCCGCTCGGCCCGGCGGGTCAGCCGGCGAGCAGCAGAAACCCGGGGCGTCCGTTCGGTGAAAGGCGCGACCCCGGGCTCCAAGCCACTACTGCGGATCAAGCGGATTCTTTCTGGCCGGCGAGCGGCTTGCCGTTGCTGTTGAGCACCGGAACGCTCTTGGCGGCCAGCTCGACCAGCGCGGCGAACGCGGCCGGGTCGCTGACGGCCAGCTCGGCCAGGATCTTGCGGTCCACCTCGACACCAGCGGTCTTCAGACCCTGGATGAAGCGGTTGTAGGTCAGGCCGTTCTCGCGGGCCGCGGCGTTGATGCGGGTGATCCACAGCTGCCGGAAGTCGCCCTTGCGCGCCCGGCGGTCCCGGTACGCGTAGGTCATCGAGTGGAGCATCTGCTCCTTGGCCTTGCGGTACAACCGCGAGCGCTGGCCGCGGTAGCCGCTGGCCATCTCAAGGGTCGTGCGGCGCTTCTTTTGGGCGTTCACTGCCCGCTTGACGCGTGCCACGGTTCCGTCCTGTCAATCTCAAGGGGCGCGGTGGCGCCCCGGGTGTTCATGGGTGCGGGTGGGCCGGCTAAGGGGGCTCTGTCTTTTCAACAGCAGCTCGGCCCAGCGGGTTCAGCGGCCGAGCAGCTTGTTGACGCGGCTGACGTCGGACTTGGCCACCTCGGTACGGCCGGCCAGGCGGCGGGTCAGCGTGCTGGGCTTCTTCTCCAGCTTGTGCCGCATGCCGGCGTGCTGCCGGGTGAGCTTCCCGGAGCCGGTGACCTTGACGCGCTTCGCGATCCCGCTGTGGGTCTTGTTCTTGGGCATGTCCGTCCTCATCCTGGCCCGGTCGCAGGTGCGCGGCCGGGCTGTTGTTCGTGGTGCCGGCGCGGTAGGTGCCGGCACCACGAGTTCACTCCTCGCCGGGGGTGCTCGCCGCGTCCTCCGCGGTGGTCTCCTCCGACGTCGCCGCCTTGGGGCGCGGCTTGAGGTTCTTGTGCGGCGCGAGCACCATGATCATGTTCCGGCCGTCCAGCTTCGGTGCGGCCTCGACGAATCCCAGGTCAGCGACATCTTCAGCCAGCCTCGCCAACAGGCGCGAGCCCAGCTCTGGCCGGGACTGCTCACGACCGCGGAACATGATGGTCACCTTGACCTTGTTCCCGTGGTTGAGGAAGCGGGCCACGTGGCCCTTCTTCGTCTCGTAGTCGTGCGAGTCGATCTTCGGCCGGAGCTTCTGTTCCTTGATGACGGTGAACTGCTGGTTCTTGCGCGACTCCCGCGCCTTCTGCGCGCTCTCGTACTTGTACTTGCCGTAGTCCATGAGGCGGGCCACGGGCGGGCGCGCAAGCGGGGCGACCTCGACGAGGTCCAAGTCCGATTCCTGGGCGAGCCGAAGCGCATCGTCGATGCGGACGATGCC
>DATFHN010000069.1:0-36688 GCA_035248365.1 Pseudonocardiaceae bacterium | reverse complement strand
TGGAACGTCACCTGGCTGCTGGAAGGAGTCCCCGTGACGACGGTCCTGATCTGCGACGACCGGCGCAGCGTACGAGAAGGTCTTACGCGTGTGATGTCTGCTGTGCCGGGGGTTAGTCGCATCGACTGTGTTGCGCACGGTGACGAGTTGTTGGCTCGCTTCACCCGTCAGCCGGTTGACGTAGTGCTTGTGGGGACGCAACGCGCCGTTCCCACTGGCGTTGAAGCAACTCGGCGCTTGGTGTCCGCGAACCCGCAGGCGAATGTCATCGTATTCGGTGCTCCGGACGACGCGGGCAGCATCGCTGCCGCGATCGCCGGCGGAGCACGCGGCTATCTGCGCTGGGACGCGTCCCGGCCGGAACTGGTCGCCGCGCTCGCGCACACCCTGGCCAGCACCTCGGTGCCCGCGCCACGCCAGCCCTCCGACCCGGGAGTACAGCTCACCGATCGGGAACTGCAGGTGCTGCGCGGTATGAGCCAGGGCAAGAGCAACGGCCAGATCGGCCGCGAGCTCTACCTGTCGGAAGACACCGTGAAGACCCACGCGCGGAGGCTGTTCCGCAAGTTGGGTGTGCGGGATCGTGCGCAAGCGGTTGCGCATGGATTCCGGCGCGGTCTGGTCTCCTGAGCTGGCCACCCGGTTAGCCCGGCTCGCTGGAAAATTCCAGCGCCCGGCATGCAACGGTATGCATCCGGCTCGGCGGTGTCCCGCCGGGCCGGATTCTGCTGCCGTCTTCTTGTTGCAGAGCATTGTTCGCGCAGGTCAGCCGGTTCACATTCGGTTCGACGCGCGCTTTGGCCACCCCGGACGGTACGGTGAAGAAGACCGTTGTGGGTGAGTGAGCGTCACGCTCTGTCATCTCCAGTGTTCTGTTCCGTGCCGCCGATACGTAACATCAGGACTGTTGCCTTCGATGACGATTTTGGGGGACGAACCAGGCGCCGTAGTGGGCGCGGCCGTTGGCGGCGACCAACGGGCGGTGGAGCGTTTGCTGGCGTTGGTTCGTCCGTTGGTGGTGCGGTACTGCCGTGCTCGGGTCGGCCGGCAGGAGCGATCGTTCGCCTCGGCGGACGATGTGGCGCAGGAGGTGTGTCTCGCGGTGCTGACGGCGCTGCCTGGTTATCGCGATCAGGGGCGTCCCTTTTTGGCGTTTGTATACGGGATCGCGGCGCATAAGGTTGCAGATGCGCATCGGGCCGCGGCGCGAAACCGCGCCGAGCCCGTCGCTGAAGTACCGGATGAGCCCGATCTCCAGGCAGGACCCGAACAGCGGGCGATGCGCGGGGAGCTGTCCCAGCGGATGGCTGCGCTGTTGAAGGTACTGCCGGACAAGCAGCGCGAGATCGTGGTGCTGCGGGTCGTGGTTGGGCTGTCGGCGGAGGAGACCGCGGATGCGGTCGGCTCGACACCGGGCGCGGTGCGGGTCGCCCAGCACCGTGCGCTCAGCCGGCTACGTAAGACACTCGGCGCAGAGGAGGTGGTCTGAGTGGGAGGCCAGCGTGGCCATGGGGTCAGCAGATCCAGATGGACGCAACTGCGTCACCGGGTCGCTGGCTCCGAGGTAAACAGATGGTCGGTGCTCGGTAAGGACACGGAAAAGTCCTTGCTGTCGTTGCGTGCGCTGCCGACGAACCTGCACGCGAACGACGCCATGGACAGTCTCGACAGTGATGACGGGCTCGACCACCTGGCCGTCGACGAACTCGACGAGCAACTCGGGTCGACCGATCTGGACCTGGCCGCACTGCGGTCGGACGATGCACTGCTCAACGCGCTCGGCAACGCGAACTCCGCGGGAGTGGCCACCGAGCCCGAGCTCAACGCCTTGCTGCTGTCCTGGCGACGCGACGTCGACGAAGAGCCCATGCCGGAACTCGTCGACACCGAAACCGCCGTGCACACGATCTTCGCCGCGACCCACCGCAACCGCCGCAGGCCGCGCTTGCTGGTCCCCCTCGCTTCCGCCGCCGCGGTCCTGGTCATCGTCTTCACCGGCGTCGGCCTCGCCGCCCGCGACGCCCAGCCCGGCGACGCCCTCTGGGGCCTCACCCAGGTGCTCTACTCCGACCACGCCCGTTCGGTGCTCGCCGCCGACGACGTGCGCAACGAACTCAGCCACGCCAGCACCGCCCTGCACGAGGGCCACTACAGCGCCGCCCGCAACGCTCTCGCCCAGGCGCAGCAGACCCTGCCGTCGGTGCAGAACGAGGACGGCCAGGCCGACCTGCAGGCCCAGCAGCAGAACCTGCTCAACCAGCTCGCGCTGAGCACCGGCAACGGCGGGCTGCCGGTCGTCGCGCCGTCGTCCCCGGACAACTCGATCACCGCGACGGTGGTGCCGACCACGACGCCGTCCGATCCGCCGTCCTCCACGACCACCACCGCGCCGACCACGTCGACGCCGTCCTCGTCGACCGGCGGGCCCAGCTCGACCCCGCCCAGCTCGACCCCGTCGCTACAGTCCGCCACCCCGACCAACCCCGGTTCCGGCGGCCCCGCGTCGACCGGCGCCGGAACGGGCAGCGCGGGCGCCAACGTCCCAGCCGGTTCGTCCTCGGACACCCCGAACTAGCCGCCGGCTTGCTCTCGATCGCGCGTCGAACGGTGTTCGACGCGCGATCACCTGTGCGTCAGCGGGCCGTCTCGGAGGCGGTTACGCCGTCAGCGAACCCCCGGCAGTACTCCCACGTCACGTAACAGCGCGGGTCCGGGTCGTAGGCGGGCTCGTGCGGGCGCATCTTGCCGTCGTCGAGCAGCTGCTCCAGGCTCGCCCGCAACAGCGCCCAGTCGTGGTAGTGCGGTTCTTCACAGTCCGCGCAATCGACCACGATGCCGCGCACGCCACGCGGCTCCAGCAGCGCCTGGTAGACGGCGAGGTCGGCCAGGTCCTCGATCAGTTCTTCCTGCTCATTCGCGTCGATCGGCGCTTCCGGCTCCTCGTCAACGTCACGCAGTTGCATGGACGGATCGTGCGGATCGCCGTCGAACGGGTCTGGGGGCAACGCATCACGGGCCACGACCCGGCACGGTACCCGGACTACTCCGCGCTGACACTCGATACCATGGCCTTACCCGTTCTGCCTGCTCTGATGCACACGCGTTCGGTGTGTCCCCGGCCAGGAAAGGCTCGCCACCCCGCTATGACGCCCACGATGCTCGAATCGGTGACCGGCTCGGCGACCGAGCAGATCGACGCGGCCATGCCGCCGAAGTTCGCCATGCTCGGTCTGACCTTCGACGATGTGTTGCTGCTGCCCGCCGAATCGGATGTCATCCCGAGCCAGGTGGACACCAGCACCCGACTGACCCGCAACGTCACGCTCAAGATCCCGGTGCTGTCCGCGGCGATGGACACTGTGACCGAGGCCAGGATGGCGATCGCCATGGCCCGGCAGGGCGGCATCGGCATTCTGCAGCGCAACCTGTCGATCGAGGAGCAGGCCCGGCAGGCCGAGACGGTCAAGCGCTCCGAGGCGGGCATGGTGACCGACCCGGTCACCTGCTCCCCGGACGACACCCTGGCCGAGGTCGACGCCCGCTGCGCCCGCTACCGGATCTCCGGCCTCCCGGTGACCGACGCGTCGGGCACCCTGGTCGGCATCATCACCAACCGCGACATGCGCTTCGAGGTCGACCACACTCGCCCGGTTCGCGAGGTGATGACCAAGGCGCCGCTGGTCACCGCGCAGGTCGGCGTGACGGCCGAGGCCGCGCTCGGGTTGCTGCGCAGGCACAAGGTCGAGAAGCTGCCGCTGGTCGACGGCGACGGCAAGCTGCGCGGCCTGATCACGGTCAAGGACTTCGTCAAGACCGAGCAGTACCCGAACGCCACCAAGGACCCGGACGGCCGGCTGCTGTGCGGCGCGGCGGTCGGCGTCGGCCAGGGCGGCTACCAGCGCGCGATGACGCTGGCCGAGACCGGCGTCGACGTGCTGATCGTGGACACCGCGCACGGCCACTCGCGCAACGTGGTGGAGATGGTCGCGCGGCTCAAGGCGGAACTCGGCGAAACGGTCGACGTGGTCGGCGGCAACGTCGCCACCCGCGCCGGCGCGCTGGCGCTGGTCGAGGCGGGCGCGGACGCGGTCAAGGTCGGGGTCGGTCCCGGCTCGATCTGCACCACGCGGGTCGTGGCCGGGGTCGGCGTGCCGCAGATCAGCGCGATCTACGAGGCCGACCAGGCCTGCCGCCCTGCCGGAGTGCCGGTGATCGGTGACGGCGGCATCCAGTACTCGGGCGACATCGCCAAGGCGATCGCGGCCGGCGCCAGCTCGGTGATGCTGGGCAGCCTGCTCTCCGGCACCAGCGAGGCGCCCGGCGACCTGATCCTGCACAACGGCAAGCAGTACAAGATCTACCGCGGCATGGGCTCGCTCGCCGCGATGGGCGCCCGGGACGGGAAGAAGTCGTACTCGAAGGACCGCTACGCCCAGGACGACGTGCTCGCCGAGGACAAACTGGTGCCCGAGGGCATCGAGGGCCGGGTGCCGTTCCGCGGGCCGCTCGCGCAAGTGGTGCACCAGCTGGTCGGCGGTCTGCGCTCCGGCATGGGCTACACCGGCGCGTCGACGATCGCGGAGCTGCAGAAGGCGCAACTGGTGCGGATCACCGCGGCCGGCCTGAAGGAAAGTCACCCGCACGACATCACCATGACGGTGGAAGCCCCCAACTACACCACCCGCTGACCTGCGGTTTCCCTCGGCAGGGCAGTTATCCACAGCCCCGCCGAGTTGTCCACACGCGGCCCAGCTATCCACAGCTGGGCCGCATCGATTAGGTTCCCCCGCGCCCGCCCAAATAGGCTGGACCAGGGGTCGCCCCCCTGGGATGGGCGGGGGCTGTAGGCGCGGGTGAGTGATTTTCATGTTTGGGTTGTGGCGGTGGGGTGACTGATGGCCGGAGGAAGAGACGTGCGCGACCTGGTCGAGATCGGCATGGGGCGGACCGCTAGGCAGGCATACGAACTCGACGACGTCGAGATCGTGCCGTCGCGGCGGACGCGGTCCTCCAAGATCGTCTCCACCTCGTGGCAGATCGACGCCTACCGCTTCGACATCCCACTGGTCACCCATCCGACCGACGCGATCGTCTCGCCCGACACCGCGATCGCGGTCGGGCAGCTCGGCGGGCTCGGCGTGCTCAACGCCGAGGGGTTGTGGGCGAGGCATGCCGATGTCAAGGCCGCGCTCGGCACGCTGGTCGACGCGGTCGAGGCCGGGGCCGATCCGGCGCAGATCACCGCGCTCCTGCAGAACCTGCACTCGGCGCCGATCCAGCCCGATCTGCTGGCCGAGTCGCTCAAGCGGGTCCGGGACGCGGGTGTCACCGTCGCCGCGCGGGTAAGCCCGCAGCGGGCCAGCGAACTCACGCCGGCACTGCTCGCCGCCGGCGTGGAGATCCTGGTGGTGCAGGGCACCATCGTGTCGGCCGAGCATGTCAGCGGTGAGGGCGAACCGCTGAACCTCAAGCACTTCATCTCCGCGCTGGACGTGCCGGTGATCGCCGGTGGCGTCGCCGACTACCGGACCGCGATGCACCTGATGCGCACCGGCGCGGCGGGTGTCATCGTCGGGCACGGGCACACGGCCGGGGTGACCAGCACCGACGCGGTCCTGGGCATCGGGGTGCCGATGGCCACCGCGATCGTGGACGCGGCCGCCGCGCGGCGGGACTACCTCGACGAGACCGGCGGGCGCTACGTGCACGTGATCGCGGATGGCGGCGTGCACGTGAGCGGTGATCTGGCCAAGTCGATCGCGTGCGGTGCCGATGCGGTGATGCTGGGTGAACCGCTGGCTACTGCCTCGGAGATGCCTGGCCGGGGGCTGTACTGGACCTCGGCGGCCGCGCACCCGTCGCTGCCGCGTAGCCGGGTCGCGGTCGGGTCGCTGCTGGATCCGGCGATCGGCACGGACGGCCAGGTCGACCTGCGCACGCTGCTGTTCGGGCCGTCGCAGGATGCCGACGGCCGGGTGAACCTGTTCGGTGCGCTGCGCCGGGCGCTGGCCAAGACCGGGTACTCCGACCTCAAGGAATTCCAGAAGGTCGGGCTGACCGTTCGCGGCTGAGCCGCGCGAGGCGCCGTAACTTACTACTGGTCAGAAACGGCCGGTCGGCCTAACCTCGGTGCATGACCGTACCCACCGGTAACACCCCGGACTATGACGTCGTCGTTGTCGGCTCCGGCTTCGGCGGCAGCGTCGCCGCGCTGCGGCTGACCGAGAAGGGGTACCGGGTCGCGGTCATCGAGGCCGGGCGACGCTTCGCCGACGAGGAGTTCGCCAAGACCTCCTGGGACGCGCGGCGGTATCTGTGGGCGCCACGGCTGGGCTGCTTCGGGATCCAGCGGATTCATCTGCTCAAGGACGTTGTGGTGCTGGCCGGGGCGGGTGTCGGCGGCGGGTCGCTGGTGTACGCCAACACGCTGTACCGGCCGTTGGGGGCGTTCTACGCCGACCGGCAGTGGGCGCACATCACCGACTGGGAAGCCGAACTGGCCCCGTTCTACGACCAGGCCAGCCGCATGCTCGGCGTGGTGACCAACCCGACGGTGACCAAGGCCGACGAGGTCATGCAGAAGGTCGCCGCGGACATGGGCATCAGCGAGAGCTACCACCCGACGCCGGTCGGCGTGTTCTTCGGCAAGCCGGGCGAGCGCAGCGCCGATCCGTTCTTCGGGGGTGCCGGGCCGGAGCGGACCGGGTGCACGGAATGCGGCAGCTGCATGACCGGGTGCCGGGTGGGCGCGAAGAACACGCTGGTCAAGAACTACCTGTACCTGGCCGAGCGGGCCGGGGCGAAGATCATTCCCCTGACCACCGTGACCAGTGTCCGGTCTGAGCCGGATGGGTCGTTCACGGTCGGATTGCGGAAGACCGGGCGGGCAGGGAAGAAGTTCCAGACGACCGTGACCGCCGGGAAGGTCGTGCTGGCAGCGGGGACGTGGGGGACGCAGAACTTGTTGCACCAGATGCGGGATTCGGGGGTTTTGCCGAGGTTGTCGGCGAGGCTGGGCGAGCTGAGCCGGACCAACTCGGAGTCGATCCTCGGGTCGGCGCGGCTGAGCGTCGACCCGGAGCGCGACTTCAGCCGGGGCGTCGCCATCACCTCGTCCATCCATCCGGACGACCAGACGCACATCGAACCGGTGCGCTACGGCAAGGGCAGCAATGCCATGGGATTGCTGCAAACCCTGGCCACCGACGGGTCGCTGCCGGTTCCCCGGTGGCGGCAGGCACTGCGGTTCGCGCGCGAACATCCGCTGCTCACGTTGCGCCTGCTCTCGGTGCACCGGTGGAGCGAGCGGACCGTGATCCTGCTGGTCATGCAGAGCCTGGACAACTCGATCACGACCTACCTCAAGCCGGGCTTGTTCGGGCGGCGGCGCTACACCTCCAAACAGGGCCACGGCGATCCGAACCCCGGATTCATCCCGGCCGCGCACGAGGCCAGCCAGTTGGCGGCCAAGCACATCGGCGGTTACGCGGGCGGAAGCTGGGGCGAACTGGCCAACATTCCGCTGACCGCGCACTTCATCGGCGGCTGCGCGATCGGTTCCGACGCCGAGCACGGTGTCATCGACCCCTACCACCGGGTCTACGGCTATCCCGGACTGTCTGTTGTGGACGGATCGGCGATCTCGGCGAATCTCGGCGTCAACCCGTCGCTGACGATTACCGCGCAGGCCGAGCGCGCTTTCGCGTTGTGGCCGAACAAGGGCGAGCCGGACGCCCGACCCGCGCAGGGCGAGGAGTACCGGCGGCTGGCGCCGGTCGCGCCAGCCAAACCAGCGGTGCCCAAGAAGGCGCCTGCCGCACTCCGGTTGGGCTGAGTGGACGCTTAGTCAAGCGCGATAGAGGAAAACCGAAGAATTGCGGTGACCCGATTTCGGGATCCGGCCGTGTAGCCGGATGCACGTAACCGAAATCAGAGGGGCAGCACATGTCGATTCTTCCTTTCGCGAAGCGCTCACTCGCGGTCGTCGCCGCAGCCGCGGGAGCCGGTGGGCTCCTGTTCGCTGGCTTGCCCGCGACGGCCAGTCCGGCTCACGGCCATGGCAACCCGTTCGGGGTCAGCCAGGTCAACCTGGTCTCGGACCTGCCGGGGATGGCCTCCGACACCGATTCGGCGCTGGTGAATCCGTGGGGGCTCGCGCTCAGCCCGACGTCGCCGTTGTGGTCGGCCAACGCCGGGACCAGCACGTCGACCCTGTACAGCAGCGCGGCGGACAGCACCACCGCGAGCACGGTCGGCGCGGTGCGGGTCACCATTCCTGGCTCGCCCGCCGGCCTGCCCACCGGGCAGGTCTTCAACGGCGGGACCGGCTTCGTGAACACCGTCGGCGCGGCGAGCGGGCCGGCGCGGTTCATCTTCTCCACCATCAGCGGCAACATCGTGGCCTGGGCGCCGGGTGTCGACCCGAGCATCGGCGCGGCCGAGATCAAGGCCAGCACTCCGGGCGCGGCCTACACCGGCCTGGCGCTGGCCACCGACAAGGCGGGCGGCCAGCAGCTCTATGCCGCGAACTTCGGGCAGAGCCGGGTCGATGTGTTCAGCTCGACCTTCCAGCCGGTCGCCGAACCGTCGTGGGCGTTCAGAGACGCCTTCGTGCCCAAGAAGTTCGCGCCGTTCAACACGCAGACGATCAACGGGAACGTGTTCGTCACCTACGCCGAGCCCAACCCGGCCACCGGTCGCGAGGTCGTCGGCAAGGGACTTGGCATCGTGGACGAGTTCACGCCGGATGGGCGCCTGGTCGCCCGGATCGCCACCGGCGGCGCGCTGAACGCGCCGTGGGGCGTCGCGATCGCGCCGAGCAGCTGGGGCAAGCTGGCCGGTTCGCTGCTGATCGGCAACTTCGGTGATGGGCGGGTCAACGTGCTCGCACCGCTGGGCTACGGCCGGTTCACGCCGTTCGCCGTCGGTCAGCTCCGCGACAGCACCACCGGTAAGCCGTTCGCCGAGCCGGGTCTGTGGGCGTTGCTGCCGGGCACGGCGGCCACCGGCGGCACGGACTCGATCTTCTTCAGTGCGGGTATCGACGGCGAGACGCACGGACTGATCGGGGTCTTGCGGAAGTCCTGACCCGATGTCGATGGGCCCGGCCGTGTTCGGGGGCGGCCGGGCCCATCGGCCTGTCCGGCTTCCTCCGCCGGGTTCATTTCGGACGGCACGATCAACCCTGGCCGGGCATGATGCGTCCACTGGGTGGAGGTGTCGAGATGACCGGGGATGCAGTGCTGGGCCGGCGGGCGTTTCTGCGCGCGGGCGGACTGGCCGCGGGTTTGGGGGTGGCAGCGGGTGCGCTTGCCGCTTGCGGGGGATCGACCGGTCAGTCGAGTGAGCCTTCGTCGCGGACGGCCACGTCGACGGTGACCGTGCCGCCGAGCACGTCGGCCGGGCCGAAACCGATCGACTATGCGGCGCTGGCCGGCTCGTTGTCCGGGAAGCTGCTCCGGCCAGGCCAGTCCGGCTTTTCCGGGGCGAGCCGCTCGTACAACCCGCTGTTCGACGGTCGGCAGCCTGCCGCGATCGCGTTGTGTGGCAAACCAGCCGACGTGCAAGCGTGCGTTGCCGCCGCGGCGGCGTCCGGCACGCCGATCGCGGCACGTAGCGGCGGCCACAGCTACGCCGGCTACTCGACGCCGGACGGCGCGCTGGTCGTCGACCTTGCCGGGCTGTCCGGGATCACCGTGAACCCGGACGGCAGCATGGTCGTCGGCGCGGGCGCGCGGCTGATCGACGTGTATTCGGCCGCCGGCAATGCCGGCCGGGCGATCGGCGCGGGATCGTGCCCGTCGGTGGGGATCGCCGGTTTGACGCTGGGCGGCGGGATCGGTGTGCTGGGGCGGAAATTCGGCCTCACCTGTGATCAGTTGACCAGCGCCACCGTTGTCACGCCGGATGGGGTGCAGCGGACCGCGTCCGCGAGTTCCGAGCCGAACTTGTTCTGGGCGTTGCGTGGCGGCGGGGGCGGGAACTTCGGCATCGTCACCTCGTTCACCTTTGCCACCGCGCCCGCTCCCTCGGTGCAGATCTTCACAATGCAGTTCCCGGCCGGCTCGGTGGGTTCGGTGCTGGGCGGGTGGCAGCAATGGGCCGCTGCTGCGCCGGACGAGCTGTGGTCGACGTGCAATGTGGCGGGTGGGTCACCGGCGACGTGTTCGGTCACGGGCACGTTGATCGGGTCCTCGTCCGCGTTGAACTCGCACCTGAGTGCGTTGGCCCAAGCCACCGGGGTTTCGCCCAGTAGCCGGTATGTGCTGAGCAAGAGCTACCTGGATGCCATGCGTTACTTCGCTGGGGGCGGCAAGGTGGTGCGGGAGAGTTTCGTCGCTTCCTCCCGGATGGTCACCAGCCCGGTTGCCGATCCGGGCTCGATCGCGTCGTTGGGCGCGGGCAAAACCGGGCTGAACCTGGTGTTCGACGCGTTGGGCGGTGCGATCGGCCGGGTCGGCGCCGACGCCACCGCGTTCCCGTACCGGTCGGCCTTGGCGAGCCTGCAGATCTATCAGAAGCTCACCATCTCCCGGCAGGCCGCGACCAAGGTGGTTGGCGAGGTGCGGGACGGACTGGCCGGACCGCTGGGCACGACCGGGTACGTCAACTACATCGACCCGGCCATGCCCAACTGGGGCCAGGCCTACTACGGCAACAACCTCGCGCGGCTGCGCCAGGTTGCCGGCCAGTACGACCCGCACGGCGTGTTCAGTTTTGCCCAGGCCATCAGCAAAGCCTGAGTTCACTCCCCGCCGAGCACGACGCGCTGCGGGCGCGTGTAGGCCGCGACGATGTCCGCGAGGTCGTCGGCGGCCGCTGTTTCCGACGGCAGCGCGCCGACGACCACGTCCGCGTCCAGTTCGTCAGCGGCGAGCAACGCGGTGCGCACGTCGTGCGTGAGCACGCCGACCGGGAGGTCGGAGTCACGCCCGTTGGTGGCGGCGAACGCGGACCGCGTGTTGTCCACTGTGGAGAGCAGGATCACCGGGGCCAGTAGTTCCTCCGTTGCGAACTCGGGCGGGACGGCCAGGACGGTCGGCGTGAGCGAGGCGCGGTCGCGCACGCCGCCGGTCAGCAGCGTCGCGCCTGCCGCGACGGCCTCGTCGATCCACTGGGTGGCGAGGATCGCCGATTCCTCGCTCACCAGCGGGCCCACCGTGACCTCCGGGTCGTGCGGGCTCCCGGTGACCAGCGCGCGGACCGCGCCGAGCAGCGCGGCCTGGAACGCTTCGGCGATGTCCTGGTGCACCAGGACGTGCCGCACCGCCAGCCGGTCCTGGCCGGCCCGCGCGTTGGCGGCCAACGCGATCTGTTCGGCCACGCCGGTCAGATCGAGGTCGCCAGCCAGGTCCGGGCAGACGATCGCCGTTGTCGTGCCACCCAGCTCGGTGACGAAGTGCTTGCCCGGTGCGGCCGTGCGCACGGCCGCACCGGTGGCGCGAGCACCGGTCACCGAGATCACCGGCAGCCGGGGATCCTGCACCAGATCGGCCAGGTGCTTGCCGCGCAACGGAAGCACCGAGAACGCACCGCTCGGCAGGTCGGCCTCGGCCATGATCTCGCCGAGCAGCAACGCGGACAACGGGGTCAGCGACGCCGGTTTGCTGATCACCGGCGCACCCACCGCCAGCGCGGGCGCGACCTGGCGGGCGACGCCGGCCAACGGAAACGTGCTCGATCCGATGGCCAGCACCGGACCGCGCGCCCGCCGCCGGGCGACGGCCAGCCGAATCGGTCCGTCGGCAGCGAAACGGCTGGCTGCCGCCGCGCTTGCCGATCTCGGCGTGCTGGTCGCGCCGAGCTCACCGGTGAACTCGGCGGCGATCGCCGCGGCGGCGTGGAACACCTGAACTGCCTGGGCCACCTCGGCTTCGGCCCAGCGCCAGGGTTTCCCGCTCTCCGCGGTGATCGTCTCGGCGATCTCCTCGCCGCGACGAACCAGCAGATCCGCGATGTGCGCCAACGCCCACTTCCGTTGCCCGGCCGGGGTGCGCCGGAACTGATCGGCGATCTCGGCCGCCGCCGCGACCGCTCGTTCGATCTGTTCGTCATCGGGCACGGTGACGTCGGCGACATCGGTGTCGTCAAACGGATGGCGAACGGTCAGCGAACGCTCCCCGCGCTCACCGGCACCGGCGATCCAGCACTGCCTTGGCTCAGCCTCGATCGTGGGTTCACTCACCCGCCCACCGTACGGCCTCGGTTGCCGCGATGAGCACGTCAGTGATCCTTAGACGAAGTCGACCGAGCGACCGATCCAGGCCCACCGGGAATCCTCGTGCAATTGGCGTTTCACCTCCTCCTGGACCTCGTCCACCGCGTCGCGGCCCAGCACCAGGTGCAGCGGTGGTTCGGGTAGCTGGGCGACGTCCAGCAAGGTGCGGGCTACTTTGGCCGGGTCGACGGGTTCGTAGCCCGCTACGGCGGAGGTGCGGCTGATCATGGTGCCGACCGTGCGGTCGTAGGCCGGATCGATTGGCGGGGTTCGGATCGCCATGCGCCCCCAGTTGGTGCGCATGGCGCCTGGTTCGGCGATGGTGACCCTGATGCCGAGCCGGCTGACCTCCTTGGCCAGCACCTTGCTGAAGCCTTCGATCGCGTGTTTGGCGGCGTGGAAGGCGGACAGGCCCGGTGTGCTCAACCGGCCACCTGCCGACGCGACCTGGATGAAATGGCCGGAGCCCTGGTCGCGGAAGACCGGCAGCGCTGCCTTGGTGACGTTGACTGTGCCGTAGAAGATCGCCTCCACCTGGGCGCGGAAATCGTCGATGGGGACGTGTTCGACCGGGGCGATGGTGGCGCGGCTGACGTTGTTGACCACGACGTCGATTCGACCGAACGCCTCGACGGTGGTCTTGACCGTGTGGGCGACCTGTTCGAGATCGGTGACGTCGAGCGGGAGCAGCAGCGCCTTCTTGCCGTACCGGGCGGACAGTTCGGTCAGCGACGCGGTGCTGCGGGCGGTGACCGCGACCTGATGTCCGGCGTCGAGAGCTGCCTCGGCAACAGCTCGGCCGAGACCGCGCGAACTGCCGGTGACGAACCAGACCTGCTCGGACGTGCCTTCCCTGGTCATGAGGGCCTCCTGATCACGGGGTGGGGACCTGTGGGTGATGTCGACCAATGTAACGCTAGTCGATTGCGTTAACAACGCAACGGGCTTGCGTTACACTCTAAGGTGTGAGTGCGACGGAGCCGGATTTTCAGCGGGCGCGAACCGTGGAACACAAGGAACAGCGGGCAGAAGCCCTGCTCAACGCCGCGCGCGAGCTGGCGCGGGCCAACGGTGTGCGGGAGGTGACGCTGACCGCGATCGCCACCGCGGCGGGGGTGCACGTGTCCGCGGTGCGGCGGTACTTCGAGTCGCGGGAGGACATCTTTCTGCGGCTGGCCGCGCGGGAGTGGGCCGGGTGGGTTGATGCGGTGGAGGAAGAGGTGGGTGTCGGCGGGGAGTTGGCTGAGGTCGTCGCGTCGACGCTGGCCTCGCGTTCGCTGTTCTGCGATCTGCTCGGGCATGTGCAGGTGAGTTTCGAGCGTGAGGTGACCCTGGAGTCGGTGTGGGACTTCAAGCTCAAGGCCGTCGCGCAGGCCGATCGGCTGGCCGGGGTGTGTCAGCGGGCGGTGCCGGGGCTGGACGAGAACAGGGCGCGGGAACTGGTTTCGGCGGTCGTGGCACTGGCCGCGGCGACCTGGCAGGCCGCGCATCCGCCGGTGATCCTGGCCGGTTTGTACGAGGGCGATGCCCGGCTCGCCCATGCCGCGGTGGACTTCGTGCCGCAGCTGCGCCGGTTGGTGCGGATCTTTGTCGCTGGTCTGCTGAACGCGGGGTGAATGGCGGCGGTCACATCTGGTGGGCCAGGTCGGCTGGTGCGTTGCCGACCTGGGACGATGGTGTTCTGGCGGGCCAGGACGGTCCGGCAGCAGTAGCTACAGGGAGGTCCGCCCGCAGTGGCCGCCAACAGCCCCCAGCACCCGGTGCTCGTCGTCGACTTCGGAGCGCAGTACGCCCAGCTCATCGCCCGGCGGGTGCGCGAGGCCCAGGTGTATTCCGAGGTCGTGCCGCACACCGCGACGGCGCGCGAACTCGCCGAGCGCAAGCCGGCCGCGATCGTGCTCTCCGGCGGGCCGTCCAGCGTCTACCAGGAGGGTGCGCCCGCGGTCGATCCCGGCATCTTCGACCTGGGCGTGCCGGTGTTCGGAATCTGCTACGGCTTCCAGGCCATGGCGCAGGCGCTCGGCGGCACGGTGGCGCACACCGGTGACCGCGAGTACGGCCGCACCGAGGTCGCGGTCGACGCGGATGGTGGCGTGCTGCACGCGGAACTGCCCGTCCGGCATCCGGTGTGGATGAGCCACGGCGACAGCGTCACCGAGGCGCCCAAGGGATTCACGGTGACCGCGAGCAGCGCAGGTGCGCCGGTGGCGGCGTTCGAGGACCGGGAGCGACACTTCGCCGGTGTGCAGTACCACCCCGAGGTGGCGCATTCCCCGCACGGCCAGGAGATCCTGCGCCGGTTCCTGCGCGAGATCGCCGACATCCGTCCTGAGTGGACGATTTCCTCCATTGTGGACGACCAGGTGACCGCGATCCGCGCGCAGGTCGGCGAGGGCAGGGCGATCTGCGGGCTGTCCGGCGGGGTCGACTCGGCGGTGGCCGCCGCGTTGGTGCAGCGGGCCATCGGTGACCGGCTGACCTGCGTGTTCGTCGATCACGGGCTGTTGCGAGCCGGTGAGCGGGCGCAGGTCGAGCGGGACTTCGTCGCGGCGACCGGGGTCAAGCTGGTGACCGTGGACGCGCGCGAGCGGTTCCTGGACGCGCTGGCCGGGGTGACCGATCCGGAGGCCAAGCGCAAGATCATCGGCCGCGAGTTCATCCGGGTCTTCGAGCAGGCCGCCCGCGACTTGCAGAACAGCGCGGGCGAGCGCGGCGAGCACTACGACTTCCTGGTGCAGGGCACGTTGTACCCGGACGTGGTGGAGTCGGGTGGCGGGGCAGGCGCGGCGAACATCAAGAGCCATCACAATGTCGGTGGTCTGCCCGACGATCTCGCGTTCGCGCTGGTCGAGCCGTTGCGCACGTTGTTCAAGGACGAGGTGCGGCGGGTCGGCCTGGAACTGGGCCTGCCCGAGACGATCGTGCACCGCCAGCCGTTCCCCGGCCCTGGCCTGGGCATCCGGATCATCGGCGAGGTCACCTCGGCGCGGCTGGAACTGTTGCGCGCGGCCGACGCGATCGCGCGCGAGGAGCTGACCGCGGCCGGTCTGGACCGCGACATCTGGCAGTGCCCGGTCGTGCTGCTCGCGGACGTACGCAGCGTTGGCGTGCAGGGTGACGGGCGCACCTACGGTCATCCGGTGGTGCTGCGGCCGGTGTCCAGTGAGGACGCGATGACCGCGGACTGGAGCCGGTTGCCCTACGACGTGCTGGAACGCATCTCCACCCGGATCACCAACGAGGTGCCCGACGTCAACCGGGTCGTGCTGGACGTGACCAGCAAGCCGCCGGGGACCATCGAGTGGGAGTGAGTCAGCCGGGCTTCGCCGCGCGGACGACCAGCGCGGCGAGCTGTTGCCCCGCGGCTTCGTTGATCGGGGCGTGGTCGAGCAGCAGGCGGTACCAGAGCACGCCGTAGACCACGTCGATCAGCAGCTCCAGGTCGAGTTCGGCGGCGACCTCGCCGCGTTCGACCGCGCGCTGCATGATGCTGCGCAGCGCGGCGCGGCGGGAGAACAGGAACCGGTCGCGGAACTGTGTCGCGAAGGCCGGATCCAGGACCGCCTCGGCCATCAGGCCGATCAGGACCGGGCGCTGGCCGCGTTGCCGGAAGGTCGCGCGCAGAAACGCGATCAGGTCGTCGCTGAGTGAGCCCTCGTCCGGGACGACGATCCTGGTCGAGGTGAGGTCGAGCAGGGCGTCGAGTACGACGTCGGCCTTGGACGACCACCAGCGGTAGATGGTCTGTTTGCCGACCCCGGCGCGGTTCGCGATGCCTTCGATGGTCAGGGCGGCGTAGCCGCGTTCCCGCAGCTCACCGAGGGCCGCGTCGAGGATCGCCTGCTGCGACGCCGCGCTGCGGGGTCGGCCGCGCGGCCGGTCAACCGTCACCCGGTCACTTTACAAGACGCTCCGTCTCGATATATAACGAGACGGAGCGTTTCGTATTGAAATTGGGAGGTAGCTCGATGCGTGTGGTGATCATGGGTGGCACGGCTGGAATCGGGCTGGCCACCGCGGAACGGCTGACGGGCAATGGCGCCGAGGTGATCGTCACCGGCCGCGACGCGGAACGGCTCGCGGCGGTGCGCGGCCGGGTCTGGGCCGCGGAGGAACTGGACGCCACCGACGAGGACGGGGTCGCCGAGTTCTTCGATCGGACCGGGGCGTTCGATCATCTGGTGCTGGTGTTCAGCCCGGGTGCGGTCGGTGCCGGTCCACTGCGGGACGTGGCGCTCGCAGAGGTCAGGGCCATGTTCGACGGCAAGTTCTTCCCGTACCTGCACGCAGTGCAGCGGGCCAAGGTGACCGAGTCGATCACGTTCATCTCGGCGGCCAGCGCCCGCGCGGCTGTGCCCGGAACGGTCACGTTCGCCGCGGTCAACGGGGCCATCGAGCGGATCGTGTCGCCGCTGGCCGCCGAACTCGCGCCGATCCGGGTCAACGCGGTGTCACCCGGCCTGATCGACACGCCGTTCTGGTCGTTCCTGCCCGAGGAGCACCGGCAGGCTCAGTTCGCGGCGGCCGCCGGATCGGTGCCGACCGGGAGGATCGGAACCGCCGAGGACATCGCCGAAGCGGTCGCGTATCTGGTCGGAGCGAGCTACGTGACCGGGACGATCCTGCCGGTCGATGGGGGCTATACCGTCGCGTGAACGGCACATCGCCCCGGCCACCTTGCAGTGGCCGGGGCGATGTTTTCGTTGGTGCTAGCGGTCCCTGCGGCGCCTCGGCCGCAGCGACGCGGTCAGCATCAGGATGCCGACCAGCAGGCCGCCACCTGCCACCAGCCACCGGGTGTCGATGTGCGGGAAGGGGATGTAGCCGTAGCCGACGATGTAACCGGCGACCGCGAGCGTGACGATCCCGAGGATCAACAGGATCGGGTCGAACGGGCGGCGCGGGGAGCGGTTCGGGTCGATCCGCTCGGTCAGGTTGTCCTGCTCGCTCATGACTTCACCACTTCGACGTCTCCGATGGACGAGCTGACATCCAGGGTGATCTTGAGGTTGTCGCTCGGGTCGTTCTGGGTCGCGTGGACCGTGTCGTTGTTCGCGCCGTCCTCGCGCACATCAAGGCAGTTGACCGTGCCGATCGAGGAGGTGCAGGTCACCACGACGTCCGCGGTGGCGGGCACCATGACCCGGGCGTCACCCGTGCCGACCGAGACCTTGGTCGTCACCGAACCGCTGTTGGGCAGCTGGGTCAGGTCCAGCATGACGTCCCCGATGCCGCCGTTGTACTCGGGCTGCACCGCGCTGATCGACGTCGGCGTGTAGCGCTGGTCGTTGGCGATGTTCTGGGTGTTGTTGACGTGGCTGACGCTGAGCAGCGCACCGAAGCAGCACAGGACCGCGGCCAGCGCGATCAGCCCGCGACCTCCGCCGAGGAAGGAACCCGCGACCATGCCGAGCCCGACGATGCCGGCCAGGATGCCGACGGTGACGTGCGGCGCGAACGCGTTGGTGGCGAACATCGCGGCACCGGCGACCACCGCGAAACCCAGCGTGGCCAGGCCGACCCGGGACTTGCGGTAGCGCAACAGCGGCGCCTCGGGCTCCGGTTGCGGCGCGGCGGGCTGCGGCTCGGGCAGGTCCCACGCGAATGGCGCGGCACCCAGCGGATCCCAGGCCGGTGGCTGCTGCGGCTCGTTCGCCGATGGCTGCCCGGTCCACCGGGTCTGCTCGGACATGGGCTCCCCCTTGAAGCCGGACTCTGTGAACGGCGCGCCGGTCGGCATCTGCGCCGGGTTTTCCGTTGGGCGCACCGCGTACTGGTGGTTGGCCCGCCCCCTGTGCAGGAAGAACAGCCCCAGCAGCAGACAGGCGGCCATGACGTAGGAGGTGAAGTCGTCGTGGGTGAAGATCGCGAGCGCGGGGATCAGCAGCAGCCCGAGCAGGACGGTCAGCCCTGGTCCGGTTGAGCTGCGGCCACGTCCGATCAGCGCCTCGACCGGCGACACCTCGTCCTGCTCGGCCGGCAGCAACAGCCAGCCCAGCAGGTAGAACACCACGCCGGCGCCACCCGCGAAGGTCGCGACGGCCAGCACGATCCGGATCAGGATCGGGTCGATGCCGTAGCGCCTGCCGATCCCGGCGGCGACACCGGCGATCACGCGGCCGTTGCGTGGCCTGCGCGGCCGGTTCGCCCAGAAGTCTTTGGCCGTGTCCGCGACCGGGGCGGCGGCCTGCTCGTTCCCACTCACGGTATCCAGGATGACGTTGATGACCTGCGCGGACATCCGGGACACCCCTGAGAGTGCCCCGGACTCTTCCGGGGGTTCCCTGATGAATTCGCCGCCCCGGCCGTGTGACCATGAGTTGTGGGCAAAACCAGGACGACACGGACCGTCGGCCGCAAACGCGGGGCGTGGCTGAACGCCCGGCCGGAGGGCACGCCGCAGCTGCTGCGGCACCGCACCGGCCGGATCGTCGGCGGTGTCGCGGGTGGTCTCGCCGACCACCTCGAGGTCAACGTGCTGTGGGTGCGGCTCGCGTTCACCGCGCTCGCCGCCTTCGACGGCCTCGGGATCGTCGCGTACGCGTTGCTGTGGATGTTCGTCACCCAGGAGCCGGTCGGGACGCAGCGGGAGAACCCGGTCAAGGAGCGGCAGCAGGCCTACGCGCTGATCGCGCTCGGCGTCAGCCTGGCCATCGCGGTGCAGGCGCTGTCCGGGGCGGTCGCCAGCTGGATCACCATTCCGCTGGGCATCGCGATCATCGGTGCCGCCGTGGTCTGGCGGGAAGCCGACACCGCGCAGCGGCGCAAGTGGGTCGACGGAGCGCGCACCGGCGTCAACGGGGTGCTGTTCGGCGACGGCGGCTGGAGCGCGCTGCTGCGGCTGCTGACCGGCGCGGTGCTGGTGGTCGGCGGTATCGCCATCGTGGTGCTGCGCAGCGAAACCCTCAACCAGCTCGAGTTCGCGCTCGTCGCGGCCATCGCCACGCTGGTCGGCGTCGCGGTGCTGACCGTGCCGTGGTGGTTGCGGCTGGTGCGGGACCTCGGCGAGGAACGCAGGGCGCGCATTCGCACCGACGAACGCGCGGAGATCGCGGCCCACCTGCACGACTCGGTGTTGCAAACGCTTGCGCTGATCCAGAAGCAGCCCGACGTGCCGCGCGAGGTACTGCGTCTCGCTCGTGGCCAGGAACGTCAGCTGCGCACCTGGCTGTACTCGCCGGACGGCTACGGGCGCACGCCCAAGTCCGGAGAGGACGGTGCGCGGGTCGACGGCGTGCCCGCGCCGCCGACGCTGTCCGCGGCCATCGCCGCCGCCAGCGGCGAAGTCGAGGACACCTTCGCCATCGTGGTCGCGCCGGTGTTCGTCGGCGACTGCAAGATGGACGAGAAACTCGCCGCGCTGGCCCAGGCCGCGCGGGAAGCCATGGTCAACGCGGCCAAGCACTCCGGGCAATCCGAGGTCAGCGTGTACGTCGAAGTCGAGCTCGAGGCCGCGACCGTCTTCGTCCGCGACCGGGGCAAAGGCTTCGACCCGGCCGCGGTGCCCGAGGACCGGCACGGCGTCGCCGACTCCATTCACGGCCGGATGGCCCGCTACGGCGGCACCGTCAAACTGCGCACGGCGCCCGGCGAAGGCACCGAGGTGCAGCTGAGCATGCCGAGAACGGTCACCCAGTCCGGGCCGGTCGACCGGGGCAAACCCGCGAAGCCCGCGCGGCCCAGGAACCGGCTGCGCGACAGAATCGGCCGCAAGGGCACGCGGAACGCGTCCTCGGGCGATACTGATGGCAGTACTGATGGCGGCGTTGCACAGGCGACGGTGAAGGAGTCCAGGTGACCAAGGCAACCGACCAAGCCCAACAGCCGCGTCGGCCGGTACGGGTCTACCTGGTCGACGACCACGCGCTGTTCCGCGCCGGGGTGCGCGCCGAACTCGACCAGCTCACCGATGACGTGGACGTGGTCGGTGAGGCGGGATCGGTCGGCGAGGCGGTCGCCGGGATCAACCATGCCAAGCCCGACGTCGTTCTGCTCGACGTGCACATGCCTGATGGCGGTGGCGCGGAGGTGTTGCGCCGGATTCGGACCGAGTTGCCGGATGTGGTGTTCCTGGCGTTGTCGGTGTCGGATGCCGCCGAAGATGTCATCGCGGTGATCCGGGCCGGCGCGCGTGGCTACGTCACCAAGACCATCTCCAGCCAGGAACTCGTGACAGCGGTACTGCGGGTTTCCGCCGGGGACGCGGTGTTCTCGCCGCGCCTGGCCGGATTCGTGCTCGACGCGTTCGCCGACCGGCCGGGTGCCGCGCCGATCAGCGACCCCGAACTGGACTTGCTCACTCCGCGCGAACGAGATGTGCTGCGGCTGCTCGCGCGCGGCTACGCGTACAAGGAGATCGCGGCCGAACTGTTCATCTCGGTCAAGACCGTGGAGACGCATGTGTCCAGCGTGCTGCGGAAAACCCAGATGTCGAACCGGTACGAGCTGTCGCGGTGGGCTACCGATCGGCGGCTCGTCTGAGGCCGTTCCAGGGTTGTCCACAGGGCCTGGATTCATCCACAGGTCGCCGTTTTTGGTTTCCGTCAAGCGAATCCGGGCGATAGGCTGGCCTGCAGTGGCGGTGGCCCCCCAGGGCGGGAGGGTCTTGTTCGCGGGTGGAAACTGTGGGGAAGTTTCAGGTTTTGTGGGGTGCTTCGCTGGGGCTCGATGACTGGTCGAGGAGGCGGCGATGAGGGTTCTGGGTGGACGCGGTCTGCTGTGTGCGTTGGTGGGTGTGCTGGCGGCGGCGCTCGTGTCGGCGGTACCGGCCGACGCGACCCCGGCCCACGGTGGCGGCGGTTATCTGGCGCTGGGTGATTCGGTGGCGTTCGGCTACCGGCCGCCGGAGGTGACGCCGCCTGCCGACTATCTGAACGCGGCGAACTTCGTTGGCTATCCGGAGGTTCTGGACGCGGACGTCAACAACGCGTCGTGCCCGGGCGAGACGACCGCGAGCCTGATCGATCCGGCCGCGCCGAGCAACGGATGCGAGAGCGCACCGGGCAGTTCGACCGGCTACCGTACCGCTTTTCCCTTGCACGCCAACTATTCCGGCAGTCAGCTCGCCTACGCGGTCCAGTACCTCCGCACGCATCGGTCGACGAAGCTGGTGTCGATCGACATCGGCGCGAACGACCTGTTCTACTGCCAGGAGACCACCGCCGATCAGTGCACCGGCACGGATTTCGCGGCCACGCTCAAGCAGATCGGCACGAACCTGGCGTCCATCTACTCCGCGATCCGCGGCCAGGCGCACTATCACGGCAAGCTGGTCCTGCTCACCTACTACTCGACCGACTACCGCGACGCCACGATCGACGCGGAAACCGGGCAGCTGAACAAGGTCCTGACCACGGTCACGCGCGAGTTCGGCGGGAAGATCGCGGACGGGTTCGACGCGTTCCGACTCGCTTCCCTGCCCTTCGGCGGTGACACCTGCGCGGCCGGGCTGCTGGTGGCGCTGCCCGCGGGCGGGTGCAACGAGCATCCGAGCGCGAAGGGCCACGACGTGCTGGCGGCCGCGGTGGCGCTGGCGTTCTAGCCTGCTTCGGCTGCGGCGAGTTCCTCGACGACGACCGGTGCCGGGCTGGCCTTGCGCCGCGACAGCGCGATGCCGACAAGCACGACGATCATGCCGATCAGCACTCGCACGGACAGCGGTTCGTGCAGTGCCAGCGCGCCGAGCCCGACCGACACCACCGGCAGCAGGTAGCCGACGGACGACGCGGTCGTAGCGCCCTCATCGGCGATCAACCGGTTGTTGAGCACGAAGGCGATACCGGTGCCGCAGATGCCGAGAACCGCGACGGCCACGATCGGCAGGACGCCGCTGACGTGGATGGCGCCGAGGCCGCCGACCGGCAGCGCGAGCACGGTGAGGCCGGTGGCGAGGCTGAGCTGCGCGCCGGACATGGCGATCGGCGACATGGTGCCGACCAGGTAGCGGCCGATGTAGGTGTAGCTGATCGCGTAGCTCAGCGCCGCGATCAGGCAGGCGAGCGCGCCCCAGCTGGTCAGGCCGCTTTCCTGCCACGGCGCGAAGATCACCAGCGTGCCGGCGAAACCGAGCAGCAGGCCGGTCAGCCGTAGCCAGCCGGGCCTGCGTTCGGAGCGGATCACCAGCGCGATCAGCAACGCCCACAGCGGGGTGGTCGCGTTGAGCACGCCGGCGACGCCGGAACTGACGGTGCGCTCGCCGACGCCGAACAGCACGAACGGCACGGCGTTGCCGAGCAGGGCGGGCAGGCCGATGCGCAGCCAGGCGCGCCGATCGTTCGGGAGCCTGGTCCGGGTGGCCAGGCACAGCACGATCAGCGTGCCCGCGCCGAGCGCGAGCCGGGCAACGGCGAGCTGGACCGGCGACAGCGCACCGAGCGCGATCTTGATCCAGAGGAAGCTCGACCCCCAGACGAGCGCGAGGATCACGAATCGCACCCAGCTACCCCACGACCGCATCGACCCTCCCGAGAGTCACTGACGAAAACTGTTTCGCTGGTCATCGTCGTCTGCGGCGACCGTTCAGCACAAGCGAAATTTCCTTCACGACGTTTAAGTGACGCTGTACGGTTGCGTCATGCTCGACGTGCGCAAACTGCGGGTGCTGTGCTCGGTCGTGAACAGCGGCTCGATCAGCGCGGCCGCCGCCAACCTCGGCTACACCCCCTCGGCGGTCAGTCAGCAGGTCGCCGCGCTGGAACGGGAGGCAGGCACCGCGCTGCTGGAGAAGGCCGGGCGCGGCGTTCGCCCGACCGCCGCCGGGCACCTGCTGGCCGAGCACGCCGCCGACATCATGTCCCGGCTGGCCGCGGCCGAAACCGCCCTCGCCGATCTGCGCGCCGGCCGGACCGGACGGCTGCGCGTGCACTACTTCGCCACGGCCGGCGCGGAACTCGTGCCGCCCGCGGTCGCCGAGTTCCGGGCCCGGCGGCCGGGGGTCCAGCTCGAACTGCGTTTGCAGGAACCGGCTTACTCGGCCGATTCGGCGCTCGCGGGCGAGGCGGACATCCAGTTGATCGTGCTGCCGCAGGCCAGGTCACCGGAATCCATTACCGGCGCCGAACTCGTGCACCTGCTCGACGATCCGTACCGGCTGGTGCTGCCGCGTGGACACCGGCTCGCCGACCAGCCCGACATCGAACTGGCCGAACTGGCCGAGGACCCGTGGATCGACAACGAATGGCCGCCGGGCACCTGCCGCAAGATCATGCTGGACGCGTTCGCCGCCGCCGGGTTCACGCCGAAGTTCGTGGTCGAGTCGGACGACTACCCGACCGCGCAAGGGTTCGTGGCTGCCGGCCTCGGCGTGACCATGGTGCCCGCGCTCGGCCTCGGCTCGGTCCATTCCGGAGTGGAGGTGCGCCGGGTGCGCCACCCGGAACCGGTGCGCAGCATCTACGCGGCCGTGCCGATGAACGCCGGGGACAACCCGCTGGTCAAGGACATGGTGGCCGCGCTGGTGATGGCCGCGAGCGGCCGGTGAGCTGGCTCAGTTGTCGTGGTGCTTGATCGGCTTGCCGCCCGGCAGGACCGTCGCGTTGTTCAGCCTGAGCTCGCCGTTCTGCATCACGAAGTCGAACTGGATCTCGTTGCTGGCGCTCTGCCCGTCGGTGCGCACGAAGGTGACCTTCGCGTCCATCGAGGCGCGACCGGCCGGCGCGATGCCGGAAACCTGCGTCGCGGCAACGCTCTGCCAGGAGTTCTGGTACGTCCCGTAGCTGCCGTTGGCCTGCTGGGCTGACGCGCTCAGCAACTGCCAGGCCTGTGCGGGATCGCGCGGCAGCAAGGTGTAGTAGGTCTTGAGCAGGTTGCTCATGGCCGCGTTGGCCGACTGGCCGGAGCCGCCCTGATCGTCCTGATTGGACTGGCTGGTCTGGTCGGACTGATCGCTGACCACGGGAGCCGGGCTCGTGGTCGAAGTCGTCGATGGCTGAGCCATCAGCGAGGGGGGCGGGGAAGCCGAACTCGGATTGGTGTTCACGAACGCGTTGGCCACCAGGATCCCGACCACCGCGGCCGCGATGATCGCGCCCGCCGTGATCAGCCACTTCTTCCACGGCAGCGAGTTCTGCTCGGCGGGTGCACGCAGCAGCGCGGGGTTCGGTCCGGTCTGCGGATAGCCCGGTCGCTGGGCCGGGTTCGGCCCGGTGCCGGGGTAACCGGCCGCCCCGAGGTTCACCGTCTGGTCACTGGCCGGTCGCGCGGGCTGGGCCGGGAAACCGCCGCTGGGGTAGTTCGGTTGCGGGGGTCTGGGAATCCAGGTGGTCGCGCCCTCTTCGAAAGACGCGCCGCGCGGCGGGCTGGCCGGGCCCTCCACCCGGGGAATCGACCCGGTGTTCGGCGCCTGACCAGCGGCGAGCGCGCTGAGCGCCCGGCTGGTCTCGGCCATGGTCGGCCGTTCCTCCGGGTTCGCCCGCAGCATCTGGGCGAGCAGACCGGTCAGCGGGCCCGCCTGCTTCGCCGGGATGGTCCGGCAGGCGGCGACCGCGTGCAGCAGGGCGAGGGTGTTGTCCGAGTGCCCGAACGGCGGATAACCCTCGACGGCCGCGTACAGGGTCGAGGCCAGCGAGAACACGTCGGAGGGCGGCCCGGGGTTCTCGCCCTTGGCGACCTCGGGAGCCAGGTAGGCGGGGGTGCCGGCCAGCATGCCGGTCGCGGTCACGGTGACGTCGCCGGTGGCCCGGGAGATCCCGAAGTCGGTGATCTTCACGGTGCCGTCGTCGGCGAGCAGCACGTTGCCCGGCTTGATGTCGCGGTGCACGATGCCCGCGGTGTGCGCGGCGGTCAGCGCCGTCGCGATCTGCGACCCGATCCGCGCCACCTCCAGCGGATCCATGGTGACCCGCTCGTCCAGCACCGCTGACAGGCTGCGCGACGGCACGTACTCCATGACCAGCACCGGCTGGCCGTTGTCGTCGACGACGTCGTACACGGACACCGCGTTGGGGTGCTGCAACCGGGCGGCGATCCGCCCCTCGCGCATCGCCCGCTCGGTGGCTTCCTTGGTGTCCGCCGCCGAGAAACTGGGGGACAGCAGCAACTGCTTGAGAGCCACCGTTCGATGGAGACGTTCGTCGTGCGCCTGCCAGACGACCCCCATCGCGCCGCTGCCGATGTGCTGGGTCAACCGGTAGCGCTCGGCGACCAACTGACCGACCTCACTCACCGCTGCTCCCACACCCTCCTCGGCCCGACCGCGAGCGCATCACGTGGCGCTTGACGGGGTTACCGCCGAACACTAACGGGTGAATCAGCGGCAGGTCGCGCGTTATCGCGCGATTCACGATCAGTTTTCAGGCTTACCGCCCACCTTTGCCCGGACCGCTGCCGCTCCCGCCGCCCGCCAGCTGCGACGCGGTCGTAGTCGGTTCGGTGGTCGTCGGTTTGGCGGTGGTCGTGGTGGTGGTCGGCGCCGTGGTCGTTGTCGTCGTGGTCGTCGTCGGCGCTTCGGTCGTCGTCGGCTCGGTGGTCGTCGTGTGCCGCTGCGTCGGTGTGTACGTGTAGGTGTACGGAACACCGTTGTTCGGCAACGACGGCGTCTGCGTCACGGTGGGCGCGTTGTCCGTTGTGTTGGCGTTCGTGGTGTTCTGGTTGCTCTTGTTGTCGAAGATGCCGCTCATGAACAACAACCCGGCCACCACGACCGCGGCGACCACCGCGATCCCGGCGAACACCATCGGGCGCATGTTGCGCGATTGCGGCTGCCGGTAACCCGACGGCGAGCGCAGGTCGTCCTCGTTCCGGAAGCCACTGCCACCCGGTCCCCGGTAACCGCTGCCGCCCTGCCGGTAACCGCTGCCGCCCTGCCGGTAACCGCTGCCGCCCTGCCGGTAGCCGCTGCCCGCGATCTGGGTGCGCTGCATGCCCGGGGGCAGGTAGTTCGTGGGCTCGGCGACGACCGCGGTGGTGCCGTCCATCGGCGCGATGTTGGGCCGGGAGCCGCGCGAGGCTTCCTCCAGCCAGCGGCCGGCCATGGCCGCGTTGGGCCGCCGTTCCGGCTCGGGGTCGAGCAACCGGACCAGCACGTCGGTGAGCACGCCGGACTGCCGGGGCGGGTTGATCCGGCCTGCGGCGACCGCGTGCAACAGGCTCAGCGTGTTCTCGGACAGACCGAACGGGGGCGAGCCCTCCACGGCCGCGTACAGCGTTGAACCGAGGGAGAACACGTCGGCGGCGGCGCCCGGCTCGCGCCCGTAGGCGACCTCGGGGGCCAGGTAGGCGGGGGTGCCCGCGATCAGGCCGGTCTTGGTCACCGCGACGTCGCCGGTGGCCCGGGAGATGCCGAAGTCGGTGATCTTCACCGTGCCGTTCTGGCCGAGCAGGATGTTCGCGGGCTTGATGTCGCGATGCACGATCCCGGCCGCGTGCGCGGCGGACAGCGCGTGCGCGACCTGCGCACCGATCCGGCCGACCTCTTCGGGCTGGAGCACGCCGCGCTCGGTCATCTCCGCGGCGAGGCTGCGCGATGGCACGTACTCCATGACCAGCCAGGGCGCGTCGTCCTCGTCGACGACGTCGAACACGGCGACCGCGTTCGGGTGGTGCAGGCGGGCCGCGATCCGGCCTTCGCGCATGGCGCGGGCGCGCGCGTCCTCCGCCTCGCTCGGTTCGAGGCTGGATTCCAGGCGCAGCTGCTTGACCGCGACCGTGCGGCGCAGCCGGGTGTCGTAGGCCTGCCAGACCACGCCCATCGCGCCGCTGCCGATGCGCGAATCCAGGCGATACCGGCCGCCGACCAGCCGTCCTTCGTTAGCCACAGCCACTCAACAGCCCCCAACAAGTTTGACGTGGCCAAAGACCTCGGCACAGCCCGTCAGCGGACGACCGTCCCGGCCGCCCGGCCGATGACGTCCCGGTTGACTCACGGCGAATAGGGTATGCGTTCACCGATCGTGTCCGGATGTGCCCCCGGCTTCACCGGATTAAACCTTTTTCCGCCGCCGACCTCGCGGTCTTACGTGGGGTGATGGGGGTTGTACCTGTTCAGCCGTTCTGCGCGGACAGCAGCTGTGCCCCGCTGATCAGCGGTTGACTGCCCTGCGTGACGTGCAGCAACTCGACGACCCGCAGCCAGCTGCCGTCCGGCTGGAGCATCCGCACCACGGCCTGCACGGTTCCGTCGGCGTTGGCCTGGACGCTGTCCACCTCGACCTTGGCGGCGGACTGCCAGGCGGTGATGAAGCCGCCCGGGTCGGTGGCCAGCAGGGAGGGCGAGAGCAACTGCGCCGCGGCGGCGGGCTGGCTCTCCACCAGCTGGTAGAACTCGCGGACCAGCT
The DNA here is from genome assembly GCA_035248365.1 of Pseudonocardiaceae bacterium. Taxonomy (GTDB): domain Bacteria; phylum Actinomycetota; class Actinomycetes; order Mycobacteriales; family Pseudonocardiaceae; genus CAJCJE01. Next base: position 9,199 of record DATFHN010000069.1, on the reverse strand, counting down.
GCTGCGGGTTGGTCGGGGCCGGTGCGGGCGGTGCGCTCGACGGCGGGTTCGCCGCGGCGGCCGCCTTGTTCGCGGAGTGCTCGGTCCTGGCCGGTGCGTGCGATGCGGCCGGATGCGCGGGAGCGCCGCCAGCGTGGCCGGAGAGCTGCGCTTCGAGCGTGTCGGGCCGCAGGGCGCCGATACCGGTGATGGGCGTCGGAGCGGCCACCGCAGGGGTGTTCGCCGGTGGCTTGGCGCGGGAGAGCGTGGCCGCGGCGGCGACCGAGCCGCACAGCACGATCGAACCGACGGCCAGACCGACCAGTTTGGCCGCCCTGGCCATTTTGCCCCGATGTTTGCCCGGCTCGACCTCCGGACCGAGCAGCTCGGTGAGCAGTGCCTCGGTGTCGGCTTCTTCGATCGACGGGATGCGGACCGGTCCGACGCTCTGCCGCCGGATCAGATCGACGACAGCGATCGAACCTTCCTGGTCGTGCCGGTGCCCGGTTCTCGGACGCTCCACGCCTTTGCCTCCGTGCGTGTGTGGGACTCCGGCAACTCGTACCGTGCGCTCGCCCGGGGATGCCAGTACCTGTCGGTGGACAACCCGTTCGTGGCGACAAACGGTCGTACCGTGTCACTCAGTTGGAGCAGTGGATGCCGTGGACGCACCTTGCTCGGGTAGTCAGGCCAACGCACAGGGTGGCGCATGCGTTCCCGACCGTCACGATCGCCCCAACCACTACTGATCGGTAACTGATCTGCTCAGCCACCGGGGTTCTCGATCTTCGGATCGCCGGACAGCGTGAACTGCAACGTTCGCTGTTCGGTGCTCACCGATCCGTCCTTGTTCGTCACCTGCAACACGCTCACGGTGAGCCCGTTGCCCGGATCGACCGACACGCTCTTGATCTGGATCGTCGACAGGTCGCCGTAGTTCTGCTCGATGATCGCCTTGGCGTCACCGCGCACGGTGTCCGAGGTCATGCCGGCGGCCGCGTCCACGTTGTTGGTGACCTCGTGGAAGAACTGCTCGGTACGGGTGCCCAGCTTGCCGGGGTCGACCGCGGGCGGGCCGGTGTTGACCGTGGTCACCGTCGACGGCGAGGTCACCACCGTGCTCGGTCCGTTCCCGGCGGTCGAGGTGCCCGAAGGCTGGGTGTCGCTGGTCCCGTCGGGGCCGCCGGTGACGATCGGCCTGCCCCGCGCGTCGGTCGGCTGCGCGGCGCTGCCCGGCTGCCCGGGACGTTGCGACGGCTGACCGGGCCTGCTCGGCGGCTGACCGTGCCGGACCGCGGGGGACGTGCCGTCCGACGAGGGCGGTGTGTAGAACGGGAGGTCGGTCGGCAGGCCGGGCAGTGAGTTGATGTCGCTGGCCACGTGCACCGGACCGACCAGTTCCGAGGTGACGAACATCAGCCCGACCAGGGCCGCCGCCGAACAGAACACGGTGAACCAGGCGGCCCGCCGCCAGCTTCTCGGCGGCGTCACCGATGCGGGGATGTAGCCCAGGTCGAACTTGTGCAGGCCCATAGGACCGGTGTCGATCAGCGGATCGGGACCGGTGTCCTCCATCGGCGGCAACTGGCCGAAGGCGGGCGGCCAGGTCGGCGCCTCGACCCGGGCAGCGGGCGCGACCATCGGCTTGGCGTGCCGCGACGCGTGTGGCGCGGCCGCGATGCCCGCGCGTACCGCAGGGGTCCAGAACTCACCCCCGCCAGTGCGATGGTGCCGCCCCTGGGGGGATTGCTTCGCCGCGTCGCCCGCGGAGACCGATCCGCTTGCCATGTTTCAACTGACCCCTGTTCCCAGCCATCCTTACGCCGATTGCCGCGTCCTCAGCCGGTTTTCACCACCTGGAACAATTCAGCGAGGGATGGAGCCAGGAATTCGTGACGCAGCGTCACCGCGCTAGGCCGTCCGGGGTCTTCACGGGTCGATCCGCCGGCGCGCCTGGCCGCACGATCAACCGCGTGCGGCATGCCGCGATCAAGGTCGTTGACAACACCGCCCGACTGGGCGGCGACGGCCAGCGCGCAGGACTTCCGAGCACTCCTCCGCACCGTCACCGGGCCAGCCTAAGTGGCCGAAAACCCTGATGAGACTTGGGTATCCGATGTCACTCGGTTCGCCACACGAATGAGTGAACTTTCTTCAGTTGCGGCCGGGTCGGCGCTCAGGGGCCGGTGCGGAACCGCTCCCGAGTGGACTGCAGGGCCTTGGTCGCCACCCCGGCGGTGCCCGCGCCGAGGATGATCGCCACGACCTCGGCGAACCCTCCACCGGTAGCTAGCAGTAGCGCCAGCAGCCCGGCGGCGGTGGTCCCCCCGGCGACCATCAACCGGCTCCGGACGAACTGCGAGATCGGAGTACCGCCGGCGCGCTTGCTGGCGGCCGACCCCAACATGGCGAGATAGCCGTCATGCGCCAGGGCCGCGACGAGCCCGGCCAGCGCGATGATCACGGCGATAAGTTCGAACATGACTCCAGTGTGCGCGCGTTCGAGGAGTGCTCGCCATCAGTGATGGCCCTGAGCGAACCCGGATTCAGCGGCCGAGCCTGCCCCGCCCGAGATTGAGCAGCAGCATCGCCAGCTGCCTGCCCTCCGGGCCGAGGTCGCGGAACCGCGCGATCACGTCCATCTCGCGGTTGACGACGATCCGGGTGCCCCCAGCCGCCATCCTGGTCGCCCCGATGGTGCGGGACACCTCGGTCCTGCGTTTGATCAGCCGCAGGATTTCCGCGTCCAGCCAGTCGATCTCCTTGCGCAGCTCGGCGATGTCCATCTTCTCGATGGCCTGCGTCGCTGCCTCGTTGTCGCTGGTGGGATCCGCGGCCTGGTCGTCGCTGGGGGTCATGGTGGTCATCCTGGTCTCCTGGCTCCAGTTTGGCGGAGTCCTGAACCCGAAAAAGCCCCGGGTCCGTACGGACTCCGGGGCTCGTGGTGTCTTGGTGTGCGCTAGGCGACCACGGGAGCCGGAATCCGGTTCCCGTAGAAAAACTCGTAGCAATGCCGCTGCACGGTTTCATTTTGACACATCGAGATGAATCGGTCGAGGAAGGCTCCCGTGATGTGAGAAGGCTCGGTGCGAACCGTTGTCAGGCCGGACCGGTACCGTGGGAAGACAATGAGCGCTCTGTTCGAACTGCACCCGGACATTCCCTCCACCCGGCGGCCCACGACAGCCACCCGGTTGCTCGACGATCTCAACCCGCAGCAGCGACAGGCCGTGGAACACGCCGGTTCGCCGCTGCTGGTCGTCGCGGGCGCCGGTTCCGGCAAGACCAGGGTCCTCACCCGCCGCATCGCCTACCTGCTCGCCGAACGCAACGTGCACCCCGGCGAGATCATGGCGATCACCTTCACCAACAAGGCCGCGGCCGAGATGAAGGAACGGGTCGCCGACCTGGTCGGCCCGCGGGCGAAGTCGATGTGGGTCTCCACCTTCCACTCGATGTGCGTGCGGATCCTGCGGCGCGAGGCCAAAACCCTGGGGATGACCTCAAGCTTCTCCATCTACGACTCCGACGACACCCGCCGGATGATCACCCTGGTGGCCCGCGATCTCGACCTGGACCCCAAGCGCTATCCGGCGCGCACCCTCGCCGTGCAGGTCTCCAACCTCAAGAACGAGCTGATCAGCCCGGATGAGGCCGCGTCGGCCGCGGGCAACGACCTGGAACGCCGGGTCGCCGAGGTGTACTCCAGCTACCAGCTGCGCCTGCAGCAGGCCAACGCGCTGGACTTCGACGACCTGATCATGCGCACGGTCGAGCTGATGCAGAACTTCGCGGACGTAGCCGAGCACTACCGGCGCCGGTTCCGGCATGTACTGGTCGACGAGTACCAGGACACCAACCACGCCCAGTACTCGCTGATCAAGGAGCTGGTCGGGGTCGGCGAGCACGACAGCAGCATTGATGCCGCCGGCCGCCCCGACCACCTCCCTGGGCCCGGCGAGCTGTGCGTGGTCGGCGACGCGGACCAGTCCATCTACGCCTTCCGCGGCGCGACCATCCGCAACATCGTCGAGTTCGAGCGGGACTACCCGCAGGCCCGCACGATCATGCTGGAGCAGAACTACCGCTCGACCCAGACCATCCTGTCCGCCGCCAACGCGGTCATCTCGCGCAACGCGGGCCGCCGCGACAAGCGGCTGTGGACCGAGTCCGGCGACGGCGACAAGATCGTCGGCTACGTCGGCGACAACGAGCACGACGAGGCCGCGTTCGTGGCCGCCGAGATCGACCGGCTGGTCGACGGCGGCGACGCGAACAACGCCGACATCGCGGTGTTCTACCGGACCAACAACCAGTCCCGGGTGTTCGAGGAAATCTTCATCCGGCTCGGCCTGCCCTACAAGGTCGTCGGCGGGGTCCGCTTCTACGAGCGCCGCGAGGTCCGCGACACCCTCGCCTACCTGCGGGTGATCGCCAATCCGGCCGACACGGTGAGCCTGCGGCGCATCCTCAACGTGCCCAAGCGCGGCATCGGCGATCGTGCCGAAGCCGTGGTCTCCACCTACGCCGAACGCGAACGCATCCCGTTCGTTGACGCGCTGCGCCTGGCCGCCGACGGCAAGGTCGACCTGCTCAACCCCCGTTCCCGCAACGCCATCAGCGGCTTCATCGAGCTGATCGACGAGCTGATCGACTATGCCGCGTCCGGGGTCGAGGTCGGCGACATCGCCGAGGCCGTGCTGGAACGCACCGGCTACCGGGGCGAGTTGGAAGCCAGCGACGACCCGCAGGACGCGACCCGGGTGGAGAACCTCACCGAACTGGTCACCGTGGCCAGGGAGTTCACCGAAGGGCTGGCGGTCGCGCCAGCCCTCGGCAGCCCGGCCGAGGCGCAAGGCACGGAAGCCCAGCCGGTCGTCGAACCGGCCGATCCGCCGGACATCGACGGCCCGGCCGAGGGCAGCCTGGAAGCGTTCCTGGAGCGCGTTTCGCTGGTCGCCGACTCCGACTCGGTGCCCGACTCCGACGATGGCGTGGTCACGCTGATGACCCTGCACACCGCCAAGGGCCTTGAGTTCCCGGTGGTGTTCTGCACCGGCTGGGAGGACGGCATCTTCCCGCACATGCGTGCTCTCGGAGACCCGACCGAACTCGCCGAGGAGCGGCGCCTCGCCTACGTCGGCATCACCAGGGCCAGGGAGCGGCTGTACCTGTCCAGGGCGCTGGTGCGCTCGGCCTGGGGCCAGCCGATGACCAACCCGGCGTCGCGCTTCCTCGACGAGATCCCGGCCGAACTGCTCGACTGGCGCCGGGTCGAACCGCGCCGGTCCGCGCCGAGCGCGCCGACCAGCTGGCGACGCGGCTCGTCGGCGATCGGCTCGGATTCGGCACAGGCCGGTCTGGCCTCACGTGGCATGCGCAGCACGAACTTCAAGGGCTGGCAGGACACTCCGGCAATCCGGCTGGACGTCGGCGACCGGGTCAGCCACTACAAGTACGGCCTCGGCACGGTCGTCGCCACCGACGGTTCCGGTCCGCGCGCCACCGCGACCATCGACTTCGGCACATCGGGCACGGTCCGCCTGATGCTGATCGGCAGCGTGCCCATGACCAAACTCTGAGTCCTGTCAAGGCTTTGCACCATGATCAACCGATCGAGTGATCGACTTCTCCGGTGCCGTGGGGTTAACTGGCCTTCGAACACATGTTCGAAGACCAGTCCTCGAAGGAGAGTCCGATGTCCTCGTTCAGCACCCCGGTGACCGTCCACCGCCTTGTCGATTTCCGGCGCAACCTCCTGGCCGCCAACGAACATCGCAGACAGTCCACACGAGACCCGGCGCACGGCCGATGGCGAACCTGTCCGATCCAGCTTGATCCGGCCCGCTTCAGCCGAGCCCAGCCCGGCCGGTCGGTCCCGATCCGGTTCGGCTCAGGCCGCGATGCCCCGGGTGCTCAGCCACTGCACCGGGTCGATCTTGGTGCCGTTGGGCTGCCAGACCTCGAAGTGCAGGGTGTAGCCGCTGGAGAAGCCGCGATCACCCATCGTGGCGATCTGCGTGCCCGCGACCACGTGCTGCCCGACCTGTACCGAGTAGTCGTTGATCCGCGCGTACACCAGCGTGGTGCCGTCGGAGAGTTTTTCCTTGACCCACAAGCCGAATCCGCTCGTGGGGCCAGCCGCGATGATCACGCCGTCGGCCGCGGCGTAGATCGGTGCGTTCTTCGAGCCCTGGATCTCGATGCCGTAGTGCAGCGTGCCGTACTGCCCGCCGAAGGTGGACACCACCGGTCCGTCAGCGGGCTTGGCAAAGGTGACCGCGTCGACGTTCTGGGCGTTGGTGCTGGCGCCGTTGGTGACCTGCTGGCTGGCCGCGAGCTGTGCGGCCACATCGGACTGGTCGACGGTCCGCGCCATTGGCTGGACTTCCAGCGACTCGTCGTTGTTGGCGGCCGAACCGAGCACGGCGACGGTGCTGCCCGGCTCGGCGGCGGGCACGGCGTCGTGGTCGGGGAGTTTGGGCAGCAGCGATTGGCCCGCGCTGGCCGCGGCGACCGCGCCGATGGCCACGGCGGCCATCACCATCCGGCCGCGCAGAGCGGGCGCCTGCGCGCGTCGCGTGCTCCGCCGAGGCGATTCGAGCGGGTCAGCGAGCGCGGTGGACGAGTCTTGGCCGCCGGTCGAGCGGTAGGGCGCCAAAGCCTGTCCTTTCTCGCCAAGAATCCGGGTACGGCTCCTGCTTTGGTCCACCTCACCGGGGTCGCGCGGGTCCTCGCAAACGCAAAGTAACCGGCGCCGTGTTCTCTCCGTGATCGGACCGTGACTGTGGAGCCCTGGGACAGTAACGAAACCGCACTGTTCTCGGCAACAGGTAGCAGATCTTCGGCGCGTTTCGGCTCGGTGTCCACGGTTTCGGTGTCGTAAAACGACTTCTGACCACTTCCGGTGCGGTCATGGTCGTTGATCAGCGCCGAGGCGCCGGTCAAGGTCAGTCTCGGTATGGCGCCGCCAAGATCGATCTCGGCCATGAGCAGTCGCGCATTGCAACGAACGAGTGTGACTTAAGTCATATGAAAGGAATGGATGCGACAGGCGACAACCAACCCGAAACCACGGACAACCGAATATGCCCAATAAGCCCCAATAAGCGCAGACGAGCGGCCACACCATGATCGTTGTCCGAACCGGTCCATGGTGACCGGCCGCCCGGCGCCGAGCTTGCTAGCGTCAGCCAGGTGATTTCGCGGACCCCATCTTCACGAGGTCGTCAGGGCACCCGCGGTGCGGACGGGCTCGGCACGACCGGGCGGCCGGCCATCCCGGCCCGGCTCTGGGAAGCACTCGTGGTCGCGGTGATCGGCGGTCTGCTCACCTCGGTCGGGTCGCTGCTCCCGGTGAGCAGCCCGGCGACGCCTGCCGGGTTCTCCTCCGGGCCGCTGCTGGTCATCCTCGGTCTGTTGCCGGTCGCGGTCGCGGTCGGGTTCGCCGTGTTCGGCCGTCCGCTGGCCGCGGGCGGGGCGTTGATCGCCGCCGCGATCTTCACGCCCGGCCGGTTGCTCGCGGACGTGCAGTTCCTGGTCGACCCGAAGCTGGCCGAACGCCCTGAGCTGCTGCTGACCAACGCGACCTCCGGCACTCTGCACGCGGGCCTCGGCCTGTGGCTGCTGCTGGCCGGACAGGTGGTCACGCTGATCGCGGGTGCGCTGATGATGGGCCAGGGCCCGCAGCGGGCCGGTGATGCGGAACAGCCCCTGTCGCGCGGCATGCTCGCGGTCGCGGTGTGCGTCGGCATCTGCGGTGCGACCGGGCTGCTCTACGCGCCGTTCCACTCGACAACGCCGTGGATGATCGACCCGGATCTGCTGAACGGGCCGGTCTGGCCGCTGGTCGGTGGCCTGCTGCTGGCCATCGCGGTGCCGGTCGTGTGCACGGTCGCGGTCACCACCGGCGACACCGAGCTGACCGCGGGCTGGCTGTTCGGCGGTGCGGCGACCGTGGTCGCCGTGGCGGTACCGCCGCTGGTGGCCGGTCTGGTGGTGCCGGGTCTGCACGAACGGGCCGGTCCGTACATCGCGCTGATCGCGGTGCTGGGCATGCTCGTCCTCGCGGTGGTCACGCTGGGCATCGGCGACCGGAGCCGGCCCGTTGCCGCGGCCGAACCCGAGCTGCCCGGCGCGGCGCGGCTGCACCTGACCATGGCCGTGCTCGCGCTGGTGGCCGCGGTAGCGGCGCTGCTCGGTTCGGTGACGCACACCTTCGTGCTGCCGGCCGGCATCACCGAGCCGCCCGGTTACGCGGAGCGGGCCTTGCTGCCGACCGCGGTGATCGTCGGTGTGCTGAGCCTGGCCATGCTCGTCCGGCAGTGGGCTTCGTTGCTGCGCCCGGTGCTGGCGGTGGCGCTCGCCGCGGTGTTCCTGTCCGGGGCGGAGGCACTGGACGCCGCGTTCGGCGGGACCGGGATCGACGGGGTCACGCTGGGACCCGCGGCCTGGTTCACCGGGCTCGCGTTGCTCGCCGCGGCCGCGTCGGCGGTCTGCGCCGGGCTGGCCGGCGGCGTTGAGCGTGACGACGTCGACCTCACCTCGGGGAGCACCGAGTCGACCGTGCTGGTGCCCTCGGTGCTCGGCGCGCTGCTCGCGATCGGCGCGTTCGTGCTGCCGGTCGTGCGCGCGAACGGCTACGACGAGGCGGGCATCGTGACGAACTTCCAGGTCACGTCGTGGGGCCTGCTGGTCGCGTTGGTCACCGTGATCATCGTCGGGCTGGTGGCACCGCGCAGTCGTCCGGCGCGCGCGGCCGGGATGCTGCTCGGGGCGGCGGCCGTGTTGCTGGTGCGGGTGCTGGAGTTCCCGCTCACCAGCGGCCGGATCGCGCACTCGTCCGTCGGGCTGGGCACCTGGTTCGCCCTGGCCTCGCTGATCGTGCTGGCTATCGCGGCAGTCGCTGCCGCGATAGCCGCTTCGCGGCAACCCACCGACCTGGTCGGCAGGGCCAGGACCGCGGCCCGGCGCTGACCGGCGACCGTCGCCGTTCCCCCGATCGAGGGGCAACGAACGGGACGGAGGTCACATGCACCCGGGACGGCGGGAGATCGCAGGTCGGGATGGCATACCGTGGGCCTCGCTGTCCTCGATGCGCCTCGATGAAGAGGGAAGGAAAGCCATGGTGGGTCAGACCACAAGCGCGGGTCCGCGGATCCGGGTGGTGATGGCCAAGCCCGGCCTTGACGGACACGATCGCGGTGTCAAGGTCGTCGCG
>DATFHN010000068.1:0-56936 GCA_035248365.1 Pseudonocardiaceae bacterium | reverse complement strand
CCGCTGCCGTCCTCGTAGACGTTGCTGGTGCTGTTGGTCATGGTCTCGATCTCGCCGGTGCCGAACCCGGTCCCGGTGTCGTAGCGCCACACGCCCGTGTCGAGCGCGGAGTTCGCGGCGCCGTTGAAGTCGTCGCTCCAGGTGGTGGTGAAACCTGCGGGAGCAGCGGGTACGTCGGCGGGTGCTGCCGATGTCGTAGGGGTGGAGATTGTTGTCGCGACTACAATCAGGAGGCCGGTCGCGAGCGCGGCCCGTCTAGCAGAGGTCCACATGCGTACTCCCTTCCTACGACTGGGCCGGCTCACCAGCCGACGGCGACGACCATGTACTGCGGGTTGTTTACGTTGATGTCCGAGGACTGGCCGGCATCGTCGTCGTACGGGAAGCCGTACTGCAGGCCGTTGATCGCGTTCTGGTGCCAGAACTGGGCGTAGTAGTTGGCCGGCGCGGCCTGGTAGAAGTTGGCTGGGTTGGACTGCTGCGATGCGGGTAGCTGGGCGACGTGCCGGTTCAGGCCCGCGCACAGGTTCGGGTTGGCGGCCAGCGTGCCGCCACAGCCGAAGATCTGCGCGGTGCTGTCGCTGGAGTCGCCGTTGGCCGCGGCGTAGCTGGTGAAGTAGTTCGCGTAGGCGCCACCGGACTGGAACGCGGGATCGTTGCCGGGCGACGGGATGCCGTAGGGCGCCTGGTCGGTGGCCAGCTCCTTGAACTCGGTCGGCACCGAGTTCTGGAACCGCTGGAACGTGGCGGTCCTGCTCTCCTGGAAGGTCGCGTAGTTCTCGCCGACCTCCTGGTCGGAGCCGTCGTGACCGTGCAGCAGCAGCGCCAGCTTCAACCCGAACCGGTCGACCCGCGTGGTGTCCACGTTGATCGAGGACGGGCCGACGGTGAACTCGATGAAGTCGTAGTACTGGCTGTTCGGCGAGCCGAGGTAGAAATACATCCGGCCGGCCGAGTTCGCGGGCATGTCGATGTAGGGCTGCTGCGCGATCGACTCGGTCTGGCCGTTGAAGCTCCAGTACACCTGGCTGTCCGGGTACTGCCCGTTGGTCTGGTTGGCGATCTTGACTTCCAGCACGTTCTTGGCGGCCGGGATGCTGCCGGTGTCGCCCCAGAACGAGGCGGGCGGTTCACCGCCGGTGGGCGGCGGAGTGGTCACCGGGTTGGTGGTGAACGCGGTGAACTCGGCGATCGACCACCACGGCGTCTGGGTGGAAGCCGTGAGCACGACCCGGATGTACTGGGCGTTCTGCGCGGTGAAGGTCACGATCTGCGGCGACGAGGTGCCGGTTCCGGTCGCGACGCTGGTGAAGGTCGAACCGTTCGCGGAGACCTCGACGTTGTAACCGGCGGCGAAGTCCGTTGTGGACGGGCCGGCGTTCAGCTCGATCTGGTTGACGTTCTGGGTCGCGCCCATGTTCACCTGGAACCACATGCCGGGCGCCTGCGGCGCTTCCGAGGAGAACCGGGTGTTGAGGTTCCCGTCGATCGCGTTGGCGGGCGCGTCACCGGCCGGGGAGTTGGTGTTGGAGCTGGCCGCCCAGCCGGTCGTCGGCAGCGCGTTCTCGGTGCCGGAGCCGGAACCATTGGCGTAGACGGTGAATTCCGCGATCGACCACCACGGCGTCTGCGTGGCCGCGGTCAGCACGACACGGATGTACTGGGCCGTCTGGGTGGCGAAGGTGATGGTCTGCGGGGAGGACGTGCCGGTCCCGGTCGCGACACTGGTGAACGTCGAACCGTTGGCGGAGACCTCGACGTTGTAACCGGCAGCATAGTCCGTTGTGGACGGACCGGCATTCAGCTGGATCTGGTTGAAGGTCTGGCTCGAACCGAGGTTGACCTGGAACCACATGCCCGGCGCCTGCGGCGCGTCGGAGGAGAACCGGGTGTTGAGGTTGCCGTCGATCGCGTTGGCGGGCGCGTCACCGGCCGGGGAGTTGGTGTTCGAACTCGCCGTCCAGCCGGTCTCCGGCAACGGGTTCTCGGCCTGCGGCGCGGCGGAGGTGGTGGCGGGGATGAGCAGGATGCCCAGTGCGGCGATGACGGCGATCACGCCGGCGAGCAGGGTGCGCGGGCCACGTTGGCCCCCGGGTAACAAGCGCGCGCGGCGGCGCCACGACGATGTGGCCATGAGTGTCCTCTCCCGTATTAGCGGAAACGGCCGGAGTGAGAGCGCTCTCAGGACAGAGATTGCGCTGGGCGTTCACGGGTGTCAAGCAGGGCATCGGCTTCTGAATCGCAAGTGGAAGCGTGCTCGGCCGGGTCGTCGCTGACCCGGTGCGTGCGCTGGTCCGGCACGGGTTCCATCAACAGTTGACAGCAGCTTTCGCAAGTGGCCGAACGCGCTGGCTGCCCGGTCTGGATCGTGACCAGACCATGCCATGGCTATGATCCGTTATGTCGAATTTCTCGAACCTGAAATTCCGTGCGGTCACCGCACTTCAGCGCGCGGTCGTGAATCCCATGGCGCGCAAGTCGCCGAGCCAGATCCTGCTGGAGACGACCGGCCGGGTGTCCGGGCAGCCGAGGTTGACGCCGATCGGCGGGGCGCGCTTCGGCGACGCGTTCTGGTTCGTGTCCGAGCACGGACGCAGATCCCAGTACGTGCGCAACATCGTCGCCGACCCGTCGGTCCGGCTGCGCCTGGACGGAAAGTGGCTGACCGGGACCGCGGTACTGGTGGACGAGGACGATCCGATCGCGCGGCTGGCCACGCTGCCGAAGGGGAACAGTTCGGCGGTGCGCGCACTGGGCACCGACCTGCTCACCATCCGGATCGACCTGACCAGCTGATTCAGCCAGCTGAACAGATTCACACTCCGGGCAGAATTCACGTGTCAAATAAAGAGTCTTGCTCCTCATGGTCCAGACCACGACACTCGAAGCGTCATCGGTGATCCGGATCACAGCCACGGGGGTACTGCTGGAGGAGAGCCATGCCCACACATCGTCGTGTGCGCTTGCTGGGCTTGATTGTCGCCGTAGTGGCGACACTGTTATGCGGTGCGAGCGCGGCGAGTGCCACCTCGTTCGCCCCCGCCGCGTTCGTCCACCCGGGAGTGCTGGACAGCACGGCCCAACTGGACTTCGTCAAGAGCAAGCTGGCCGCGGGCGCCGAACCCTGGACGTCCGCGTACAACGACATGATCAACAGTTCCTACGCCGACCTGTCGCGACAGCCGACGCCCTATCAAACGGTCGAATGCGGTCCGTACTCCAACCCGAACATCGGCTGCACCAACGAGCGGCAGGACGCGATCGCCGCCTACACCGACGCGCTGGCCTGGTACCTCAGCGGTAACGCGGCCTACGCCCAGGAGTCGATCAACCTGATGGACGCCTGGTCGGCCACGATCACCGGGCACACCGACAGCAACGCACCATTGCAGACCGGCTGGGCCGGCTCGTCCTGGGCCCGCGCGGCCGAACTGATCCGCTACACCTACCCCGGCGGCTGGCCGAACGAGCCACAGTTCGAGGACATGCTGCGCAACGTGTACCTGCCCGAGGTGATCCAGGGCAGCAACAGCAACGGCAACTGGGAACTGGTGATGATGGAGGCCGCGGTCGGCATCTCCGTGTTCCTCAACGACCAGAGCGACTACGACACCGCGATGAACAAGTTCATGCTGCGCGTGCCCGCCTACGTCTACCTCAGCTCGGATGGCTCGCTGCCCAAGACCGTGCCGGGCAGCGGGTTGAACACCAGCCAGCAGATCATCAACTACTGGCAGGGCCAGAGCACCTTCGTCAACGGCCTCACCCAGGAAACCTGCCGCGACTTCACCCACACCGGGTACGGCATCGCGTCCATTTCGGACGTTGCCGAGACGTCCCGGATCCAGGGCACCGATCTCTACACCGGCGACATCGGCACCCGGCTGCGCTACGCGCTGGGCTTCCAGTCCAAGTACGAACTGGGCGCCGCGGTGCCCTCCTGGCTGTGCGGCGGTTCGGTCAAGACCGGGCTCGGTCCGGTGACCGAGGTCGGTTACAACGCGATGAGTTTCCGGCTCGGCAACGTCATGACCAACACCGGCACGCTCACCGCGCAGGACCGGCCGCAGGACACCAACAACCTGTTCACCGGCTGGGGCACGCTGACCCATGCCGAAAACCCCAACTGATCTCTTTCGCGGGTGGCCGAGAGTGGCGGGCGCGGCACGGATCGCGCTCGCCACCGGCTACCCAGGCGACCACCGGACGGTTATTCTGAGCTGGCCTTTCTCGTCCAGTGGTCCGCACGGTCGTCTAGGGTCATCGCATGGCTATGCCGCTGGCTCCGAAGCCCAAGCGCGGTCGCCCCGCCCGACTGAGCCGGGACGTGATCGCGAGTGCCGCGCTGGAACTGGGCGTGAACCGGTTGAGCATGAACGCGCTCGCCGAGCACCTCGGCGTGGCCAAGTCGTCGCTCTACGGCTGGGTGTCCAGCCGTGAGGAACTGCTCGGCCTGGTCAGCAACGTGGTCATGGAGCGCTGCCTGCCGCTGGAGGACCCGGTCGACGGCGACTGGCGCACCTGGCTGGCCGAGCTGGCCTGGTGCATGCGCCGCGAACTGCTTGCCGTGCCGGGTTACCCCGCGTACGTGACCGGACCGCACGAGCACCATTCGGAGGCCTTCGGGCGGCTGCGCGACCGAGTCATCGAGGTGTTCGAGGCGGCCGGATTCGACCACGAACTGGCCGTGCAGAACTGGTACATCTTCTCCCGGGGCGTGATCAACTGGCTGCCGCTGGAGCAGCAAACGCGGGAACCAGGTGAGCCCGCGCCCCGATTCGACCTACTTCTCCAGGTTCTGCTGCGTGGTTTACCGGCCAGCTGAGGTCATTTTCCGACTTCGGGTTCGACGCGCAACGAGTCCAGTTCGGCGTTGAGCACGACCGTGGTCAGAAAACTCCGGAAGCCTGTCTTCTCGTTCACCCGCACCATGGCGTCGTTGACCACCGAGGTGACGATCACGGTCTGGTCCGGCCGCTCCGCCCGCAGCCAGGCGTTCATCCTGGCCTTGATGAACACGCCAAGCCCGTGCCCGCGATGACGTTCGACGACCGCGGTGTTGTTGACCACCGCGGTGTCCTTCGCCCAGCCTGCCGCCAACTGGAGTTCGGTGAAAGCGACGGTGCCGTCCGCGTCGTGCACGGCCGCGACCACCCATTGCGTCACGCCGGATTCGGCCAGCCGCGCCTCGGCCGCCCGCACGCTCTCCGGTGTCCATTGTGGAAACTCGAACCCCGCCTCGCCGAACGGCGCGTCGTGGATGGCGTTCTGCGCCTCGGTGAACGAGACCAGCAGCTCCTCCGGCGCGGAGCCGGACCAGGTGACCGCGTGGTATCCCTCGGGCGCCTCGACCTGCCAGCCGGCCGGATCGACCTCGGCCAGGTCCAGCCGTTGCTGGATGGTGGTCTTCACGGTCGCGAAGCCCCGGCGGTGCGCCCACGCCTCGCCCACTTTGCCGGCAGGCACGTTCCACGCCTCGATCGTGGTGCGGCCGATGGCGCGGATCTCCCCGGCGACGTGGCGCAGCAACGCGGTGCCGACGCCGCGCCCGAACTGCTCCGGATGCACCATCACCCGCACCACCGCCAGATGCGTACTGGCTTCCTGCGGCAGGCTCACCGTGACGAAACCGATCAACGTCCCGTCGGCGTAGGCGGCCCAGCGGTCCGTCGGCCCGAACACCGTTTCCTTCTTGCGCGCCGACCCGATCACCGCGTCGTAGTCGCCGGGCGGCTCACCGGACCAGGCCTGCGCGATCGCCACCATCAGCCGGTAGTAGTCGGCGAGTTCGGCTTCCGGGGCCAGGTTGGCGTCGAAGCGCCGGATCGTCACATCCACGTTGATCGAGCTTAACCACTCTCGGGACAACGCAGCGGGCCGATTTGCGCGCCCTGGCCCGCGATGAAGAAGGTGTCGGCATTGATGCTGGTGCCCGCGTTGGCGATGGCGGTGATCGCCGTGCAGGTCAGCTGACCGACGGCCACTGTGGACAGTGTGGTCGGGTTGATGTTGACGCCGAGAAAGGTCTGGCCGGACGGGTCGGTGGTCAGGCCGTCCGCGACGATGCCCGGCGGAACCTGGGTCGTCATGCCGTCGCTCTGCTCCCGCGAGTCCGGGCCGGAAACCAGCGCGGTGATCGCCTCGATCGGCGTGAACTGGTTGGTGGTGGCGCGCAGGGTGGGGATCAGCTCGTTGTGGCGGGCGAAGTACAGGGTGACGCCGTAGACCGGGCCGGTCGGCGCCTGGTCGCCGGGGATCGCGCCGCTGGGCCGCACTCCGCACCCCGCGCACACCAGCGCGAGCAGCACGACCAGCCAGGTCAACCGAGTGCGGGTCATTCCGGCACTCCGATCACCGGCAGCCGCAGGGTGAACACCGCGCCGCCGCCCGGCCGGTTCGCCGCGACCAGGCTGCCGACCCGGTCACCGTCGCGGTGCAGTCGCGCGTTCTCCCAGGAGATCGCCAGGCCCAGACCGCTGCCCTCGGACCGGGTGCGGGCGGTGTCGGCCTTGTAGAAGCGGTTGAACACCTGCGGCAGCACCTCCCGGGCGAGGCCGGGCCCGTTGTCGGCGACCTCGATGATCAGCCAGCCCGGTTCGGTGCGCAGCCGCACCGACACCGGCGGGCCGCCGTGCCGCAGCGCGTTGCCGACCAGGTTGGCCACGATCACGTCCAGCCTGCGCGGGTCGACCCTGGCCATGATCCCGGCGGGCAGGTCGGTGGTGACCTCGCCGGTCCAGCCCCGGGCCCGCAGCGTCGAGCGGATCGCGGTGGGCAGGTCGATGTTGTCCAGGGCGAGCGCGGCGGTGCCGGAATCGAACCTGGTCACCTCGATGAGGTCGTTGACCAGGCTGGTCAGGTTGTGCGTGCCCTGGCTGACCAGGCGCACCGCCTCGCCGGTCAGCTCGGGCAGCTGGCTGGCCTGCTCGTCGAGCACGTCCACCACCGCGATCATCGCGGCCAGCGGGGTGCGCAGCTCGTGCGAGACGTCCGCGACGAAGCGGCGCGCGTCCGCCTCCATCCGGCGCAGCTCGGCGACGTGCTCCTCCAGCGACTGGGCGGTGTTGTTGAAGGTGGCGGCCACCTCGGCGAGTTCGTCCGACCCGCGCACCGGAACACGGGTGGACAACTCCCCCGCGCCGAGCCGGCCCGCCGCCGTGCGCAACTCGCGCACCGGCCCGAGCACGCTGCGCGCCACGCCGACCGCCACCAGCATGGCCAGTACCAGCGCGATCGCGCCGATCCCCCAGGCGATCTCGGAAAGCTGGTTGATGCTGATTTCCTCGTTGTTGAGCGAGTAGACCGCGAAGACGTCCAAACCGGACGGACGGGCGACGTGGCCAGGGGCGCTGACCATGAGTTCGGTGCCGACCACCAGCATCGGATGGCCCAGCCAGTCGATTCGCTGCCAGACAACGTATCCGTTGGCGACCTGCGCGCGCAGCTCCGCGCTGATCATCGTGGCCGGGAAGCCGTTGGTCCCCTGCCCCTGGTACTCGACCCGGACGGAGTTGTCGCGCGAGGTGAGCCGCTCCGCGATCTCAGCCATGCTGGCCTGGGTCGGCGGCAGCGTGTTCAACGGGTAGACCGAGGTGATCTGGCGGGTCAGCGTGTGCACGTCGGTGTCCTGGGCCTGTTGCAGGATCACGTTGCGGGCGAACGCGTACATGCCGCCTGCCACCAGGGTCGCCGTGATCACGCACAACCCGGCGAAGCCGAGCAGCAGCCGCACCCGCAACCCGCGCGCCGGCGCGAAGAACCGCCGGGCCCACGTCACGGCGCCACCTCGCTGGCGCTCGGCCACTTCGTGAACGCTCCCTGCGCCAGTCGGTTCGCTCCGCAAACACCGCTCGCTGACAGCGTCGCGCCATCATGCCGGGCGCGCGTACGCGGCGCTCCCTGCGCTAGCCGGTACGCTCCGCAAACTCCGCTCGCTGACAGCGTCGCCTCATCGTGCCGGACGCGCGTACGCGGCGCTCCCTGCGCCAGTCGGTTCGCTCCGCAAACACCGCTCGCTGACAGCGTCGCGTCATCGAGTCGGACGCGCGTACGCGGCGCTCCCTGCGCTAGCCGGTTCGCTCCGCTCACAAGGGGCCGAACCGGTAACCGAAGCCGCGCACGGTCTGCACGTAGCGCGGGGTGGCCGGGTCGTCCTCGATCTTGGCCCGCAACCGCTGCACGCACGCGTCGACCAGCCGCGAGTCGCCCAGGTAGGCCTGCTCCCACACGGATTCCAGCAGCTGCTGGCGGCTGAGCACCCGGCCGGGCGCGGCGGACAGTTCGAGCAGCAGCCGCAGTTCGGTCGGGGCGAGGCTGATCGCCGCGCCGCCCTTGCTCACCACCAGCCCGGCCCGGTCGATGTCCAGCGTGCCGTGCTGTTCTGGTTTCTGCTCACCCGTGTCGGTTCTGACCTCGGTGCCGACCCGGCGCAGCACCGCGCGGATGCGCGCCTCCAGCACCCGGGCCTGTACCGGTTTGACCACGTAGTCGTCCGCGCCCGCTTCCAGGCCGCCGACTACGTCGAGGTCGTCGTTGCGCGCGGTGACCATGATGATCGGCAGGTTCGTGGTCGCCCTGATCCGCCTGCACACCTCGAACCCGTCGATGCCGGGCAGCATCAGGTCCAGCACGACCACGTCGGCGGGCCCGTCGCCGAGCGCGGCCAAGCCCAACTCGCCGCTTTCCACGGCCTGCACGGTGTGCCCCTGCCAGGTCAGCGCGAGCGCCAGCCCGTCGCGGATGTCCTTGTCGTCTTCGATCAGCAGTACCCGGGACACCTACGTATTGTCCCAGTCCACAACAGACCTCACCATTCCGCTCATCCTGGCAGGTCCGCGTCCTGACCTGGTCCGGGGAGTGTCATGGTTGTGTCACAAGTGCGCCGGTACACAGCTGTGACACAGCCATCGATGGCCCGGCACGTTGGTCGGGAACCGTTGGTGCCATGAACGAGCAACGCACCGTGCCGGACTCCTTCCGCGACCGGGTGTTCGCGGCAGGCGCGCGGGCCCTTGGCGTGGCTTTGCTGCCTGCCGCGTACCTGCGCTCCCCCGGCCGGGCCCGCTACCTCGCCTGCCAGTGGGCGCTGGCCACACGCTACCCGCGGGAGAACCTGGCCGGGCTGCGCCCCGCCGCCCGGGCGGCGTTCACCGAGGCCAGGGCCGAGGCGTTCTGGCGCGATCGCCAGCTGATCGGGCTGACCTCCGGGCATCGCGACGCGGGCGTGCAGCAGCGGATGTTCGAGGCCGAGGTGCGGCGCACCGGGTCGGTGTACGAGGCGCGGCTGCGGGTGCTGCCCGCGGCCGAATCCCGGCATGTTCAGGGCGTGGCGCTGGACGTGCGGCCGAGCCAGGGGGCGGGCTGGCTGGAACGCAACGGGGCGCGGTACGACCTGTACCGGCGCTACGACAACGAGTGGTGGCATTTCGAGCACTGCCCGGGCACGCGGGGCCGCAAGCCGGAGATGCTGCCTTATCCGGGTGCGGTCGCGACGAGCTTCGATACCGGGCCGGTGCCTTTTCTGACGAGTATGTCCGGGACATTGTTGTGACAATGGTTGCCGGACAAACCCGTCGCGATTGATCGGTGACGACGCATCGCGATCCGGCGATGAGACCGGCGTGAACTTCCGGTACATCGTTCGTATTCCTATCGCGTTCGGCCGCGCCATCGGATTCGGCCGCAGTGCGCTGCGGCGCGATATCGACCGGGTGGAGAACCTGGTCATCCTGCTGGCCGTGGTGTTCTTCCTGCTCGCCGTGCCGCTCGCGGTGCTGGTCGGCATCCAGGCGCGCCAGTCCGGCAACGCGACCATGGCCACCCAACCGGCCGCGCACCAGACCACCGCGATATTGACGCAGAACGCGCCAGTGCAATCCAACAGCCTGCACAGCGGAAATTCGGTGGTCAGCGCGCTGGCGAAATGGAAAACGTCTTCCGGACAAACGCGGACGGGTGAAGTCGGCGCGTTTTCCGGGCAACCGGCGGGCAGCACGGTGGCGATCTGGATCGACGCATCGGGTAATCAGGTATCGCCGCCATTGACCTCCGACGATGTCGACCTCAGCGCCCTGCTGACCGTGATCGCACTGCTGGTGTGCGTGCTGATCGGCATCGGCAGCGGGTTGTGGCTGGTGCGGCTGCGGCTCAACCGGCGCCGCTTCGCCGCCTGGGACGAGGACTGGCGCGCGACCGAACCGCGCTGGACCAGACGCGGTTAGCGGACCGGGAGGATGAGGGTCGAGAGCTGGTCCGGGGCGTGGTGCACGGACTGGGTGACGGTCGCGGTGTCCACCGCGTCGGCCGGGTTGCCGGGCACGCCGGGATGGCGCGAGTAGCGCGGGTGCGCGCCGCCGGAGATCTGCAGGCGGATGCGGTGACCGACGAGGAAGGTGTGCGCGACATCGGTGAGCGTGAGCCGGATCAGCCGCAGTTCGCCCGGTTGGACGCCATTGGCGGGGAGCCTGCGGATTTCGTCGGACAGGTTGCGGGACACGCCTTTCTCGTCCACGTCGCACAGTCGCACGAACAGGTCGGCGTGTGGGTTGTCCGCGCTGAGGGACAGCTCGACCGTGGGTTTGCCGAACACCTCGACGGCCTGCGTCAGCCTGGGCGTGGTGAAGGTGAGCACGTCGGCGCGGGCTTCCAGCTCGGTGTTGTCCTTGCTGCCCGCGCTGGTCGACATCATCCGGCCGCCGACCGACGGGGTCGGGTCGAGCGGGTCGTAGCGGAAACTCGTCGCGGTGCCGCGTTCGGCGTTGATCGGGGCCTCGTCGGTGAGCCGCGCGCCCGCGCGCAGGTACCAGGTGCGCGGGGTGGTCGCCGGGGGCCAGTCGGCCAGGCCGCGCCAGATGTCGCGGCCCGACTCCCAGACCCGCACCGGCAACGCGCGCGGCGCCGGGCCGTCGCCGGTGAGGTGGTGGTCGAGCCAGGCGAGCGTCTCCGGCACGATCACGCCCTGGTCACCGGTCAGGTGCGTCCACGGGCCCATGGTCAGCGCCACGTCCAGGCCGCGCTCACGCAGGTGCTGGTACTGGGCGATGCTCTGATCGCCGAAGAAGTCGTGGAAACCGCCGATCAGCAGGGTCGGCGCGGTGATCCGGTCCAGAGCCGGGCTGACCTGCGCGAAGTCCCAGTACGGATCGTCGGGGTCGGGGTGCGCGATCCATTCCCGGTACCAGGGCGCGCCGCGTCCGCCGATGTCGTCGCCGGTCGCGGTCAGCGGCAACCGCTCCAGGGCCGGGCGCAGCCTGCGTTCCGCGGTGCTCATGAACCGGATGGTGCCGAGCATGCTCAGGCGCTCCTGGTGGGCCAGCAGGCTGCTCCACATCAGCAGGTCGTAGACCTGATACGGGCCGCGTCCGTAACCGGCGTCGAACATGTCGTGCGGGGCCATGGTGATGACCGCGGCCTTCAGCTCGGGCGGCGGATCGAGGGCGAGGTTCCACGCGGCGTAGCCGAGGTAGCTCACGCCGATCACGCCGAGCCTGCCGTCGAACCAGGGCTGCTCGCGCAGCCAGGCCACGGTGTCGGTGGCGTCCTCGGCCTCGTGGTGGCCGGGCATCAGGTCGCCGCCGGAGCCGAACGTGCCCCGGGTGCTCTGGAACAGCACGTGGTAGCCGCGTTCCGCGTAGGGCCACGCGGTCAGCAGCGCGTACTGCGCGCCGCGCCCGTACGGGCAGCGGACCAGCAACGTCGGCCGGGGACCGATGCTGACCGGCGCGTAGTGGTCGGCGACCAGCTCGACGCCATCGCGCATCGGCACTCGCAGGTCCCGGTCGACCTCGACCGCGTTGCGCCGCGGCGGGAGCCGCCACAGCTTGCCGAGACCGGAGCTGACCAGCGACTGCGCCTTCGACACAACCCGATCTTATGGTTAGAGCGCGCCAACGCGCATGGCATACGCGACCGCGTGCGGGCGGTTGCGCAGGCCGAGCCGGGTCATCATGGTGTGGATGATGGTCTTGATGGTGCGCTCGGAATAGTTCAGCTTCTGCGCGATCTCGTTGGTGGGCAGGCCTTCGGCGAGCAGCCGCAGCACGTCCACCTCGCGCGGTTGCAGACCGGCGGCGGTCAGGCCCATCGGCGCGAGCACGTCCTGCTGGATCAGCCGGGTGTGCTCGATCAGCCAGCCGATCGCGACCGAGGGCAGCACCGCGTTGCCGCGCTGGCAGTCCAGCAGCACCCGCACGATGGTCTCGTAGCTGGCTTCGGATCGGGGGATCACGCTGATCAGGCCGCAACCGACCGCGCGAAGCAGCTGGTGCTCGCGGATGGTGTTGGTGACCACCACCATCCGCAGCCGGTGCCCCGGCACCTGGTGGGCGGCCTGCTCCATCAGCGCGAGGATGTCCTCGCTGAGGTCGTCGACCACGACCAGCAGCACGTCCGCCAGACCGAGTTCCTCCGGGTCGAGCACGCGCAGTTCCGGCTGCGATTTCAGATAGGCTCGCGCCCCATCACCGGTGATGGGTTCGTTGGACAGGATTGCCACCGCGAGTGATGTCATCACGTCCCTCCGATCGCCTGTTATCTCCCTAGACGTCCGGGGGGTACCGAAAGTTGCTCGGAATTTGCGGTTGACCTGCCGATTCGCGTCAGTCCTCCGGGCCGTCCAGCAGCACGTGGATGCGGTCCGAGCCGATGGACAGCAGCAGCGTGGGCAGCCGGGGACCGGTGTCGGAGGAGCAGAGCAGGTGGTAGAGCGCGGCGAAGAACGCGCGCTGCGCCTTCTTCAGCTCCGGGGTCGGCGCCGCGTCCTCGGGCAGGCCGCGCAGCAGCTTCGGCACCGCGTAGACCAGCCGGGTGAGGCCGTCCAGCGTCCAGTCCTCGTCGACGCGTGAGTCGAGCAGGCGCACGCCGTCCTTGGTCTGCTCGTCCAACTCGGCCCAGGCCTGCGCGTTGAACTCGGTGCGGATGATGGTGCGTTCCTCGGGCGGGAGCAGCCGGGTGGCGTAGTTGATCGCGCAGGTCAGCCGGGGCTGCAGCTCCTTGAGCAGCGAGTCGGGGCCGGGCAGGGCGACCCCGGCCAGGTGCTCGCGGACCAGGCGGTCGATCTGCTCGGTGTTGGCCTGGGTGATGTCGGCGACCGCGGAGAGCAACCGGAACGACACCGGCCGCTCGCTGTGATCGACCGTGCCGACCGAGGTGCGCAGGCAGGTGTTGAGCAGGTTCACGTCGGCAGGCGATCCGTCGCTGGCCTCGGCGCGCTCGGTGAACTGGTCCCACTCGTCGTAGAGCCGCTGCACCGCGCGCGGCGAGAGGTCGATGGTGAACGAGCGGGACGGCGTGCGGCGCACGTACAGCCAGCGCAGCATCGCCGGTTCCAGGATGTCCAGCGCGGTGGCCGGAATCGCGGCGCCACCGGCCGAGCTGGACATCTTGCTCGAACCACCGGCCAGGCCGACGAAACTGTAGGCGAAGGAGTAGGGCGCCGTGCCGCCGAAGATGTCGCGCACCAGCACCTGGCCCGAGGAGTAGCTGCTGGACGGCGCGTGGTGGTCCTCACCGGCGGGCTCGAACATCACGCCCTCGTGGACCCAGCGCATCGGCCAGTCCACCTTCCACACCAGCTTGCCGGAGATGTGCTCGCCGTCGGCGAAGGACATCGAGCCGCTGTGCCCGAACTTGCAGGTGTAGCTGACCACGTCGCCTTCGTAGCCGGTGACCGTGGTGAAGTCCTTGCCGCAGGTCTGGCAGTACGGCTTGAACGGGTAGTACTCGGCCCGGCGCTCGTCGAGGGGCTTCTCGTTGCGGCCCTCGGTCTGGAAGCTCGCGAGCACGTCGAAAACCCGGCCGCGCTCGGCCATCGCGTGCCGGATCGCCGGGTTGTAGACGCCGTTCGGGTACTGGCTGGACTGGCGCACCTCGTGCATGCGCACGCCCATCCGGCTCACCGCGTCGGTGAACTCGGCCATGAAGTGCTCGGCGTAGGAGGCGCGCACGCCGTACGGGTCCGGGACCGCGACCAGCGGCTTGCCGACGTGCTCAGCCAGCGCCGGGTCGATACCGGCCGGGACCTTGCGGAACCGGTCGTAGTCGTCCCACGAGTGCAGGTGCACCGCGTCGAGACCGCGGGATTTGATCTCCTCGGCCACGAAGTGCGCGGTCATCACCTCGCGCAGGTTGCCGAGATGGATGGGGCCGGACGGCGAAACGCCCGACGCGCACACGATCTGCTTGGCGCCCAGCGAACGGGCGTGCTCGATCGCGGCATCGGCCGCCCGCTGAACCCAACTCTGCTCCGGCTCGTCCACGAACCCTCTCCCACGATCACGAATCGATACTCATAAGAATTTATCAGTGTGATTCAGTGTGACCGGAACCGCAGCCGAACGAGTTGCGGCTGCAGGACACCGAGCAGCAGCGGGTAGTAGCTCCAGCTCGGGAAGATGGCCATCAGTAGGGTGGCGACGCCGATCGAGCCCGAGGTGGTGACGGCGTCGAACCAACGCCGATCGGAGAACGTCTCGTCGCCTTCCCGCCGGACCTCGGGATCGCGCCGGATGATCCACACGAGGGTGGTCAGCAGGACGCTGCTCATGAACAGGTTGCCGCCGTAGACGATGTGCGTCAGCCGGTCGCCGCCGCCGAAGTTGGCGACCATCTCGGTGGGGAACGGCAGGAACACGATGCTGAGCACCCACAGCATATTCACGATCAGCAGCGGCGTGCTGTAGGCCCTGACGTGCTCGAAGATCCGGTGATGGGAGAACCAGAACCGGATGATCACGACGAAGCTGAGCAGGAAGGCGTAGATCAGCGGCAGGTGGCTGGCGATCAGGTTGTAGGAGTTGTTGGTGTCGAGCTTGGCGCCACGGGTTCCGTAATCCTTGACCACATCGGCCAGCGGCAGGATCAGCAGCGTCAGTGCGATCGCGACGACGGCGTCACTGAAGAACACCAGCCGTTCCGGCGATTTGATCTTCGCGGTCATGGCCCAACATGCTAAGCGAGACGGCGGCTCCGATCGGAGCCGCCGTCAGGCCGTCAACTGGCGGCGTGCCAGGTGAAGCTGAAGCTGCCGGACGAGCTGATGCTGCCGGGCGTGACCAGGGTGTCGCCGTTGCGGACGAGATCGATCGAGGTGGTCGTCTCGGCAGCGAGCGACTTGCCGTTGACCGTGTTGCCGGACATCGACACCGGGCTGAACTTCGGCACCGCG
Source organism: Pseudonocardiaceae bacterium (assembly GCA_035248365.1). Taxonomy (GTDB): domain Bacteria; phylum Actinomycetota; class Actinomycetes; order Mycobacteriales; family Pseudonocardiaceae; genus CAJCJE01. Next base: position 41,773 of record DATFHN010000068.1, on the reverse strand, counting down.
TCGGTCTCGGGACCGGCCGCCTCGAAGATCACTTCGGCGCTGTTGTCCTTGGCACTGGTCGAGGTCTCGTTCTTGGTGACCGTCCAGCCTTCGGTCTTGTTCTTCAGGTAGAGCGTGTATTTGCCACTGCCGCCGTAGGTGACCTTGGCGTCGAAGACGTCGCCGGGCTTGGTGGTGTTGCTCAGTTCGTGCACGCCGGCTGGGTACATCTCCCACCAGGCGTAGTAGGACGGGGTGGTGCCGTTGCAGTCGCCGGACGCGCCGATCTGCTCGACCGAGTTGCTGGTGTCGCCATCGAAGCCGACCCAGAACGAGGTGTCGCCCTCGCCACCGCTACAACCCACCGTGGGCAGGGCGAAGGTGGATTCGACGCTGGTGAACGACTTGGACGCGCCGGTGACGACGTAACCGGCCCAGTTGCCGGAGGTGTCGCGGTCGGCGAGCGGGCCGTGGCCGATGGCGTGCTGCAGCGGAGCGTGCCGTGGAGCGGCGGGCTGCGCGTTGGCAGGGATGGCGGCCATGCCGAGCAAGGCCAGTGGTGCGGCGACCGCGACGGCGGCGCGAGACCAGGTGACCGGTGGGGGTGGGCCCCCGGCGGGGGGTCGGTGATGACGCTGCACGAGTTGTCTCCTCGTACTCGACGGATCGCGGCCGACGGCCCTCGCCCATCGGCCGACGCAGGGCGTGATGACCTTGCGTCAGCGGATGGGCGGAAGTCACCGGCCGTTCGTCTGATCCGGCCCGTTAACAGTTCACACCGCGGCCGCGGTTGCCGGGCCGAGGTGAACCGAAGTCGCGCAACAGGCTGGTGGTCGCGCTTGGCCATGCCGGCGAAGTGCGGCGGCACGGTGTTGACGGCGGACGCGGTGATCGAGGAGACCGCGAACCCGATGCCGACTAGTCCTAACGGGACGATCAGCGTGCGCCGTCGCCTGATGGGAATCGTCGCCGCGTACAACTCGCCTGCGGCCATCACGGCGAAGCCGCCGTCGAGCAGCCAGCGCGCGAGACGGCCCGCGACCAGCACCGACTGCCACTGAGTGGCAGCAGGTCGGAAAGGTTATCGAACGCTACGCGAAACGCCCAGCGCGGCGGCGCGAACGGCGGGCGCGAGCTGGTCGAGCCGGGTGGTGTGGCGGGCGACGATACCCAGCGAGCCGAGCAGCGTGTGGTCCTTGGCCAGCACCGGCGCGGCCACCGAGATCACGCCGACGGTCAGTTCCTCGTAGGCGAAACTCAAGCCATTGCCGCGGATCACCTGCAACGCGGACGCGAGCCGGCCGGGCGCGACGATGGTGTGCGGGGTGTACCGGATCAGGCCTGCCGCGACGGTTTCGGCGAGCAGGTGCGGCGGCGAGTAGGCGAGCAGCACCTTGCCGACCCCGGTCGCGTGTAAGGGCAGCCGCCCGCCGACTTCGGTGTTGTCGGCGACCGCGCGCGGCCCGGACACCTTCTCGACGCACAGCGCTTCCAGCCCGTCCAGCACGACGAGTTGCACGTTCTCCAGCGCCACCTCGTAGAGGTCGTGCAAGTAGGGCAGGGCGGCTTCGCGCAGGTCACGCTGTTGCGGGGCGAACGAGCCGATCCGCCACAGCCGCATGCCGATCCGGTAGCGGCCGTTGGGCAACCGTTCCAGACCGCCCCAGGTGACGAGTTCGACGATCAGCCTGCGCGCGGTGGACAGCGGCAGGCCGGACGCGGAGGAGATCTCGGTGAGCGAGAGCACCTGGCGGCTCACGTCGAAACAGTCCAGAACGGACAACAGTCGGCGGGAGACCGTGTCGCCAGCCACGCTGATGTTTCCGGCCATCTCTCGCCTCCCCTGGAGGTGTTCTACCACTCCAGGTTGCCATGAATTGGCGTTCCTGGGCGAAAAGATCGCCGATATGCCGCGGGAGTTGTGTGCAGGGCGCGCTGGAATCGGCGGCGCAGGTTGGTCGCCGAGGCCAGGCCGACCCGCTGGGCGATCGCCTCGACGGTCAGGTCGGTCTGTTCCAACAGGGCACGGGCCGCGTTGATCCGCCGGCCCAGCAGCCACTGACCGGGACTGGTGCCGAGTTGTTCGGCGAAGCGACGGGCCAGGGTGCGTTCGGAGACGCACAACCGAACCGCCATGTCCTCGACGCCGATCGGTTCGTCGAGCCGCTCGCCCGCCCAGTCGAGCAGGCCGCCGAGGGATCGGTCCAACGGTGGCGGCGCCGAGGCGGGCGCGATGAACTGGGCCTGGCCGCCTTCCCGGTGCGGCGGCATGACCAGGTCGCGGGCCAGGTCGGCGGCGTGCGCGGCACCGAGGTCGGAGCGCACCAGGTGCAGGCACAGGTCGATGCCCGCGCCGGCTCCGGCGCTGGTCGCGATGTCGTCGTCGGCCACGTAGAGCACGTCCGGGTCGACGGTGACCTTCGGGAAGCGCTCGGCCAGTTCGGCCGCGCGGCGCCAGTGCGTTGTGGCGGTGCGGCCGTCGAGCAGGCCGGTCGCGGCCAGCGCGAACGCGCCGCCGCAGATGGTGGCCAGCCGCGCACCGCGGTCGTGCGCGGCGCGCAGCGCGTCGACGATCGCGGACGACGGGCCCGCGTCGGGGTGCCAGCCGGGGATGATCACGGTGTCGGCGTCGGCGAGCGCGGCCAGGCCGGTCTCGACCAGCAGACGGAGGTCGTCGCGGGTGTCGACGGCGCCTGGATTTTCGGTGCACACCGAGAACGTGTAGTGCGGCGATCTGCCGAACACCTCGCGGGCGCAGGCCAGCTCGAAGATGCCCTGCGGCGGCGTGACCAGGGCAACCACCCGAAGCGGCATGACAACAAAGTACCCGATGACGTCTTTTCCGACACTGGTCGCGGCCGGGCGGGACCGCGAGGCTGGCCGCATGAGTATTGAGATGCAGTGGCGCACGGTGGCCGACGCGCCGAGCCAGGAACTGTTCCCCGGAATCCGGCTTCGTCCACTGTGGACATCAGGCGCGGCGAAAGCCTTCGTGCTGGAAATGGATCCGCACAGCGGCTGGCCGCACAAGGACGTGCACGAGCCGGGCCCTGAGGAGGTGTTCGTGCTGTCCGGCACGTTCAACGACGGGGTGCGCGACTACCCGGCCGGGACCTTCATCCACGCACCGGCCGGCTCGTGGCACGTGCCGCAGACCACGACCGGCTGCACGTTGTTCCTGTTCTACCCGGCTGGTTGAGCGACCTGCAGCCGCGCCCACACGGTCTTGCCCGCGCGCAGCGCACGCACTCCCCAGCGCTCGGCGAGCGCCGAGACGATGGTCAGGCCGCGACCGCGATTGCCATCCAGCCGGGAGTGGCCGACCACCGGCGGGTTCGGAGCGGCGTCGTCGACCTCGACGACCACATGGCTGCTGTCGTCGCGGCGCAGTCGCAGCGAACGCGGGGCGGTGCCGTGCTCGTAGGCGTTGGCGACCAGCTCGGTGACCACCAGCAGCAGGTCCTCGCCCAGTTCGGGCGGCAGGTCGGCGGTGAGGTTGGAGACCAGGGCGCGGACCGCGCGCAGGGGTGGTGGCTTCGCATTTGGAAGCGGCACCGAATGGTGCCCGCATTCGACGCTTGCCATGACAGCCGACCTCACCCCACGTTGACCGGTTTCCCTTGCTCTTCCAACGGATACCCAGTCGAAGCGGGACTCAATCGGAGGTCGCGGCGGCCAGATCGGGAAAAATCGCGAGCACGGCGTCCATGCCGGTGACCTCGATCGCGCGGCGCACCGGACGAGCGGCCAGCACCACCCTGACCGGCGGCAATCCGACCGTGTTGGCCAGCTGGACGGCCTCGGCCAGCACGGCGATGCCCGACGAGCCGATGAAATCGACCGACGTGAGGTCGAACACCAGCGTGCGGCCGGTCAGCAGCCCGTCGGAGAACACCTCGGTGACCACCGAGTGCAGCGAGGGCGAGGTGACCATGTCGAGTTCGCCCGTGACGTGCACGATCCGCCACTGGTGCCCCAGCGACTCCACCGTGACGTCGATGCCGTCCAGTGGCTGGACCGGTTCAGCGGTCCGCCGGTGCTCAGTGCCCACGGGGGTCCTCCTGCCGTCGCGGGTCCGCTCCAACTCTAGTCATGACCAACCCTCCGACAGCCGCCGGATGGACGGCGAATGGGCCGGATTCGCCGGGTCCGGCCCATTCAGAGTAATGCGGTCAGCCGCCGTTCACCGGTCGGTAGGGCCGGGCCGGGTAGCGCAGCGCACCGCCTGCCACCTGCGCGTTCATCCGCGCGGCTGACGCGCCGTCCAGGATGTCCAGCCAGGCGCGGCCCATCTCGCTGCGCGCCTGCACGGCCGGGTTGGTGGCGCCGAAGTCGTCGGCGCCGTTGGGCATGCCGTTGGCGAACAGCGAGTAGATCAGCTGCGGTGCGCCGGTGGCGTCGAAGATGATCCCGGCCTCGTTGCGCACGTTGTCCAGCCAGCCGGCCTTGGTCGCGATCCGGGCCCGCTCGTCCGAGGACATGGTGCGGCGGATGCCGTCGGTGAACGCGATCGGCGAGCGGATCAGGCCGAGCAGGTAGCTGGTGGAGGTCGCGGACAGCAGCGTGCCGCCGACCAGCGCGGCCAGGATGTCGTGCATCTCCTGCGGGGTGGTCTGGCCGAGATAGAAGCGGTTCGGGTTGGCGACCGGGGTGACCTGGGTCTGCGGGAAGCCCTTGCTGACCAGGATCTGGTTGATCTCGGCGGCCGGCGCGACCAGCCCGCACAGCCGCACCGCGGTGTCGTCGGACACGGTGAGCAGCGCGGCCAGCACGTGGCCGAGGGTGATCGTGCTCGGGTAGGCGCCGTCGAGCCGGAAGATGCCGTCGCCGTCGGCGATCACGATGTCCGAGGTGACCTGCACGGTCTGGTTCAACGTGAGCAGCCCTCGGTCGATCTTGTCCAGCACGGCCGTCGCGACCGCGATCTTGTTCACGCTCTCCGCCTGCACCACCGCGCCGGACGCGTCGTCAACAGCAACGGTCGCGCTGCCGGGCAGAGACACGTGTGCGTTCCAGGTACCGCCCGCGGCCTGGGTCCCGGCCTGGTAGACCTCGGCGATCCGCTGAGCCGGGTCTCCCGCTCGCGGGGCGGCGTTCGCGTTGCCCGAGCTGAGCATTCCGGTACCGAGCACGGTGGCCGCGACCGAGCCGAGGCCGAGCGCGGCCCTGCGGTTGAGCTGTGCAGACATGTCAGCCTTTCGGTGTGAAGATCCTTCCGAAGCCGTGACGCCGGTGCCGTGCGCGAGGTTGCCCCCATACGGGACAACCCGGCGAAAAGTTGCCGTGATCGCGCGGCATCTTTTCGGGCGGTCGAACCCGCAGTGTCCAGTATGAGGACTCGACGAGCCCGATGGGTGTTGTCGGCGGGCACGGCAGGCGGCCTGCTGTGTCTTGCCGCGACGCTGACCGGGTGCACCCCGCCGTGGTCGAGCGCGACCGGGAACGTGGCCGTCGCCGCGACCAACGCGCCGGCCAGCGCGATGATCTCGGCGGTGCCGAGCCTGGCCGACGCGGTGAGCAACGCGGTCGTCGCGGTGCCGGACGGGCGGATCGGCATCGCGGTCTACGACCGGCAGCGCGGCGGGATGATCGGCAGCTTCGACGCTGACCAGAGTTTCGCGACCGAGTCCGTGGTGAAGGTGCTGATCGGCCTGGACACGCTCGATCACGACGGCGACGCGGGCGCGGTGACCGAGATGATCGAGCGCAGCGACGATGCGACCGCGAGCAAGCTGTGGGTCAAGGGCGGCGACACCGACATCCTGACCAGGATGATCGCCAAGATCGGCCTCTCGCAGACCGTGCCACCGGCGTCGGCGGGTCGCTGGGGCGACACCACGATCACCGCCGACGACCTGGTCAGCGTGTACCGCTATCTGCTCGACCGCGCGCCCGCCCAGGAGCGCAACGTGATCCTGGCGGCGATGCGCGGCGCGACCAATCAGGGCGCGGACGGCTTCGACCAGTACTTCGGCATTCCCTACGCGGCAGGCAGCGGCAGGCCGTGGGCGGTCAAGCAGGGCTGGGCCTGCTGCAAACCCGATCGGGTGCTGAACACCACCGGCGTGCTGGACAACGACGACCGCTACATCGTGATCGTGCTGACCTCGCACGACGCGGCGACACCTACCCGCACGACACCGACGAGATCACCGCCGCCGTCCGCGCGCTGCTCCCGGCGCTGCCGCAGTGAGATCCCGATGACCACGAGCGCGACCATTCCGATTCCCCGGCCCGGGTATCCTGCGCCAGGGCGCTCGTCCGTCCAGGAAGGACAGCGGAGCGCACTGCGTCGTCGGGGAGAGTGGATGGATCGTCGGGACCGTGAGTTCGCCGAGTTCGCGCAGACGCGCTCGACGGCCTTGCGCAGAACCGCGTTCCTGCTCTGCGGCGACTGGCAGCGCGCCGAGGACATCGTGCAGACCGCGCTGGTCAAGCTGTATGTGTCGTGGCATCGCGTGCATCGCGACGGCAACGTCGACGCCTACGTGCGCACGATCCTCACCCGCACCGCGATCGACGAATTCCGCCGCGCGCACCGGCGTCGCGAGCACCTGGTCGACGAACCACCGGAAGTGCCCGCGCACCAAGCGCTTCCCGACAACGTCGGCAACGTCATCGACGTGCGGCGGGTGCTGGACCAGTTGCCCGCCGGGCAGCGGGCGGTGATCGTGTTGCGGTACTGGGAGGATCTGTCCATCACCGAGACCGCGCAGACGCTGAAGATCAGCGAGGGCACGGTGAAAAGCCAGACCGCGAAGGCATTGGCGAGCATGCGCAGGTTGCTGGGTCCGGGCACGATCGCGTTCGAGGAACTCTCATGAACGAAGACGACATGCGCGACCTGCTGGGTACCGCGTTGCACGGCGAACCGCGCAACGCGATCGATCCCGCGCGGCTGATGCGCCTGGGCAAACGCAAGGTCCGCATCCAGCGGGCGAGCGCGGCGCTGGGCGTGATGGTGCTGGCCGGCGGGATCGCGCTGGGCGCGAGCCTGTTGCACCCGGGCAAGGGCCAGCCGGGCCGGATCGGCACCGCCGGGACACCGTCGAGCAGCGTGCTTCCGCTTGAGCCGACCACCGGCCCGGACTCGATTCCCGTGACCCCGCAGGCGCCTCCGGTGCTGCCCAACGCGCAGCAGGTGCTGCAACGGCAGGATGCCGCCCTGGCCAAGGCCTATCCGCTGCCCAGCGCCACGCTCGCCAGCAGCGGCGCGTACGCGTTCACGCCGAGCAGGCCGGTCAGCAACGGCTATGCCGGCAGCAACCTGCACGTGCAGCTCACCGACGCGAGCGGTTCGGGTGAGCTGACCATGAGCGTGCTGATGGTCTCCGGCCGGTTCGGCGGGGCGATGACCTGCGCGGGCAGCCTGATGAACTGCACGGTGCGGCTGGTCGGCGGGCTCACGGTGGAGGTCGAGACCGACCATCCGACCGCCCATGCCACCCGGATCCTGACGGTGGCCTTCAACAAGAAGGGCAACGTGCTGGTCAACGCCGAGGTGGACAACCTCCTGGCCAAGGACAGCAAGACCGTCACCCGGTCGGCCCCGCCGCTGACCGCCGACCAACTGGCGATCATCACGGCCTCCGTCGCCGAAGCGACCTATTAGTCCACTATGGACTGACCGGTGGGCAGCGGGCGGTCGGCGACGACCTGCTTCATGACCAGCGTCGAGTTCAGCCGTTGCACTCCCGGCAACGCGGACAGCACGTCGTCCTCCAGCCGCTGGTAGGCGGCGAGATCAGCGGTGACGATGCGCAGCAGGTAGTCCGGGTCGCCGAACAGTCGCTGCGCCTGGAGCACGTTCGGCACCTCGGCCACGGCGGCCTCGAAGCCGAGCAGCGTGTCCCGGTCCTCCTGGCGCATGGTCACGAACACCAGCGCCTCGAAGGTCAGCCCGAGCGCGACCGGATCGACCATCGCGCGGTAGCCGGTGATCGTGTTGTCCCGCTCCAGCGCGCGCAGCCGCCGATGGCACGGCGACGCGCTCAGCCGCACCCGGCTGGCCAGTTCGGTCAGCGACAGCCGGCCGTCCTCCTGGAGCACGGCAAGAATCTTCCGGTCGATCGCGTCCATGAGGCAGATTCTTCCACGATCGGTGCTGATCAGGGCGGAATTTGGCAGCACTTTCGATCCGATCGAGGCTAATTTCCCAGCATGCCGATCGGATCGATTTTCGCGTTCTGGGGCGTTGCCGCGTTGCTGATCGGGGTGCCCGGAGTCGATTGGGCGTTCGCGATCGGCGCCGGCCTGCGCCGTCAGGTGCTGCCGGGCGCGACCGGGATCGTGCTCGGCTACGTGCTGATGACCGCGGTGGTCGCCGCCGGACTCGGCGCGCTGATCGCCGCGACGCCGGTCGCGCTGACCGCGTTGACCGTCGCGGGCGCGGCCTACCTGATCTGGCTCGGGATCGGCACGCTGCGCAAACCTGGCTCGCTGAGCGCGGCGCCTGCGCAGCCGGCCGGCCGGCTCGGCACGCTGGGCAAGGGCATCGCGGTCAGCGGCCTGAATCCCAAGGGACTGCTGATTTTCGTCGCGATCCTGCCCCAGTTCACCGACCCGCGCGGCAGGCTGCCGATGCCGGTGCAGCTGGCCTGTCTCGGCTTCGCCTTCGTGATCACCTGCGCGGTGGTGTATCCCTGTGTCGGGCTGGGCGCGCGATTGCTGTTGCGGGCCAAGCCGATGATCGCGCTCGTGGTGTCGCGAGTGTCCGGCGCCTCGATGATAGTGGTGGGCGTCATCCTTCTCGTCGAGTCGAATGGGGGCATAGTGCACAGGTGACCGAAGAACAGTTGCGCGGGACCCAACTGCTGGAGTCGCCGCTGAACAACCGGGGTACCGCGTTCACCGTCGAGCAGCGCAGCGAACTGGGCCTGACCGGTCTGCTGCCCGCCGTGGTCGAAACGCTGGAAGAGCAGGTCGAGCGCGCGTACGGCGCATTCCTGGCCTACGACAAGCCGATCAACCGGCACATCTACCTGCGCCAGTTGCAGGACACGAACGAGGTTCTGTTCTACCGGCTGGTCACCGAGCACCTGGCCGAGATGCTGCCGGTCGTCTACACGCCGACCGTTGGCGAGGCCTGCCAGCGCTTCAGCGAGATCTACCGGCGCCCACGCGGACTGTTCGTGTCCTATCCGGACCGGGACCGGCTGCGCGAGGCCATCGCCAACCGGCCCAATCGCGAGGTCGACGTCATCGTGGTCACCGACGGCCAGCGCATCCTCGGCCTCGGCGACCAGGGCGCGGGCGGCATGGGCATCCCGATCGGCAAGCTCGGTCTCTACACCGCGGTCGGCGGCATCCACCCGGCGCGCACCCTGCCGATCCTGCTCGACGTGGGCACCGACAACGAGCAGCGGCTGGCCGACCCGCGCTACCTCGGCTGGCGCCATCACCGGATCACCGGCCAGGACTACGACGACTTCATCGAGGCGTTCGTCCAGGCGGTCAAGGCCGAACTGCCGGACGTACTGTTGCAGTGGGAGGACTTCGCCACTCCGCACGCCCGCCCGATCCTGGCCCGCTACCGCGATCAGCTGCTCACCTTCAACGACGACATCCAGGGCACCGCCGCGGTGGTTCTCGGCGCGCTGACCTCGGCGGTGACCGTCACCGAGCGTCCACTGCACGAGCAGCGGGTGATCATGCTCGGCGCCGGTTCGGCCGCGATCGGTGTGGCCGACATGATCAGGGCGGCGATGGTCGCCGAGGGCATCTCGGACGAGGACGCCGCCGAGAACTTCTGGGTCGTGGACATCAACGGCCTGCTGGTGAACTCGCGCGAGGATCTCAGCCCCGAGCAGCGCCGCTACGCTCGCGACGGCAAAGCCGTGCAGCTCGACCAGCTGGTCAAGGACGTGGCCGCCGACGTCCTGATCGGACTGTCCACTGTGGGCGGTGCGTTCACCGAGGAGATCGTGCGGACCATGGCGGACAAGGTGGACCGGCCGGTGATCTTCCCGCTGTCCAACCCGACCTCGCACTCCGAGGCCGACCCGGCCGACCTGGCGAAGTGGACCGATGGCCGGGCGCTGATCGCCACCGGCTCGCCGTACCCGCCGCTGACCGTGGACGGCCGGGAGGTCCCGGTCGCCCAGTCCAACAACGTCTACATCTTCCCGGCCATGGGCCTCGCGGTGACCGCGGCCAAGGCCACCCGGGTCACCGACAACATGATGGTGGCGGCGGCCAAGGCGCTCGGCGTCGCGTCCGCGCGGGCGGCCGCGACCGGCACCCTGCTGCCGCCGATCGGCACCATGCGCTCGGTCGCGTTCCAGATCGCGTTCGCCGCCGCCCAGGCCGCGGTCGCCGACGACGTCGCCCCGCAAGCCAGCGAGGACGAACTCCGCGCGGCGCTGCGGGCCTGCCAATGGCAGCCCGGCTACCCGGATTAGGGCCGCATTCTGGACAATCATGTCCGTGCAGACCTGGCTTCGCCGCTATGCGGTCGCGTGGGGGTACCTCGCGGTCTTCGTGGCCTTCGACATCACCCTGGCGCTGGTCCCGCCGGCCGCCGCGTCGGCGGTGCGGGCCTGGGCGAGTACCAACATCGTCAACCTGCGCCACGACCCGCTCGGGTCGCTGGTGGTGTCCGCGTTCGTCCCCGGCGAGCAGGCCGTGGCCTGGCCGTTCCTGATCGCGACGGCGCTGTTCGGCGCGATCCGGGTGCTGGGCAACCGGCGGACCCTGCTGGTCTGCCTCGCAGGCCACGTGCTCGGCACGGTGGTCAGCGAGGGCATCGCCGCCTACCGGATCGGGCTGGGGCTACTGCCGGAGTCGGCCGCGCACATCATCGACATCGGCCCGTCGTACGTGGTGGTCGCCGCGATCACCGTCGCCCTGCTGCACGGCTCGTGGCTGGTCCGCATCGTGGCCGCCGCCGACCTGGTCCTGTTGATCATCTTCGGTGGCATCTTCGACGGCCTGACCGGCTTCGAGGTCTCCTCGGTCGGTCACACCACGTCGATCGCGGTGGCGGCCGTACTGGGCAGCGTCCTAGTGTGGCGCCTGCGCGCCACGCGACCTACGCGGGTTGCTTTGCCCGACGCCCCAACCGGCTGAACCGGATCGCGCCGTCGTCGATCTTGCCCAGGCGCATGCCGAGCACGTCCAGCCAGTAGTTCTGGCGCATCTGCCACGGCTGCGCGCTGCCCTGGGTCGGCAGCTGCGCGGCCGCGCGCTTGACGTAGCCCGAGGCCAGGTTGATGATCGGCCGCCCGCCGTCGCCGCCCTCACCGGCCGGGAGTTCGGGGACGGCGATCGCGTACTGGTGGGCTCGCATGTGCTTGAGCAGGCGGCACACGTACTGCGCGGTGAGGTCGGCGCGCAGCGTCCAGGAGTTGTTGATGTAGCCGACGCACCAGGCCAGGTTGGGCACGCCGCTCAGCATGAGTCCCTTGTAGACAGTGGTCTGGTGCGGGTCGACGCGCTCGCCGTCCACGCTGACCTCGATCTGGCCCAGCGCCACCATTTTCAGCCCGGTCGCGGTCACGATGATGTCGGCGGGCAGTTCCGCACCGGAGGCCAACTCGATGCCGCCTGCGGTGAACTTCTCGATCTGATCGGTGACCACGGTGGCCTTGCCGCCGCGGATCGCCCCGAACAGGTCACCCTCGGGGACGAAGCACAACCGCTGGTCCCACGGCTGATAGCGGGGCGAGAAATGCGGGTCGACCGGGAGCGCGTCGCCGAGTTGCGCGGCGATGCCGTCCTTGATCAGCTTGGCACCCTTCTCCGGCCAGCGGCGCAGGAACTGGTAGGCGAGCACGGCCATGGTCGCGTTCTTCACCCGGATCACCCGGTGCGCGAGATCGGCGGGCAACCACTTGCGGATGCGGTCGGCGATCGCGTCGCCGGCCGGGCGGGTGAGCACATAGCTCGGCGAGCGTTGCAGCATGGTGACCTGCGCTGCCTGCTCGGCCAGGGCCGGGACCAGCGTCACCGCGGTCGCGCCGCTGCCGATCACCACCACCCGCTTGCCCGTGTAGTCCAGGTCCTCGGGCCAGAACTGCGGGTGCACGACCGAACCGGCGAAATCGTCCTGACCGGGGAACGGGACCGCGTGCCCCTGCTGGTAGCTGTAGTAGCCGGTGCACAGAAAGAGGAACCGGCAGGTCCAGGTGACCGGTTCGCGATCGGGCCCGACCTCGACGTCGACCGTCCAGGTGGCGTCCGCGCTGGACCAGGCCGCGCGCACCACCCGGTGGCCGTAGCGGATCGTCTTGTCGATGCCGAACTCGCGCGCGGTGTCGTTGAGGTAGTCCAGGATCAGCGAACCCTCGGAGATCGCGCGCGGCGCCTTCCACGGCCGGAACGGGAAGCTGAAGGTGTACATGTCCGAGTCGGAGCGAATGCCCGGGTAGCGGAACTGGTCCCAGGTGCCGCCGAGCGCCTCGCGGCCCTCCAGGATGGCGTAGCTCGTACCCGGCAGCTGGGTCTTGAGCCGGTAGGCGGCGTCGATGCCGGAGATGCCCGCGCCGACGATGAGCACGTCAACCCTGTTCTCGACCATGCCGAGTATTATCCGAGCTTTAGCTCGTGTTTCTCAACTCGCGTTTCTACCTGGTCCACCCGCCGCTCGACTCGCGTTTCCCCCGGAGGTGCCGATGCCACCGATCCAGCGCCGCCAGCCCAAGCAGGCCCGCAGCCGCGAGCTGGTCGAGCGCATCCTGACCTCGGCGGGCGAGCTGTTCGCGGCGCGCGGCTATCCGAACGTGACCACCAACCACATCGCCGAGCGGGCCGGGGTCTCGGTCGGTTCGCTCTACCAGTTCTTCTCCGACAAGGAGGAGATCCTGGCCGCGTTGCAGGACAAGTGGACCATGCGCCTCGGCGCCGAACTCGACCTGCGGCTGCGCGTGGACGAGCACACCGACCTCGCGGCAACCATCGATCAGGTGCTGGACGTGCACGCCGAGCTGAACCGGCAGCCGCCCGGCCTGCTCGGCTTCCTGCTGATCTCGACGCAGGGCACCGACGATCACAACGGCGTTGTCGCCGCGATCCACCAGCGCCTTGTCGACATGCTGAGGTTGCGCGCGCCCGCGCTGTCGCGGCATCGGGTGAACGTGGTGGCAGGGATGCTGGTGCACATCGCCAACGGCCTCTACTCGGTCGGGCTGACCGCGGGCGCGACCGATCCGGCCGTGCGCGACGAAGTCCGCGCGGCCCTGCTCGGCTATCTCAACCCGATCCTGGCCGAATCGGTCTAGCGAACCCGGCCGACCGCGCCGAAACCGCCGAACCGGGCCGGATCGTCTCCGAAGTTGCGGAACGGCGCGCCGGTGCCCTCCGGCAGCCACTCGGGCATGGGCACGACGCCGGGCGCGATCAGGTCGAGGTCGTCGAACCAGGAGCTGATCTCGGCCTTGGTCCTGGTCGTCACCTGCTGACCGGCATCGCCGTAACTGTCCAGCGACCGGCGCGCCTGCGCGAGGAACTCCTCGGGCGCGCCGTCCAGCGACGACTGGGTGATGGCGAGATAACTGCCGCTCACCAACGGTTCGCGATACCGGGCCAGCAGCGGCGCCGGGTCGTCGGCGACGAAGGGCAGCACCGCGATCAGCAGCAGGCCGACCGGCTGGCTGAAATCGAGCAGCTGCCGGGTTTCCGAATGGCCCAGGACCGTGTCCGGGTCACGGATGTCGGCCTGCACGACGGTGGCGAACTCGTTGTCCCGCAACAGGTCCTTGGCATAGTTGCAGGCGACCGGTTCATGGTCGACGTAGACGACCTTGGCGCCCGGGTACACCTGTTGCGCGATCTCGTGCACATTGCCCACGGTCGGAATGCCCGAACCGAGATCGAGAAACTGCCGAATGCCATGATCGGCGAGATAACGCACCGCTCGGTGCAGAAACGCCCGGTTGGCCGCGGCGATCGCCCGCACTGAGGGCATCGCCTCCTCGACCTTTCGGCCGAATTCGCGATCGACCTCGAAATTGTTCGCCCCGCCGAGATACCAGTCATAAACGCGTGCCGCGCTCGGTGTGTCCGCCATGGCTCCCCCTCCAGGTGTCCAGCAGGGCAAGGGTATCCGCTACCGAGCCGGTCACGTCCTGGATTGGATAAAGACAGCCGCGCACGATCCGGTCCCGGTCGACGATCAGCGTCACCCGCTTGAGCCGATCGATGCTGCCGACCCGGAACGTGGGCAGCCGCAATGCGGTCACCAACGCCAATTCCGCGTCGGAGAGCAGCGGAAACTGGATATGCTCGGCTCGCGCGAAAGCCGATTGTTCGTCGGTACGCTGCGTGCTGACCCCATAAACGGTGGCGCCGCGCACGGTGAACTCGTCGAGCCGATCGCGATAGGTGCAGGATTCCAGCGTGCATCCCGCCGCCCCCGGTAGCTGCTCCCAGCCCGGCGGTTGCGTGCTCACGCCGGCGATCGCGGTGCCCGGATAGCAGTAGAGCACCGTGAACGGCGTGTCCGAAACCGGATCGACGCGGGTATCGCCGGTCGCCGGCAAGGTCAGGCGGGGAATGGGGGTGCCGACAAGGTTGTGCACCCGGCGCGCCTCGGCCGAACTCGGTTCGGTGGTGGCCGACGTGGTGCCGTCGCCGAGCACCCAGGTGGCACCCCAGTCCTGCAACGCGACCAGCACCGGCAGCAGGCCACGGCCTGCGTCGGTCAGCCGGTACTCGTAGCGCGGTGGATGCTCGGAATACTGTTGTTTGCCAAGCACACCATGGTTGACCAGCAGCTTGAGCCGCTCGGTCAGCACCTTGGTCGACACGCCCAGTTCGCGTTGCAGCGCGTCGAAACGATGAACGCCGCGCGCGATATCGCGCACCACCAGCAGGGTCCACCAGTCGCCGACGACTTCGAGCGCCTGCGCGATAGCGCACTCGGCGTCGGAAAGATCAGTCCGCCGCACCAGCCACCTCCCTCGCTGGGTTCCAGTGAATCTCTCTTGACCGCGTCGGCGCCATCCACGATAGTGGCTTTCGTCAAGGAACCTACTACTTGGGGGGCCCAGATGGCGCATCGCATCGCGGGCGATTTCGACTACGAGACCCACGGATCCAGCTACGGCAACCGGCGCCGCACCGATCCGCGCATCGCCCGGCACGTGCACGCCGCGCTCGGCGACGCGCGTACCGTGCTCAATGTCGGTGCGGGCGCGGGTTCCTACGAACCGGCCGATCGCGAGGTCACCGCCGTCGAACCCTCCGCCGCCATGCGCGCGCAACGCGCCACCCCCGCCGTCGACGCGACAGCCGAAAACCTCCCTTTCGATGACGACAGCTTCGACGCCGCGATGGCCATGATCACCATCCACCAATGGCCCGACACCGACGCGGGCCTGCGCGAACTGCGGCGGGTCAGCCGCGGGCCCGTCGTCATCCTGACCTTCGACGGCACCGAACTGGACCGGCTGTGGCTGGGTGAGTACGCGCCGGAACTGTTCCTCGCCGAGGCGCGCCGCTACCCGTTGATCGAGCACGTGCGCGAGGTCCTCGGCGGCACCAGCACGGTGCTGGAGGTGCCGGTGCCGATCGACTGCGTCGACGGCTTCACCGAAGCGTTCTACGCGCGCCCCGAGCAGTTCCTCGATCCCGCCGTGCGGGCCAGCCAGTCGGCCTGGGGATTCGTCGAACCGGACGCGATCGAGCGGGCGATGGCCACGTTGCGGGCCGATCTCGATTCGGGCGCGTGGGACGCCAAATTCGGCGCGTACCGGCAACAACCCGAGTTCGTTGGCGCTCTCCGCCTGATCACCGCGCTACCCTGAATCACTTTCAGTCGAGACAGGCCGGGAAGGAACGATCAAGGTGGAGTCATCGTCTGAGCTGCCGCCCCTGGTGGACACCTCAAGACCCAATCCGGCCCGGATCTACGACTACCTGCTCGGTGGTTCGCACAACTTCGCGGTCGATCGCGAAACCGCCGAGCAGACCATGGCCGCCGGTCTGGTCACGGCCGCCCCGGCCATCGCCAACCGCTCGTTCCTGCGCCGCGCGGTGCGGTTCATGATCGAGGAGGGCATCGACCAGTTCCTCGACCTCGGTTCGGGCATTCCGACCGTGGGCAACGTGCACGAGATCGCCCAGCAGGCGCATGCCGACGCGCGGGTCGTGTACGTGGACAACGAACCGATCGCGGTCGCGCACGCCCGCCAGCTGCTGGCCGACGACCCGAACACCGCGATGGTCGCCGCCGACCTGCGCGACGCCGACACGGTGCTCAACCACCCGGACACCCGCGCGCTGCTGGACTTCCGCCGCCCGATCGGCCTGCTGATGGTCGCGGTGTTCCATTTCGTGCCGGACGGCGACGACCCGGCCGGCATCGTGGCCAGGTACGCGTCGGCGGTGGCCGATGGCAGCTACGTCGCGATCTCGCACTACACCCGGGACGGCTACGACGAGGCCAAGAGCGAACGCGTGCGCAAGGCGATGCAGACCTACCAGCGCACCGCGACGCCCGTCTACGCGCGCAGCGCGACGCAACTGGGCGAGTTGGTGAACGGGTTGGAGATCGTACCGCCGGGTATCGTGTGGACACCGCTGTGGCGGCCGGACAGCAGCGAGCCCGCGCTCTGCGAGCCGTCCGACGCCGAGATCATCGCGGCGGTCGCCAGAATCACGCACTGACCCGAGGGACCTGGATGCCTCAGCCTGACCTGCCGGTCGATCCCGAGTTCTGCGCGCTGCTACTGGACAACCACCAGAAACTCGTCGGCACCCGACTCGAACCCGAGGGCATGTCACCGCAGGAAACGGCGCGCTGGCTCTACCACGAGGCCCCGTTCGGCCTGCTCGCCCACGACGCGACCGCCGACCCGATCTTCAGCTACGCCAACAAGGCGGCGCAGCGCGCCTTCGGCTACGACTGGGCCGGGTTCACCTCGCTGCCCTCGCGCCTGTCGGCCGGTCCGCAGGATCGCGCCGAGCGGCAGGCGTTGCTGGAAGGCGTCGCCCGGGACGGCTTCGTGACCGGCTACCGGGGCCTGCGGGTGGCCAAGTCCGGCGCGCACTTCTGGATCGAGGACGTCACGGTCTGGAACCTGCTCGACGACACCGGAACCTACGTCGGCCAGGCCGCGACCTACGGCCGCTTCACCCCGGCCTAGCCGACGAGTTCCGGTCCACCGCCGACCTGCACCACGACGCCGATCACGTCATCCGGTCCGACCCAGGCCGAGCCGACCATCGGCCAGCTGCCCGACTGCGTCCCGACCCGGTAACCGCCGATCGGCAGCCGCGTCCCCTCCCGGGTGACCAGCACCAGCTGGCAGGTGGCACCGTCCGGTAGACCCGACTCGCTCATCGCGGCCGCGCTGCCACCGTCATAGGGCCGCACCTGCACGCGCACCCAAGCCGGGCTGCCCGGCGTGGTGGCCACGAACGTGTTGACCGGCGGGCGACCGAGCAGCACGCCGCTGGCGATCAGCGCGGCCACCACCAGCATGGCCACGGCCAGCACCAACACCAGCCGGGCCCGCGCGGCCCGCGCCGACGAACCGCGCACCGCCCGGACCGTGCGGGACAGCAGACCATCGCCGTCCCGCACCGGCCCGTTCAGCAGGAACTCGGGTTCCAGGGCGGGGTCGACGCCGCTCACCAGCCGCCGGAGCCGGAGGCGCCGTAGCCGCCGCCGCTGTTGCTCTGGGTGCTGGCGGTCGAGGTCACCTTGGTGCCCTGCGGACTCACCGCGAACCAGCTGCCCTGCACGTTCTCGCCCTTGACGTCGCCGGGAGCGGAGTCGCCCTCGTACTCGTAGAGCGGCCAGCCGTTGAGGGTGAGCTGCTTGCTCCCGTCCGACCGGGTCACCGTGCCGACCTTGGAACTGTCCACACCGGACAGCGTCGGCGTGCCGCTGGCCGGTGCCAGCACCGGCGGCCAGACCGAGTCGCAGCCGGTCCCACAGTTGGACTTGGGCGGGTTGTTGGTGTCCACGGTGAACAGGTAGACGGTGCGACCCTTGCTGTCCACGACGACCGTGCCGAGGCTGGTCTGCGCGGTGGACAGATCCGAAGACGATGACGACGACGCGGTCGCCGAGGTGGGGGCCGGTGCGCTGTTCGACGAACTGCCGCCGCTGGATGACGCGGCGGTACCGCTCGAACAGGCCGCGAGCAACGCGGCAGCGGCACCGGCGACGCCGACCATGCTGAAAAGGCGGGCCTTGTTCATGAGTTCCTCCTGAGTGGTTGCTGACACCGGATACACGGATGGTTCGCCGAAGTGGTTCACCGGAATTCCGGTTGTTGTGGCAACCATCACGAGGCAATCCGTTTTGGCGGCACGCCCGTACCTCTGCGGTCGACAACCTCACGCCGGTCACAGGCGAAGGAGAACCCGGATGGCAGTCCTGCGGTCGCGCAAGCGGCAGGCCGATGCGGACGAGGCGCTGGTTCGCGCGCTCTACGACGAACACGGGCGCGCTCTGCTCGCCTACGCGACCAGGCTCACCGGCGACCGCGCCGCCGCCGAGGACGTCGTGCAGGAAACCCTGGTCAGGGCCTGGAAACACCCTGAGGTCCTGGTCAACGAGAAGGGTTCGGTGCGGGGCTGGCTGTTCACCGTGGTGCGCAACCTGGTCACCGACCGGGCGCGGGCCCGCGCGGCACGGCCGGTCGAAGTGGCCGAATCGCCTGCCACGCCACCGATCGAACGGGACCACGCCGAGTCCGTTGTGGACAGTATGGTGGTGCTGGCCGCGCTGGAGGGGTTGTCCGGGCAGCACCGGGAAGTCCTGGTCGAACTGTATTTCCGCGGCCGGACCGTGACCGAAGCCGCGCGCGTGCTCGGCGTGCCTGCCGGTACGGTGAAATCGCGCTCGCACAACGCACTGCGCGCGCTGCGTGAATCGTTCGGCGTGCGGCGGGTCGAGTTGGAAGGGGTGGCCGGATGACCGACCACACCGAGGCGCCTGACGCGCACTGCGCGGATTGCCGGGCCGGGCGCGAACTGCTCGACGCGATCCCGCCCGAGGCGTTCCTGGACGGACCGCCCGAAGATGCCGAACTCCTTCTGCCGCGCACCCTGCGCCGCATCAAGGAAGAAAAAGCCGCCACGCGCCGCAAACGCACGATCACCATCAGCGCGGCAGCGGCCGTGGTCGCGCTGGCCGCGCTGGGCGGCGGCATCGTGATCGGCCGGAGCAGCACGACCCAGCCGGGCGTCTCGGTCGCCGAGCCGGCCGACGTGCCCGGTACCAAGCAACTGGCTGGCAGCGATTCCGGTGCGAAACTCGCGGCGACCGTGGTGCCCGCCAACGGCTGGGTCTGGGTGCACGCCTCGGTCAGCGGCATCCCGGCCGGACAGAAGTGCAGGCTGGTCGTGGTTTCGCGGACCGGTCAGACCGAGATCGCGGGCAGCTGGCTGGTGCCGGACAAACCGGGAAGTGCCACCAAACTGGTCGGTACCGCGCTGGTCGCGCCCGCCGATGTGGCAGCGGTGGAGGTGCAGAACCTGGCCGGGCACGTGTTTGTTCGCGCGAACACTTGATTGCACGTTCACGTTCACAACTGCTCGAATTCGGAACTTTTAGAGCATAGACAAGCAGTGAACTGTCGATTACCGTTCCCTCGCAGCTACCGAGAGGGAGACGGCGATGACCCTGGACCGGCGCCGATTTCTGGCGATCAGCGCGCTCAGCCCACTGGCGGCCATGGCGATCACCGGCCCGGCGCAGGCCGCGCCGGCCGGTCGTCGTCCGGCCGCGCACAGCTTCGGCTTCGCCGCCGACGGCAGCGCGTTTCTCCTTGACGGGCAACCGTTCCAGATCCGCAGCGGCGAGATGCATCCCGCGCGGATCCCGGTCGAGTACTGGCAACACCGCATCGCCATGGCCAAAGCCATGGGCCTGAACACGATCTCGCTGTACGTGATGTGGAACTACGTCGAAGTCCGCGAGGGCGTCTTCGACTTCGTCTCCGAGCGCCGCGACATCAGCGCGTTCATCCAGCTCTGCCAGGCCGAAGGCATGTGGGTGCTGCTGCGGCCCGGGCCCTACGTGTGCGGCGAATGGGATCTCGGCGGCATCCCGTCGTACCTGCTGCGCTACCCGGACATCAAGCTGCGCGTGGACTCGGCGACCGACCCGCACTACATGGCCGCGGCGAGCCGCTACATCAACGCGCTCATCCCGCACATCAAACCGCTGATGATCGGCAACGGCGGCCCGATCCTGATGGTCCAGGTGGAGAACGAGTACGGCTCGTACGGCTCGGATTCCGCCTATGTGAGCGAAATCCGTCAACTGTGGATCGACGGCGGCATCAACGGCCCGTTCTACACCGAGGACGGTCTCGGCCAGGTCGAGCAGAACCACACCAACGTGCCCGGCGGCGCGATCGCGCTCAGCGGCGGTGACGCGCCCTCGATCGCTGCCGCGCGCAAGGCCTTCCCGAACGTCCCGGCCATGGCGGGCGAGGTGTATCCGGGTTGGCTCACGCACTGGGGCGATGGCAGTTTCCCAGACCCGAGCGACCTGACCAGCACGATGACCGACTTCATGACCGGCAAGCTCTCGTTCAACCTGTACATGGTCCACGGCGGCACCAGTTTCGGTTTCTGGGCAGGCGCCAACGCCAACAACCTCTCCGGCGACTTCCAGCCCGACGTGACCAGCTACGACTACTCGGCGCCGATCACCGAGCAGGGCCTCGCCACGCCCGCCTACCAGAACTATCGCTCGCTCATAGCGAAATACGCCGGAAATCCAGGCGCCATCCCCGCGCCGATCCCGACCATCACGCCCGCGCCGGTCACGCCCAAGCCGTACGCGTCGCTCTGGGACAACCTGCCCAAGCCCATCAGCAGCACGAACCCGCAGCCGTTCGAGATGATCGGCCAGGACTACGGCTTCGCCCTCTACCGCAACGCGCTCAGTGGTTATGCGCCAGGCAGCCTGGACATCCAGTGGATCCACGACTACGCGACCGTGTTCGTGGACGGCCACTACCAGGGCGGTTTCTCCCGCACGCTGATCCCGGACGCGGTGTCCAGCAAGCTCAACGTCACCAACAACAACGACCCGCTCAGCCTCACCGCCAGCACCGGAAAGACCCTCGACATCCTGGTCGAAGGCCTGGGCCGGACCAACTACGGCCAGGCGATCGTCGACCGCAAGGGCATCCTGGAAACCGTTTCCCTGGCCGGAAACCAGCTCACCGGCTGGCAGATCTACTCCCTGCCCATGAACGCCACCTTCCTCGCCAACCTGAAGCCCTTACGCGGCAACAGCACCCGCCCCGGCATCTTCTTCACCGCGACACTGAACCTGACCAAGGTCGCGGACACGTACCTGGATCTGTCCGGCTGGACCAAGGGCGTGGTCTGGGTGAACGGCATCAACCTCGGCCGCTACTGGGCGATCGGCCCGCAGTACCGGTTGTACTGCCCGGCCTCGTTCCTGCACGCGGGCCACAACCAGATCACCGTGTTCGATCTGCACCAGACCAGCGCGGCACCCATCAGCTTCGCCACCACCCTGCACTGAAAGGCACCCGATGCCTAGACTCCGCACCCTGCTGATCGCCGCGGCGCTCGCCGTTCCCGCCGCGCTCAGCACGATCCCTGCCACCGCAGCTCCGCTCGCCCCCACTCCCCCGATGGGCTGGAACGACTGGGCCCACTACCAGTGCGACTACACCGAGCAGACCATCCTCGACAACGCCGACGCGCTCGTGTCCACCGGCCTGGCCTCCAAGGGCTACAACACCGTCACCATCGACGACTGCTGGATAGCAAGCGCCCGGGACGGCAACGGCAACCTGGTCGCCGACTCGACCCGGTTCCCGGACGGCATGGCCTACGTCGGCAACTACCTGCACCAGCGCGGCCTCAAGTTCGGCATCTACGAGGACGCCGGCACGAGCACGTGTGGCGGCTATCCGGGTAGCTGGGGGCATTTCCAGCAGGACGCGCAAACGTTCGCGAGCTGGGGCGTCGACTACCTGAAGCTAGACGGCTGCAACCTGCCGAACGTGTCCGGCGAAACCACCGAGCAGGTCTACCAGTCCGCCTACTCGCAGGAAGCCGCCGCGCTGGCCAAGGTCAACCGGCCGATCGTGTTCTCCGAGTCGGCGCCCGCGTATTTCCAGGGCCAGCCCGACTGGTACTCGGTGCTGAGCTGGGTCAAGCAGTACGGCCAGTTGTGGCGCGAGGGCACCGACATCGCCACCTACGACGCGAACAACCCGAACGCGAGCCGCTGGAACAGCGTGCTCAACAACTACGGCTACAACAACCCGATCGGCCGCTACTCCGGTCCCGGCAACTGGAACGACCCCGACTTCCTGATCGCCGGTGACAGCGGCCTGTCCATCGACGAGTCCAGGAGCCAGGTCGCGCTCTGGGCCATGATGGCCGCCCCGATGATCATGAGTTCCAACATCAGCCAGCTCTCCTCGGCCTCGATCGCCGCCCTCGGCAACGCCGACGTGATCGCCATCGACCAGGACTCGCTCGGCAAGCAAGGCACGGTCGCCGCCCAGAACGGCACCACCGACGTCCTCTACCGCCCCCTCGCCAACGGCGACCGAGCCGTGGCCATCCTCAACCGAGGCAACGCCCAAATCACCACCAGCACGACGACGGCGGCAGTCGGCTTCACAGCGGCGAACTGCACTTACTCGGTCAAAGACCTCTGGGCCGGAACGACCAGCACCTCGAACGGAACGATCAACGCGACCATCCCCGCCCACGGCACCGCGATCTTCCGCGTCACGCCCGGTTCCGGCTGCGGCGCCACCCAGCCGACCGGCCAGATCGCGGGCACCAGCGGTAAATGCGTCGACGACTCGGCCAGCGGCACCGCTGACGGCAATCCGATCATCCTCTGGCCGTGCAGCGGCAACGGAAACCAGCGCTGGCAGCTGCCCGGCGACGGCACCGTCCGCACCCTCGGCAAGTGTCTCGATACGAACGGGGGTTCCGGTAGCAAGGCCGAACTGGAAACGTGCAGTGGGGGCGCCGATCAGCAGTGGACCTATCAGCTCAACGGAAACCTGCTGAACAAGGCGAGCGGCCTGTGTCTCGACGTGACCGGCGGCGGGAGTGCGAACGGCACCGCACTGGAAGCGTGGAGTTGCGGCGCCAACCAGCTCAACCAGATCTGGTCCCTGCCAGCCTGATCACGGAGGTCGAGCGATGCCGGAGTTCACCCGTCGACGATTCATTGGCGGCGCGGCTGCCGCGAGCGCGCTGGCCATGTTGCCCAACGGCATGGCGCAAGCGCTTGCGGAGCCGCGCGAACCCGCCGCGATGACCGACGTCAAACACGTCGTGATCCTGATGCAGGAGAACCGGTCGTTCGACCACTACTACGGCTCGATGTCCGGCGTGCGCGGCTTCGCCGACCGGACGGCGGTCGTGCAACCCAACGGGCTGGACGTGTTCCACCAGAGCACGTCCAGCGGCGACTACCTCAACCCCTACCACGTCGACACGTTCACTGTGGACGGTCAGGACGACGGCTCGCTCTACCACGACTGGAACACCCAGCACCAGGCCGTCGCGAACGGCGCCAACAATGGCTGGATCGCGGCCAAGACCGAGCCGACCATGGCCTACTTCGACCAGGCCGACATCCCCTACCACCGCGCCCTGGCCAACGCGTTCACCATCTGCGACGGCTACCACTGCTCGATCCAGGGCCCGACCACGCCCAATCGGCTCTACCTGTTCAGCGGCAGCATCGACGCGGCTGGTCAGTACGGCGGCCCGTACACCGGCAACCCGGCCGACTACAAGGCGATTCTCGGCTGGCAGAGCTACCCGGAGTTCCTGGAACAGCAGGGCATCAGCTGGCAGGTCTACGCGAACGACGAGGTCGGCGACGACACCACCAACCACCCGTTCGTCGGCGACTACGGCGACAACCCGCTCTGGCTGTTCAAGGGCATTGCCAACAACGCCACGCTGTCCGCGAAGGCCAGCGTCACGCCATGGCAGCCGAACTCCGGCCAGGGCAAGGACCCAGCGCACGTGCTGTCGAGGTTCATTGCCGACTGCGCGTCCGGCTCGCTACCCACGGTGTCCTGGATCGTCGCCCCGTACGGGTACTGCGAGCATCCGGCCGCGCGCCCGCTCAACGGGCAGATCTACACGCAGACCGTGCTGAACGCGTTGTGGGCCAACCAGGGTCTCTGGTCATCGACCGCGTTACTGATCACCTACGACGAGAACGACGGCCTGTTCGACCACGTCCCGCCGCCCATGCCACCGGCAGGAACGGCCGACGAGTTCGTCGGCAGCCAGCCGATCGGGCTGGGCGTGCGGGTGCCGATGACGGTGATCTCGCCGTGGAGTGCGGGCGGCTGGGTGAACTCGCAGGTGTTCGACCACACCTCGGTCATCCGCTTCACCGAGACCCTGTTCCACCCGAACAGCCCGTTCCCGAACATCTCGGCGTGGCGCCGCTCCGTCTGTGGCGACCTCACCAGCTGCTTCGACTTCACCTCGGCCAACACCGCCGTCCCGTCGATGCCGAGCATGCCGGCCACGGCCATCGCCCCCGGCGACCCCAACGACCCCGAAGCCGGTCTCCCCGCCGAGCAGCCACCCTCGCCGAACAACCCCGCGCCAACCCAGGACTCCGGCACCCGACCGGCCCGGCCGCTCCCCTACCAGCCGGTGGCCAGCACCGCGCTCAGCGCGGACAAACAGACCCTGATCACCACCTTCGCCAACACCGGCAGCGCGGACATGACGCTCGCCGCCTACCGCGCGGACGGCCAGACCGACGGCCCGTGGCAGTACCTGGTCAGCGCGGGCGGCACGGTCAGCGACACCTGGCGCATCCAGGCCTACGGCGGCGGTAAGTACAACATCGCCATCCACGGCCCGAACCGTTTCCTGTGGCAGTTCGCCGGTGATGCGAGCAATGCGACCGCGGGGGTCGAGGTCACCGGGACGTACACCAGCGACAGCCGTCTGCTGCTCACCATGACCAACCCGACCGGCGCGGACGTCTCGATCACCGTCACCGCCAACAACTATCGCTCGGACGGCCCGTGGCCGTACACGATCCCGGCAGGCGGCTCGATCACCGACCAGTCCTGGAACCTGCTCTCCTTCGACGGCTGGTACGACCTTTCGGCCACAGTGGACGGTGACTCGACCTACCTGCGCCGGTTCACCGGCCACTACGAGAACGGCCAGAACAGCGTAACTGGCTGAGCCGTGAGCCGGAGGAGGCGATATCTCGGGTACCGGGAGATTCGGAGGCTGGGGCGCGGGTCAAATCAGTTTCCGTTGGTCAACTGTGTTTCTTGCCCGGGTTCGCGGTCCAGCCGGGCGGTGAGAATGACAGGGTCACCACAACCGCAGCGATCCGCCACATACCTCTGGTCACGCTCGCCACCATCGCGACGATGTCTCCTGCTCTGATTGGCCCAGGTCACTCTTCGCCTACGCCGTTTCCATCTCACCGACAGCATTCCGACGTCAGGCGGTCCTCGCCCAGCCGACGTAGTGCTCGTGGGTGACGATGTCCCATGTGCGGTCGTCGGCGCGGCCGGCGCGGCGCACGAAGTCTGCATCGGTGATCCAGACGGGCGAGGAAAGATCCACGAAGCTGTTGTGCGTTGCTTTGTGATCCCACGACCGCGTCTCCATTTCGATGTGGTCGGAGCGGTGCGACTTGTCCTGGCTGGTGATCTTCAGCACCTCGATCTGGCGGCTGGCCACGCGCAGGACCAGGCATGGCCGCACCTTCGCACCGGTCCCGTCCTGGAACGGCACCTTCGCGATCCAGATGTCCCGTGGGCAGGGACGCGTGAGCCACGACGGGTCTGGCGGTTGATCAACCCATGTTCGGGTCGGTCGTCGTACTGGTCTGGTTGGTCGTTCAACACGCCTCTGTCCGTCGAACCGGGATCGATACTTCCAACCGACGCCGATAGCAATTGCCACCAACAAGACAATGGTGAGGGTTACGTCAAACGTTAAACCGCTGTCCAAAACTCAACCGCCTTCGCACCCGGCCATCCCGTGTTCAATCCTGGCAACGATACCGGCACGTTGACGAGTCGAGCCCCGCCACGCAATCACCAGGCAATCAACAATGAGCCGCAGGTTCATTGTCAAGAATGCCACTTTCGATGAAATTGGACGGACTATTTGACAGTGGAGGACGGACCGCGGCGCTGGCGCCGCGTCACCGACTAGCATGATCCGCTGTGTCCGGTCGGCTGTGGGTCGCCTTGATCTCGGCGGGCGGCCTGGTGCTTGGCGGCCTGTTGTCCTTCCGCGTGCAGCACGCGACGCAACGGTCGACGCAGCGGACGACGCTGGCCGAGACGCGACGCGGCGAGCAGCTGACGCTGCTGGAGCGGTTCATCGAACTGGGCGCGCTGGCTGAGCGCGCCGCGTTCGACCGGCCGAGCACCGAGTGGGCGCAGGACGATCCCTGGGCGGTCACCACGCAGGACGTGATGAACCGGCTGTGGGTGGCCGAGCGGATGATCCGGATCCAGTTCCCGCTGCCCGTGCACGACGCGGCCCGCGCCTACTTCCTCGATCTGAACCGGACCGTCTGGCAGGGCCTGCCCGAGGGCGAGAGCGTGCGGGACTACCTGGAGCACAACCGGCTGGCGTTCCTGGACTCGGCCCGCGCCGCGATTGACAATTGACGAAATAGCCCGGAAAGAGCAACCCAGTTCGCGATCTGGTCCGATACTCACCAAATCTCAGTCTTGAATTAAGGCTCGTACTACTGGTTCCGTTGTCTGATGAGAATCAGATACTGCGCGTTGCTGGTCGCACTGCTGTTCGTCGCGGCGACCCCGGCCCTGAGCCAGCCGAAGGCCGTCGCGGCACCCGCGTTCAACGTGCTCGCCTTCTACACCGGCCCGGCCGAGGGCGACCCGGCCCACGTCAGCTTCGAGACCGAGGCCCGCGGCTGGTTCGCCCAACTGGGTAACCAGGACAACTTCGGCTTCACCGCGACGACCAACTGGGACATGCTGGACAACCTCAGCGCGTCGCAGTACCAGGTCGTGATGTTCCTGGACGACGCACCGCACTCCTCAGCCCAGCAGAGCGGTTTCCAGAACTACATGACCAACGGCGGCGGCTTCTTCGGCTTTCACGTCTCGGCGTTCACCACCGACGGCTCCAGCTGGGACTGGTACTACGACCAGTTCCTCGGCTCCGGCGCGTTCGAGACCAACACCTGGGGGCCGCAGGTCGCCAAGCTGGACAACGACGACCCGAGCCAGCCCGCGATGCGCCGCGTGCCAGCGACCTACACCTCCGGCGTGAGCGAGTGGTACAGCTGGCAGTACGACCTGCGGCAGAACCCG
Organism: Pseudonocardiaceae bacterium; assembly: GCA_035248365.1. Lineage (GTDB taxonomy): Bacteria > Actinomycetota > Actinomycetes > Mycobacteriales > Pseudonocardiaceae > CAJCJE01. The sequence continues at coordinate 14,525 of DATFHN010000068.1, read as the reverse complement.
AACATCGACATCCTCGCCTCGGTCGACGCGGCCAGTTTCCCGCTCGGCACCGATCCGAACCAGGCCTGGTACAGCGGCTACTACCCGATCATGTGGACGAACAAGAACTACAAGATGCTCTACGCCAACTTCGGCCACAACGACATGAACTACAGCGCCAACATCAACTCCTCGTCGACGTTCGCCAGCCCGGCGCAGGACGCCTTCATCACCGACGGCCTGCTGTGGCTGGGCGGGGCGGCCCCGACCAACGCCTCGACCAACCAGATCTCGCAGACCAACTGGTTCACCATCACCAACGCGGCCAACGGCAAGTGCGTCGACGCGCGCGGCGCCGGAACGACCAACGGCACCGTGATCCAGCAGTACGGCTGCAACGGCACCCAGGCGCAACAGTTCCAGTTGCAGTACGTGGACGGGCCGTACGTCAAGATCACCAACCGGAACAACAGCACCGAGGTTCTCGACGTGACCAACGTGTCGACCTCGGACAACGCGCCGATCCAGTTGTGGGCCTACGGCGGCGGCAAGAATCAGCAGTGGCAGGCCGTCCCGACCGGCTCGGGCTCCTACCGCCTGGTCAACCGCAACGCGGCGGCCGGCCAGGGCCATGAGGAGTGCCTGGCCGTGCCGAACTCGTCGACGGCCAACAGCACGCAGCTGGTGCAGCAGCTGTGCAACGGCGGCAGCAACCAGTCCTTCAACCTCACAGCAGTTTCCTGATCCTCCGGATCGCTTCGCGGAGTTGGTCGGGCGGCGACGCCGCGTATCCGATGACCAGTCCCGGTTCGCCCGTGTCGAGCCGGTACCAGGACAGCGGGTGCACGGCGACGCCCTCGGCCAGCGCCCGTTCGGCCAGGGCTTCGTCGTCGGTCAGGCCGGGCAGCGACACCAGCAGGTGCAGCCCGGCCGCGACGCCGTGCACGCGCGCGCCGGGAAAGTACTCGGTGAGCGCGTCCAGGATCGCGTTGCGGCGACGGCGATGCCGGATCCTGGTCAGCCGCAGGTGCTTGTCGACCGCGCCGCTGGTCATCAGCTCGGCGAGGACGAACTGGCCAAGGGCCGGGCTGGTGATGTCGGTGAAGTACTTGGCCTCGATCAACTCCTCGCGCAGCCCGGGCGGCGCGAGCAGCCAGCCGACCCGTAGCGCGGGCGCGAGCGTCTTGGAAACGCTCCCGGTGTAGACGATCCGATCCGGCGCGAGTGCGTGCAACGCGGACACCGGCGCCCGGTCGTAACGGTGCTCGGCGTCGTAGTCGTCCTCCACGACCAACCCGCCCCCGGCGGCCCACTCCAGCAGCGCCCGCCGCCGCTCGGCGGCCAGCACGACGCCGGTCGGCATCTGATGCGCGGGTGTGGCCAGCACACTGTCCACACCAGACCTGGCCAGCGCATCGACATCGATGCCCTGATCGTCGACCGGAATCGGCTCGACCCGCAAACCCTGGTACCGCAACAGGTTCCGGGCGCCGAACGAACCTGGCTCCTCGACGCCGATCGCAGGCTTGCCGCGCATCAGGAGCACGTGCGCGAGCAGCGACAACGTTTGCGCGGTGCCGTTGACGATCAGCAGGTCCTCCGGATCGGCCCGGATGCCGCGATTGCGGGTGAGCCAGGCCGCGACGGCCGCGCGCAGCGCGAACACCCCGCGCGGATCGCCATACCGCAGATCGCGGGCACCGATGCTGGCCAGCACCGCCCGCTCCGCCCGCAGCCACGCCGCCCGGGGAAACGCGGAAAGGTCCGGCACTCCCGGCGAAAGATCCAGATCGACCGGCACGGCCGGACGACTCGGCACGGCGGGAACCGGCTGCGTCAGCCCGGCCCGAACCACCGTCCCGCCGCCACGGTGACCGGCAAGAACGCCCTCGTCGACCAGCCGCTGATACGCCTCGACGACCACCCCGCGGGAGACCGCGAGTTCACCGGCGAGGGCACGGGTGGCGGGCAGGCGCGTGTCGACCGGGAGCCTGCCATCGGCGACCGCCGCACGGATCTGGCCCGCGAGCCAACTGGCCAGGCCGCGTGGCGGCGCGCTGGCCGGGTCGAGTTGGAGGAAATCTGCGCCGGGCATTTGGTCCTGTCCAATGCATGGTTCTTGGTCCTGTATCCAGGGCCAAGTATGTCGCAGGCTGGGCGGCATGGCACCAACGAAACCAGCCCGGCCGATCGGGAACCTGCTCGCCGCCTGCGGCATGGTCTGTGTCGGCAGCAGCGTCGCCGTGTCCGAGACCCTGGTGCACGCACCGCTGTTCACCGTCCAGGCGATCCGCTACGCGCTGGCCGCCGTGCTCCTGCTCGTGCTGTGCCGGGTCACCGGCCGGCCGATCCTGCGGCCGCGCGGGCGGGAGTGGCTGTGGCTGGCCGGCGTGGCCGGGAGCGGGCTGGTGCTGTTCAACATCGCGGTCGTCAACGGCGACGCGCACGCCGAACCGGCGGTGATCGGCATCGCGGTCGCGTCGGTGCCGATCGTGCTGGCCATCGTCGGCCCGCTGGCATCCGGGCATCGGCCGGCGCTGGCGGTGGTGGTCGCCGCCGTGATCGTGACCGCGGGTGCGGTGCTGGTGCAGGGGGCCGGGCGCACCGACGGGATGGGGCTGGTGTGGGCGCTGGTCGTGCTGGTCACCGAGGCGCTGTTCACGTTGCTGGCGGTGCCGGTGCTGGGCCGGCTCGGGCCGTGGGTGGTGTCGCTGCACACCACCTGGATCGCCGCGATCGCGTTCGCCGTGCTGGGCTTGACCGTGGAGGGTCCGGGCACGCTGTTCGCGTTGCCCGGCACGGATTTCCTGGTCGCGGGCTATCTCGCGGTGGTGGTCACCGCGCTCGCGTTCGTGCTCTGGTACAGCGCGGTCGGCAAGATCGGCGCGGGCCGGGCCGGGCTGTTCACCGGGATCGTGCCGATCGTGGCCGCGGCGGGCGGCCTGCTTCTCGGCGGTCCGATGCCGCACGCCGCGGTCTGGATCGGGGTGGTCGTCGTGCTCGCCGGGTTGTGCGTCGGCATGTCCCGGCGCGAACCGGAACGTACGCAGTCCACAGTGGAGGAATCGGTCCAGGTCAGATCATGACCGGGTTCTTCGCGGCCAGCGCCAGTGTTTCGTGCGCGTTGCCGACCAGCGGTTCGCCGTGGCCGAAACAGGCGATGTCCGCGCCGAACCCGGCCAGCAGCCGGAACGACTCGACCGCGCGCTCGGTGTCCAGGTTGAACGGGCCGAGCAGCACCCGGCCCTTGTCGCAGGCGATGGTGTCGCCGGTGAACAGGACGCGTGGCTCGATCAGGAACAGGCCGATGCTGCCATCGGTGTGCCCGGGCCCGGCGATGACCTGCGCGCCACTGGCGATGTCGAGCACGACCCCGTCGGTCAGTTCCCGGTCGACCCGGCACGGCGGCGCCTTCGGCAGACCCGCGGTGACCTTCGCGGCCAGTTCGCGTTCCGCGTCCGATCGATACACCGGTGCGGGCGCGGGCACGTCGCCGCGGATGATCGGCGCATCCGGTGCGCCGGCCAGAATTTCGACCTTCCCCCACTCGGCGACTTCCGCTGCCGCTCCGGTGTGATCTTGGTGGAAATGGGTCAGTACCAACCGATCCACGTCGCTGGTCTTGATGCCCAGTTCGCCGAGCAACGTGGCGAGTTCCGGACCCGAGCCGACCGCGCCCGAGTCGATGAGCGTGATGCCGTCGATGTCGCGCCACAGGTAGGACTGGAACGCGCCGATGGTGAACCGATAGAGGTGAGGTGGCCGGATTTCGCTGATCGGCATGGTTTCGACGCTACGCGGGAATCCGCGCCCAGCACCCGATTTCGCCGTGGGCGGAAACTCAGCGGGTCGGCCAATGCCACGACGGTTGATCGAGCCGTCCCTGACCGTTGATCACGGTCGCACCGAATTCCTTCTCCAAAGCCGCTGTGCCCACCTCCTCGCCGAGTTCCTCGGCGGTCGCGGTGAGCGCCCTGATCAACGGCTCGGCATGGGACACCACGATCACCTGCGTCGTGCGCGCGGCCGTGCTGATCAACGCGGCCAAGGCAGGCAGCAGATCCGGGTGCAGGCTCGTCTCGGGCTCGTTGAGCACGAACAGTTCGGGCGGGCGGATCGCGAGCAGCGCGGCCACCCACAGCAAATAACGCAACGTCCCATCGGACAACTCGGCCGCGCCGAGCGAGCGCAGCAGGCCGTGCTGGCGGAACTTCACCTGGAACCAGCCGTCCCGGTTCTCGATCTGCACGCGCGAACCGGGAAAAGCCTGGTCGATCGCGAGGTTGAGCGCGTCGGCGTCGCCGGATTCCAGGATGGTCTGCAACGCGGCCGCCAGATCGGCGCCCTCGTGGTCGAGCACCGGCGTCCTGGTACCGATCCGGCTCGTACGCGCGGGCGCGGTGGCGTCGGTGCGGAACTGGTCGTAGAAGCGCCAACTGCGAATGCGTTCGCGGGTGATCAACAGTTCCGGGGCGCGGCGTGGGTCGGCGTACTCGCTGAGCATGCTGTCGGTCGGCCCGATCTGGTCGGCGGTGCTCGCCCAGGCCCCGGTCTCGTCCCGCACTCGCACGCCGGCGGCCATGCGATCGGCCAGCAACGTCGAGGGGCGCAGCACCGGCCCCCGCCACACGCATTCGCGTTTGATCACCGGATCGAGCGCGAACGCGGTGCGCCGCTCGGTCGGCAACCCGAGATCGATCGCGTAACCGAACTCGTCACCGGAGAATCCCAGGCGCAGCGCGACCGGCTTGGTCCGCACCGTGCCCTGCACCGGGTGCTGACCCGACCGCACCGACTTGCCAATCGATTCGGGCCCGGCCCACAACGTCGATGGCAGCCCGCCCTCCCTGGCCAGCGCCGCGACCGCGCCGTTGCGCGCGGCATCGGCCAGCAGCCGCAGGGACCGGTAGATGCTCGACTTCCCGCTGCCGTTCGGCCCGGTGATCAGCGTGACCTGCCGCAGCGGCAGCACCAGGCTGCGCAGCGACCGGTAGTTCTCGACGGCGAGTGTGGTCAGCATGCCCCGACCATCTCAGACGGGTGGGACAAAACCGGGAATCCAGCCGGGATCGTCACTGTCCCCGCAGACCGGGCACGGCGAGCTGACCATCACACCGGGCCCGATCTCGCGCATCACCGAGCCGTCCCCGGGCAGCAACACCGGCCGATAGCGCTGATCGCCATCCACACCGTCGACCAGTTCGTGAGTCTGCACGCGGCAGCCGTGGCAGACCGTTCGCACTGGCGGTACCGCGGGCGGCTGGGTCATTCCCCGCAGCCTAGATGACGATCACGAACAGCACGACGTCGATCAGCGCGATGCCGAGCGCGGCATAGAAGGCAAGTGGACTGTCCGGCTTGCGCAGGCCGAGCACGGCCGAAACGCAGGCCAGCAGCACCGCGACTCCGGCTGCGACCAACGCGGGCGCGGCGGGTGAACCGGGACCGAGCACGACCACAACCGACGCCCCGGCGAGCACCAGCGCCATGACCACGAGAGCGGCGCGGCGACCGAGGCGGTGCGGGAGGCCGCGCACGCCGGTGGCTTCGTCCGCGCGCAGGTCGGGCAGGACGTTGGCGATGTGCGCGCCGAGCCCGAGCAGGCCTCCGGCGACCGGCGCCCACCAGGGCGGGACCGAGGGCGCGGCCAGATAGGCGACCACCGGGAGCAGGCCGGGCCCGACCAGGTAGGTGAGGCCGGACGCGACGGTCGCCTTGAGCCCGAGGTTGTACGCCCAGCCCGCCCCGTTCATGGCCAGCGCGACCAGCCCGACCCGCCAGCCGAGCAGGAAGAACACCGCGGTCGACGCGGCAATCGCAACGAACATGGCCACGGTGAGCAGGCCCAGCGGGACTTCGCCGGTCGCGGCGGGCTTGTCGGCGCGCGCGTTCGCCGCGTCGCGGGCGGCGTCGATCCGATCGTTCGACCAGCCAATGGACAATTGGCCCAAAAGCATCGCGATCACGAAAAGAGTGATCCGCCCCGGGCTCAAGCCGATGCCGACCGCGAGCAGCAACGCGATCACGGTGACCGCCGCGGCGGGGATCGGATGCGACGCCAGGAGCAATCCGCGCAGGTGACGCCGCTGAACCGCCGTGCTGCCAACAGTTTCCACGAAGGCGAGATTAGAAGTACCTGGGTACTGTGGCCAGGTGACCACGATCGCCGCGGTTCATGGCCTGCTCGGCGCTCATCGGTATGCGCAAACCGAATTGACCGAGTTGTTCACGCGGCTGTGTCTGCCGGGCGACGATCGAGCGGCGGCCGTGGCGCGGCGATTGCACACGAGCGCTTCCATTGCCACCCGCCATCTCGCGCTTCCCTTGGAGCGCTATCCCGATCTCGGCGGGTTCACCGAGGCCAACGACGCGTTCCTGTCGGTCGCGGTCGATCTTGGCGCGCAGGCGGTGGCCGGTGCCCTCAAGGAAGCCGAACTCGATGTCGGCGACGTCGACCTGATCATGTCGACCACGGTCACCGGCATCGCGGTGCCCTCACTGGACGCGCGCATCGCGACCCGTCTCGGGTTGCGCCCGGACGTTCGGCGGGTGCCGCTGATGGGCCTTGGCTGCGTCGCGGGCGCGGCCGGACTGGCCCGGGTGCACGACTATCTGCGCGGCGCGCCGGACGCGGTCGCGGTGCTGGTTTCGGTCGAACTGTGCTCGCTGACCGTGCAGCGCGACGACCCGAGCGTGGCGAACATCGTGGCCAGCGGCCTGTTCGGCGACGGAGCGGCCGCCGTCGTGCTGACCGGCGCCGACCGCGACGTGCCCGGGCCGAAGATCGTCAGCAGCCGCAGCCATCTGTACCCGGACAGCGAACGGGCGATGGGCTGGGACGTCGGCACCGGCGGCCTGCGCATCGTGCTCGGCGCCGAAGTGCCCGACCTCGTCCGCGAGTACCTGCCCGGCGATGTGGCCGCGCTGCTCGGCGAACACGACCTGACCGTCGCCGACATCGACCCGTGGATCTGCCACACCGGCGGCCCCAAGGTCATCGAAGCCATCGAGAACGTCCTCGGCCTCCCGCCCGACGCGCTGGCCCTGACCTGGCGTTCCCTGCGCGAGGTCGGCAACCTCTCCTCCGCATCGGTCCTGCACGTCCTGCGCGACACCATGGCCGATCGGCCCGCCGACGGCGACGGCTGGGGCGTGTTGCTCGCGATGGGCCCCGGATTCTGCGCGGAACTGGTACTAATCCGATGGTGAGCGCGATCCTGTACTCGGTGCTGGTCGGCCTGGTGGCCATCGAGCGGCTGGCCGAACTGGTGGTGGCCAAACGAAATCTGGCCTGGAGCCGGGCGCGCGGCGGCACCGAGACCGGGCTCGGCCACTACCCGTTCATGGTGGCGCTGCACAGCGGCCTGCTGATCGGCTGCGTGCTGGAAGTCTGGCTCGGCAACCGGCAGTTCCTGCCCGTCCTCGGCTGGCCCATGCTCGCGCTGGTGATCGGCGCGCAAACGTTGCGCTGGTGGTGCATCCGCACCCTGGGCCACCAATGGAACACCCGGATCATCGTCGTGCCGGATCTCCCGCTCGTCACCGGCGGTCCCTACCGGCTCATCCGGCATCCCAACTACGTGGCCGTGATCGTGGAGGGTTTCGCGTTGCCGTTGGTGCACACCGCTTTCCTCACCGCGATCGCGTTCTCCGTGCTCAACGCCGGCCTGCTGACCGTGCGGATCCGCGCCGAGAACAGCGCGTTGCACGCCGTCCATGCGTGACCTGATCGTGGTCGGCGCCGGTCCGGCGGGACTGGCGACAGCGCTCGGCGCCGCGCGAGCCGGACTGGACGTGCTGGTGTTCGAGCGCAGAACGAGCCCGATCGACAAAGCGTGCGGCGAGGGCCTGATGCCCAGCGCGGTGCGCGCACTGGCCGCGCTGGGCGTGGATCCGCCCGGATTTCCGTTGCGTGGCATCAGTTACCGGCGCGGCAGCACCATCGCGCACGCCGAATTCCGCTCCGGTCCGGGTCGCGGCGTGCGCAGAACCGCGTTGCAAGGCGCGCTGCGCGAAGCCGTCGACCTGGCCGGGATCCCGGTAAAAGAACGCCGCGTCACCGACCTGGAGCACAGCGACGACCGCGTCACCGTCGCAGGTGAGTCAGCGCGCTATCTGGTCGCCGCCGACGGCCTGCACTCCCCCATCCGCACCAAGCTCGGCCTGGCCGCGCCCGCGACCGGCCTGAACCGGTGGGGTTTCCGCCAGCATTTCGCGATCCCGCCGGTCGACGATTTCGTCGAGGTGAACTGGTCCGATCACGCCGAGGCGTACGTGACCCCGGTCGGGCCGGACATCATCGGCATCAGCCTGCTCACCTCGCGGCGCGGCTCCTTCGACAGCCACCTCGCCGCTTTCCCTTCGCTGGCCGGGCGATTGGCCAGGGCGCGGGCCGTTTCTGACGTGCGCGGAGCCGGTCCGCTGCGGCAACGGGTGCGGGGCCGGGTGAGCGGACGGGTCCTGTTGATCGGCGACGCCGCCGGTTACGTGGACGCCCTGACCGGTGAAGGCATCGCGATCTCCCTGGCCAGCGCCGCCGAACTGGTCCGCTGCGTCGTCGCCGACCGCCCCCAGGACTACGAAACCGCCTGGCGATCGGTTTCCCGACGGTCGCGGATGCTCACCGAAGGCCTGCTGTGGGCCAGGCAACGCCCAGGGGTACCAAGGGTGATCGTGCCGCTGGCGACGCGGCTGCCATGGCTGTTCCGTCTGATCGTCAACCAGCTCGCCGGCTGAACTGTTGGGTCCGGACCGAAATATCGCGGTCGTAGCGTCGAGTACATGAACGGACGCGGTTGGACACTGGTCGCGACGAGCCTCGGCTTCGGCGTGGTCCAGTTGGATGTGAGCGTGGTCAACGTGGCGATCAACCCGATCGGCGCGGATCTCGGCGGCGGCGTCGCCGCGCTGCAATGGGTGGTCAACGCCTACACACTCACCTTCGCGGGCCTGATCCTCACCGCAGGAGCCCTTGGCGACCGCATCGGCGCCAAACGCGTCTTCGTCGCGGGCTTCGCCCTGTTCACGGTGGCGTCGGCCGCCTGCGGGCTGGCTCCGGACCTCGCCATCCTCATCGCCGCCCGCGCGGTCCAGGGCATCGGCGCCGCTGTGTTGGTCCCGTGTTCCCTGACCCTGCTCAACCACGCCTACCCGGCCGCCCGCGACCGCGCGAGAGCGGTTGGGCTCTGGGCGACCGGCGCCAGCACCACCCTCTCGGCCGGTCCGTTGCTCGGCGGCGTGCTGACCGCGACCCTGGGCTGGCGCGCGATCTTCTTCATCAACGCCCCGATCGGTCTGGCCGGAATCCTGATCACCCTGCGCGCGGCGACCGAAACCTCCCGCACCGCCAGCCGCGGCATCGACCTCCCCGGCCAACTGGCCGCGGTGCTCACCCTGACCGCACTGGCCGCCGCCATGATCGAGGGCGGCCAACACGGCTTCACCAACCCCTTGGTACTGACCGCTTTCGCAGTAGCCGCCGTCGCGGCAGCCGCATTCCTGGTGACCGAAGCCCGCGCCGCAACCCCGATGCTCCCGCTGACCCTCTTCCGATCCCCCGCCTTCGCCACCGCGACAACCATCGGCCTGCTGATGAACATCGCCTTCTACGGCCTGCTGTTCGTGCTGAGCCTGTTCTTCCAACAAGCCCAGCACCATTCGGCCCTGGTAACCGGCCTCGCGTTCGCACCCATGACCATCGCGATCATCCTCGCCAACCTCACCACCAGCCGGCTGACCCACCGGCTGGGCACCCGCCGCCTGATCCAGCTGGGCGCCCTGCTGATGGCGGCAGGCTGCGCCGCCCTGCTCGGTTTCGGCGCCACCGCGGCCTATCCAGCGTTGGTCGTCCAGCTGGTCGCGCTGGGCTACGGCCTCGGCCTGATCGTTCCCGCCATCACGTCCGCCCTGCTCGGCAGCGTCGAGCGGGAGCGGTCCGGGGTCGCGTCCGGCACGCTGAACACGGCGCGGCAGACCGGCAGCGTGCTCGGCGTCGCGTTGTTCGGCGCGTTGATCAGCGGTCCCGGCGCGCTGATCTCCGGCTGGCACATCGCCCTGCTGATCTCGATCGGCCTGGCCGCCGTGATCATCGCGCTCGCATCGCGTCGGACTGGATCTGCTCGAACCGGGCGCCCATCTGACGCGCCAGCGCCTCGGCGCCGCGCAGCGGCCGAACCATCACCATGAAGTCGACGATCTTGCCGTCGCCGTCGTACTGGAGGAAGTCGCAGCCGGTGACCTGGAAGTCCTCGACCTTGGCTTCGAACACCAGCGCGTGATCGACGCCGTTCGGGTCGCGGATCTCGCGCACGTAGCGGAAGTCCTGGAACACCTCGGCGACCGCGCGCAGGATCGCCGCGGTGATGGCCTTGCCGGGGTAGGGCTTGAAGGCCACCGGGCTGCGGAACACCACGTCCTCGGCCAGCAGCTCCTCGGCCGCGTCCAGGTCATGCGCCTCGATCGCCTCACGAAAGGTGGTCATAGCTCGAACGATAGTCAACTTATTGAATACTCCACAAGACACCTATCATGAGACCCATGGCACTCCGCGACGCGATCCTGGCCGCCCTGCTCGAAGGCGAGGCCTCCGGCTACGACCTGGCCAAGGAGTTCGACGCGTCGGTGGCCAACTTCTGGACCGCGACGCCCCAGCAGCTCTACCGCGAACTGGAGAAAATGGCCGAGCAAGGCCTGGTGGCGGCCCGCGTCGTCGCCCAGGAACGCCGCCCCAACAAACGCCTCTTCTCGCTGACCGGCGCGGGTCGGGCCGAACTACACAAATACACAACGCGCAAGCCCAAACCGACCGCGGTCCGCGACGAACTACTGGTCCAGGTCCAATCCATCGAAGCAGGCGACGCCGGCGCGGTGCGCACGGCGATCGAGGCCCGGCAGAACACCGCCGAAACCAAGCTGAAACGCTACGAACGCCTCCGCGACCGCCTGCTGAACGGCAAGCCGGAAGCGGAATTCCTGGCTACCGCAACCAGAATCGGCCCCTACCTCACGCTGGCCCGGGGCATCGCCTTCGAGCAGGAGAACGTCCGCTGGTGCACGTTCGCACTGGCGGCCATCAGTTGTTCGCGCGCACCGGACTCAGATCAGGCTGGATCAGCCGGTAGCCGGCAGTAGCGGAAAACTCGGCGGTGAGCGCGAACCGGTCACCGCGAATGAGCGTGTGCCGCCATTCGACCGGCCGGCCGCGCACATGACCGAGCCGGTTGATCGAGAACGCGGCGACTTCGGGCGGGCAGTGCAGTTGCTTGCGCTCGGCTCGAGTCGGCACGACCGAGTGAATCTCCTCGCTGCCATGATCGAGCCGAATGCCGGTGCGCTGTGACAGCTCGCCGTAAAGGCTGGTGTGGCTGAAGTCCGCATCGAGCAGCGGCGCGGCGACCTCGGCGGGCAGCCACACCCGGTCGATGGCCAGCGGCTCTTCCCCCGCCAGCCGCAACCGCTCCAGGTACACCAGCGGAGTGGAGCCCTCCAACTCCAGGCGTTCAGCGATAACCGCGTCCGCCCGCGTGTCGAAGGTCCGCACCACGCTGCGCTGGTCGAGCCCGGCCGCCTCCACCGAGGCGAACAAGCTGTAGAGGGCGCCGAGCGGCTGCTGGATCTCCGGCGCGGGCGCGACCCGAGGCTGGCGTCCACGCTCAGCCACGATCACGCCGTCGGCGCGCAGCTGCTGCAGCGCCTGCCGCACCGTGTGACGGCTGACCCCGTAGTCCTCCACGAGGGCCAGCTCACCAGGGAAATGGTCGGTGAACTCGCCTGCCGCGAGCCGGTCCAGCAGTTGCTGTTGCAACTGCTGCCAGAGCGGCACGGACCCGCCCCGATCCAGGTTGCGCGTCCCCATCCCACCTCCTGCTGGTAACGGTACCGATTGCCAAATGTCCGGACATAAGTTAACTTAAATGTCCGTACCTTTTAAGACGAGAGGAGCGACCGATGACGGCGACGCACCACCACGCTCCGCCATCGACCGACACTCCCCGTCGCCGCCTCGCCGACATCGCCCCCGGCCTCCTCATCGCGCTCGTGGTCGCAGGCATCGCGACCGTTCTCGGCCAGTTCGTCCCGATCGTCGGCGGCCCGGTCTTCGGCATCCTGATCGGCGGCCTCGCCGCCGCCTGCGTGCCCGCGTTGCGTAGCGCCCGAACCTCGGCCGGGTACGCCGTCGCCGGCAAGCCCGTCCTGCAACTGTCCATTGTGGTCCTGGGAACCGGGTTGTCGCTGTCCCAGGTCGTCCGGGTCGGCGGCCAGTCGCTGCCGGTCATGCTCGGCACCCTCACCGTCGCGCTCGGCGGCGCGTGGCTGTTCGGGCGGTTGCTCAAGGTGCGCGGCGAAGCCCAGATCCTGATCGGTGTCGGCACCGGCATCTGCGGCGCCTCCGCGATCGCCGCGACGACCGGGGTGATCAAGGCCAAGCAGACCCAGGTCGCCTACGCCATCGGCACGATCTTCACCTTCAACATCGCGGCCGTGCTGCTGTTTCCGTTGCTGGGTCACGTGTTCGGCCTGAGCGCGCACTCGTTCGGCCTGTGGAGCGGCACCGCGATCAACGACACCTCGTCGGTCGTCGCGGCCGCCTACAGCTTCGGCGGCGGCGCGGGCGCGTACGCCATCGTGGTCAAGCTGACCCGCAGCCTCATGCTCATCCCGATCGTCATCGCCCTGGCGATCTGGCAGGCCCGGCGCGACGCCCGGGCCCAAGGGACAGAAGGAACGGTCGATCTGGCCGGGATGCCGTGGCGCAAGATCGTGCCGCTGTTCCTGATCGGGTTCATCGCCGCCGCCGGTCTCGACAGCCTCGGCCTGATCCCGAACTCGTGGCACCCGGGCCTCTCCTGGCTCGGTACCTTCCTGATCACCACCGCGCTGGCCGGGATCGGCCTGTCCATGCGACTCGGCGACCTCCGCAAGGCCGGCCCCCGCCCGCTGTTGCTCGGCGCCGTGCTGTGGATCGCGGTCGCCGCCAGCAGCCTCGGCCTGCAAGCCCTGACCGGCGCGCTCTAGCGTTCGGCGACCCGGGCCCGTTGGTGCTCGGTGACGTCCAGGAACGTGGATTTGAACGTGGCGAACGTGTCCTTGCCCAGTCGGCGGGCGTGCCGGGCCTGGATCGCGGTCATGATCTCGTCGGCCACGCGCATCTGGTCCAGGCCGCGTTCGGTCGGGCAGATCAGTTTTGCCCTGCGGTCAGCCGGATCGGGCCTGCGGACCACGTAGCCCAACTGCTCCAGTTCGTCGACGACCGTGCCGACGACCTGCTTGTGCTGCCCGGACAACTTCGACAGTTCGGTGGCGCGCACGCCGTCGGCATCCAGGTACGCCATCACGGCGCCGTGCCTCGGGTGCAGGTCGGCGAAGCCGCGCTCGGCGAGGGTGGCGAAGAGTTCGTTCTGCACCGCGAACAGCAGGCGGCCGGCCAGTACCCCGAGATCGGGGTTGGACCGGTTCCGTTCTGCCCGAGTGACCATCCGCGTCGTCTCCTCATCGCCTCAACACCTGACCCGGCGCACCAGTCTAGATCGCGAGCGTTGCCCGACGACGCCGGGCCGAGGCCGGCAGCTCAGCAAAACTCCAGGTCAGGACGGCTCGCTGCGACTATCGGCAACCCCGCTCCATCGGGGAAAATGGACCGAGCAGCTACTGTGAGAATGCGGAGTGCACGCAGTCGGGCACGCGCTGGCCCCGGAGTTCTTCCTGACAGGTTTGCGAGGACCCCTCGGGCGGGTATTGGGCGTGCTGGGCATGTTCAGCCTGTGCCTGGCAGGTGGGAAGGAACGAGGGTGAACATGGGTGACGGGACGGCCGAGCGCCCCGCCGGCAAGTCGACCGCGGTGAAGACAACGGCCGTCAAGCAAGTGGCGGCCAAGCGCGGCACCGGCCATGCGGTCGGCGAGCCGGAACTGCGGCAGTTGCTGGCCGGGTTGACCGCGGTTCGGGACGGCGACTTCGGCACCAAGCTCCCTGATGACGCCGACGGTCTGCTCGGCGAGATCGCCACCGTGTTCAACGGCATGGTCGATCAGCTGTCGCTGTTCACCTCCGAAGTCACCCGGGTCTCCCGCGAGGTGGGCACCGAGGGACGTCTGGGCGGCCAGGCCCATGTTCCGGGCGTTTCGGGCACCTGGGAGGACCTGACCGACTCGGTGAACGCGATGGCGGGCAACCTGAGCGACCAGGTCCGCAACATCGCCCAGGTCACCACGGCGGTCGCCAAGGGCGACCTGACGCAGAAGATCCGGGTCGACGCCAAGGGCGAGATCCTGGAGTTGAAGAGCACGGTCAACACGATGGTGGACCAGCTCTCCTCCTTCGCCGACGAGGTCACGCGAGTCGCCCGAGAGGTGGGCACCGACGGCAAGCTCGGCGGTCAGGCCGAGGTGCGCGGCGTGTCGGGCACGTGGCGCGACCTGACCGAGTCGGTGAACGAGCTGGCAGGCAACCTGACCACCCAGGTGCGCGCGATCGCGCAGGTCGGTACCGCGGTGGCCAAGGGCGACCTGTCGCAGAAGATCCAGGTGGACGCACGCGGCGAGATCCTG
>DATFHN010000067.1:0-4479 GCA_035248365.1 Pseudonocardiaceae bacterium | reverse complement strand
CTTCGACGCGTATCGCAGCGAGGCCCGGATCAGGTGCACGACGCACAGCTGCACCGTCGCGGCCGGCCAGACGAGGTTGATCGCGTCCGGCAGTCCGGTCAGCCCGTCGCAGCACACGATGCACACGTCGGCGACGCCGCGGGACTTCAGCTCGGACAGCACGGTGAGCCAGAACTTCGATGATTCGCCGGTCGCCGGCCCGACCCACATGCCGAGCACTTGTTTGGCGCCCTCGCAGTCGATCCCGATCGCCAGATAGACCGGCCGGTTGGCCACCACCCCGTCGCGGATCTTGGTTCTGGCACACATTCCGTGATGTGGGCGATGGGCTGCGGATGGGTTTGCGGGATCGTTATTTGCCGATGCCGATGCTTTCTCTGGCGAATTCAGAATTCTTGTAATAACCAAATCGTGACTATTATTGGCGGCGTGTCGGGCGAGAATTGAAGGCCCTTCTTGTGGAAATTCGGGTTCGACCAAGAATCCGGATCCACAAGAAGGGCAGGTGCCCGAGTGTACCGATGGTTGGGTGTCTTGTTGCCGCATCTGGCGCAGCTGGTCATCGACGGCGTCAGGGCCGATTCCGACCTGGTGCAGATCCACGCGCACGCCGCCGCGGTGCGGGCGCGGTGTCGAGGTTGCGGCGCCGAGTCGGCGCGCGTGCACAGCCGCTACCAGCGCACGCTGGCCGATGTCGTGATCGGCGTCCGGCCGGTGTTGCTCCGCCTCGATGTTCGTCGGTTCTTCTGCGACAACCCCGCGTGCCGAGCGGTCACGTTCGCCGAACAGATTCCCGAGCTGACCGCGCGGTATGCCCGCCGGACCGTGCTGCTGCGCGGGGTGCTGGAGTCGATCGGGCTGGTGCTGGCCGGCCGGGCCGGCGCTCGGCTGGCGTTCCGGCTCGGGATGGTGATCTCGCGGACCAGCTTGCTCCGGATGGTCCGGTGCCTGCCCGACCCGCCGGTCGGCGCGGTGCCGGTGCTCGGCGTGGACGACTTTGCCTTCCGCCGCGGCCGCCGTTACGGGACCGTCCTGATCGATCTGCAGCGGCGGCGCCCGATCGAGGTGTTCGAGGGCCGCGACGGCGCCAGCCTGGCCCAGTGGTTGCGCCAGCATCCTGGTGTCGAGGTGATCTGCCGCGACCGTGGCGGAGGTTATGCCGAGGGAGCTCGGCAGGGAGCCCCGGACGCGGTCCAGGTCGCTGACCGGTTCCACCTGTGGCAGAACCTCGCCCAGGCCGTGGAGAAGGCGGTCATCGCCCATCGCGCAGAATTGGCCGAACCCGCGCCGAGGCCGACGACCCAGCCCTCCGCAACTCCACCGACGCTGCGCAATCCCGCGCCAGAGAAGAAGATCGTGGCCCGGATGCGACAGCAATACTCTGCGGTGCAGCGGCTGCGCGCCGAGGGACTGTCGAAGTCCGAGATCGGCCGCCGCCTCGGCCTGCACCCCGCAACAGTGCGCAAACTCGCCAACGCCACCAGTCTGCAGGAGCTGACCGCCAAGACCGATCAACGCGCGCACCTGGTCGATGACTACCTCGAGTACCTGCATCAGCGGTGGAACGCCGGCGAACGCAACGCCACCCAACTGTTCCGCGAGATCGCCGAGCTGGGCTACCCCGGCGGAGAACTGGCCGTGCAACGCTACCTACGCCGCTTCCGAACCGGCCTGTCGACCCGGCCGGTCGCCGCGCCCAAACCACCCTCGGTGCGCGAGGTCACCAGCTGGATACTCACCCACCCCGACCGGCTGTCCGAGCCCTGCGCTGTCGCTTTGAAGACCGTGCTGGCTCGCAGCCGCGCACTGGATCGCCTAGCCGCCCACGTGCGCACCTTCGCCTCCATGATCACCGGCCTGCACGGCGAGCGACTACCCGACTGGATCACGGCCGTCGAACGCGATTCTTTCCCAGCATTGGCGTCCTTCGCTCGCAACCTGCGCCGCGATTACCAAGCCGTCCACAACGGCCTCACCCAGCCGCACAACTCCGGCCCGGTCGAAGGCAACATCAACCGCATTAAGATGATCAAGCGACAGATGTATGGCCGAGCCAACCTCGACCTACTCCGCAAACGAATCCTCCTCGCCTGACCGCCCAATCACGGAATGTGTGCCAGAACCCGGATCTTGACCATCAGCGCGTCGATGAACACCACCGGATAGACCCGATCCAGCGGCCGGGCCTGCCACTCGGCGAGCTCCTCGACGACCGCGTCGGTGACCCTGCTGATCAGGTCCGGGGAGACCTCGACGTCATACATCTCGCGCAGGTGCGCCCGGATGTCGCGGGTCGTCATGCCGCGCGCATACAGCGCGATGATCCGGTCGTTGAACCCGTCCAGGCGGGTCTGGCCCTTGCGCACGATCTGCGGCTCGAAGCTGCCGGCCCGATCGCGCGGCACGGCCAGATCGATGCCGCCGATCTCGGTCAACAGCCGCTTGGGCGTGGAGCCGTTGCGCGAGTTGCCCGAGCCCCGGCCGGCCGGATCATGTTTCTCATAGCCCAGGTGCGCGGTGAGTTCCTCACCCAGCGCCCGCTCCAGCACCACCTTGGTCACCTGGGAGAGCAGCCCGTCCGGGCCGAGCAACTCCGCACCCTGCTCCTGCGCGCGGGCCAGCAACTCATCGGCGAGCTGCTCGTCGACCAGCGGCGGATCATCGCCCGGCCGGTCCGGCTTGCGGGACACCACCTCAGTGTCAGTCATCTCGTGATCCCTTCCGAGTCCAACGGACTCAGAGTCGGGCCACGATCACTTACACAGCGGAACTGACACGCCCTCACCCGGCAGCTGCCGCGCGATGAAGGAAGGGTGTAGCCGCTCGATATGGACTAGGCGTGCACAGAGATCCGTGCGATACGCGCCCCGATTAGGTGATGGCGCGCGACCCGAGGGCACGGCCACAGCCCGGCTGGCCGTGAGCTGTCTGGGTCAGTGACCGCTGGGTGGGGTTGTCCGGTGTTTTGGCGACGCTGATAACGCTTCGGTCAGCAACGCGATCAGGGCCTCGTGCTGCACGTTGGCCGATGACCAACCCTGCTCATCCGAGCCGTCGAGTGCTCTGGCGGCGAGGCGTGCCTTGTTGTCGATCAGTTCAGCGATCCTGCCGTCGATGGTCTGTGCGGCGATGATGCGCCAGGCGGTGACGGGTTCGGTCTGACCGATGCGGTGGCTGCGGTCGATGGCCTGTGTCTGCTGCGCGGCGGTCCAGGACAGCTCGGCGAGCACGAGGTTGGAGGCGACCTGCAGATTGAGGCCGACGCCGGCCGCTGTCAGGGAGCAGACCGCGATGGCGACGTCCGGATCGTTGACGAAGGCATCGATGTTTTTCTGCCGGGACGCCGGTGTCTGGTCGCCCCGAATCGAGCTGAAGCGGATCCGCTGCTTGGCGAAGGCCTGCTCGGCGACGTCCATGACGTCGACGTGCTTGGCGAAGAAGACGACTTTGCCTGCGCTGCGCGCGAGTTGCGCCGCGTAGTCGGCGGCGAGGCCGGCCTTCGCCTGGCCGATGCGGCGCATCATGCTGAACACGTTCTCGCCGGTCGTCGTGCTCGCGTCCTTCTGCTCCCACCTGGCCACCTTGCGGACGAGGTCGCGGTCGATGCCATCCACGACACCGGATCGACGGTTCGCCAGGGCGGTCTCGTACCGCGACACCAGCCGGCGAGTGAGGTCGCGCTCGGCCGCCCGGATCGAACGGGCGACCTTCTCCTCGAGCTCGACGGGCAGGTCGGCGGTGCGGCGGGCGGGGATGTCGGCAGCCACCTCGACCTTGCGCCGACGGACGATGCCGAGGTCGATCACGCACTGGCGAGCGGCGGTGTAAAACCCCGGGTCCGCCGGGGTCAGGCCGGTCTGCTCGAGGGCGTCCATCAGCTCGGCGAGCGGCTCGGTCTCGTCGATCCAGCCGAGGAACTGCCAGATGGCCCGGAAGTCGTCGATGTCGTTGATCAGCGGAGTGCCGGTGAGGGCCATCAGCAACGGGCGCGCGGTGCCGGACCGGATGCGCTCGGACAGTTCCAGGACATGTCGCGAGCGTTGGGAGGTCTTGTTCTTGATGAAGTGCGCCTCGTCGACCACCATGCCGCGGAAGCCGAACTCGCCGAACCACCCCACGTGGCGGTCGAGCACCTCGTAGTTGACCACGACGATGTCGGCGAAGCCGTCGACCGTGTCACCGTTGCCGTGCACCACGGTGGCCGAGCGGTTCGGCGTCCACAGGCCGGCTTCCCGAGCCCAGTTGACCTTTACGACGCTCGGCACGACCACCAGCAGCGGATAGGCGTTCGCTACCTCGGCGGCAAGCAGCGCCTGAGCCGTCTTACCCAGACCCGGCTCGTCGGCGAGCAGGAAGGTCCGGTGACCGGCCGCAGCAGCGGCGACGACCTTGGCCTGGTGTTGCATCAGCTCTCGGCCGGCAGGCAGGCGCAGTCGGGTCGGTTCGGGCAACGACATGCAGGCGGGCGCGCCGCTCTCG
>DATFHN010000066.1:0-88924 GCA_035248365.1 Pseudonocardiaceae bacterium | reverse complement strand
GGCGGTGCCGGTGCCGCTGCCGGAGCCGCCGCGGCGGCCGGAGCGGGCATGCCGGTGGAGATCGAGTCGGACTCGCCGCCCGTTTCGTCCGGCCGGAACCACTGGGAGAGTACGGCCTCGTAGATCGGCAGCCGCTCGGTCGGGGCGTCGACCTCGGCGGCGTTGGCGCCCTCGGCCGGGGCCTGCCCGTGCGTGGCGGCGCCGCGCACGGGCTCGCGAACCGCGGTCTCCTCAAGGGAGTCGCTGCTGATCGCGGGCAGTTCGTCGGCGGCGGTGTGCGCCTCCCACAGCATCGAGGACGGCACGCCCTGGGTGGGCGGCTGCTCGCGCGGGTCGGGACGGCCGGGCGGGATCGGGGCCGGGGTGGCCTGGGTCGGCTGCGGCTCCATCGGCGGAGCGGGCGTGCTGCCGGACATGTCCAGCTCGTCCAGGGCGAACTCGCTGGACCAGAACGAGGTGGCCGGGTCGAGCGGGTTCTCCTGGTCCATCCGGGCCGCGTCCTGCAACGCGTAGTCGATCTCGCCCATCTGGGTGCCCGCGTCGGGCTTGCGCGCCATGCCGAACGCACCCGCGATACCGGCGGCGGCCATCGCACCGGCCGGCGCATTGCCCTCGCCGCGGCCCGGGGTGGGCGGCAGCTGCCGGTCCATCGTCTGGAGTTGGCCCTGCGGGTCGCCTGCCTGGTAGATCAGGTCCTCGCCGATCACCACGAGCGCGACGGTGCCACCGTCGATGTCCTCGTTGGTGCGCAGCTTGACCCGGATGTTGTGCCGCTTGGCCAGCCGCGCGACCACGTACAGACCCATCCGCCGGGTCACGCTGACGTCCATCTCGGGCGGGTTGGCCAGGCGCTCGTTGGCGTCGTTCACGTCACTGTCGCTCATGCCCACGCCGCGGTCGGTGATCTGGATGGCGACCTCGCGCGAGCGGGTCTTGGCGATCCGGACGCTGACCTTGGTGTTCGGCTCCGAGAACACGGTGGCGTTGTCGAGCAGCTCGGCGATGAGGTGGATGAGGTCGTTGACGACGCGGCCGAGGATCTGCGCGTTCGGCGGGTGGCCGACCTCGATCCGGGCGTACTGCTCGACCTCGGACACGGCCGCGCCGACCAGGTCGCCGATCGGCACCGGCTGGCTCATCCGCTTGGCCAGACCGCTACCCGAGAGCACCAGCAGCGACTCGCTGTTGCGCCGCATCCGGGTGGCGAGGTGGTCCAGTTCGAACAGGTTGGCCAGCTGGTCCGGGTCCTGCTCGTCGCGTTCCAGCCGGTCGATCAGGGACAGCTGGCGTTCGACCAGGACCTGGCTGCGGCGGGCCAGGTTGACGAAGATCGCGTTGACGTTGTCGCGCAGGACGGCCTGCTCGGCGGCGAGCCGGACGGCCTGGCCGTGCACCACGTCGAACGAGCGCGCCACTTCGCCGACCTCGTCGGCGGTGAACACGGGCACCGGTTCGACCGCTTCCTCGGAGGCCTTGATGGGGTCCGGGTCGGCCAGGATGCGGCGGACCGAGGCGGGCAGCCGGTTGCGGGCCACGTCCAGGGCGCCACTGCGCAGCCGCTGCAGCGTGCGGACCAGCGAACGGGCCACGAACAACGCGACCAAGAACGCGACGACCAGCCCGAGGAGCACCAGCAGTCCGACCCGGAAGGCCTGGCCGATCGCGCCGGAGGCGAGGTCGCTGGTGGTGCCGGACAGCTCGTTGTAGACGTTGTTCTCGGCGGTGCCGATCAGCTTGGCGGTCGCGTCACCGGAGGCCTGGATGTCCTGCGGGCTGGCGCCGGCCGGGTGCCCCTGGTCGATCCGGTTCTGGATCGAGGTGAGGAAGGCGCTGGAGGCGTCCACGTCCGGACCGGCCACGGTGTTGGCGTACATGGCCTGGTCGGCCGGGGTGACCGTGGCGTTGAACGCGGCGACCGAGGCGAGGTACTGCGCCTGCGCGGATCGCAGGGCGTCCTCCTGCAGACCGGGGAAGGTGCCGTCCTGCGCGGTGACCACCAGGATCGCGGTGGTCTGGGCGAAGTTCTCCTTGGCCTGCCGCAGGTCGGAAAGGCCGTTGATCAGCGTGTCCACCTGCTGGTCGGCCACGCCGGTCTCGGTGATCTGCGAGTCGTGCAGCAGCGAGGCGATCAGCTGGTTGTACCCGGAGATCACGAACACGTCCGGGTAGGAGGTGGCCGAGACGACCGAGCGCAGCGTGTTCAGGTCGGTCAGCGCGATGTTCGCGTCGGTGACCGCAGCCTGCGTCTCCGGGCTGTCCGAGCCGTCGTTGGCGCCGAGGGTCTTGAAGTTGTTGATGGCCGAGTCGGTCGAGTCGGTCTGCGGGCTGCCCAGCCCGGCGCCCGCCTTCTTGCCCGACGCCGCGTAGAGGGCGATCTGCTCGCGTTCGCGTTGCAGGTTGTCGACCACCGAGGACAGCGACGCGGCGATGCGCGAGTCGTTCTGCAGGTGGTCGTAGACGCGGGCGATGTTGACCTGGCTGACGACCTGCAGCGAACCGAGGACGGCGGCGGTGGCCAGCGGGACCAACAGCACCACGAACAGTTTGGAACGCAGGCGCCAGTTGCTCAGCCGCCAGCGGCCTGCCGCCGGAGCCGAGGGCGCCTGCGGGGTCGCCGGATCGATCTGGTCCGGTCCGTCCGCGCCGACCAGGTCGAGGTCGTCCTGCGGGTCGGGGTCCACGAGCACGCCGGTCGACGCTGGTGACCGGAGGGGGTGCGCCCCCATCTGGGGGTCGGTGAAGCCACTGCCTTGCTGTTCGTTACCGGCCACGCCTCGCCACTCCCACATCAGCCAGTTGGCCCGGGATCGTCTCCCGGCCGGTTATCGCCCCCGCGAAGTCCAGCGCCATCACTGTGGTGCCGATCGAACCCGTCCTGCCAGCGGCGCGCGTCACACCCCACTGAACGCGCGCGCTGGATCGATCCACAACCTGCCCATCACCACGAGACGCCCCAACGGGGGACGATCCGAGCAGGGCTAGCCCTTGCTCACTATGCACCGGCGACATCGTCAGTTCCAGCCTGCCCGATCCGTTCTGTCCGCTTCTGCCGCCCTGGTGCGGGTGCGAGTTGCGACACCGCTGGTCACGGTCACTCCCTCACCTACGCACCTTCCTGCGATCATCGTCGCAAGCAAGCGGCTCCGATGCCCCGATTCCGCAGTAAGGTACCGAACGTCGCGGACAATGTCAGCCCATCAGGGTATGCAGAGTTGAGAATTGGCACGCTCAGTGTCATCTGACACCCTGGTTGCGCGTTTTCTCCCGCGCCTTTGATTACTGGTTGCCCTCGGTTGGCCCAGTTGCATCACGCTGAGCTAACACCAGTCAGAGGAGTGCGTTACTCCATGTACCCGCAGGGGGCACCTAACCTATGGACAACCTAAGTTGATCAAATCGAGATCAACGGGAACGTGTTGTTATCCATAGGCCGAATGGCGCAATGGCGTCCCGCCGAATATCCCCGTCATTGGTAGGTTGCGCGGACAACGATCCCCACGTCCAGACCTGGACACAACGCCTGAATGGAGTAGTACCGGGCTCGATCGGCAGGCCAAACTCACGATCTGGTCACCACTCATGTACGGGTGGTACGCTCCCGCCCGGCAACGTCACCCGGACGGATGACCTGCGGTTCGTCGCTGTCGGCATGGGTTGAGGGAGTGCGACCCAGGTCGGAGCACGGTGTCGAAGTTCAGCGGAACACCCGTGTCCATCAACGGTGATGAGCACCAGTCGAGGCGTATCAGCGGTACGAGTAGGAACGAGTGCATGGTTCGGCAATCGATTGCATCGACCCCGAGTCCCGGTGTCGCCGCTGTTGCCAACCCACTCCCCGGCAACCGTGCGGTATCGCATCCGGCTGGACAAGATCGTAGCACGGCTTTACCGGGTGCAAGTAAGCCATTGATTGCACGCGATCAGGCAGGGGACCGGCTCGTTTACGGAGCCGGAAATGCGTTCGCGCTGGACAATGTGCGTGGCACTGAATTACCGGGTCCTACGGGGAACCAGGGCAAGACGATCTGCTACCAGGGCCGATTTCGCACCAGTTAGGGTGCTGATTGACGCCGAGAACCGGCAGTCGGGGGAAATTTTTCCACCAGTCGAAATAAACCCAGACGGCAGAATCAATCCTCCACAGAAGGACATCAACCATGGCGTTGCGCCCCAGTGCCCCTTCAACCAGACGACGACTCGCGGCGCGAGCCGGTGGCGTCGGCTCGGTCGCCGCGGCCGCGTTGCTGCTGGTGACCGGATGCAGCGTGCTCAACGGCGGCAACGGCTCGTCCTCCGACAGCTCGGGTCCGAACTCCGCAGGGCTGGAGAAGCCGAACATCACGGTGGCCGCCCAGCCGTTCGTGGACGCGGCTCCGCTCTACATCGCGCAGCAGAAGGGCTACTTCAAGCAGGTCGGCCTGAACGTCAAGATCGTCTCGCTGCCCAGCGCGACGGTGATCATCCCCAAGGTCGCCGACGGCTCGATCGACATCGGTGAGGGCAACTTCGACTCGGTCATCTCGGCCCAGTACAAGAAGGTCGCCGACTTCAAGTTCGTGGGTATCGCTTCCGCTGGCAAGCCGGGCGCGGTCGAGGTTCTCGCCATGCCGAACTCGGGCATCACCAACGCCCAGGGCCTGGGAGGCAAGACCGTCGCCACCAACACCCAGTCCGACGTGCTGTTCGCCGCGCTGGAAGCGGACCTGCAGGCCGCCAACGTGCCGCTGGACTCGGTGAAGTTCACCACCATCACGCACGCGAACATTCCGCAGGCCATCGGCACCGGCCAGGTGCCCGCGGGTCTGCTGGTGCAGCCCTACCTGGCCGAGGCCGCGCGCCAGTACGGTGCCCGCCCGGCCGTCGACGTGTTCTCCGGCCCGACCAACGGTCTGCCGTACAACTCGTACTTCGCGCTGGGCAAGATGACCCAGCAGGACCCGAAGACGGTCGCCGCCTTCGACAAGGCACTGGCCATGGGCGCCGCGGACGCCACCAGCAACCGCAAGGACGTCGAGAACATCCTGCCCACCTACACCAATGTCGACCCCACCATCGCCTCGCTGATCAGCGAGCCGACCTTCCCGCCTTCGCTGAGCGCGAAGCAGGTGCAGCGCGACGCCGACCTGATGACCGAGTTCAACATCTCGTTCAACACCAAGTTCGACGCCGGTGCGATGTGCTGGGTACCGCCGGGCACCAACACCAGCGGCAACTGAGCAACTGGAAGCGCCGAGGTAACTCATAGATGTTGTCGACGAAACGGCGTTCGACCGTTCGTGGACTGATCGGGCTGGTCGGCTTCCTCATCATCTGGGAGCTGGCCAGCCTGAGCCACGTCGTCGATCCGAGGTTCATCCCGCCACCGTCCACAGTGGCCGTTCAGGTCGGCAAGCTGTTCGCGACGCCGGTTTTCGACGCTGACCTGATCGCCTCGACCCTGGCCTGGCTGATCGCGCTGCTCATCGCCACCGTGATCGCCGTCCCGCTCGGACTGCTGCTGGGCAGCGTGCCGGGGCTGCGGGTGGCCTCCAGCGCGATCGTGGAGTTCCTCCGGCCGATCCCGGCCGTCACGCTGATCCCGGTGGTCATCGTCGCGTTCGGCGACGGCGCCCAGACCAAGATCATCCTCTCGGTGTTCATCGCGGTCTGGCCGTTGCTGTTCAACGTGATCTACGGCCTGCACGAGGTGGACCCGCAGTTCGTGGACACCGCGCAGGTGTTCCGCACCAACCGGTTGCGCATCGCGTTCCTGGTCAAGCTGCCCTGCGTCATCCCGTTCGCGCTCACCGGCATCCGGCTGTCCGCGGCGCTGGGGCTGATCACGATCGTCAGCACCGAGTTCCTGGACGGCAGCGGCGTCGGCTTCGGCGCCTACATCTACAACAACGCGGAGACCTCGGGGAACATGGGCATCGAACTCGCCGGCGTCGTCATCGCCGGTCTGCTCGGTTACCTGGTCAACCTGGCCTTGGTCAGCATGCAGAACAAGTGGTTCTCCTGGTCTCCGGAAAGCCGGGTGGCATGAGCAGCACATTGGAAACGATGCTCTCGCCGATGGCTTCCGACCCGGGCGAACCGAAGAAGCGGCTGCGGGCGCGCCGCAAGCGGTGGACGTTCGCCCAGCGCTGGCTGACCTTCCTGGGCTTCGTGCTGGTCTGGCAGTTGGTCGCGGCGCTGGCCGGCAGCGCCTTCTTCCCCACCCCGACCACGATCATCCAAACCGGCTTCGAGCAGTGGCTGACCGGTCCGGCCAGCCACCTGTTCCTCACCAATGCCGTGTTCACCGACGTGCTGCCCAGCATCGGCAAGGTGCTCGGCGGCTGGCTGGTGGCCACCCTGATCGGCGTGGTGATCGGCATCCTGGTCGGACTCTCCGTTCCTGCCGCCGAGTACACCTCGACCGTGTTCGGCTTCATCAGGGCGATGCCGCCGGTCATGCTCATCCCGGTGTTCCTGGTGCTGTTCAAGCTGGGCGTCCAGATGCAGCTGGCCACCATCGTGTGGGGCGCGGTCTGGCCGGTGCTGCTCAACGCCGTCGACGGCGCCCGTTCGGTCGATCCCACCAAAATGGACACCGCGCGGGTGTTCCGGATCGGCTGGCTGCGCCGGGTCGTCACCGTCGTGCTGCCCGCGGCCATGCCGAGGATCTTCGGCGGCATGCGGATCGCGCTGTCGATCTCGTTGAACCTGATGGTCATCGCCGAGATGACCGGCGGTGTGAGCGGCCTCGGTTTCCAGGTGCTGTTCCAGCAGTCCAGCTTCGACTATCCGAAGATGTGGGCGGGCATCGCGGTGATCGGCATTCTCGGCTACGTGTTGAACCGGCTGCTGGAGCTGGTGGAGGGCAAGGTCCTTGCCTGGCACCGCGAATCGATGCGCCTTGTGGAGGTATGACCAGCCATGCTGGATGTGTTGGAGCTAGGCCACACCTACGGGACCGGGGCAACGGCCCACCAGGCCATCGAGGAGATCTCCTTCCGGGTCGACGAGGGCGAGATCGTCTGCATCGTCGGCCCGTCCGGTTGCGGCAAGTCGACGCTGCTGCGCACCATCTCCGGCCTGATCAAGCCCAGCAAGGGCGAGGTCAAGCTGCACGACAAGACGATCTCCGGCACGCCGGGCGATCTGGCCGTGGTGTTCCAGGACTACGGGCGCTCGCTGTTCCCGTGGCTCAAGGTCACCGGCAACGTCGAGTTCCCGCTGCGCAACAACAGCGAGCTGACCAAGGCGCAGCGCCGGGAACGCGTCGAGGAGGCGCTGAGCTGGGTCGGCCTGTCCAAGGCGGTCAACAAGTACCCGTGGCAGCTCTCCGGCGGCATGCAGCAGCGCGTCTCGATCGCCCGGGCGCTGGCCTACCGGCCTGCGCTGATGCTGATGGACGAGCCGTTCGCGTCCGTCGACGCGCAGACCCGCGGTGACCTGGAAGACCTGGTGCTGCGCGTGCGCGAGGAACACGGCATGACCATCCTGCTGGTCACCCACGACATCGACGAGAGCGTCTACCTGGCCGACCGGGTCCTGGTGCTCTCCACCGCGCCGACCACGGTCGTCGAGACGCTCAAGGTGGGGCTGCCGCGCGAGCGGGATCAGATCATCACCCGCGAGTCCGAGGAGTTCGTGCACCTGCGCGGCGAGGTCGCGCGGCTGCTCAAGCACACCGAACTGGCCCCGCAGGAGTAGCCGGGCATAACTCGCGGCGCGGGTACGTTGGCACACTGGAGGTCAGCCGCCCACCCCGAGGAGACCGCTGGTGCCAGACGGACCGTTGATCGTCCAGTCCGACAAGACCCTGCTGCTGGAGATCGACCACCCGCTCGCCGACGAAACGCGCGTTGCCATCGCGCCCTTCGCCGAGCTGGAGCGCGCGCCCGAGCACGTGCACACGTACCGGGTGACGCCGCTGGCGCTGTGGAACGCGCGCGCCGCCGGTCACGACGCCGAGCAGGTCGTGGACGCGCTGGTCCGCTACTCCCGGTACCCGGTGCCGCAGCCGCTGCTGGTGGACGTGGTCGACACCATGGGCCGGTTCGGCCGGTTGCAGCTGGCCAACAACCCGGCGCATGGCCTGGTCATGACCACCATCGACCGCGCGGTGCTGGAAGAGGTGCTGCGCAACAAGAAGATCCGCCCGATGCTGGGCGAGCGCATCGACGACGACACCGTGGTCGTGCATCCGAGCGAGCGCGGCCGGCTCAAGCAGGCACTGTTGAAGGTCGGCTGGCCCGCCGAGGACTTCGCCGGTTACGTCGACGGCGAACACCACGAGATCGAGCTGCGCCAGGACGGCTGGCAGCTGCGCGACTACCAGCAGATGGCCGCCGAGACGTTCTGGGCCGGTGGCTCCGGCGTCGTGGTGCTGCCCTGCGGCGCGGGCAAGACCCTGGTCGGCGCGGCCGCGATGGGCCTGGCCAAGGCGACGACGCTGATCCTGGTCACCAACACGGTCGCCGGGCGGCAGTGGAAGCGCGAGCTGATCGCGCGGACGTCGCTGACCGAGGAGGAGATCGGCGAGTACTCGGGCGAGAAGAAGGAGATCCGCCCGGTCACCATCGCCACCTACCAGGTGATCACCCGCAAGACCAAGGGTGAGTACCGGCACCTTGAGCTGTTCGACTCGCGCGACTGGGGCCTGGTCATCTACGACGAGGTGCACCTGCTGCCCGCGCCGGTGTTCCGGATGACCGCCGACCTCCAGTCCCGGCGCCGGCTGGGCCTGACCGCGACCCTGGTCCGCGAGGACGGCCGCGAGGGCGACGTGTTCTCGCTGATCGGCCCGAAGCGCTACGACGTGCCCTGGCGCGACATCGAGGCCCAGGGCTGGATCGCACCGGCCGAGTGCACCGAGGTCCGCGTCACCCTCACCGACGCCGAGCGGCTGTCCTACGCGACGGCCGAACCGGAGGAGCGCTACAAGATCTGCTCCACCGCGCACACGAAGATGCCGGTGGTCAAGGCCATCCTGGACCGCCACCCCGGCGAACCGGCCCTGGTCATCGGCGCCTACCTGGACCAGCTCGACGACCTCGGCGCCGAACTCGACGCCCCCATCGTGCAGGGCTCGACCCGCAACGCCGAGCGCGAGGCGCTGTTCGACCAGTTCCGCCGGGGCGAGCTGCGCACTCTGGTGGTGTCCAAGGTCGCCAACTTCTCCATCGACCTGCCCGAGGCGTCGGTCGCCATCCAGGTGTCCGGCACGTTCGGCTCGCGTCAGGAGGAGGCGCAACGCCTCGGCCGCCTGCTGCGCCCCAAGGGCGACGGCCGCCAGGCGCACTTCTACTCGGTCGTCTCCCGCGACACCCTGGACACCGACTACGCCGCCCATCGCCAGCGCTTCCTCGCCGAGCAGGGCTACGCCTACACGATCATGGACGCGGACGACCTCCTCGGCCCGGCCCTGCCCGAAATCGACTGATCATCAGGAGCCCCTGGTCATACTGGACCAATGACCGAAACCGCGGGTGCCTCCCTCCGCGAGGTCGTGCAGGCCGAGTTCGATCGGACCGGGCGGGCCTGGGCGGTTGCGACC
Organism: Pseudonocardiaceae bacterium; assembly: GCA_035248365.1. Taxonomy (GTDB): domain Bacteria; phylum Actinomycetota; class Actinomycetes; order Mycobacteriales; family Pseudonocardiaceae; genus CAJCJE01. The sequence goes on along the minus strand of DATFHN010000066.1, from coordinate 79,398 downwards.
GTCTGCAACGGCCGGGACACTTGTCGGCTCGACTCGGCGCAGCGGTATGTCGTCGTCAAGAAGCGGCGCTCCTACACCGGAATCAAGGACCACGAGTTCACGGTCTCGGCCGGTACTCGTGGCCAATGGCCAGCGACGGACTTCGTAGCGGGCATCACCCTGGAGGTCGCGGACGCCACAGAAGTGATGCACGCGTGGCAGTCCGGGGCGCCGTTGGCCGAGATTCTTGAGCAGTATCCGTTCATGATCGCCAAGCAGGTCTTCGACGAGCAACAGCGACGAGCCGCGCCCGCGGAGTGCAGATGGCAGGGATACCTGCATCCCCATTACGGCATTTTCAGGCGGCACATGCTGCCGATGATGGTCGCGGCGTCCCGGCAACCGCGCTTGCGCGCGTTGTTCCCGTTCACCAGCATGTTCAACCTGTGTTTCAAGGATCCTGGCGACCCTTCCTGGCCACACCACCTGCCCTCGATCAAACTGGTGGGCCACGATTTGGATCAGTACGCGGTGCTGGAGGGCAGCCCTGGCGTCGAGTTGGACCGGGGCGACCTGGAGTCGATGATCACCCTCCTTGTTACTCGGGTGGAAGGGCACTTCGGACCAGTCGAAGCCGACTGAATCTGGGAAGCCACAGTTACATTTCCGCTGGTGAAATCGTGATCATCACATTGAGTGATACACTCTGCTTCCGTTTTGACGAGGAAACCAATCGCGAACTCGAGTCGCTGACCGCCGAGAACTCCTCGCGCAACGCCGCCGTCGTCGACGCGATCCACGACGCGTACCGCAACCAGGTCTATGAACGGGTGCGCCGAGAATCTGAAGCACTGCGCGACAATCCCGAATATCAGGCCGAGGTCAAAGCCGCTCGCGAGGCGATGGGCTCCGACGATGCGTGGTGACATCTTCGAACTGCGGGTCAATCCGCATGCCGAGGGCCACGACCAAAAAGGACGGCGTTATGCGGTCGTCCTCCAATCCGACACGATCCTGCTGTCGACCGTGGTGGCTGCGCCGACCACCACCGGCTCATGGGGCGCGTCATTTCACCCGGAGATCGAACTCAGAGGTCGATCGTCTCGGATCTTGATCGAACAGATGGTCTGCGTCGACCCGGCCATTCGGTTTGGTCGCAAAGTCGGCCGAGTCAGTCCAGCTGAACAGATCGACATCGATCGGGCGGTCAAGCTGGTTCTTGGCCTGTTCTGAAACGACTTGAGCTAGAGGGCACTCCAGCTCATAGAGTTCCCCCAAGAATCGGCTTCTTGGGGGTTCCCTATGCGTTACCGGGTTCTGGGTGGGACCGGCATCGAGGTCAGCGTGCATTGCCTTGGCACGATGATGTTCGGCGCGATCGGCAATCCCGATCACGAGGACTGCGTGCGGATCACGCATGCGGCGCTGGACGCGGGCATCAACTTCGTGGACACCGCCGACATGTACGGCGCGGGCGAGGCCGAGGAGATCGTCGGGAAGGCGTTGCGCGGCAGGCGGGACGACGTCGTGCTGGCAACGAAAGTGCACTTCCCCATGGGCGACGGGCCGAACCGGGGCGGCAACTCGCGGCGGTGGATCACCTACGAGGTGGAGCAGAGCCTGCGCAGGCTGGGCACGGACTGGATCGACCTCTACCAGATCCACCGGCCGGACTACGCCACCGACATCGAGGAAACGCTCGGCGTGCTCACCGATCTCGTGCACGCGGGGAAGATCCGCGCGTTCGGCTGTTCCAGTTTTCCGGCGCAGGACATCGTTGCCGCGCACTGGGCGGCGGAACGTCACGGGCTGCACCGTTTCCGCACCGAGCAACCGCCGTATTCGATTCTGGCCCGCGGTATCGAGACCGCGTTGCTGCCGACCTGCCTGCGCTACGGCATGGGCGTACTGACGTGGAGTCCGCTGGCCTGGGGATTCCTGACCGGCCGCTACCGCAAGGACCAGGCGATCGACCTGACCAGCGGCCGCGCCGCGCTCAACACCGGCCGGTTCGATCCGAGCCTGCCGGTCAACGCGCGCAAGCTGGAGCTGGTCGAGGAGCTGATCACAGTGGCCGAGGGCATCGGCGTTTCACTGCCGGAGCTGGCGATCGCGTTTCCCGCGGTCAACCCGGCGGTCACCTCGGTGATCATCGGGCCACGCACGATGGACCAGCTGACCTCGGCGCTCAAGGCCGCCGACGTGACCCTGGACGACGCGACGCTGGACCGGATCGACGAGATCGTCCCACCCGGCACGGACACCTATCGCGCGGACGGCGCGTGGCAGCCGCCCTCGATCGCGGACCCGGCCCGGCGCCGTCGTCCGGTCGCGGAGCGCGCGGCGGGGTGACGCGGCGGTGACAGTGGCGGCGCACGCTGGGCCGATGTTCGCGCGCGCCAACTCTCGTCGTCCGGCTGGATCCGGCGATCGAGCGGGAGCTGGGCGCGAGGTTCGACCACGATTTCCACCGGGTCCGGGTGCACACGGACCCGGCGGCGGCCGCGATCGACGCGCGGGCCTACACCGCGGGCGAGCACGTCGTGTTCGGCGCGGCCGGTCGGCCTCGATCTGATCGCGCCGTTGCTCACGATCGCGAGGTTCTGATCAGGCCGGGCGGATTTCCGCCAGGACGGCGTCGGTGAACGCGGGCCAGGCGGTCTTCGCCCAGTCGCCGAAGTCCCGGTCGGTCAGCGCGACGCAGGCGGCGCGCGCGTCCGGATCGACCCACAGGAAGGTGCCGGACTGCCCGAAGTGGCCGAAGGTACGCGGCGACGAGTTCTCTCCGGTCCAATGTGGACTCTTGTGGTCGCGCAGTTCGAAGCCGAGACCCCAGTCGTTGGGCCGCTGGTGGCCGAGGCCGGGCAGGACTCCGGACAGGCCAGGGAACACGACCTGGGTGGCCTGCTTGAAGGTGGCCGTCGCGATCAGGTCCGGCGAGAGCAGCTCGGCGGCGAAGCGGGCCAGGTCGTTCGCGGTGGACACGCCACCGGCGGCGGGCGAACCGGCCAGCCGCGTGGATTTCATGCCCAGCGGCTGGAACACGGCCTCGTCAAGGTAGTCCGGGAACGCGAGCCCGGAGCCTTCGGCGACGGTGTCGGCGAGCACTTCGAAACCGGCGTTCGAGTACAGCCTGCGGGTGCCGGGCGCGGCCACTGGCTTGTGCTCGTTGTAGGCGAGGCCGGAGGCGTGCGCGATCAGGTGCCGGACAGTCGAGCCGGCCGGGCCGGCGGGCTGGTCCCACTCGACGGCGCCCTCTTCGACCGCGATCAGCGTGGCGTAGGCGGTGAGCAGCTTGGTCACCGACGCTAACGGGAAGGCCCGATCCAGCTCACCGAAGCTGCCCAGTGGCGCGCCGCCCGCGCCCAAGACCACCGTCGCGGCATTCGGCACCGGCCAGTCCGCAACCATCCGCACGCTGTCCATAGCGCATACCGTACGAGTCGCCCCAGCCGCCCCGCCGGGAAGGGGGCGGTCACCGGTCCGACGTCGTTGTCCAACCGGTGATCCAGGTAATGGCGTACCCGCTGCGGCACCGGTCAAACCTGGCAGGATCGCCGGTGTGGACCTCGACCTCGACACTGACTTCGACTCGGCGCTGGTGTACTCGATTCCCATGCGCAACCGCTTCCGGCGGATCACCGTGCGCAACGGCATGCTGCTGCCCGGCCCGGCCGGCTGGGGCGAGTTCAGCCCGTTCGAGGACTACGCGGACGCCGAGGTGGTGCCGTGGCTGGCCGCCGCCGTCGAACCGACCCAGGGCGCCTGGCCGAAGCCGGTCCGGGACCGGATCCCGATCAACTGCACCGTGCCGGTGGTCAGCCCGGAGCGGGCGGCCGAGATCGTGCGCGCGTCCGGGTGCGCGACGGCCAAGGTGAAGGTCGCCGATCCCGGCATGTCCATTGTGGAGGATTGCGAGCGGGTTGCCGCGGTGCGCGAGGCGCTCGGGCCTTCCGGGGCGATCCGGGTCGACGCGAACGCGGCCTGGGACGTGGACACCGCGATCGGCGCGATCCGCGATCTGGACAAGGCCGCGGGCGGCCTGGAGTACGTCGAGCAGCCGTGTCCCGAACTCGACGAACTGGCCGCCGTGCGGCGCAAGGTGGACGTGCGCATCGCGGCCGACGAATCGATCCGGCGCGCCGAGGACCCGATGCGGGTCGCGGTGGCCGGGGCCGCCGACGTCGCGGTGCTGAAGGTGCAGCCGCTCGGCGGGGTCGCCCGCACACTGGAAGTCGCGCAGGCCTGCGGGTTGCCGTGCGTGGTGTCCTCGGCGGTGGAGACGAGCGTCGGATTGGCGGCCGGGCTGGCGCTCGCGGGTGCGTTGCCGGAGCTGGATTTCGCCTGCGGACTGGGCACTCTGTCGCTGCTGACCGCCGACGTCGTGCCGGAACCGTTGCGCCCCAAGGACGGCTGGCTACCGGTGCCGACCGAACCGCCCGCGCCGGAGCCGAGCCTGGTCAGCGCGGACGAGACCGTCACCGCCTATTGGCGCGACCGGCTCCAGCGCGTCGCCACCTTGTGGCGCACGTCACTATGAGCCGGTCGCGCCGGTCGTTCAGCGCTTGCGCAGCCAGCGAATCAGCAGGAACAGCACCACCAAGCCGGCGACGAGCGGCAGCACCCGCTTGAGCACAGAAGGCCCTGCGTAGTCCAGCAGGTCGATCGGCTCGACCTGCGGCTCCTCGACCACGTGCAGCTTCGGCGGGGCCGACTTGGGCTCGTCGGCACGCACGGTCACCGGCGCGCCGTTGGTCGCGGGCACCGCGGCGACCGGCCTGGATTGCTTGGCCGCAGCCTCGGCGACCGGCTTGACCTCGGCCTTGACCGTGGGCGTCGGCTTGGCCGCGGCAGCGGCGCGCGGGGCAGGCTTGGGCGCCTCGGCCTTGGGTGTCTCGGTGTCGGACTTGGGTGCTTCGGACTTGGGTGCTTCGGGTTCGGTCGCCGCTGGTTCGGCAGGCTTGGCCGCGGCCGTCGTGCGGGTCCGGGTGGTGCGCTTGCGCGGGGCCGGCTTCGGCGCTGACTCGGCCGGGGCCTCGACGCCGAGTTGCGCGGCCAGGGCGCCTGCGAAGGTGTCCAGGATCTTGCCGCCGACCTCGGAGATCATCCCCCGGCCGAACTGCGCGGGCTTGCCGGTGATGGCCAGGTCGGTGGCGACCGTGCCGTGTGTGTTGGCACCGTCGGCCTTGAGTGTCACGGTGACCGTCGCGGAGGCGGTGCCGTTGCCGCGCGAGTCCTTGCCGGACGCCTTGATCACCACTCGTTTGGACTGTTCGTCGATCTCGACGAACTGGCCGGACCCCTTGTACAGCAAGGAAACCGGACCAAGTTTGACTTTCACGCTGCCGGTGAATTCGGAGCCGTTCACCTCGGTGAGGGTGGCCCCCGGCATGCACGGTGCGACCCTGGCCGGATCGACCACCGCGGCCCAGACGACTTCCGGCGGTGCCGGCACGGTGAACTGATGTTCCAGTTGCACTCTGGTGGCCTCCTTCTTTTCCAGACCCCGGAGCGTTGTGCACGCCCAAGGGTGACGTTACGCAGCCCGGCCGCGCACGTCACCCTCAGGCGAGCATCAGCGGCCGATCACACCCCCGCCGCGGTCGTGACCGCGCGGGCGGTGAGCACCTTGGCGAGGTGTTCACGATAGGCCGCGTCGGCGTTGCCGTCATTGACCGGCTGGGTCGACTCGGCGGCGTGCTGGGCCGCGTTCCGAATCGCTTCAGCTGTCGCCGGGGCGCCTACCAGCGCCGTTTCCACGCCTCGGGCGCGGACCGGGGTCGGGCCCATGTTGGTGAGCGCCACTTTCGCTTCGGCGATCGTGCCGTTCTCGGCCCGGATGGTGGCGGCGACCGCCACGATCGACCACGCCTGCGCGACGCGGTTGAACTTCTCGTAGTGCGCACCCCAATTCGTGTGTTTGGTCACTCTCGCGCCGAGCAGCACCTCGTCCGGGGCGAGCGCGGTGGTGAAGAAGTCGACGAAGAACTCGCTGGCCGGCACCTCACGCCGGCCGCTCGGCCCGGCGATCAGCAGTTCGGCGTCCAGGGCGAGGACCGGCGCCAGCAGGTCGCCTGCTGGGTCGGCGTGCGCGATCGCGCCACCGAAGGTGCCCCGGTGCCGGATCTGCGGATCGGCCACCGTGTCGGTCGCCTCCGCGAGCAGCCGGGCGTGCGTGCGCACCAGTTCGTCGCGCTGCACGTCGTAGTGCGTCGTCATGGCCCCGATCACGATGGCGTCGCCGTCCTCGCGCACGCCGCGCAGTTCGGCGACCTTGCCCAGATCGACCACTGTGGACGGTTCGGCCAGCCGGACCCGCAGCACCGGCAGCAGGCTCTGCCCACCGGCCAGCACCTTGGCGTCCTCGCCCGCCTCGGCGAGCGCGGCCACCGCTTCCTCCACAGTGGACGGAGCGACGTAGTCGAAGGCAGCGGGAATCACTGGGCACCTCCGGACGCGTTGATCGAACCAAGCCCACCGCCTGCTTCGGCGTCGCCGATGCCCGAGGGGCCACCGCTTCCGCCGTCGTTGATCGCCCGCCAGACCCGTTGCGGCGTGCACGGCATTTCGATGTCGGTGACGCCGAGATGACGTAGCGCGTCGACCACCGCGTTCACCACGGCAGGCGTCGACGCGATCGTCCCGGCCTCGCCGACGCCCTTGACGCCGAGCGGGTTGGTGGTGGACAGCGTCTCGGTTCGCTCGGTGGTGAACGAGGGCAGGTCGGCCGCGCTGGGCAGCAGGTAGTCGGCGAACGTGCCGGTGGACAGCGTGCCCGAGTCGTCGAAAACGGCCTCCTCGTACAGCGCCTGGGCGATGCCCTGGGCCAGCCCGCCGTGCACCTGGCCCTCCACGATCAGCGGATTGACCACCTTGCCGACGTCGTCCACGCACACATAGGACCGGATCTTGACCGCGCCCGTCTCGGTGTCCACCTCGGTCGCGCACAGGTGGGTGCCGTGCGGGAAGGAGAAGTTCTCCGGGTCGTAGGTGGCATCCGAGTCCAGGCTGGGCTCGATGCCATCCGGCAGGTTGTGCGCGGCGAACACCGCGAGCGCGATGTCCTGGATCCCGGTCGAGGACTCGGTGCCGCGCACGGTGAACTTGCCGTCCGCGAAATCGAGGTCGTCCTCGCTGCACTCCATCAGGTGCGCGGCCACCTTGCGCGCCTTGCCGACGACCTTCTCGGCCGCCTTCACCAGCGCGATGCCGCCGACCGCGAGCGAACGCGAGCCGTAGGTGTCCAGGCCCTTGTGCGAGGACTGGGTGTCACCGTGCAGGACTTCGACGTCCTCGAACGGGATGCCGAGCTGGTCGGCGATGATCTGGCTCCACGCGGTCTCGTGGCCCTGGCCGTGCGCGGACGCGCCGGTGACCACCTCGACCTTGCCGGTGGGCAGCATCCGGATCGACGCGTACTCCCAGCCGCCCGCCCCGTAGTCCAGCGAACCCAGCACCCGCGACGGCGCCAGCCCGCACATCTCGGTGAACGTGGAAATCCCGATGCCCAGCTGCACCGGATCGTTGGCCTCGCGCCGTTTGAGCTGTTCGGCGCGCAGCCCGTCGTAGTCGAAGAGCTGCTTGGCCTTCTCGGTGGCCGCCTCGTAGTTGCCCGAGTCGTAGGTGAGCCCGCAGACCGTGGTGAACGGGAACTCCTCGTGCGCGATCCAGTTGCGCTGCCGGATCTCCAGTGGGTCCACGCCGACCTCGGCGGCCAGTTCGTCCATCAGCCGCTCGATCGCGAACGTGGCCTCCGGCCGCCCCGCGCCCCGGTAGGCGTCGGTGAGCGTCTTGTTGGTGAACACGTTCGTGCAGGTGAAGTGGTAGGCAGGGATCTTGTAGATGGCGTTGAACATGAACGCGCCCAGAATCGGCACGCCCGGACCGACCAGGCCGAGGTAGGCGCCCATGTCGGCGAGCAGTTCGACCTTGAGCCCGGTGACCGTGCCGTCGCGGCGCGCGGCCAGGGTGAGGTCCTGGATCTGGTCGCGGCCGTGGTGGGCGGTGAGCATGCAGTCCGAGCGGCTCTCGGTCCACTTCACCGGCTTGCCCAGCCGCTGCGCGATCGAGATGGCCAGCAGTTCTTCCGGCAGCACCGCGATCTTGCCGCCGAACCCGCCGCCGACGTCCGGCGCGATCACCCGCAGCTTGTGCTCGGGCAGGCCCAGGGTGAGCGCGGCCATGGTCTTGAGGATGTGCGGGATCTGCGTTGCCGACCATACGGTCAGCTGCGGCCCGGTCGGGTCGACGACCACCGAACGCGGCTCCATGAACGCGGGGATCAGCCGCTGCTGGCGGTAGCGGCGCTTGAGCACGATCTCGGCGTCGCGGATCGCTTGTTCTACATCTTCTCCGGTTCCCGCAGCTCCTGAGTCGAATGTCCACACCGCATTGCGGTTGGTGCCGAGGTCGGGATGCACCAGCGTCGCGCCGTCGGCCAGCGCGGCCTCCATGTCCAGCACGACCGGCAGTTCTTCGTAATCGACGTCGATCGCGCCGAGCGCGTCGTCGGCCTCGTAGGCGCTGCGCGCGACCACGACCGCGACACCCTCACCCGCGAAGTTCACCGTGCCCGCGGCCAGCATCGGCCTGCGAGGACTCTTCATGTCCGGGGTGATCGGCCACGCGCAGGGCATGCCGACCGCGCCGTCCGGGTCGAGGTCGGCAGCGGTGTACACGCCGAGCACGCCCGGCATCGAGCGCGCCGCCGAGGTGTCGAGGTTGGTGATGGTGGCGTGCGCCATCGGGCTGCGCAGGATCGCCAGGTGCAGCATGCCCGGCAGGCTGATGTTGTCGGTCCAGCGGGTGCGGCCGGTGATCAGGTGCGGATCTTCCTTGCGCCGCCTGGCTTTACCGATCTCGTGACCGGTGTCCGGGTCGATCGTGGAGGTCATCACTCACCTCCGGTGGGGGCAGGCTTCATCTTGTCGGCGGCGTCGCGGACGGCGCGCACGATGTTCTGGTAACCGGTGCAGCGGCACAGGTTGCCCTCCAGGCCGTGCCGCACCGCGGCCTCGTCCGGATCGGGGTTGTCCGCGAGCAGGTCGATGGACTGCATGATCATGCCGGGCGTGCAGAAACCGCACTGCAGGGCATGGTTTTCGTGAAACGCCTGCTGCACCGGATGCAGTTGGCCATCCCGGGCGATGCCCTCGATGGTGGTGACCTCGCGCCCATCGGCCTGGACCGCGAGGACCGAGCAGGACTTCACGCTGTGGCCGTCCAGGTGCACCGTGCAGGCGCCGCAGTTGCTGGTGTCGCAACCGACGACCGTGCCGACCTTGCCGAGTCGCTCGCGCAGGTAGTGCACCAGCAGCAGGCGGGGTTCGACATCATCCGTATAAGAAGTTCCGTCCACAGTGACGGTAATGCGCATGGGGCCTCCAGTGCTGGGGCATGCGGATCCATGCGAGCGGGCCTGTGGTCCGACTCACATGAACACCCTGCTCCCCGGATGACCTACAGACAAGGCCACGTCAGCGCCGGTTTTGTAGAAGTACGCGCTCGCCCCGCAGATGCGGCGCGACGGCGGTCAAAAGTCAGGAAATGCGGAATTGGTCCACCCGTTTGGCTATTTGTTCGACGTCCTCCAGGGTGGTTTCCAGATGGGGGCTGAACCGCAGCAGGTAACCGGTCATCTCGTGCGGCGCGCGCTCCGGCTGCGCCGCCGTGCACAGCACTCCGCGGCTCAGCAGCGCCGCCCGGAATTCGGCGACGTCGAGGCCGTCGTCCTTGGGCGCCAACGTGACCAGTGCGCCCGGAGCGTCGATCGCGTCGTTCAACCGCCAGGCGGACAAATCCGCGAATGCGGTGCGCAGCGCGACCGCGATGCCGTGCAGGCGTTCCCTGATCCGCGCCGGGCCGAGTTCCAGGTGTTCGGCGATGGCGACGCCGAGCCCGAGCCTGCCCCCGACGAACGCCTCCCGGCTGCCCAGCCTCGGCAGCGGGCGGCCACCGGCGCTCGGCCAGGCGGCGTTCGACAACGCGGGCGCGACCGGCATCAGCCGCGACTGCCACGGTTCGCGCACCGCGAGAAACCCGACGCCACGCGGCCCGCACAGCCACTTGCGGCTGGTCCCGTAGGTCGCGGCCGCGCCCGGCTCGATCTCGATCTGGCCCAGCGCCTGAGCGCTGTCCACGATCAGCGGCACCTCGGCGGCCCCGCAGACCGCGGCGGCGGCAGCGATCGGCTGGAGCAGCGCGCGATGCGAGGCGGCCGCGGTCAGATGCACCGCGGCCGGACGCTGAATGCGCAACCGCGCGGCCAGCGCGTCCAGGTCGAGCACGCCCGCGTCGTCCACGTCGAGGAACTCGACGACCAGGCCCCGGTCGGCGAACGCGGCCAGGTTCGGGCCCCACTCGCTGCGCACCGCCCACACGGTCTGCCCGGTCTCGAACGGCCACGCGGACAGCAGCTGCGCCAGCGCGGTCGAGGCGCTCTCCAGAAAAACGATGTCCTCAGCGGCGAAACCGATCAAATTCGCCAGATTCGTCTGGAGCCGGTCCAGCTCCTCCTGGGCTTCGCCCTCGGCGACGTATCCGCCGGTGTCCGACTCGGCGATCAGATGCTCGGCGATCCGGGCGCGTACCGCCGCACTGGACCGCCCGCACGCCGCAGTGTCCACATGCAACAGTCGGCGGACGCCGCGCCGGGCCGCCCATTCCTGGCCAAGATCCTCATGCGGCAGCGTCGGCAGGGTCATGACCATGACCCTAACCGGATTTCAGCGGTGAATCCGCCCGCTCGCCGAAGTCAGCCGCTCACCGCCGCCGCCCCAGCGCAGTGCGATCATCTCCGCCGCGATCGACACCGCGGTCTCCTCCGGCGTGCGCGCACCGAGGTCCAGGCCGATCGGCGAGGACAGCCTGGCCAGCTCGTCCTCGGTCAAGCCCGCTTCGCGCAACCGGACCAGCCGGTCATCGTGCGTGCGCCGCGAACCCATCGCGCCGATGTAGCCCAGGTCCAGCCGTAGCGCGACTTCCAGCAGCGGCACATCGAACTTGGGATCGTGGGTGAGCACCGCCACGACCGTCCGCTGATCGATCCGGCCCGCCTCGGCCTCGGCCGTCAGGTACCGGTGCGGCCAGTCCACGACCACCTCGTGCGCCTCAGGGAAGCGGGTCGCGGTGGCGAAGACCGGGCGCGCGTCGCACACCGTCACCCGATAGCCGAGGAACGAGCCAAGCCCGGCCATGGCCGAGGCGAAGTCGATGGCGCCGAAGACCAGCATGCGCGGGGGCGGTTCGAACGAGTTCACGAACACCGACATGCCCTCACCGCGCCGCTGCCCGTCCGGGCCGTAGTGCAGGGTCGCGCTGCGGCCGCTGGCCAGCAGGCCGCGCGCGTCATCGACGACCGCGTCGTTGGCCCGGTCCGAACCGAGATCGCCGGACACCCGGTCCGGCCAGATCACCAGCCGCTTGCCCAGCCACTCGTCGTCCGGGTGGGCGATCACCGTGGCGATGCTGACCGGCCGCTCCTCCTTCACCGCGGCGACGACCTCGCCGAACTCGGGAAATGCCTCCTGGTCAACCGGTTCCACGTAGACGTCGAGGATGCCGCCGCAGGTCAGGCCGACCGCGAACGCGTCATCGTCGGAGACGCCGTAGCGCTGCAGCACCGGGGTGCCGTCGTCGATGACCTGCTTGGCCAGCTCGTACACCGCGCCCTCGACACAGCCGCCGGACACGCTGCCGGAGACCTGGCCGTCGTCAGCCACCAGCATCGCCGAGCCCGGCTCCCGAGGGGCGGAATGGAAGGTCGCCACCACGGTGCCCAGCCCGGCTCGTTCGCCGGCCAGCCAGCGGCGGTGGAGTTCGTCAAGCACGTCACGCATCGCGCATCTCCCGTAGGAGGATTTCCAGGGTGTTCAGGCTATGTCCGGCCAGCAACCGGTCAACGTGCGGCATGGCCGCCGCGACCCCGGACTGAACCGGCCGGTAGCCGGCATGGCCGGCATGCGGATTCACCCAGAACACCGCCTTCGCCAATCGGCGCAACCGCGCCATCTGCTCGCCGAGCAGCGCGGGATCACCGCGTTCCCAGCCGTCGGAAAAGACAACGACGATCGCCTGGCGGGCTATTCCGCGCTGCCCCCAGCGATCCAGGAAGGCTTTCATCCCGTCGCCGAGCCGAGTGCCACCGGCATAGTCCGGCACCGCGTGCGCGGCCGCCATCAGCGCTTCCTCCGGATCGCGGTGCCGCAGCTGGCGGGAGAGCCTGGTCAGCCGGGTGCCGATGGTGAAAACCTCGGTACTGGACGGCGATCGGCGCACCACCGCATGCGCGAAGCGCAGCAACGCGTCGGCGTAGGGCTGCATCGAACCGGAAACGTCCAGCAGCAGCACGACTTTGCGCGGGCGCTGGCTGCGCCGCGCGTAGTTCAACCGGATCGGCTCGCCACCCGCCGCGATCAGCGCGCGCATGGTCCGGCGCGGATCCAATCGGTCCCGGCCGCCCGGTTTGTACCGCACCGCACGGCGTTTCGGCGGATCCATCCGCAGCAGCGCGATGAGTTCGCGCAGGTGGTCGCGTTCTGCCTTGCTCAGCCCGCTGATGTCCTTGTGCCGCAGCACTTCCACGTCGCTGGCGGCGACCCGCAACTGCGGCGCGTCGCTCGGCTCACCGTCCGCGTCCGCGGCCGGATCGGTGCGCAGTGCGGCGATCAGTGCCTGCTTCGGTTGCGGCGCGGTGACAATCCGGGGGCGCGGTACCGGCAGCGGCGTGAACCAGGCGGCGAAGGCCTCGTCATAGCGGGGCAGATCGTCCGGTTCCGCGCACAGCGTCAACCGGCCTGCCCAGTACAGGTCGGCCGGATCGGCCGGGTCCAGCCACTGCACGGCTTGCAGGTACGCGTCGGTCCTGGTCGCGTCGCAGGCCAGCCCGGCGCTGCGCAGGGCGGCGGTGAACCCGACCAGGCCGGCCAGCGGACTGGCCGCCAGGTCCTGGCCGGGTGCGGTGCTCACCGGACCATTGTCCCCTAATCCACGCCGGCCGGGATCCGCGCGGGCGCGCCGAACCACCGGGTCAGCGCCTCGCGCAAGCCATCGCTGCTCGCCTCTTTGATGCCTGGAGCGGCGGCCCAGGCCACGAAACCGTCCGGCCGGATCAGCAGCCCAGCCAGTTCCGGATGATCCGCGCAGGTCCTGGTCAGCACGTTGATCCGGTCGCCCCACTCCGCCGCGATCGCGGCCAGCTCGCCGTCACCGAGATCGACCAGCACCGGCCGCCCGTCCGCGCAGTACGCGCCGAGCCGCGTGCCGTCGGCAAAGGCCAGATCCGGCGTGCGCCTGCCGATCAGCGGGTGGTCGCCGTCCAGGTCGTAGTCGATCCAGAACCCGGCCAGCTTCTTGATGAAGTAGGTGACGCCGTCGCGGGTGCGCATCAGGTCGGTCATGACGCCACGCAGCGCGCCGGTCTGCACGTCCGGCCGCATCAGCGCGACCTGCGCGCGGTTCCAGTCCAGCACCCACGCGCCGACCGGGTGCCGCTCGGTGGTGTAGGTGTCCAGCAGGCCCTCCGGCGCCCAGCCCTGGATGGTCGCGGCCAGCTTCCAGCCCAGGTTGACCGCGTCGCCGACGCCCAGGTTCAGGCCCTGCCCGCCGAAGGGCGAGTGCACGTGCGCGGCATCGCCGGCCAGGAAGACCCGGCCCTTGCGGTACTCGCTGACCTGGCGCGCGTGATCGGTGAAGCGGGTCGCCGAGTGCACCGCGGTGATGTGCAGATCTTCGACGCCGCTCACCGTGCGCAGACTGGTTTCCAGCTCCTCGGCGGTGATCGGCGCGTCCCGGTCGATCGGCGGACCGTCGTACTCGACGGTGAGGATGCGGCCGGGGACCGGCCCGAAGACCAGCATCCCCTTGGGCGTCCGGTTCCAGCCGATCGGCAGCTGCTCGGCGCCTTCGATGTCCACAATGGCCTGATGCCCGGTGATCGTCGGTTCGGTGCCGGGAAAGTCGAATCCGGCGAGTTTGCGCACATTGCTGCGGCCACCGTCGCAGCCGACCAGCCAGTCCGCGGTGACCCGCTCGCCGTTGTCCAGCTCGACGGTCACTCGCTCACCATCGTCGACGAACCCGGTCACCTCCACGCCCCGGCGCACCTCGGCGCCGTGTTCCAGGGCCCAGCTGCCGAAGATCGTCTCGACGGCCTGCTGGTTGACCATGAACACGCCGGTTGCCGGACTGGCCTCCAACTCGGGGTCGTTCGGGTCGAGCTGACCGGAGTCCAGCACCCAGAGCCCGGCGAAATGCCCGCGCGGCTTGAGCCCGGCCGGGGCCTTCGGGCCGACGCCGGTGCCGGCGCTCTTGGCGAACGTCGCCATCGCCGCCATGGCCTGCTCCTGCGCCGCCAGCATCGCGGGCAGCAGACCGCGCCGGTAGGCGGCCTCGGCGGTCACCAGATTGATCCCGCCGGCTTTGACCGTGCTGCTCTGCTCGGTCAGTCGCTCGATGACGAGCGTGCGCACCCCGCGCAGCGCCAGCTCGCCGGCCAGAGCCAGCCCGACCGGCCCCGCCCCCACCACCAGTACCTCGTAGTCGTTGTCCCTCATGCCGACTATCTTGTATCGAGTACAAAAATATGTCGAGTACTATTTTCGGCCATGGACGAGACGAGCCTCCGGCAACGCAAGAAGCGGGAGACGCGCCAGCGCATCTCCAACGTCGCGACCGGCCTTTTCATGCTCAGAGGCTTCGACAACGTCACCGTCGCGGAGGTCGCCGAAGCCGCGAATGTGTCCAAGATGACGGTTTTCAACTACTTCCCGCGCAAGGAGGAGCTGTTCTTCGATCGCGGCGCGGAAGCCATCGAGCTGTGCGACGAGGCCATCCGCGACCGCGCCCCCGGTGAGTCGGTGGTCAGCGCGTTGCGCAGGCTGATGTTGGACCTGACCGAGGCGCACCACCCGCTCAGCGCGCTGCTCGACACGATCCGGCCGTTCGTACAGGTCGTGCTGGACAGCCCGGCTCTGCAGGCCGGGGCGCTGGCCATGGTCAACGAGCTGGAACACCACCTGGCCACCGAGTTCGCCAAGCTGACCGGCGGCAAGCCCACCGATCCGCTGGCTGCCGCACTGGTCATCGCCGCGATGCGCACTCTCTACCAGCACGCGACCCGCCGGCTACTGGCCGGCGAAACCGCCGACGAGGTCTACCCGGACCAGATAGCCCTGGTCAACAAGGCCTTCGACATGCTCGACGCCGCCATCGGCGACCAACTCGGCTGATCACCCGGCAAGCAAGGCGTCCAGCCCGGCCGCGACCACCCGGTCCGCGTCTTCCCGGTACTTCAGCACCGCGCCCAGCGTCAACGCGGCCGACTCGGTGTCCAGGTCGTCTCGGCCCAGCGCGAGCAGCGCCTGAGCCCAGTCCAGCGACTCCGCCACCCCAGGCGGCTTGAGCAGCTCCATCTCGCGCAGCCTGCGCACCGCGCCGGACACCTTGATGGCCAGCCGCTCGTCGATCCCGGGCAGCTTGCGTCGCAGAATCGCCAGCTCACGAGGCAGATCAGGGTGTTCGAGCCAGTGGTAGAGGCAGCGCCGCTTGAGCGCGTCGTGCACCTCGCGAGTCCGGTTCGAGGTCAGCACCACCAGCGGCGGCACCTCGGCCCGCACCTCACCCAGCTCCGGGATGCTCACCGCGTTCTCGCTGAGCACCTCCAGCAGGAAGGCCTCGAACTCGTCGTCGGCCCGGTCGACCTCGTCAACCAGCAGCACGCAGGGCGACTCGCGCAACGCCCGCAGCAACGGCCTGGCCAGCAGAAACCGCGACGTGTAAAGCGATGCCTCGGCGGCATCCGCGTCCAACGGGGCGCCGCTGGCCGCGGTCGCGGTCTCCAGCGTGCGCAGGTGCAGCAGCTGACGCGGGAAGTCCCAGTCGTAGAGGGCGGTCGCCGCGTCGATCCCCTCGTGGCACTGCAACCGGATCAGCGGCACGTCCAGCGCATCGGCCAGGGCGACCGCGAGCGACGTCTTGCCGGTGCCCGGCTCGCCCTCGCAGAACAGCGGACGGCGCATGCGCAACGCGAGAAAGGCTGCGGTGGCAAGCCCGCGATCGGCGAGATAGCCGACCCGGTCCAGCGCCGAAGACAGCTCGTCAGGGCTTTCGTACTCGCTCACCACGTGATCGAGGCTATCTCGTCAGGGTCGGAATCAGGGAAGGACCAGGGCCGTCCCCCGATGGCCGACACCCTTTTCCGCCCGAAACTGGATACATGAGCGCAGAACACATGAACCAAGGCCCGTACTACGCGGCCCAGCCCCAGACTTCCGCCCCGGCCCGCCGCTTCCTGCGCAGCCGCGACGACCGCATGATCGCCGGTGTGTGCGGCGGCGCGGCCCGCTACTTCGGCGTCGACGCGACCCTGCTCCGGATCATCCTGGTCGCCGCCGCGATCCTCGGCATCGGCACCGGCGTGCTGCTCTACCTCGCCTGCTGGCTGTTGGTCCCCGAAGAGGCCTGAACAGCACGCCAGTACCCGCTGCTCAGGCGGAGCGGTCCGGTTCGAGCAGTTCGTGCAACCGCTGCGGCAGCCGCTTCTCCATCCCGAACGGTTCCAGATGGGCCTGGAACACCTCGTCGAACGCCCGCGTGATGCTGGTGGTGTCCCAGTTGTCGCGGTGCAGGATGGGTTGCTTGAAATAGGGCTGGCCGACGACGTGCAGATCAGTGCCGTTGAGCCGGATCACTTGTCCGGTGATGCCGTTCGCGGCGTCGGCCAGCAGGAACGCCACGAGCGGCGCGACCTTGCTCGGCGTGCGGTCCGGGGGGACGGCCCGCAGGCTGCGCTCGGATTTCCACACCATCCTGGTGTGCGCGAGCGGGCAGACCGCGTTGACCCGGATGCCCAGCGCGTCGAGGTCCAGCGCCCACGAGTAGGTCATCGAGGCCACCGCGCCCTTGCTCGCCGAGTACGCGCCCAGCCTGCGCTGGCCGAGCATCGCGCCGGACGCGACGTTCACGATCGACCCGGCCACCCCGGCATCGCGCATCGCCTCGATGGCCGCGACCCCGCAGCTGAACACCCCGAACACGTTCACCTCGAACAGTTCGCGCATCCGGGCGTAGTCATCCTCCAGCGGCGACGCCTCGTAGTTGAGGCCCGCGTTGTTCACCAGCCCGTCGATCTTGCCGAACTCCGCCACACAGGTCGCGATCAGCGCGGCGGCCTGCTCCGGGTCGGTCACGTCGTGCCCGCTGTCCACCGCGGTGCCGCCGTGCGCCCTGATGTTCTCCGCGGTCTGTTTGGCCAGTTCCGCGTCGATGTCGTTGACGATGACCTGGCCACCGGCGTGCGCCACATGCGTGGCATACGCCTCGCCCAGCCCCCGTCCCGCGCCCGTCACCACGATCGCCTTGCCGTCGAGCATCCCCATCGTTTCGCTCCTGCCAGCTAGGGGCACATCGCCTTCCCCGCGAATACCCCGCCCACCCGTCACCACCTCCAGGTTCACCGAAGGAACTAACACAGAGGGGGTGGAGCTCGACGAAAAGTCACCAAGGTGCGCCGAACGGACCACCGACTTCGGCGCGACAGTATGGATCCCTGATCATCGGCACACCGCTGGTGGGCTCATTCGGGCACGTCGTCCCACGTTCAGGTCACGCGCAAGCCACGCTGCGCCGGAAGAGTGACACGCTAAGTACCCACAGCTTCATCCACAGCAGTGCACAACTCACCCGCACGAATGGAGTAACGCTACCCAGCGTGCCCATCTACCAGGACTTTCATGTTTCTTTCCTGATCATGAAACCTGCGTGTCAGACCGAGTTGATAAGTTCAATTAGGTAGCAGCTAGATGTATCAACTTGAGGAGCACGTTCTTGGTGGGCAGGGGACGTCCCAGCCGAAGCACCGTCTACCAGCGGTTGGATGCGGCACTGGACGAACTGAACCAGCGATTCGGCGGATTGCCGAGCCCGACCGAGGCCAGATCGATCTGGGACGACATCTGGCACCAGGAGGCCCACCACTCCACCGCGCTGGAGGGCAACACTCTGGTGCTGCGTGAGGTGCAGGCACTCCTCGACTCCGGCCGCGCGGTCGGCGCGAAACCCCTCGGCGAGTACAACGAGGTCCGGGGCTACGCCGACGCCGCCCGCTGGGTCTACGGCCAGGCCATGGAGCCGAACGATCGGCACGACGGGAGGTTGCTCACCATCAATGAGGTGCGGCAGGTCCACCACACCGCGATGACACCAGTCTGGGACGTCGCACCGGACGAGCGGGCGACCAGCCGGGAAGCACCCGGCAACTTCCGGGAGCACGACATCCGGCCATTCTCCGCTGGAATGACGCCACCATCCTGGCCACTCGTACCGGCCCAACTCCAGGGTTGGGTCGACGACGTCTGCCGTGCTGGCGAGAAGATCCGCGCTGGTACCGAACTCGACCGGCCACTTGTCGAGGAACTGGCCAGACTGCACAACGACTTCGAGCGGATCCATCCGTTCCTCGACGGCAACGGTCGCGCCGGTCGGCTCGTGCTCAACCTGGTTCTGGTCAGGCTCGGCTATCCACCGGTCATCATCTTCAAGCGTCAACGCGATGCCTACCTGGCCGCCATGCAGCGGGCTGACCTCGGTGACTACGGCGCACTCGGCGAGCTGATCGCCAGAGCGATGTACGACAACCTCAACCGGTTCATCGTGCCCAACGTGGCAGGTCCGGCCCGACTGGTGCCTCTTACCGCGCTCGTGGACGAGGAATTCTCACTGGCCGCACTGCGACAGGCAGCGCAACGCGGGCGCCTCGACGCCGTACACGGCCCAGACGGGGTCTGGCGCAGTTCGCGCAAAGCGGTCGATAGCTACCGGCTTACTCGTCACCGGCGGCGACCGGGCAAGAGTTGATCACATGAATCGCTCAAGGGCCCGGACACCTGAAGTGTCCGGGCCCTTGAGCTGGAACTGGTGTTACCGACTCATCGAGTCTGGCGTGAACTCAGAAGTCCATGCCGCCCGCGTCGGGGCCAGCGGGAGCAGGCGCAGCCTTCTCCGGCTTGTCCGCGACAACGGCCTCGGTGGTCAGGAACAGCGCCGCGATGGAGGCGGCGTTCTGCAGCGCGGAGCGGGTGACCTTGGCCGGGTCGATGATGCCGGCCTTGATCAGGTCCTTGTACTCGCCGGTGGCAGCGTCAAGGCCCTCGCCGGACGGCAGGTTCTTGACCTTCTCCACCACGACGCCGCCTTCGAGGCCGGCGTTGACCGCGATCTGCTTGAGCGGGGCCTCCAGGGCCAGCCGGACGATGGCGGCACCGGTGGCCTCGTCACCGTCGAGGCCCAGGCCGTCGAAGCTGGTCGACGCGGCGTGCAGCAGAGCCACACCACCACCGGCGACAATGCCCTCCTCGACAGCGGCCTTGGCGTTGCGCACCGCGTCCTCGATGCGGTGCTTGCGCTCCTTGAGCTCGACCTCGGTCGCGGCACCGGCCTTGATCACCGCAACACCGCCGGCCAGCTTGGCCAGGCGCTCCTGCAGCTTCTCGCGGTCGTAGTCCGAGTCGCTCTTCTCGATCTCCGCGCGGATCTGGGACACACGGCCCTGGATCTGCTCGGCGTCGCCGGCACCTTCGACGATGGTGGTCTCGTCCTTGGTCACCACGACCTTGCGGGCCTTGCCCAGCAGGGTGAGGTCGGCGTTCTCGAGCTTGAGCCCGACGTCCTCGGAGATCACGGTGCCGCCGGTGAGGGTGGCCATGTCCTGCAGCATCGCCTTGCGACGGTCACCGAAGCCCGGGGCCTTGACGGCGACGGACTTGAAGGTGCCGCGGATCTTGTTGACGACCAGGGTGGCCAGGGCCTCGCCCTCGACGTCCTCGGCGATGATCAGCAGCGGCTTGCCGCCCTGCATGACCTTCTCCAGCAGCGGGAGCAGGTCCTTGATGGTGGAGATCTTGGAGCTGTAGAGCAGGATGTACGGGTCGTCCAGGACGGCTTCCTGGCGGTCCGGGTCGGTCACGAAGTAACCGGCGAGGAAGCCCTTGTCGAAGCGCATACCTTCGGTGAGCTCGAGCTCCAGACCCAGGGACTGGCTCTCCTCGACCGTGATGACGCCTTCCTTGCCGACCTTGTCCATCGCCTCGGCGATGAGCTGGCCGATCACGGAGTCGGCGGCGGAGATCGACGCGGTAGCGGCGATCTGCTCCTTGGTCTCGACCTCTTTGGCGGTCTTGAGCAGGGACTGGGCGACGGCCTCGACGGCCTTCTCGATGCCGCGCTTGAGGGCCATCGGGTTCGCACCCGCGGCCACGTTGCGCAGACCCTCGCGCACCAGCGCCTGAGCCAGCACGGTCGCGGTGGTGGTGCCGTCACCCGCGACGTCGTCGGTCTTCTTGGCTACTTCCTTGACGAGCTCGGCCCCGATCTTCTCCCACGGGTCTTCGAGCTCGATTTCCTTGGCGATCGACACACCATCGTTGGTGATGGTGGGAGCGCCCCACTTCTTCTCAAGGACGACGTTGCGGCCCTTGGGGCCCAGCGTCACCTTGACGGTGTCGGCGAGGGTGTTCATGCCGCGCTCAAGACCGCGGCGGGCATCCTCGTCGAACGCGATCATCTTGGCCATTGCGGTGTGGTCCTCCGGAGCTGAATAGGACACGTGCTTGGCCAGGCTCGGTGCCCGCGACGGACGACCAGCGCAATGCCGGCCTCACCGTCCCGACCTCATATTTGGCACTCAGGGGCCCCGAGTGCCAACGCCGTGTTTAGCACTCTCCGTCGCCGAGTGCAAGAAGCGCAGGTCAGCGCGGGTCGGAGTCAGGCGTTCGTGAGCCAGATGATCAGCACGCCGGCCACCACCAGGATCGCCACCGCGACCAGCGTCGGCACCAGCCACCGGGGCAGACCACCGGTCGGGTCGGAGGAGAACGCGCTGGTTCCGGCGGGCATCGGCGGCCGCAACCGGACCGGATCGCTGGTCGGCTGCCCCATCGGGGGCTGGCTGCCCGGGAAGGAGGGCCGGGGCGGGTAGCTGCCGGCCGGGTTCGGTCCGCTCGGCGGGCCCACCACCGGATTGGCGCCACTGTTCGGGCCGGTCATCGGGTTCGGCCGGGGCGGGGGCCCCTGCGGCGGCCGCGGCATCAGCGCGGTACGGGCCGCGGCGATCAACTGACGGCAGTCCGGGTAGCGGCGGCCCGGCTCCTTGGCCATGCCGCGCCGGATCACCTCGTCGATCCCGGGCGGCAGGTTGGTGATCGCGGCGAGCGAGGGCACGTCGCTGTTGAGGTGGCCGGAGATCACCTCGGGCACGCTGCCCACGAACGGCGGCCGCCCGGACAGGCAGGCGAACAGCACGCAGGCCATCGAGTACTCGTCGGTGCGGCCGTCCACCGGTTCACCGCGCAGGTGCTCGGGCGCGGCATACGTCGGCGAGCCGAGGAAGTCGCCGCCGCGCGTCCGGTGACCGGTCGCGCCGCGCCGGGTCAGGCCGAAGTCGGCCAGGTAGACGTGCTCGTTGGCGGATTCCTTGGCGGTCACCAGCACGTTGGCCGGCTTCACGTCCAGGTGCACCAGACCGCGTTCGTGCAGCATGTCCAGGGCCTCGGCGACCTGACCGAGCAGGGCGAGGGCCCGGCCGGGCACGAGCGGGCCGTCCTTGATCAGACTGGCCAGGTCCGAGCCGTCCACCAGCCGCATGGCGATGTAGAGCAGGCCGTCGGCCTCGCCGAAGTCGTAGAGCGGCACCACGTTGGAATGGTCGATGGCCGAGGTGTTGCGGGCCTCGTCGACGAACCGCTCGCGGAACTCGGGGTCCTTGGTGAGGTGTTCGGCGATCACCTTCAGCGCGACCTTGCGGCCCAGCCGGACATCCGTCGCCCGGTACATGACGCTCATGCCGCCACGGCCGAGCACACCGTCAATACGGTAGTGACCGATGCGACGCCCGGTGAGGTCCTCCGACACGCAGCGCAGCCTAACCGGTCAGTGATCGTTCGGAGCGAGCGCGGCCAGCGCAGCGGCCAGTACGCGCGGACTGTGCGACTGGGTCAGCACCTGGCCAGGCCCGGCGAAGTCCATGACCAGGCCCTGACCGGTGCGCACCGACTGCTCGGCGGACGGGCTGCGGGTGCGCAGCCTGCACTGCACCGCGTCCTGGTAGGCGACGAGGTGGCCGGTGTCCACAGTGATCAGTTCACCAGGCGCCAGCACGACCAGGTCGAGCGCGCCGCAGCAGGACAGCACCAGCGGTCCGAGCCCGGCCGCGTGCGCGAGAAAGCCGATCGTGCCGCCGAACATGTCGTGGAACCCGGGCCAGCTCGGGTCGAGCGCGATCGTGCTGGCCGCGGCCAGCCAGGCGTCCTTGCCGAGGCACCAGCCCTGCGAGCCGTCCAGGTCGATGGTGAACAGGTCGCCCGGCACGCTGGCCGCGACGTCCACCCAGCCGCCCTCCGCAGCGGCGGTGAACACCGACGCGTCCCGCCACGACTTGGCCAGCAGCCGGAACGCCGTCTCCTTGGCGCGCTCCACCCCGATGCCGTAGCTGCTGGCCAGCATGGCGGCGGGCGCGGCCTGGGCGGCCTCGCCCGGCGCGAGCAGCAGCCGAGCCACCCCGAAATTGGGCGTGTGCCTGGTGCGAACCTGCACGAAACCCCTCCCCCTCCCGCGTCTACCAGCAGTTTGACACGGGACATGATCCCCCACCGGATCCCCTATCGCCCCGGATTGGCGCGGCGAGGGAGGATCACCACATGGCCAAGGACCCGAACCCGGCGAAGCCCACGATCCCGGTCGAGGAACACCGGGCGCGGATCGCCGAACTGATCGGCGAGTTGCCCGTCATCGACCTCCCGGTCGCGGAGTGTCTGGGCCTGGTGCTCGCCGCCGACCTGCGCTCGCCGCTGTCGCTGCCGCCCTTCGACAACTCCGCGATGGACGGTTACGCGGTCCGCGCCGCCGACCTGCACGGCGCGTCTCAGGAAACCCCGGTCGAACTCCCGGTCACCGGCGACATCCCAGCAGGCCGGACCGACCCGGTCACTCTCGCCGCGGGCACCGCACTGCGCATCATGACCGGCGCCCCCCTCCCGGCCGGCGCGGACAGCGTCGTCCAGGTCGAACTGACCGACGGCGGCGTCGAACGAGTGCGCGTCTTCGAACCCGTCGAGACGGGCACCCACCTCCGCCTGCGCGGCGAAGACGTGGTCACCGGCGACACCGTGCTCACCGCGGGCACCATCCTCGGCCCCTCCCACCTAGGCCTAGCCGCCGCCGTCGGCTCGGCCACCCTCCCCGTGCGCCGTCCCAAAGTCCTCGTCCTGTCGACCGGCTCCGAACTGGTCGAACCCGGCCAGCCACTGGAACCCGGCCAGATCTACGAGTCCAACGGCGTCATGCTCGCCTCGGCCGTGCGTGCCATCGGCGGCGAAGCCGAAATCCTCCGCTTCGTCCCCGATGACGTGACCGCGTTCCACAAGACCCTGGCCGAAGAACTACCCGGCGCCGACCTGCTGATCACCTCCGGCGGCGTCAGCGCGGGCGCGTACGAGGTGGTCAAGGACGCCCTCACCGGCCACGGCGTCGAGTTCGTCCGCGTCGCCATGCAACCCGGTGGCCCGCAAGGCGCAGGCCGCTACCAGGGCGTCGCCGTCGCCACACTGCCCGGCAACCCGGTCAGCTCCGCGCTGTCCTTCGAACTGTTCCTGCGCCCCACCCTGCGCGCCGCCATGGGCTTCCCAGAGCCCGACCGCCCCACCGCGACGGCGCGCCTGGCCAGCGGCGTGCGCACCCCGCTCGGCAAACGCCAATACCGCCGCGCCCACTACGACCCGGCCACCGGCCTCGTCGACGTCGTCGGTGGCCCCGGCTCCCACCTACTCGCCTCACTCGCCGCCGCCAACTGCCTCATGGTCATCCCAGAAGAAGCCAGCGAACTCCCGAGCGGCGCCGAGATCCAGGTCATCCTCCTGGACTGAACGCGGCCGGTAGTCAGTTCGGCCATCCGGGGTTGTCGCACGCAACCGACAGGTAGGACCATTCCGAGGAATGGGAACGTGTCCGTTTCGATTGGTCCCTTCGGCGTTCTGATTGGGCCATCCAGGTGCGGCCGAAAGTTGCGTGAACGAATTCACCCTGGCTTTATCCGCGCAGGTCAGCATGGTCTCAACACAATCTTGTTGACTCTGCGCGATCGTCCGTCCACTGCGCGCCGTTGATGACATGCTGTGACTCGAATTACACTTAACGCAAGCTGAGCGGTCGAAGTGTCCGTGCGCCGTCGGGGGGCGCATGTATGCCTCGGCCGCTCAGCGGTACGTCGTTGCGGCGTTCGCCGTACGGCTCCGTCCGCCGACTGGGTACTCGCCTGGGGTCAGGCCACATGCTCAGCCAGGCGCTCGGTAGGGAACACTGGCGTGGACCTGCCGACCCGACGGATGAGAGACATGACCCGATCCGCGACCGATGGCCCTGACGAGGGCTTTGTCCCGCATCTCATCGAGCTGACCAAGCAGACTCTGCCGCCGATGCACCCGGCCGGACGGCCGTTCGTGCTGGGTGGGGTGGTCGGGACGCTGTTGCTGCGCCGGTTGTGGCGGCCGTTGGGCCTGCTCGGGTTGGTCCTGACCGGTTGGTGCGCCTGGTTCTTCCGTGTGCCCAAGCGCGTCGCGCCGAGTCGCTCCGGTGTCGTGGTCGCGTCCGCGGACGGCACCGTGTCGCAGGTCGGACCGGCTTCGCCGCCTGCCGAGCTTGGCATCGGAGACGAGCCGATGCTTCGGGTCAGCGTCTTCCTTTCCATCTTCGACGTGCACGTGCAACGGTTGCCCGCGACCGGCGAGATCCGCCGGATCGCCTACCGTCCCGGCAAGTTCCTCTCCGCCGACCTGGACAAGGCCAGCGAGGACAACGAGCGCAACACGCTGCTGCTGCGCACCGCCGACACCGGCCAGGACCTGGTCGTGGTGCAGATCGCCGGGCTGGTCGCCCGCCGGATCGTCTGCTCGGTCCGCGAGGGTGAGCAGGGGACGATCGGCCAGACCTACGGTCTGATCCGGTTCGGTTCCCGGGTGGACACCTACGTTCCACTCGGCAGCCGCATACTCGTCGAACCGGGCCAACACACCATCGGCGGCGAAACCGTGCTCGCCGAACTGGCCGCCGCTGATGCTCGTGGAGCATCGAAGGAGTGAGTCGTGGCGCGTAACACCCCGCCCGGGGTTCGGGTCCTGCCCAACGCGGTGACCGTGCTCGCCCTGTGCGCCGGTTTGTCCGCGGTCCAGTACGCCTTCAGCAACAACCTCCCGCTGACCATCGCGGCGATCGCCGTGGCCGCCGTGCTGGACGGGGTCGACGGTCGCATCGCGCGCCTGCTCGACGCGACCAGCAAGATGGGCGCCGAACTGGACTCGCTGTCCGACTCGGTCGCCTTCGGCATCTCGCCCGCGCTGGTGCTGTACATCTGGAAGCTGCACACCCAGCCGTTCGGCTGGGTGATCGCGCTGATCTTCGCGGTCTGCATGATCCTGCGGCTGGCCCGGTTCAACACGCTGCTCGACGACACCGAGCAGCCGCCGTTCGCCAAGGAGTTCTTCACCGGCGTACCGGCTCCGGCCGGCGGCCTGCTGGCGATGCTGCCGATCGCGATGACCTCGCAGTGGGGCGAGGGCTGGTGGTCGTCGATCGCCGTCGTCTCGATCTGGACGGTCGCCATCGCCGCGCTGCTGATCAGCCGGATCCCGACGCTCTCGCTCAAGACCATCCGCGTCCCGGCCCGCGCGGTCGCGCCGCTGCTGGTGCTGGTCGGCCTGCTCGCTGCTGCGGTCATCACGTACCCGCTCGGCACGCTCGTCGCCGCGATGGTCGTGTACCTGGTGCACATCCCGTTCTCGGTGCGCCGCTACTACTGGCTGGCCAGGCACCCGGAGGCGTGGGCGATCCCGCCGCGCGAACGCCGCGCCATCCGCAGGGCCGGGAGTGCCCGTCGCCTCGGCCTGCGCCCACCGCTGCGCCGCGTCGCCGGCGCCGCCCGCCGCGCGGTGCGGATGCCGAGGAACTGGGACCGGGCCGGCTTCGCCGATCAGCCACGCGAGCCCGAAGAAGGGTCGAACGTGCGCCCGCTGGACACCGGGATTGGCCCGCAAACCGCTCCGTTCACGATTCGCCGCGGCTGGCGCCGCATCGGCCTGCGCCGGGATGGCGCGGTCCGGCGCATCGGCCAGCCCCGCTCCGGCCCGGGTGACCGTCGATCGGGTTAACCCGCCAGCCCGGACTCGAGTTCGGCGCGCGGAACCTGGAGCAGCCGGACCCAAGCCCGTGTACTGGTTTCTTTGGTCGTGACGTTGATCGACCGGTAGGACCGGGCCGCGGAGCGCTCGCTGTGGCGAACGACCTCGTCGTAGAACCAGTCCGAGCTGATCACCGCCAGCGTGGCCGCTGACTTCGCCAACTTGGCCCGGAGGGCAGCAGCATCGACAAGCCGGAAAGTGTGCGTGATCGACGACGCGGTAACGCCATGTTCGTCGTAGGTGATTTCGCCGGCATGCAAGGCAAGTCGGAGCCGGATTCGCTCCTCGACGGGATGCGCGGCGTTGTGTGCGGTCAGCGCCCGGACGAGGGCGCCGGGCAAGTAGTCGCCGAACAGCACCTTGGGAACGTCCGCCGGGGCCAGAACCAGGATCCCGTCGCCGCGATCCTCTCTGTGGCAGGACGTCCATGGGATGCCCGCAACGTCGAAAGCTTGATGCATCGACCGGTACATGCCGTGCCGGACTCGGACCTGGTTCAGGTTGGTCCGGCTGCGACGGCCGAAGCCCTCGATGTCCACGGCCACGATCGTGCAGTGTGCCGTCCTCAGGGTGATCGTCTCCGACCCGGCCGCCGACGGGGTCATGATCTCGATCGAAGCACCGTTGACCTGTGTCATGGTCCCTCCTCAGGTGAGGCACGCACCTTGACAATAAGGTCGCATCACGCGTGACCACCAGTGCACCAGCGAGAGTGTTTGGTTACTGTAACCAACGACGTACGCGGAAATGCTAACCGGCGCTGACACCATGTGCTATACCTGTCGGGCACCGTGATCCATTCCGTCGAACAGGAGGGGACCCGATGAGTTCATCCAGGTCACCTGTTGTCGCGGGGTGGGAACTGGCCCTGCGACTCCGGAAGCGGCGCGAAGAACTGCGCCTGGACGTCAAGGCCATCACCGACGAACTGGGGTTCACCCGTAACTACTGGTCGGCGGTGGAGAACGAGCGCAAACTCCTTTCCGAGGAGGCGTTGACCAAGATCATCGACCTGTTTCAATTCGCCCCGGCAGACGGGCAGGAACTGCTCGCCCTCCGGATGGCCGCTCGGGAACGCAGCTGGGTGATGGAGTACGGCAAACTGTTCGACAGCCGACTGCAGCGCCTGTTCGGCATCGAGGACGGCGCGGACCAGGTCCGGGTTTACGAGAACTTGCTCGTCCCAGGACTGCTCCAAACGCCCGAATACACCCGCGCGATCATGGCGCCAGCCGTCACGCTTCCACAGGTCGAGGTCGATCAACGAGTCGAGGCCCGACAACGACGGCAGAAGCGCCTGATCGGGGCCACACCGTTGCGGCTGATAGCGGTGATCAGTGAGGCGGTACTCAGGCAGCAGATAGGCGGACCCGAGGTCTTGCGCGGTCAGCTCGCGCATCTCGCCGAGATGGCGGCGGCGCATCCCGAGACCATCGACATTCGGGTGATTCCATTCACCGCCACGTCGTGCGGCCTGTTCGGATCGGCCACCGTCAACATTTTTGATTTCGACAATCCAAGGCTACCAACCGTTGCTTGGCAGGAAACCGTGACCGCGTGGGGATTCATTGAGAGTCCCCTTGAGGTCCGGGACCTGATCACGACCTTCGACGAAGCACTCAAGAGCACGGCGACTGCAACGGAATCGGTGGCCATAATCCGCGGATACGTTCAGGAGTTGGCTTGAGGAGCAGGATTTTCCCACGCTCGGAGACTGTTCGAAATGGGTGGATCAAGAGCAGTCACTCTAATGCCGGTGGGAGCTGCGTCGAGGTGAAGTTCGACGGCGGCGCGATTTTGGTTCGGGACAGTAAGGACAAGCGGGTCGGGCAGCCGGTCCTTGCCGTTGCCACGCCCGCGTGGCGGTCGTTTCTGGCGACCGTCACGCATCGGGAAGGCTGAGCAGGGTGCGCAGGCTGGTGGTGTAGTCCTCGAAGGCGCGGCGGCCGCGTTGGGTGAGTGCGACGTAGGTGACCGGCGTGCGGCGCTGGTGGGTCTTGGTGATCTCGACGTATTCGGCGTCTTCGAGTTTGCGCAGGTGCGTGGAGAGGTTGCCCGCGGTCATGTCGAGCATCTTCTGCAGTTGCGGGAACGGGATCCGGTCACCGTGGTTCAGGCCGGCGAGGGCCACGGTGACTCGTAGCCGGGCCTGGGCGTGGATGACCGGATCGAGTTCGGGCAGTGGGCTTGGCTCGGTCATAGGGCGGGCGCGTTGAAGCCGATGACGCCTGATTCGGCGCAGCCTGGTTTGGCTGGATGGTAGGCGCGCCAGGCGTAGTAGCCGGCCTGCGCCAGGAAGCCGCCGCCACCGGCCAGCGAGAGGATCAGGAAGTTTCCTGGTATGCCAACGTAAACGCTGACCGCGCCGACGATCATGGTCCACGCGCCGACGGTGTAGTGCGGCCAGCTCCGCATCAGCGCGCCCGCGGACAGGTACAGGATGCCGACGACCAGTAGCGCGGTGCCGGACCAGAGCAGGGTCACCTGATTGTCGGTGAGACCTTGGTGTTGCAGGCCTACGTTGATCGCGATCAGGGCGAGGATGCCGAGCGTCCAGCTGAAGCCGTACATGGCCCCGGCGACCTGCGACGGACCCCGCACACCTTGACCCATCTTGGCGCTGAACACGGCGGAGAACACCACCGCCGCGATGAACAGTGCGCCGGTCAGGATGTCGGCGACTAGGCCGCGCGCCAGGTAGAACGCGCCGAAGCTGATCAGGTAGGCGAGCCCCCAGATGCCGAGGAGTAGCGCGCCGGACAGGTATTTGCGCTGCACCTGGGCAGCCTGCTGGGCGTTGATCAGGGCTAGCGAGTCGGCCGGCGACAGCGGCTGCTCGTGTGGGTCGGGTGGGGTGGGTTGTTGGGTCATGGCTTCCCCTGCGACGACTTTGCGTTTCAAAGTACTCTGAACTTTGTACGGCAAAGTCGCCGCTTCGTCCAGGTTTTTCCGTAGGCTCGGGACGTGTCGTCACTACAGATCACGCTGACCGCCCGCCTCTCGCCTTCGCCTCTGGACACGCGGCGCGGCGTCGTGCGGCTGCATCCTGAGGTGCTCTCCGCGCTGGGCCTGCGTGCCTGGGACGCGGTGCGACTGACCGGCGCACGGGTCAGTTCGGCGCTCGCGGTCGCGGCGGATCGGGCCAATCCGGTCGGGTTCGTGCTGCTGGACGACGTGACCATGTCCAACGTCGGCATCACCGAAGGGGCCGAGCTGGTGGTCACGCCGGTCGAGGTGGCGGCGGCGCGGACGGTCACGGTGGCCGGGTCGACGATGGCCACCAAGCTGCTGCCGCCGGAGGCGGTCCGGCTGGCGCTGATCGGGAAGGTGCTGACCATCGGCGACGCGGTGTCGCTGCTGCCGCAGGACCTGCAACCGGCGCCCGGCTCGGACGTGCAGGCTGTGCGGCAGATGCTGTCCACCGCGATCGGCGCGCACTGGACCAGCGAGCTGATCACGGTGACGGCCTCCGATCCCGCCGGGCCGGTGGTGATGCGTCCGTCCACTGTGGTCTCGTGGCGGGACGGGGCGCGGACCGGGGAGCCGACGCATCCCAAGGACGAGCCGGAGCCGGCCACGCCGATGCCGATGCCGGAGTTGCCCGCTGCCTATGTGCCGCCGGTCGCGGACCTGGTCGGCGCGCAGGACGCGGCCAAGAAGCTGGCCGAGTGGTACGAGCTGACGTTCAAGCGGCCGGAGTTGTTGCGCAGGCTGGGGTCGAGTGCGCGACTGGCCGCGTTGGTGAGCGGACCGGAAGGGGTTGGCAAGGCGACGCTGGTGCGCTCGGTCACCCGCAGCGTCGGCGCCGAACTCGTCGAGGTGGCGGCGCCGAGCATTGCGGCGCTGGAGGCGAACGCGGCGGCGGCGCGGTTGAAGGATGCGATCGACACTGCTATGGGTGTCGCGGCGAACGGGCGGCCGTGCGTGCTGTTGCTGACCGACGTGGACGCGTTGTTGCCGGTGACGAACGCGCCGCCGGTGGCCACGATCGTGCTGGACACGCTGCGCAGCGTGGTGCACGCGCCGCGGCTGGCCGTGCTGTGCACGAGTTCTCATGCCGAGGCGATCGACCGGCGGTTGCGCGGGCCCGAGCTGATCGATCGGGAGATCGCGCTGGCTCAGCCGGACACCGGTACTCGCACCGAGTTGTTGCGGGTGCTCCTTCGTGACGTGCCGTTGGAGTCTGATGTGGAGCTTGGCGTTATCGCCGAGCAGACGCCGGGATTCGTTGCCGCCGATCTTGGTGCGCTCTACCGGGAGGCGGCGGTGCGGGCGGCGATCCGGCAGAAGGACGAGGCCGAGCCGAAGATCGGGCAGGAGGATCTGCGCGGGGCGTCGCACGCCATCCGGCCGGTTTCCATGTCTACTTCGGACAACTTGTTGACCGGTGATCTGACATTGGACGATGTCGGCGACATGGCTGAGGTGAAGCAGTCGCTGACCGAGACGGTGTTGTGGCCGTTGCAGTACCCGGATTCGTTTTCGCGGCTGGGGATCGCGCCGCCGCGTGGGGTGCTGCTGTACGGGCCGCCTGGGTGCGGCAAGACGTTCCTGGTCCGGGCGCTGGCCGGGACCGGGCGGTTGAACGTGCTGTCGGTCAAGGGCGCCGAGTTGATGGACAAGTGGGTCGGCGAGTCGGAGCGGGCGGTGCGTGATTTGTTCGCGCGGGCGCGGCAGGCCGCGCCGACCTTGGTGTTCCTCGATGAGGTGGATGCGCTGGCGCCTCGGCGCGGGCAGTCGTCCGATTCGGGGGTGGTGGATCGGGTGGTTGCCGCGCTGCTGACGGAGTTGGATGGGGTCGAGGCTTTGTCGGATGTGGTGATCCTGGGCGCCACCAACCGGCCTGAGCTGGTTGATCCGGCGTTGTTGCGGCCTGGGCGGTTGGAGCGGCTGGTCTACGTGCAGCCGCCGGATGCTGATGCGCGGGCGGCGATTCTGCGGTCGGCGACCCGCAATACCCCGCTGGCCGGCGAGGTTGATCTTGAGGAGTTGGCTGGGTCGCTGGAGGGTTATTCGGCGGCGGACTGTGCCGCGTTGGTGCGGGAGGCGGCGTTGACCGCGATGCGCGAGTCGCTGGACGCCACCGAGGTGACGGCGGCGCATCTGAGCGCGGCGCGCCAGGCGGTGCGGCCCTCGCTGGATCCGGCGCAGCTCGCGCAGTTGGCCGCCTACGCGGAGAACCGGGTTACTGGCCCTTGAAGTCGTTGGTGATGATCACGATGACGCCGGGGCTGGCGTCGGCGATGCCTGGGAAGCGGGGCTCGACCCGCATGCCGAACTTCGAGGCGATGGCCTGTGCGGTGTCCTGCTCCCCCGGGGCCGACGTGTAGTACACGGTCGTGGTCGGGATGTTGCCCTGCGCGTAGTTGCCGACCTGGACCACGTTGAAGCCGTCGGATTGCAGGTCGGCGGCGGCGCGGGCGGCGAGGCCCTTGATCGTGCCGTTGTTGTAGACGCGCACCTGGACCGGCGGCGGCGCGGGCGGGCCGGTGTTGGCCGGCGGGGGCGCGACGACCGTGGTGGTCTGGCCGGACGGGTAGCTGGTCGTCGGCGGTGTCGTTGTGGTGGTCGGCGCGGGTGTCGTCGTGGTGGGCTTTGGCGTCGTGGTCGTGGTGGTGATCGTCTCCGGCGCGGTGTGCTGGCTGGTCGGCGGGGCCGAGCTGGTCTGACCGGCGGCGGAGTCCGCGAGCGCGAAGATGCCGAGGCCGACGGCGACCACCGCGACGCCGAGCAGGATGAAACCGGCAAGCCGGGCGGGCCGAATGGGACCGGTAGGGGATGCGCTCACCGAGGCTCGAATCCAAACTTGCGGGCGGCTCTGGTCCGTTGCCGGGTGGCGCGTTGCCTGCGCAGCCGCTTGACCAGCATCGGATCGGCCGCGAGGGCTGCCTGCTTCTCCATGAGGTTGTTGAGCAGCTGGTAGTACCGGGTCGGCGACATGTCGAACAGTTCCCGGATGGCCCGCTCCTTGGCGCCCGCAGCTTTCCACCACTGGCGCTCGAACGCCAGGATTTCCTGCTCGCGCGCGGTCAGGTCGCCCTCCGGCTCGTCAGCCGGTGTCAGGGCCTCTGCGGCGTCCATCTGGCTCCTCGCCTCACGGTCGGGGATCCCGGGCTGCTCATCGAATCACACGGGTGTGACTCCCCGGGCGTCATTACACCACGTGACGGCATCACTGCGCCGCCGGTCTGTCGGCGAGTCACCCGCTCTTGCCCATTAGGGTGACCGACATGGCGATTCATCCGATTCGGATCGTGGGGGATCCGGTGCTGCACCGGCCGACCCGCAAGGTCGAGCGGTTCGACGACGAGCTGCGCACCCTGGTCGAGGACATGTTCGAGACCAATGCGGCAGCCAACGGCGCGGCCATCGCGGCCAACCAGATCGGGGTCGATCTGCGGGTGTTCGTCTACGACTGCCCGGACGACGAAGGGGTCAAGCATCGCGGGGTCGTGGTCAACCCGGTGATCGAGACCTCGACGCGCCCGGAGACCATGCCCGACCCGGACGACGACTGGGAGGGCTGCCTCTCGGTGCCCGGCGAGTCGTTCCCGACGGGCCGGGCGGACTGGTGCCGGGTGACCGGATTCGACACGGACGGTAACCCCGTCGAGGTCGAAGGGACCGGCTACCTGGCCCGCTGCTTCCAGCACGAGACCGATCACCTGGACGGCATCATCTACCTGGACCGGCTGGTCGGCCGGAACTCGCGGGACGCCAAGAAGATGCTCAAGCGCAACCACTGGGGTGTGCCCGGCCTGACCTGGGATCCGGCCACCGAGCCGGACCCCTTCGCCTGACGCCGAAGCCACGCTTGCCAGGGTAGCGCTCAGCGCCAGGGCAGTTCGCGGATCGCGGTGAGCTGGTTGAAGGTCAGCGCGGAGGCCAGCTCGTCGTACCGGCCCGCCCGCAGGTAGGCCGTTGTCCAGCGCAGTGGGTGCGCCTCGGTCATCTGACCGGCGAGCAGGAAGGGCAGCGCGAGCCGCCAGTTCAGCAGCACCGTGTTGCGGCAGCGGTGCGGGGCGCGCAGTGCGACCCTGGCCTGGCGCAGCGCGTGCTCGTTGGTGGTGATGGCGCCCTCCGGGGCCTCGTGGAACCAGGCCCAGCGGGTCTCGTCGGCGATGCCGCACAGCACGCAGCCGAGCGGGCCGGTGCCGAGTTCGCGCTCGCAGGACGGGCAGTCCACCAGGGACATGGCCACGTCGACACAGGTCCACTCGTGCACGCCGATGTCGGTGGCGAGCACCGATTCGGCCAGGCCGCGCTGCTCGTCGGGCTCGGTGCCGACGCCGCGTTGCTCGCACAGCGCGTGCCAGTCCGCGAGCCATGGACCTTCGAGGGTGCCGGTGCAGTGCGCGCACTCCGGGTAGCCGCGGCCGACGAGTTCGCCACAGTCCGCGCAGCGCCGAACCGCGGATGGCCGTTTCATCCGCCGAGAACCAGGAGGAAAACACGGCCGGTCCGGCACGATCCGAAACGTACGCCCCGATCGGCTCTGGCACCGGATGACGATCGTGACTAGCCTCGGGTCCGACAACCGAATATCGCAACCTCCGCGGGAGCTCGCGCCATAGCGGGCTGAGAGGGCGGCTGGTTTCGCTATCCGTCGAAACCGGCGCCGCCGACCGCCCGAACCTGACCGGGTAATGCCGGCGTAGGAAGGGATGGCACGACCATGTTCAACGACGATTCCGTTCGCCCCCAGATCAGCACCGGCCCGATTTCGGGGTCTCACAAGGTTTATCTGGACGGCGTTCCGTTTCGCAGGGTCGACCTGACCAACGGAGAACACTTCGATCTGTACGACACCTCGGGTCCCTACACCGACCACAACGCCACCATCGACCTGCACGCGGGACTGCCCGCGCTGCGCGGCGAATGGATCGGGAACCGGGGCGAAAAGAACACCCAGTTGGGTTACGCCAAATCGGGTGTGATCACCGACGAGATGCGGTTCGTGGCCACCCGGGAGCGGTTGGACCCGGAGTTCGTCCGGGCAGAGGTCGCGGCCGGTCGCGCGGTGATCCCGGCCAACCGCAGGCACCCGGAGTCCGAGCCGATGATCATCGGCAAGAAGTTCCTGGTGAAGATCAACGCGAACATCGGCAACTCGGCGGTGTCCTCGTCGATCGAGGACGAGGTGCAGAAGATGGTGTGGGCGACCCGCTGGGGCGCGGACACCATCATGGATCTGTCCACCGGCAAGCGGATTCACGAGACCAGGGAATGGCTGCTGCGGAACTCGCCGGTTCCGGTCGGCACCGTGCCGATCTACCAGGCCCTGGAGAAGGTCGGCGGCGATCCGGCCGCGCTGACCTGGGAGTCCTATCGGGACACCGTGATCGAGCAGTGCGAGCAGGGCGTGGACTACATGACCGTGCACGCGGGCGTGCTGCTGCGCTACGTGCCGCTGACCGCGAAGCGGGTCACCGGGATCGTCTCGCGCGGCGGGTCGATCATGGCGGCCTGGTGCCTTGCGCACCATCAGGAAAGCTTCCTGTACACGCACTTCGCCGAACTGTGCGAGATCCTGCACGACTACGACGTCACCTTCTCCCTCGGCGATGGCCTGCGGCCGGGTTCGACCGCGGACGCCAACGACGAGGCCCAGTTCGCCGAGCTGCGCACGCTGGGCGAGCTGACCCACATCGCGCGCGAGCACGGCGTGCAGGTGATGATCGAGGGCCCTGGCCACGTGCCGATGCACAAGATCGCGGAGAACGTGCGGCTGGAGGAGGAATGGTGCGGCGAGGCACCGTTCTACACCCTCGGTCCACTTGCGACGGACATAGCGCCCGCCTACGACCACATCACCTCGGCCATCGGCGCGGCGCAGATCGGCTGGCTGGGCACGGCCATGCTGTGTTATGTCACCCCGAAGGAGCATCTGGGCCTGCCCAACGCCGACGACGTGAAGACCGGGGTGATCACCTACAAGATCGCCGCGCACGCCGCGGATCTCGCCAAGGGGCATCCGGGCGCGTGCGCGTGGGACGACGAGCTGTCCAAGGCGCGGTTCGAGTTCCGCTGGGAAGACCAGTTCAACCTGGCCCTCGACCCGGACACCGCCCGCTCCTTCCACGACGAGACGCTGCCCGCCGAGCCGGCCAAGACCGCGCACTTCTGCTCGATGTGCGGGCCGAAGTTCTGCTCCATGCGCATCACCCAGGATGTCCGCAAGTACGCTGAAGAGCACGGGATGGCGACGGTCGACGCGATCGAGGCGGGCATGGGCGAGATGGCGGAACGGTTCCGCGACCACGGGAACCAGGTGTATCTGCCGGTTGTCGCCCCCTAGTTGCAGGTGAGGTTGCACGATGGTTTTGTCAGTGCCCGGAATGGCTCCGGTGACGGCGTTGACGATCGCGGGTTCGGATTCCGGCGGTAGCGCCGGATTGCAGGCCGACCTGCGCACGTTCTTCGCCTGCGGCGTGCACGGTATGACGGCGGTCACCGCGGTGACCGTGCAGAACTCGGTGGGTGTCACCGGGTTCACCGAGATCCCGCCGGAGGTGGTGGCCGCGCAGATCGAGGCGGTCACCGGCGACATCGGGGTCGGCGCGGCCAAGACCGGGATGCTGGCGAGTAAAGAAATCATCGAGGCGGTCGCCAAGGCGTGCGACCGGGTCGGCATCGGGCGGTCGTATTCGACGCCGTTCGTGGTCGACCCGGTCGCCGCGTCCATGCACGGCGACGCGCTGCTGCACGACAAGGCGCTGGACGCCTACCGCGAGGAGCTGTTCCCGCGCGCGACGCTGGTCACGCCGAACCTGGACGAGGTGCGGCTGCTGACCGGGGTCGACGTGCGCAACCGGGACCAGCTCTCCGAGGCGGCGCTGGCCATCCACTCGTTTGGTCCACAGTGGACTTTGATTAAGAGCGGCCACCTCACCGAGGACACCGAGTGCGTCGACCTGCTCTACGACGGCACCGTGTTCATCGAACTGCCCGGTCCGCGCTTCGACACCCGCAACACGCACGGCGGCGGCGACACCATGGCCTCGGCCATCACCGCCTGCCTGGCCGGTGGCGCGCCGGTGCCGGAGGCGGTGCGGTTCGGCAAGCGGTTCGTCACCGAGGCGGTGCGGCACTCCTACCCGCTGGGCAAGGGGGTCGGCCCGGTCTCGTCGTTCTGGCGGCTGTCCGCTGAGGCAATCTAGTGCCGTTTCGAGGGCAGGTTTCGGTCAAGGGCGTTGTCCTGCTCGATGATCGAGTGCTGCTGGTGCGCAACGAACGGGCGGAATGGGAGTTGCCGGGCGGCAGGCTGGAACTCGACGAGACGCCCGAGCAGTGCGTGGTCCGGGAGATCGCCGAGGAGACCGGCTGGGCGGTGACGTGCGGGCCGATTCTGGACAGCTACGTCTACCGGATCAACCTGCCCGACATCGACGCGAGGATCTTCATCGTCACCTATGGCTGCTACTTGTTGCGACGCGAAGAACTCCGGCTCTCCGCCGAGCACAACGACATCGGCTTGTTCGGCCGATCTGATCTGGCCTCGCTGAACTTGCCTTCCGGTTATCGACGGAGCGTGCGGAACTGGTTCGCCCATCGTGAAAACCGTGCGCTGGGCGTGTGAGTGCCGGTAACTTCGGGTGCGTGAGCGACAGCCACTCGGTGCGGGTCAACGGAATCCGGCTCGCCTACCGGAGATTCGGCGCCCCGCAGTCTCCGCCGGTCGTGCTGCTGCACGGGCTCGGCGAGACGTCGGCGAACTGGGACGAGATCGCCACGGTGCTCGCCGCCGATCATGCCGTCTACGCGCTGGATCTGCGCGGGCACGGCAACAGCGATCGCACGGATTCCTATGGGCTCGCGGCGATGCGCGATGACGTCATCGGGTTTCTCGCGCTGCTCCAGTTGTCTCCGGTCGCCTTGATCGGGCATTCCATGGGCGGCGTGGTCGCCTATCTCGTCGCGCAGGAGTGGCCGGCCGCGATCAGCCGTCTGGTGCTGGAGGACCCCCTGCCGCCGTTGCCGAGCGACCCGCCGCGCGCGGTGCCGCCTCGCCCGGAGGGGCCGCTGGAGTTCGACTGGGCCGCGGTCGAGGCGCTCATGCCGGAGCGCAACGACCCGCCCGAGCAGTGGTGGACGCGGCTGAGCGAGATCACCGCGCCGACGCTGGTGCTCGGCGGCGGGCCGGACAGCCACATCCCGCAGGACCGGCTGGCCAAGCTGGCCGAGCGGATTCCGGACGCGCGGTTGTGCACGATCGCGGCCGGGCACTACATCCACAACGGCAGGCCACAGGAGTTCCTTGCCGAGGTCAGGCCCTTCCTGAACGGTTGAGACCGGGCGGTCTGGTCACTCGGCGCTATATTCAGGCCGTCCTGCGTGTGCCTGCCAGCCCAGGAGTCCTGATGGCCGCGACGTCATCGCAAACGCTTGCCGAAGCCCTGCGTGCCGGGCCGTTCCACGAGGCGCTGCGCCTCGCCATCCGCGCGAGCGGACTGACCCTGGAACGGCTGGAAGCCAAGCTCAAGTCCCGTGACCTGCCGGTCAGCGTCGCGACCTTGAGCTACTGGCAACGAGGGCAGGTCAAGCCGAGACGGGCGGGGTCGCGGCAGATCGTGCGCGAGCTGGAGGACATCCTGGCGCTGCCCGACGGCGCGCTGCTCACCCTGCTCGACGGCCAGGACGGCGCCGGCAACAGCGCCGACACGCTGGCCCGGCTGGCGCTGATCCTGCAGGTCCCCGGCATCGACCAGCTGGCGCTGGCCGCGATGGACCGGGTGGCGAACTACACCCGGCCGGTCAGCGTGCGGCACCAGTGCGTGGTCGGGCCCGGGCGCACGCTGGCGTCGGAGACGGTGTCGGCCATCCGGCAGGCACTGCATGACGGCGTCGACCGCACCTGCTTCATGCTGTCGCGGGAAAACCGGATCATGCCGACCCGCTGGTTCAGCGACACCAATCGAATCGGCCGGGCCTGCCAGGACAACGACAGCGGCGCGCTCGCGGTGGAACTGTTGCTGGACATGACATTGCGGCGCGGCGAGAGCTGCCTGGTCGAGTACGGCGTCGAATACCCCCAGCAGGCCAGTGTTGCCCCGGAAGACTGGGACCTGGCCTGGGGATTCGGCTCCGGCTCGGGCTTCCGCGAGTACTGCCTGACGGTGCGGTTCGCGCCGAGCGCGCTGCCGCGCCGGGTGGTGCAGTTCTGGCAACCCTCCCAGGCCGAACCGGAACGCGATCTCACCGAGGTGCCGGTGACCGGCAACGGGGTCGCGCAGATCATCACCTTCGACGTTCCGCCGGGTTTCGTCGGATTGCGCTGGGAATTCTGAGCCGGGAAGTAAAAAGCGTCCGTCAGCCGAGTGCGCGGCACGGCTGACGGACGCGACGACCGGCGAGCCTGTGGCAGGGATCGTCCGGAGGTTTGAGCGTCGTTCACCCGAAGGGCGCAGTCAACCCGGCATCCGGCCTTGAAATTCAAGTTCCACGATACTGACCAGGTGAGCGAAACGATGCAGGCCATCCGTCAAGAAGAGTTCGGCGGCCCCGAAGTCCTGAAGCTGGTCGAGGTCGCCCGGCCGGCGCCGATCCCGACCGAGGTACTGGTGCGGGTGCGCACCGCTGGCGTCAACCCGGTCGACTGGAAAATGCGCGCCCGGGGCGGCTTCGGGCTGGAGCTGCCGTTGACGGTCGGCTGGGACGTGTCCGGAGTGGTGGCGGAGCTGGGTTTCGCCACGTCGATCTTCCAGGTCGGCGACGAAGTCCTTGGTATGCCGTGGTTTCCGCGACCAGCCAATGCCTATGCCGAGTACGTGACCGCGCCGGCGCGGCACTTCGTGCGCAAGCCGGCCAAGCTCAGCCACGCCGAGGCGGCCGGTCTGCCGCTGGCCGGGCTGACCGCGTGGCAGGCGCTGGTGGATGTGGCGAACATCCAGCCGGGTCAACGCGTGCTGGTCACCGCGGCGGCGGGCGGGGTCGGGCACCTCGCGGTGCAGATCGCCAAGGCGCGCGGCGCGTACGTGCTGGGCACGGCCCGCGCGGCCAAGCATGATTTCATCGGCTCGCTCGGCGTCGACGAGCCGATCGACTACACCACGGCCGACGTGGCGTCGGCCGCGCGCGACGTGGACGTACTGCTCGATCTGGTCGGCGGCCCGAACACGCTCGCGGTGCTGCCCTCGGTGCGCAAGGGCGGGCTCGTGATCCCGGTGCCGGGCGGGGTGAGCGCGGAGGTGGCCGCCGCGGCCGCGGAGCGCGGCGTGCGCACCAGCCCGATCCTGGTCGAGCCCGATCACGCCGGTTTGCAGGCACTGGTCGAGCTGGTCGAGAAGGATCAGCTGAAGGTCGTGGTGGAGCAGAGCTTCCCGCTCGCCGACGCGGGCAAGGCACACGAGGTGGGCGAGGCGGGCCGGGTGAGCGGCAAGCTGGTGCTCACCATCTGACCAGCGCGAAGCGGGCGCCCCGATCGGGGACGCCCGCTTCGGCCACGATCGTGCTCAGCCCCTGGTGAGGGTTTCGTTGAGCACGGCGGGCAGGCCGCTCCAGTCGCTGGAGACGATGCTCGCCCCGTCGGCGGCCAGCTTGGCCACCCGGGCCTGGGCGTCGGCGACCGGCGGGTTGGTGTCGTCCAGCGTCGGCGCCACGTTCTGCGCGTCGGTCATGGTCAGGATGTAGTGGTTGTTGGTGTAGAACGAGGTGTCGATGCTGGTGACGTAGGTGTTGGCGTCACCGTCGAAGAACACGAAGTAGGGCTGGAGGTCCGAGGCGAACTGGGTCCTCGGGTCGCCGCTGGCGGCGTTGAGCACGGCCGGGAACACCGCGGCCTGGGAGAACTGGCCCGAGTTGCGCAGGCTCTCGTCGTAGGTGGCGATGGCGACCTCGCTCTTGGGGTTCACCAGCGGGTTGCTCACCTCGACCGCGCCGTTGATCATGTACATGATGATCTTGCCGGCCAGCTGCGAGCGGGTCGGCCACGCGTTCGCCTTGGCCGCCGCGTCCAGGCTCGGGTAGCTGCCGAGCAGGTCGGACGGGCGGTACAGGATGTTGCCGATCTCCTTGTTCACGTACGAGGTGAACTGCGCGGCGCCCATGCCGAGGGAGGACGCGAAGCCGTCCTTGTTCTCGACCTTGATGTAGATCGGGCCCGCGCCCGGGTGCGCCTGCAGCCAGTACTTGATGTCGTCCAGGCAGGCGTTGAAGTCCTTGTTGGCCGAACCGGTGTAGATGTCGGCCGGGCTCGACGCGGAGACGCAGTTGTTCTGGTTACCGGTCGGGCTGCTGTGGCTGACCTTCCATTCCTGGGTGAACACGTCGTCCCAGGTGTCCAGTTCGATCATCTGCGCGCCGTTGTCCAGCGCCTGCGCCAGATACGGTAAGGGCTGCGCGTAGGTGTTGTGCAGGCCGGTGACGGTGGTTTCGGACAGCGGCTGCGAGTTCACGTCGGCCTGGGCGGGACCGGCGGCGAGGAGAGTCGTGGAGGCGGCGAGCAGGGCCCCGGCCACGATGCCGAGGGCCGCGCGCCGGCGAAGGCGATCGACCAACATTGTTTACCTCCCGAGGTGCTCTTTTGAACACCGGTTACGAATCCGAAAATGATTCGCGAACCGAAGGTAGTCCCGTCGACCGGCGCGCCAACAGCGTCCAGATGAACGACTACGTAATCGTTCAAGTACGGAACGTGTAGTAACTGGCAGTCACTGCCACCAGACAATTACGGCAGATCAGCCGTTGTCGTCCTCCGCGACCAAGGCTTCCAGCGCGGGCAGCGCCGCCGCGAGCGCGGTCCACTGCTCCTCGGAGAGCCGGTCGATGCGCCGCTGCAACTCCTGGAGGCGGGTCGAGTAGAGGCCGGAGACGATGCGCTCGCCCGCCTCGGTCGGGGTCACCAGGAACGCGCGGCCATCA
Organism: Pseudonocardiaceae bacterium; assembly: GCA_035248365.1. Lineage (GTDB taxonomy): Bacteria > Actinomycetota > Actinomycetes > Mycobacteriales > Pseudonocardiaceae > CAJCJE01. The sequence continues at coordinate 38,341 of DATFHN010000066.1, read as the reverse complement.
TCCGGGTCGGCCTCGCGGCGGACATAGCCCGCGTCGGCCAGGCTGGAGATGATCCGGGACAGGGTGGGCGGCGCGACGCCCTCCTTCACCGCGAGGTCGCCGAGGCGCATCGCGCCGAACTTCACCAGGGTGGTCAGCGCCGAAACCGAGCCGTGCCCGAGTTCCGCGCTGCCCGCGCCGATCCGGCGCAGTGAGCGGGACAGCCGGCCGACGGCCACGTAGAGCCGCGACGTGTCCGCATGGTCGATCACCTCTGGACGCACACTCGTCACGTCGGGCCCCGTCTCCTCCGCCGCCAACTACTGGTTCTGCTCATTCTCCACGGTAACGGCACCGGCCCGGGGCGGGCTGGACGCCTGCGCCCAGAACCGTTGCGGTATCCGGCCGGCCAGCCGCGCGTTGCGACCGGCGCGAACGCCGTCGCGCATGGCCAGCGCCATCCGCTCGGGATCGGCCGCACGGGTGACCGCGGTGGCCAGCAGCACCGCTGAGCAGCCCAATTCCATGGCCAGGGCGGCCTCGGACGCGGTGCCGATGCCCGCGTCCAGGATCACCGGCACGCCGGCGCGGGCCACGATCAGCTCGATGTTGTGCGGGTTGCGGATGCCGAGGCCGGTGCCGATCGGCGAGCCCAGCGGCATGACCGCCACGCAGCCGGCCTGTTCCAGACGCTGAGCGAGCACCGGGTCATCGTTGGTGTAGGGCAGCACGGTGAAGCCGTCGTCGACCAGTTGCTCGGCCGCGTCCAGCAGCTCGATCGGGTCCGGCAGCAGCGTCTGGTCGTCGGCGATGACCTCCAGCTTGACCCAGTTCGTGCCCAGCGCCTCCCTGGCCAGCCGCGCGGTCAGCACGGCCTCGGCCGCGGTGTGACAACCGGCGGTGTTGGGCAGCGCCTCGATGCCGAGCCTGCGCAGCAGGTCGAGCACGCCGGTGCCGCCTGCCGCGTCCATCCGGCGCATGGCGACCGTGGTCAGCTCGGTCTCGGCCGCGATCAGCGCGCGCCGCAACACGTCGAGGTTGGCCGCACCTCCGGTGCCCATGATCAGCCGGGAGCCGAACTCGCGGCCCGCGATGATCAGCGGATCCGTACGGGTCTGGGTCGCGGTCATGATCAGCCTCCCTGCACCGCGGTGAGCACTTCGATGCCATCGCCGTCCTGGACCGGCGTGCTGTCCCAGGCCGCGCGCGGCACCACCTCGCCCTGCCGGGCGACCGCGATACCCGAGTCCGGCGCGCCGATCCGGCGCAGCACGTCAGCGACGCTCGTGCCGTCGGGCAGTTCGAGTTCGTCGCCGTTGACAGTGGCCTTCATCCGGAGATTCCTTCCAACCTCGCCGGGTCCGCGAACGCTCCCGGCTCGGGCACCGGCTTGTCCCGCAACTGGGCCAGCACGATGTCCACCGTGATCGGGGTGAGCAGGATGCCGTTGCGGCCGTGCCCGGTCGCGACCAGCACCCCCGGCTCCAGGGCGCCGATGATCGGCACGTTGTCCACGCTGCCCGGGCGCAGGCCGGCCGCGCATTCGCGCAGCTCGTAGTCGGCGATCGCCGGGACCAGCAGCTCGGCGTCGGCCAGCAGGTCGCGTACCCCGGCGACGCGCGGCGCGGTGTCGAACCCGGCCTCGTACTCGGTCGCGCCCAGCACCAGGCCGCCGTTGTCGCGCGGCACGAGGTAGGCGTGCCGCCCCTGGACCAGGCCGCGCACGGTGCGGCTCGGCGGCGGCAGCGAACCGGGCCGGGCGGCCAGCCGCAGGATCTCGCCCTTCACCGGGCGGGTGGCCGAAGCAAGGGCGGGATGCAGCGCGCCGCTGGCCGCCCCGGCCGCGATCAACACGACGTCCCCGCCGACGATCGCGCCCCCGTCCAGTTCGACCGCGCCCGGCCGGACAGCCGCGACCCGCTCCGCGCGATGTAGGACCCCACGCTCCGCGCCGAGGCGCAGCAGGGAGTCGTAGAGGATCCGGTTGTCGACCGCCAGATCGCCCGGAACCGACAACCCGGCCCGCACGGCCCGGCCGATCGCCGGTTCCAAGGTCCGCATCTCGCGGCCGGTCAGCACGTCGACTTTGCGGTCGCGGGCGGCCAGGTAGGCGGCGACGTTCTCCAGCTCGGTCTTGTCGGCGCTGTCCACGGCCCCGACCAGCGTGCCCTCGGTGCGCAGCCCGGACTCGCCGACCCGGCGGGCGAACTCCGGCCACGCCTCCAGCGACGCGGTGCCGAGGTCGAGCAGCCGCTCCTCACCCGGCCACGCCTCGGTGACCGGCGCGAGCATCCCGCCCGCGACCCAGGAGGCGCCCGAGCGCGGCCGCGGGTCGAACACGGTGACGGCGAACCCGGTATCGGCCGCGGCCCAGGCAATGGCCGCGCCGATCACTCCGGCGCCTGCCACCAACAATCTCGTCTGTGTCATCTCATCGCTCCCTGCGCCGGCATGATCCGGATCAGGTTCGACGGTCGGGGCGGGATCAACGCCCCCTCTCAGCCCGGTTACCCCGGACTCCCGTGCGGACCACTGTCCACCCTAGCGCGGCGCGGTGAGTGGCCCTGCGCACGTGGCGCGCGATGGAGAGCGGCCGGTAGCTTCAGCGGACGTGGCCACTTCGCGAGCCGACCGACTCCGCCAGCGCCTGGCCGGGGCCAGGTTGTACCTGTGCACCGACGCCCGCCGCGACACCGGCGATCTCGCCGAGTTCGTCGATGCGGCGCTCGCGGGCGGCGTGGACATCGTCCAGTTGCGCGACAAGCAGGCCGGCCTGCCCACGCTGGAAGCCCGCGAGGAACTGGCCGCACTGAAGATCATCGGCGAGGCCTGCGCCCGGCACGGCGCGCTGTTCGCGGTCAACGACCGCGCGGACATCGCGGTCGCGGCCGGCGCCGACATCCTGCACCTGGGTCAGGACGACCTCCCGGTGGAAGTCGCCCGCAAGATCGTCGGCGACGACCTGCTGATCGGCCGTTCGACGCACGACGTCGAGCAGGCCACGGCGGCCGCGGTCGAACCGGGCGTGGACTACTTCTGCACCGGCCCGTGCTGGCCGACCCCGACCAAACCCGGCCGCCCCGCCCCCGGCCTCGACCTGGTCCGCGCCGTCGCCGAGCGCGACGTCGACCGTCCCTGGTTCGCGATCGGCGGCATCGACGCCGACCGCCTCCCAGAGGTGTTCGCGGCCGGTGCCAGCCGAGTCGTGGTGGTCCGCGCCATCACCGACGCGGCCGACCCACGGGAAGCCGCCGAGGAACTCACCCGCGCGCTGCACGCCAACGTCTAATTGCTCGGCAGGTCCCAGACCAGCCACTTCCGTTCCAGCTCGGTCTCCACGTCGACACCGAAGTGCCGCGCGGTCAGCAGCGCCTGGCCGATCACGTCGGCCAGCTCGGCGGCGAAGTTCGCCTTGATCTCGGCCTCGGTCAGGCCCCGGTCCCGAGCCTTGCCGACCAGCGCCAGATAGGCCTGGGTCAGCTCGCCGACCTCCTCGCCCAGCTTGAGGATGTGCCAGTCGTCGTCCTGCTCGATCCCGAACCGCCGCGAATACCCCTGCGCGACCCGTTCGACCCGGTCGCAAAGCTCCCCAAGATCCACGCCGGCAGGCTAGCGAGCAACCCTGTCAGATAATCGGCTCCATGGACGAGCGAAGCAACGGACGCGACCTACGCGAGCTGGCCGCGCGGTGGCAGGGCGACCCGGCATTCGACGAGGCCTTCGAGGAGAACGTCCGCCGGGCGCGGCTCGCCGCTGACCAGGAGTCCGACTCCGATCCCTGGCTCGACTGACCTCTAGGGCGCGCCCTGCTTACCGGTCGTCGTGGTCGGCGCGCTGCTCGGCGGTGGGGTGGTCGTGCTGGCGGGCGGGGTGGTCGTGCTCGGCGTTGGGTTGACCGAGGTGCTCGGCGTGCTGGTCGGGGCGTCCGAGGACGGCGGGGTCGGGGTGGTGGTCGGCGCTTCGTGCGATGTTGTGTCGCGGGCCGGGGTGTTCGGGTGGGGCGTGGCCGGCTTCTGCGTCGCGCCGCCGAACAGGCCGCTGATCGTGGTGCCCGCGTTGCCGCCGGACAGCGGACGGTGGGCGAGCAGTTCGATGCCGGTGACCGCGCCCATGCCGATCACGAAGGCGAGCGCGGTCGCGCCGACCAGCACCGGCCAGCGCAGCCTGCGACGCTGTTGGGTGGGCGGGCCGACCAGCTCGGTCCTGGCTTCGGCCGGGTGCTGGAACACACCGGTCGGGCGGTCCTTCACCTCGGTGGGGCGGCTGAACAGCTCGGTCGGTTTGCTCAGCCAGTCGGTTGTCGCATCGGCGATCGCGTCGGGCCTGCGGACCGGCTCGAACCGCCGAGTGGGCGCCCAAGCGCCGGTGACCTCGGTGGTCGCGGTGGTCTCGGTGATCTGGGTCGGCGGCTGATCGAGAACCTCGGTCGGCGCGGCTGGTGGCAGGGGGCGTTTACCGGTGCGGGCGACGACGTGGCTGCGGACTTTGCGCGCCGCGCGGCTCGTACGGTCCAGCGAGTTCTGGTAGATCGCGGTGCCCAGCGTGCTCACCAGGCTGGCAACGCCCGCGCCGGTGACGGTGCCCGCGACGCCCAGCCGTGAGCCGAGGAAGGCAGCCGTGACCGCGGCCAGCACGGTCGCCAGTACCTGGCTCAGCCTGAGCGCGGAGCGTTTCTCGGTCGGTTGCGTGGCCTTGGTTCCGGGGTGGTGCTGCGTCTCCTTGGTGGTCATGTCCCTCGTGGCTTACCCAGTGAATCGATTCCTGTTCCCTCAACGTGGACGACGCACCGGTCACTCCCGAGGTTGACCGAAGGTGAGCACCGCCACCACAGACTGTCCTTAGTAGACGGTGCAGAATAGTGGACATGCGACTTGTGGGGATCGACGAGATCAGGGCGGCGGCCAAACGGATCGACGCGACGGTGGCACGTACCGCATTGCTGCCGGCCAACTGGGCCACCGCCGACCGGCCATTGTGGATCAAGCCGGAAGGTTTCCAGGCGATCGGCGCGTTCAAGGTGCGCGGTGCCGCGAATGCCCTTGCCGAGCTGGACGAATCCGCGCGCGCCAACGGAGTTGTCGCCTATTCCAGCGGAAATCACGCGCAGGCGGTCGCGCACGCCGCGCGCGCGGCCGGAATTCCGGCGGTGATCGTCATCGACGACACCGCGCCGGTGACCAAGATCGAGGCGACCCGGGCCCTGGGCGCGGAAGTGGTGCTGGTGCCGTTGGCCGAGCGGCAGAAACTCGCCGAGGAGATCGCGCGCAAGCGCGATGCCGCGCTGATTCCGCCGTTCGACCATCCGGCCGTGATCGCCGGTCAGGGCACGATCGGCCTGGAGATCGCCGAGGAGCTGCCCGACGTCGACCTGGTGCTGATCCCGGTCAGCGGCGGCGGCCTCGCCTCCGGCATCGCGGCGGCGATCAAGGCGCTGTGCCCGAAGGCGAAGGTGTTCGGCGTCGAGCCGGAACTCGCCGGTGACGCCGCCGCCAGCTATGCGGCCGGTCACCTGGTGCGCTGGCCGAGTGCGGACCGGGTGCGCACGATCGCCGACGGCCTGCGCGCCGAACCGTCCGAGCTGACCTTCGCCCACCTCACCGCGTTGCTGGACGGCATCCTGACCGTGAGCGAGCAGGAGATCCGGGACGCGATGCAGCGGCTCGCGCTCGGTTCCGGCCTGGTGGCCGAGCCGGCGGGCGCGGTCGCCACCGCCGCCTACCTCTACCGCCAGGCCGAGCTGCCCCCGGGCAAGACGGTGGCCATCCTGTCCGGGCGCAATGTCGACCCGCGGCTGTTCGCCGAGGTCGTCGGCGGCTAGGTGGTGGCGCGGCTCGGCCGGACGTGGGTCGGCGGGCCCTCGACGCCGCAGTGCAGGCAGTCCCCGGGGTGCGGGGCATCCTCGATCGGCGCCGGGGTCTGCGGCGCGTCGGGCCCGGGCTCGGGCTCGCTGGGGGCCGGCCCGCGCAGCACGTTGTTGTTGATGAACAGGCCGAGGATGCCACCGACCACGGCCAGGCCCGCGCAGATCAGCAGCGCCATCCGCCAGCTGGCGGTGAGCGCGGCCGGGGAACGGTAGGCGGCGCCGGAGAGGCTGGTCACCGCGGGCAGGACCGCGACCGCGAGCAGACCGCCGGTCCTGGCGACGGCGTTGTTCATGCCGGACGCGGCACCGGCCAGATGATCCGGCGCTGCCGCGAGCACGGTCGCGGTGACCGGGGCGACCACGCAGGCCAGGCCGAGGCCGAACACCAGGATGCCGGGCAGCACGCCGAACACGTAGGAGGCGCCCGGCGTGACGTCGCGCAGCAGCCACATGCCGGCCGCGATCAGCAGCGGACCGATGGTGAGCTGGAGTTTCGGTCCGATCCGGGAGGCGAGTTTGCCGGAGCGCGCGGACAGGAACAACATCAGGATGGTCAGCGGCAGGTTGGACAGCCCGGCCAGGGTCGGCGGGTAGTTCAGCGATACCTGCAACTGGAGGACCATCAGCATCATGACTCCGCCGAGCGCGGTGTAGACGGCGAAGGTCAGCACGTTGGCCAGCGTGAACGTGGGGTTGGCGAACAGCGCGGCGGGCACCAGCGGGTTGGCCGACATGCGCTGCCGGATGACGAAGGCTGTCAACCCGGCCACCCCGGCTATGCCCGCGCCGAGCACCAGCGGGTTGGTGATGCCCTCGCTGGGTGCCTCGACCAGCAGCGCGGTGATGCCGGCCAGGCCGATCGCGATCATGCCGGAGCTGATCAGGTCGGGCCGCTTGCCTTTGGCCTGTTCGTCGCTGGACTCGGGCACGAACTTGAACGCGAGCAGGATGCAGATCACCGCGACCGGCGGGTTGATCAGGAACGCCAGGCGCCAGGACCAGACCTGCACCAGGAAGCCGCCGAGCAGCGGCCCGATCGCGGTCGCCACGCCACCCAGGCCGGACCAGGCGCCGATGGCGCGAGCCCGGTCGTCGCGGGCGAAACTCGACTGGAGGATGGCCAGCGCGCCCGGCGAGACCAGCGCGCCCGCGACGCCCTGGATGATCCGGCAGACGACCAGCACCGTGGTGCTCGGGGCGAGGCCGCAGAGCAGCGACGCGCCCCCGAAGAGGCCGACGCCGATCAGGTAGACCTTGCGCCGCCCGTACCGGTCCCCGAACACGCCCGCGACCAGCACCAACGCGGCCAGGGAGAGCAGGTAGCCATCCACGATCCACTGCAGGCCGGCGACCGAGGCGCCGAACTCGGCGCCGATGCGGGGCAACGCGATGTTGACGATGGTGCCGTCGATCATCGCCATGCTGGAGCCGACGATCGTGGTGGCCAGTACGCCCCGCGCACGCGGCGTACCCCATCGGATCACGGCCGAGGAGGCGTCGACGGAGGAAGCGGTCATCTTCTCCTCATCACTTCCGGTTTCGGGCAGCCGTGACGAACGGTGCCATACCCCGGCACCCCGGTATGCGATTGTGGGCCGGATAGGTCAGGGTCGGTCAAGTCCGGCGACGAACTTGTAGCGGTCGCCCCGGTAGACCGACCGGACCCACTCCACCGGGTTGCCCGCCGAGTCGAAGGAGTGCCGGGACAGCAGCAGCATCGGCAGGCCGACGTCGGCGCCGAGCAACTCCGCCTCCTCCGGGCTGGCCAGCGCGGTCTCGATGGTTTCCTCGGCGTGCCCCATCTCCACTCCGAACCGCTCGCGCAGCACCTGGTAGAGCGAACCGCCCGAACTGACGTAACGGCGCAACCCTCGGAAACGCGACAACGGCAGGTGGGTGGTTTCGATCGCCATCGGCTCGTTGTCGGCCAGGCGCAGCCGGTGCAGGCGCAGCACCTTGGCGCCCGCTCTGATGTTGAGCAGCCGGGCCAGGTCGATGTCGGCCGGATCCTCGGAGATCTCGATCAGGCGCGATGACGGCTCACGACCCTGGGCCCGCATGTCCTCGGTGTAGGAGGACAGCTGCAGCCGCTGCGCGACCTTCGGCTCGGCCGCGAACGTGCCCTTGCCCTGGACCCGCAGCAGCCGTCCCTCGACGGTCAGTTCGGCCAGGGCTTGCCGCACCGTGGTTCGTGATACGTCGAACTCGGCGGCGAGCGAGCGTTCGGTTGGGATGGGCGACCCGGGCGGCATGGAGCTGAGCAGATCGAGCAGATGTCGTTTCAGGCCCCAGTACTTCGGCTCGCGTTGTACTCGCGCCCGAGCGGCGGCGTCCACGTCGCCGGTCGGCGTTGTTTCGAGCATGGGCCCTCCTTGACTCACCCGTTCCTTCAAAGGATGCCCTGTCCAGTGCCATTTACGCGATCACACCCGCCGCGCGGACCGAAACTAGTCAACTTTAGCCGGAAGTGATCGCCAACCGGTCAGCAGTTTTCTTGAAGCCGTACGGCTGCGTAATCAGGGGATTCTGGTGTGTAGTCATCCGCACAAAGGCAGGCATCGATTCGGCATCGTCCTTGACTTCCACTGTGGTGTGGACCACGCTGGTCCGCATTGGTCTAAACCAGTTCGGTTGATAAGGCGAAACCGGACACGGAAGGACGGCAACAGTGAAGCGCTGGACGATTGTGGCTTTAGCGGCCGCATCGGTGGCTTTGACCGTCGCCGGCTGCTCGGGTGGATCGAGCGGCAGTGGCAGCGGCAGCGGCGGCAACCAGACCCTCACCGTCTGGCTGATGCAGGGCTCGGCGCCCGACGCGATGATGAGCCAGTTGGACGCCCAGTTCGAAAAAGCGCACCCCGGGGTGAAGGTCAACTACCAGGTGCAGCAGTGGGACGGCATCGGTCAGCGCCTCACCGGCGCGCTGGCCAGCAAGACCCCACCCAACATCGTTGAGCTCGGCAGCACGGACGCGTCCGGGTACTCCTCACAGGGCACCCTCACCGATGTGTCCGACTGGGAAGGCGCCCTCAACGGCAGCCAGTGGAACGCGGGCATGAAGGCCGCCGGTGAATGGCAGGGCAAGGAATACGGCGTGCCCTTCTACGCCGGTGACCGCGTGGTCATCTACAACAAGTCCCTGTTCGCCAAGGCCGGCATCACCGCTCCGCCGACCAGCAACCAGGAATGGCTCGACGACATCGCCAAGCTCAAGGCGTCCAACCCGAGCGACCCGAACTTCCAGCCGCTGTACCTGGCCGGCCAGGACTGGTACGTGCTGCTCTCGTTCATCTGGGACCAGGGTGGCGACGTCGCCAAGTCGGTCGGTGGCAAGTGGCAGGGCACGCTGGAGAGCCCGCAGGCCGAGGCAGGCATCAACTTCTACAAGCAACTGGTCACGGCGTCGGGCACCACGGCGCCCAAGGACAACGACGAGGCCCACCCGCAGCAGGGCGACGTGTTCGCCAAGGGCGACGTGGCCATGATGGTCGGCGCTTCCTCGGACGCGACCGAGGCCGAGAAGTCCAACCCGGCGATCAAGTCCGACATCGGCGCGTTCCCGATCCCGTCGATGACCGCCGGCAAGACCGCCCCGGTCTTCCTCGGTGGTTCCGTGCTCGCCGTGCCGGTCAACGCGGCCAACCCGGACCTGGCCAAGGACTGGCTGACCCTGATGACCAACTCCACCTACCAGATGCAGATGGAGACCAAGGGCGACTGGATCCCGGGCACCATCTCCGACACCAGCGGCCTGGCCGCCGACCCGGTCGCCGCCGCCGGTGGCACCGCTTCCAAGGGCGGCAAGTCCACTCCGGCCATTCCGCAGTGGGCCACCGTCGAGAACGGTCAGAACCCGCTCAAGGACATGATGACCAACGTCCTGACCGGCGCCAAGTCCACCGATCAGGCGGCCAAGGATGCCGATACGGCGTTGACCCAGATCCTGCAAGCGTCCAGCTGAGCCGAAAGCTGACCTCATGACGGCTGTCTCGACAACACGCGCGGTGGCGGACTCTGTTCCGCCGCCGCGCGGCCGGCGTTCGACCGGCCTGTCCCGCCGCGCCCGTCGCGGGAAACTGACCCCCTACCTGCTGATGAGCCCCGCGCTGCTGGCGATCGCCGCACTGCTGGGCGCACCGGCGGTTCTGGTCCTGGTCACGAGTTTCCAGAAACTGGATCTCGGTGAGCTGGTCACCGGCAGAACCGTCTGGGTCGGCTTCGACAACTTCAGGACCGTCCTGTCCGACCCGAAGTTCTGGGGGGACGCGGTCCGCACCGTCCTGTTCACCGCCGGCTGTGTGGTCCTGACCATGTTCCTCGGTCTGCTGATCGCGCTGCTGCTCACCAAACTGGGCAAGGCCGTGCGGATCTTCCTGCAGATCGCGCTGGTGCTGGCCTGGGCCATGCCGATCCTGGCCGCCACCACGGTGTTCCAGTGGATGTTCGACGCGCACTACGGCATCCTGAACAAAACCCTGGTGGAGCTGGGTTTCTCCGGCTTCAAGGATCACTCCTGGTTCAGTTCGGGCGCCTCCACCCTGGTGATCATCGGCATTCTCATCGTCTGGCAGGCAACGCCGTTCGTGGCGTTCACCGTCTATGCCGGACTGGTCAGCATTCCCGGTGAGATCTACGAAGCCAGCGCGCTGGACGGCGCCAACGCCTGGCAGACGTTCCGCTCGGTCAGCTGGCCGGGCATCGCGCCGATCGTCGCGCTGACCACGTTCCTGCAGTTGTTGTGGGACTTCAAGGTGTTCACCCAGGTCTGGGCGATCAAGCAGGGCGGCCCGAACGGCAAGAGCACGACGTTGCCGATCCTGCAGTACCTGGACGGCATCGCGAGCAACCACTTCGGCACCGCGGCAGCGGTCAGCGTGCTGATGATCGTCATCATCGTGATCATCACCTTCACCTACATCCGGATGCTGCTGCGCTCGCAGGAGGTCGAACTGTGAAAACGAGCAGGGGCAAGCGGATCGGGTTCTCGGTCGTCGCGATCGTGGTCGCCTTGATCTTCCTGTTCCCGATCTACTGGATGGCCAGCAGCGCGTTCAAGCCGAACCTGGACATCATCTCCACCAACTACGACCTGGTCCCCAGCCACATCACGTTCCAGCACTTCCTGGACGCGGTGCAGAAGCAGTACTTCCTGGAGATCGTCGGCAACAGCCTGCTGGTCTCGCTGACCGCGGTGGCCGCTTCGCTGGTGATCGGCGTGCTGATGGCCGTCGCGGTGGCGCGGTTCCGCTTCCGGGGCCGTCGCGGGTTCGTGATGCTGCTGCTGATCGCGCAGCTCTCGCCGTTCGAGGCGATGCTGATCCCGATGTACCTGATCATGCGGGACCTGAACCTGCTCAACCAGCTGCCGTCGCTGATCCTGGTCTACTTCGGCGCGACCCTGCCGTTCACCGCGTGGACGCTGCGCGGGTTCGTGCACGGCATCCCGGTCGACCTCGAGGAGTCCGCGATGGTCGACGGATGCGGCCGGTGGCAGGCGTTCCGGCGGGTCACGCTGCCGCTGCTGGGGCCCGGCCTGGTGGCGACCTCGGTGTTCGGGTTCATCACCGCGTGGAACGAGTTCCTCTACGCGCTGGTGTTCATGGAGGACCAGAACAAGTTCACCCTCCCGGTCTGGTTGTCGGGGTTCCAGACGGTGTTCAGTACCGACTGGGGCGCGACCATGGCGGCGGCGACGCTGTTCACCGTCCCGGTCGTGGTGTTCTTCCTTATCGTGCAACGGAACCTGGTGGCCGGCGTGACCGCCGGCGCCGTGAAGGGGTGACGGAAAATGGGCAGCGGTACCGGCGGGGCCGACGCTGAACTGCGGTCGCTGGCCGCGGGCGTACTGCTGCCCGGGTTCGCGGGCACAACCGCACCGGAGTGGGTTCGCCGGTGGGTTTCGAATGGTCTCGGCGGCGTGTTGTTGTTCGGGCGCAACGTCGTCGACGACCAGCAGGTAGCCGCGTTGTCGGCCAGTATCGCCGCGGAACGCGACGACGCGGTGGTGGCGATCGACGAGGAAGGCGGCGACGTCACCCGGCTGGACGCCGGCCGAGGGTCCGAGGTGCCCGGCAACTACGCGCTCGGCGTCGCCGCCGACCCGCAGTTGACCGATCAGGTCGCGACCGCTCTCGGCCGGCGGCTGGTCGCCGCGGGCATCACCGCGAACTTCGCGCCGTGCGCCGACCTCACGCTGACCGAGCTGGACCCGATCATCGGCGTGCGCGCGTTCGGCTCGGACCCGCGCGCGGCGGCGCAGCAGATCGAGCCGTGGGTTCGCGGGTTGCAGCGCTGCGGCGTGGCGGCCTGCGCCAAGCACTTTCCCGGTCACGGCGCGGCGACCGAGGACTCGCACACGACGTTGCCGGTGCTGGCCCGGACCGAGCAGATCCTGCGCGAGGTCGAACTGGTGCCCTTCGCCGCCGCCATCGCGGCCGGCGTGCGGTCGGTGATGCTCGGGCACCTGGTCATCCCTGCCTGGGACGACAAGCCGGCCAGCCTGAGCCCGAAGGCCGTGCGCGTGCTGCGCGACGAGCTGGGCTTCACCGGCACGATCGTCACCGACGCGATCGACATGGGCGCGGTGACCGGCACCGCCGGCATGGCGGGCGGTGCGGTCGCGGCGTTGCGCGCGGGCGCGGACACTCTGGTCATCGGCGGCACCTACACCGACGAGGGCACGGTGTCCGCGCTGGTGGACGCGCTGGTCGAAGCGGTGCTGCGGGACGAGCTGCCGGTCGACCGGCTCTACGAGGCGGCCAACCGCACGCTCGCGCTGGGCGACCGCACCCAGATCAGCGACGGTCCATGGGATCGCGAGATCGGCCTGATCGCCGCCCGCCGCGCGGTGCGCACCCAGGGCGAACCCAAGCTGTCCGGGCCGCCGCTGGTGGTCGAGCTGAGCGTGGCCCCGACCATCGCGGTCGGCGAGGTGCCGTGGAGCTTCGGCGCGCAGCTACAGGCGCTGGTACCGGAAACCCAGGTCCTTCGACTATCCAAAGAGGACGCAACGGCGACCGCGATCGCGTCGGCCGCCGACGGCCGCCCGGTGGTCGTGGTGACCAGGGACGGCGCGCGCTACCCGTGGATCGTGGACCTGTTCGGCCAGCTGGTGCCCAGTGGTCTAGACCTCATTCGAGTTGAAACCGGGGTCCCTGGCCCTACCCTGGGAGTGTCGAACCTGGTCGACACCCACGGCGCTGCGAAGGTGTGCCTGCGAGCGGGCGCCGAACTGCTGGCTGACACGTTATGACGAGGCGGAGGACAGCGTGACGGGGCAACAACAGGACAACGGCACCGCGCCGGGTGCGTTGATGGCCAGCGAGGTCGCGGACCAGCCGCGGCTGCTCGCCGGGCTCGTCGAACACCGCGCGGAGATCGCCGAAGTCGCCAAGGTCGTGGCACAGCGCAAGCCCCGCTTCGCGCTGCTGGCCGCCCGCGGCTCCAGCGACAACGCCGCGCTCTACGCCAAGTACCTGATCGAGGTACTGCTGCAACTCCCGGCCGGCCTGGTCTCGCCGTCCACCACCACCCTCTACGGCGCCGCCCCCGACCTGACCGACGTCCTGCTGGTCACGGTCAGCCAGAGCGGCGGCTCCCCCGACCTGGTCGAGGTCACCGACTCGGCCCGCAAGCGCGGCGCGCTCACCGTGGCCGTCACCAACACCGAGGGCTCCGACCTCGGCGGCGCGGCCGAATTCGAGTTCAACGTGCGCGCGGGCCGCGAGCTGGCGGTGGCCGCGACCAAGAGCTACACCTCTACCCTGCTCGGCCTGTACCTGCTGATCGACGCGATCCGCGGCGGCGACGGCCACGAGGTCGCCAACATCGGCGAACTCGCCGAGTCGACCCTCAGCGGGTCGGCCGCCGACGTCGCCGAAGCCGCGCAGCGCTACCGCTTCGTCGAGCGGATGGTCACCACCGGCCGCGGCTACTCGCTGTCGACCGCACTGGAGGCCTCACTCAAGCTCGCCGAGACCAGCTACCTCTCCGCCCGCGCCTACAGCGGCGCCGACCTGCTGCACGGCCCGGTCGCCGCGCTCGACTCGGAAACCGGCGTGATCGCGGTGACCAGCACCGGCAAGGGCGCGGACTCCATGCGCGAGGTGCTGCGCGTCGTGCACGGCCGGGGGGCGGACGTGCTCGCGGTCGGCTCCGCCGCCAAGGACATGCCCGCCGCCGCCCGGCTCACCGTCGCGGCCAGCGCCGAGGAAGTCGCGCCGATCCTGGAGGTCATGCCCATCCAGCGGCTCGCCCTCGAACTGTCCCTGGCCAGGGGCGGCGACCCGGACCAGCCGCGCGGCCTGAAGAAGGTCACCAAGACCCGGTAAGGGTCCGCACGAACCCAACCCCGGCGAGGCTTGCCACAGGGCCCTCGCCGGGGTCTTTCACGTCCGGGATCAGTGTTTGGTCGGCGGAAACGTCGACACCTGCGTGAAGCCGGCCGGGATCGGCACCGTCAGCTGCGCTCGGTTCTGCTCGGTGTTGGGCAGGAAACTGAAGGAGGTGGTCACCGTTCCCTCCACGGACCCGTCGACGTTGAAGCCCTTCATCTCGTCGAGGATCGGCAGGCCGGTACTCGCGTTGATCCACAGCGTCTGCTCGCTGTTGCCGACGCCCTTGCTGTTGTCGCCGTCGGCCTCCTGGGTGTAGACGACAGCGGGCTGACCATCCACAGTGGTCTGTCCGGGCACCCGTTGCCACCGGCCCTCGGCGATCTCCTGCTTGAGTTCCAGCTGCGGTTCGCCGAGGAACGGGCAGTCGCCGACATGCCTGGCCCAGAGCCGAGTCCGGTACTGGACCTGCAGCACGTCGCAGTTGGCCGGTGGCGAACCCGCGCTCGGCACCACGTACGTCTCCGAGGAGTCCTGTTCGAACGTCGACGCGGTCGCACCGATGATGTCGCGCACGGTCAGCGACTGCCCGGCCTTGGGCTGCGCCGACGAGTACCACAGGTCGCCTGCCCCCGGGTCGGGAACGTTGTTGCTGTTCGCCGCGGTTATCGTGACGTGCAGGATCGAGTCAGCGTTGGTGTCGAGCGCGGACAGCACCACATCGCGCAGGCTCGGCCCGGGCTGCGCCGAGTTCCGCTGCGGCGCCTCGGTGCTGGAACCGACCAGGCCGACCACGGCGAGCACCGCGGCCGCCGCGGCCAACGCGCCCCCGATGACCAAGGTCCGTTTGCCGAACCGCCTGGACCGGGACGGCATCAGGTCGGTCTCGGCGGCCAGGAGGGCGGCGACGTCGCGCATGGTGTCGTGGTCCGGCGGATCCACCTTGCCCAGTGGGGCGAGCAGATCCAGTTCGGTCAGGTCATTCATCGTGAGCCTCCGCGAGTCGCAGCGGCACCGGGGCCGCTCCGGGGCGATCGTTCGTCGGCAGGTCAAGGTGTTGGCGCAGTTGGCTTCTGGCCCGGTGCAGCCTGCTGCGCACCGTGCCCTGTCGCACGTTGAGCGCGATCGCGACCTCGGCGGGCGCCAACTGCTCCCAGGCGACCAGCAGCAGCACCTCCCGGTCCTGCTGGCTGAGCCTGGCCAGCGCGGCGCGGATCGCGGGTGCGCCTCTGCTCGCGTCGAGCCGGTCGTCCACCGAGGGCCACGGATCGTGGCTGTCCACCGGTTCGGCCGGGCTGGGAATGGGTGGATCGGCCCGCCAGTACGTGCGCAGTACGTTGCGGGCGATGCCGTAGAGCCAGGGCAGCGCGCTGGGCCAGCGCCGGTCGTAGCGTTCGCGGGCACGGAACGCCTGTAGCCAGACCTCGCCGAGCAGGTCGTCGGCGTCCTGCCTGCCGGCGCGACGGCTCAGGTACGCGTGTACCGCCGCGCCGTGCTGCCAGAACAACTCGACGAACTCGTCCCGGCCGGGCGTGCTACGCCTCATCGGGCCTCCTTTTCGGGTTCACCCGGTTATTGCGGTTCTACGCCGCAGCGTTCGGGGAATCCGGAAAGAGGCCGAAAAACCTAGCCGGCGCGGAACGCCATGGCCGCGTCGCGAGCGCCGACCTGGGCCGGGTCGGCCGCGTCGAACACGACCTCGCCCGCGATCCACACCTTGCGCGGCCGCATGTCCTCGTCCCACCAGACCAGGTCGGCGCGGGCGCCGGGGGCGATCCGGCCGAGGGTGGGCTCGCCGATCACGTTGGCCGGGATCACCGTTGCCGCGCACAGCGCGACCGCGGGATCGACGCCGATGGAGATGATGTTACGCACCGCGCGGTCCAGGGTGAGCGCGCTGCCCGCGATGGTGCCGGTCGGCGAGCGCGGCACGCCGTCGTCGGTGAGCAGCACGTCCTCGCCACCGAGCTGGTAGCGGCCGGGCGGCATGCCCGCGGCCGCGACCGCGTCGGTGACCAGCGCGACCCGGTCGGACGCGAGCTGGAAGACGAGCTTGCAGATGTCGGCGGCGACGTGCGCGAGGTCGGCGATCAGGCCGAGGGTGAAGCGTGGGTCGACGAGAGCGGCGCCGGGCACCCCCGGTTCGCGGTGACCGAGCGGCCGTTGCGCGTTGAACAGGTGGGTGACCATCCGCGCGCCCGCGTCGCCCGCCAGCTTGACCTGTGCGGCGGTCGCATCGGTGTGCCCGACGGAAACCAGCACGCCCGCGTCGACGAGGCGGCGGATGAACTCCAGCGCGCCGGAGAGTTCCGGGGCCACCGTCACCATGCGCAGCGCCGACATCACGGTGGTGTCGCTCAGGATCAGGTCGACCAGTTCGGGGGTGGGCAGCGCCATCAGGTCGGGCTCGTGCACGCCGTGCCGGACCGGGGACAGGAACGGCCCTTCCAGGTGCACGCCGAGCGAGCGGGCGGCCGGAATGCCATCCAGCCCGCGCGCCGCGGCGAGCACGTTGTGCGCCTGCTCCAGGATCACCGGCACCGGCGCGGTGATCAGCGTGGGCAGGAAGCTGGTCACACCGGTGCTGGGCAGCGAGGTCGCGACCAGCCGCATGCTCTGCTCGTCGGCCTCGGCGAAGTCGATACCGAACGCACCGTTGACCTGGATGTCCACCAGACCGGGGGTGACCAGGCCGGATCCGAAGACCTCGGCGGATGGCCCGGTCCCCGAACCAACCTCGACGATCTGTCCATTGTGGACACGCACGAACCCGGGGCCGGTGATGGCCCGATCGACAAGCACCCTCGGCGCCCCGACAACCGTCTCCACTGCAGCCTCCCAATGGTCCAGACCATTTGAAAATACTGGCCAGCTCCGGCGACGTCCAGTGAACTTCCCACAATAAACTACGCTGAGATGAAAATAACCTGCCAAGCGGCAGGAAAGGAAGGTCTCAACGTACCCCGGTTCACTGAACCGACCCAGGTCAGCTTGCGCGGGGCGGACCAGCGGCACGGCCGGGCCGGAGGTGCGGAATCGGACACACTCCACCATGAAACGACCCGAACGGATCCAATGCTTAGCTAGGCTAAGCGTCGGTTTGGCGAGGGAGGACGACGTGCACCGCTGGAAGAGTTTCGTGGCGATCGGGGACAGCTTCACCGAAGGGCTCAACGATCCCGGACCGAACGGCCAGTTCCGCGGTTGGGCGGACCGGCTCGCCGAGCTACTCGCCGTTGAGCAGCCCGAACTTCGTTACGCCAACCTCGCGGTGCGCGGCAAGTACGTGGCTCAGGTCCTGGAAGATCAGCTGCCCTACGCGGTCGCCTCCGGTGCCGACCTGGTCACGTTCTGCGCGGGTGGCAACGACATCCTCCGGCCCGGCGCCGACCCGGACGAGATCGCGCAGCGCTACGAAGGCGGAGTCGCGGCCCTGCGCGCGGCCGGTAGCGAGGTCATGATCTTCACCGGTTTCGACACCCGATCGACCCCGGTGCTCAAGTACGTGCGCGGCCGCGTGGCCACCTACAACGGTCATCTGCGGGCCATCGCCGACCGGCACGGCTGCCTGCTGGTCGACATCTGGTCCATGCGCGTCCTGCACGATCCGCGCGCCTGGAGCCCGGACCGCCTGCACTTGTCGGCCGAAGGCCATCGCCGCGTCGCGCTGCGCGCCGCCGGGGTGCTCGGGGTCGGCGTCGATCAGGACTGGACCGAGCCGTGGCCGCCGATGGCCCCGCCGACCTGGGCACAGCTGCGCCGATCGGACTGGGACTGGACCAGGGAGCACTTCCTGCCGTGGATCGGCAGGCACCTGCGTGGGCGCTCCTCCGGTGACGGACTGCCACCGAAACGTCCGGAACTGGCACCGTTGCGATCCGGCGACATGACGTAATTGCCGGAAATGGCACCCGGCCGGCGCCTCCCCCAGGCGCCGGCCGGAATGACGGGCGGCAGACATCCCATATGTCCCCAGTACCACCCTGGCTGTCGGCTTGAGATGTCTCACCGACTCGAGTTTCACCCTTTCAGGGTGGGCTGCACGCAGGCTAAACGTCTGCTAAACGCGGGCCGCCAACGCAGACCCGCAAACGTTTGTCGGGGCCGATTGCGGCCACACCGACGCCGTGAGGACACATCACGTATCCGGTCGCTCACTCGGCGTCGAGCATAGCGTGTCCTCCGCGTGATCGGGAGACCCCTGTCGAGATCCCCGGTCGAACGACGCCGACCGCGAACGCACCCGGTTGATTACTCCGCGTCATCCAGGCGGATGCCGGCCAGCACCGCGCGGATCGCGCCCGCCCTCGGCGAGCCCAACTCCTCCGACAGCATGAGCGCCTGGCCGAGCTGGTCCTCGGCGGCGGCCTCCTCGCCCCGGGCGAGCAACACCATGCCGAGCAGTTCGAGGGTGAACGCGCGCTGCAGATCCGGCCGGTGCGCGGGCGAGAGGGCCAGCGCCTGCCGGGTCAGTGCCTCGGCCTCGTCCAGCTTGCCCAGCTCCATGTACAGCTCGGCCAGGTTGTTCAGCGCGAGGAGGTAGTAGCCGACATCGCCCGCTTCCTTGAACAACTCGACCGCGGTGCCGACATGCTCAGCGGCCTCTTCCCGCCGGTCCATCTCCCGCTCGACCTGCGACATGTTGTTCAGCGCGTGCGCCTGCGCGATCCGGTCGCCCGCCTCGACGGCGAGCCGGTAGGCCTCCTGGTCGCAGAACAGCGCCTCGCGGAAGCGCTGCTGGCCGTACAGTCCGCTGGCCACGTTGCCCAGCGCGGTGCGGATGTGCCGGGGATCGCCGAGTTCGGTGGCGATGCGCAACGCGAGCTGCGCGTCCTCCAGCGCCTCACCGGCCAGGCCGTAGCGGCTGCGCGCGGTGGAGAGCACGATCAGCATCTGCAGCTCGCCCTCGGTGTCGCCGACCGCCCGCGCCGAGGCCAGCCCGATACCGGCCCAGTCCGACCAGTCCGCGTAGCTGGCCTGCGTGGACAGAAAGTGCGAGCACAACGCGACCAACTGCCACGCCTCAAGGTGGCGGCCCGCCGCGACGGTCACCCGCAGCAGCGCGTTCAGGTTCTGCCACTCGGCTTCGAACCAGTCCAGCGCGTGCCGCGCGGTCGGCAGCGGCGGCCGCGCGATCCGCCGGTAGGTACTGGCGAAGTCCAGATCATCGCTCGGCGGGTGCAACTGCCGCCGGGCCGCGTCGCAGGTCGCGCGGTAGTACCCAAGCAGTCGTCCCAGCGCCTCATCCGCGGCCGTCGGCGACAGCTCGTTCTCGGCAAGTCCCTTGGCGTGCAACCGAACCAGGTCGTGCATGACGAACCGGCTCGGCCCCAGCGTCGACATCAGGTTCGCTTCCACCAGCGCCCGCAGCCGCCGCGCCGCCGAATCCACATCGGTGCCGCACAACGCAGCGACCACGTACGCGTCCACGGCCAGACCAGGTACGAACCCGAGCATCCGGAACGCGCTGCCGATCGCCGGGTGCAGCCCGCGATAGGAGATGTCCAGCGCCGCACTCACACTCGTGTCCGCGTTCTCCAGATCCAGCGCGGCCAGCCGGGTCCGCTCGTCGGCCAGCTCGACGATCAGGTCCTCGACGCTGTGCTCCGGGTGCACGGCCAGCCGCGCCGCGATCACCCGCAACGCCAGCGGCAGGTTGTCGCACAACCCGGCCAGCTGCTCGGCCTGCGCCGCGGTCACCTCGACCCCCGCGTCCACCGCCGCCTGCGAGATCAGCCGTACGCCCGCGTCGGCAGGCAACGTGTCCAGCGACAGCAGCCGCGCGCCGCTGCGCGCGACCAGCCCGTCCAGCCTGCGCCTGCTGGTCACCAGCACCAGCGAACCGGAGCCGCCGGGCAGCAACGGCCGCACGTGCTCGGAGTCGCGCGCGTCGTCGAGCACCACCAGCACCTGGCGGGCGGCCAGCAGCGTGCGGTACAGCGCGGCCTGCTCCTCCAGCTCGTTCGGCAGATCTTCGGTCCGCACGCCCAGCGCCAGCAGAAACCTCGGCAACACCTCGGCAGGCGAGCGCGGCGAATGGCTCGGATCGAACCCGCGCATGGCCGCGAACAGCACGCCGTCCGGGAACTCGGCGGACACCCGGTGGCCCCAGGTCACCGCAAGCGCGCTCTTGCCGACGCCGGCCGCGCCGGTGATCACCGCGACCGTCGTCGCCACCCGGTCCCGCCCGAGCAGCAACCGGTACAACCAGGCGAACTCGTCGTCCCGGCCGGTGAACGCGATCGTCGCGGGCGGCAACTGCGCGGGCACCACCATCGTCGGCACCGCCCGCGCCGCCTGCCCCCCGCGCAGCGCGGGGTCGTCCCGCAACAACAACTCGTGCAGTTCACGCAAAACGGGCCCAGGATCGATGCCCAGCTCAGCCGACACCCGGCGCTGAAACTGCAAGTAGACGGCCAGGGCTTCGGCCCGCTGTCCGGACCCGTACAGGGCGCGGATCAGCTGACCGAGCAGGCCCTCGTCGAACGGATGCTCGGCGACCAGCGCGCGCAGTTCGCCGACCAGGCTGGCATGCCGCCCCAGTTCCAGCTCGGCCTCGATACGTTCCTGGGTGACGACCAACCGCAGCTCACCGAGTTCCACGGCGACATTGGGCGGCGCCAGTTGTGCCGGCCCCCGCCACAACGCGGCCGCGGCCCGCAACAGTTGCGCGCGCCGCGCGGGCGGCTGACCACGGGATGACTCCAGCAATCGACGCGCACGATAAAGGTCGATCCGGGCTTCGTCGACGACGAGTTCGTAGCCGGGCGGCCGGGTGTCGATGCGGGCGTAGCTGCTGTCCGGGTCGGCGGTGCGCAGCAACCGGCGCAGCCGGGACACATAACCGTGCACGATGGTCCGCGCGGTCGCCGGCGGGTCATCCCCCCAGAGCCCGTCGATGATCCGGCCGGCGGAGACCACCTGGTTGGCGGCACGGACAAGCAGCACGAGCAGTGAGCCGACACCGGGGCTGCCCACCGGCACGGGCCTGCCGTCGACCAGGACCTGAACGGGCCCGAGAACGCCGAAGCGCAGACCGTCCTGCGGACCGTCCGCGTCCAGGTTCGGCACCGCCATGCACTCGTCCTCCGTGCCCATCGACCTGTGGCGTCGGCAAAGGATTGCACGCGCCATTGGTCAAAGTACGGGACCAGGCGGGCAACACCCAGCACGCAGGTACCCGATTTTTCATTCAGGACCATCGAACCACGGTTCAAGACGCGAAAAAGCCCTGAATCGCCGGTCCCGATCCGGACGATTCAGGGCGATGTCTCGCAGTTGGCCGACAGCAGTCCGGGGTTCACCCCGAGCGAAACTCCGGCTTGCTCTTGACCAACGGCCGCGAAACCGTTGCACCAGACAACGGTGATCTGCCGTTGTGCTTGGTACGTGGCCAACATAACAGACGACCATGACCCTCCGCGACCACCCCATCACCAAAACGACCTTGCTAGGCAGTCGTTTTTCCCACCACAGCAGGGAAAACGTCATAAGGTCCCATGTCTGAAATCGATTTCTCGATCACGGCCGATCACCACCTGGCATCCCGCCCAATTACGTGCCACACTCACCCGAGCACGAAATAACCCGGAAGGATCACCCTTGGCCAACGTCGGCGACACCGCCGTCTGCGCGATGTGCGGGCGTCCGCTGCCGCCACAACAAGGCCGGGGACGACAACGCGAGTACTGCGGCGCGACCTGCCGCAGCGGGGCCCGCCGCAGACGCTCCCACACCCCCACCGCACGTAAATTGACCATTGACACAGCAGCCAACCCAACCGAACCAGGCGCCGGCACAGCGGCCAGCCCGCCCCGACCAACCGTCGGCAAAACGGCCAGCCCAACCCAACCAGCCGCCGCCAAAGCAGCCAGCCCGCCCCGACCAGCCGCCGGCGCGACCCAACCAGCCGCCGCCAAAACGGCCAGCCCAACCCAACCAGTCCCCGGCATAGCAGCCAGCCCGCCCCAGCCACCAGTCGGCCTGCTCGACGCCGCCCGCGGCTTCGTCGCCGAACTCCCGCCCGCCGGCCACCGCTCCCCGCTCGCCGCGGTCGGCGCGGCCAAGGAACTGGCCCGGTCGGTCGAGGCCGCTCTACGCGAAACCGTCGAAGCCGCGCGCGCCGCAGGCCACACCTGGCAGGAAATCGGCGACGTGCTCGGCACCACCCGCCAGGCCGCGTTCCAGCGCTTCGGCCGCCCGGTCGATCCACGCACCGGAGTCGCCCTGGCCGAGTCGATCATGCCGGGGTCGACCGAGCGCGGCGTAGCGCTGCTGGTCAACCTGGTCGAAGGCGACTATGCCGAGGTCCGCCGCGACTTCGACGACACGATGGCCGAGGCGATGCCCGACGACAAGGCCGTCGCCGCCATCTGGGCGCAGCTCGCCGGCCTGGTCGGCGACTACCAGCGGATGGGCGAGCCGTTCACCCACCAACTCGGCGACTACACCGCGGTCGACGTCCCGCTCGAGTTCGAAGCAGGCGCGCTGACCGCCCGCGTCGCCTACGCCGGCACCGGCAAAGTAGCCGGCCTCCGCTTCCTACCCCCGAGTTAGCTCGCCGACTCGTCAGGGTGCTGCGCCGAATCGCGGACCTTCTCCGCTTCGTCGTGGTGGTGCCCCAGATCCCGGACCTTCTCGACCGCGTCGTGCACGGTGTCCTTGATCTCGTCGACCGTCATCATCGTGGCCACCTCGATCTCGTCCACCTCGTGCCGGACCTTCTCCTCGACCTTCTCCCAGCGGTTCTCGTCGTCCTGCTCAGGCATGGTCCACTCCCTGATAAGCGTCGTCGTGCGCGAGTAGCGTCGCACCCGTGGCCAGCGTCGTCGAACTCAACACCTACCCGATCAAAGGCTGCGCCGCCGTTCCGCTCACGGACGCCGCGATCGGCCCAGCCGGTCTGCCCGACGACCGAACCTTCCTGATCATCTCCCCGCAAGGCGTCTTCCGCAGCCAACGCGCCGACCCAACCCTGGCCCTGATCCAGCCCACCGTCAGCCCTGACCAAACCACCCTCACCCTCCAAGCCCCCGGCATCGAACCACTGACGGTCGACGTCGACCTGGCCGCCCCGCGCCGCGAAGTGCTCATGTTCAACAAGCCCTACCAGGCCATCGACCAGGGCGAACGCGCCGCCGAGTGGCTGAGCACGGTGCTCGGCAAACCCAGCAGGCTCACCCGCGTCCCGCCCGAGCACGCCCGCGCCACCGACGGCCTCACCCCGGGCACGTCCGCCTTCGCCGACAGCAGCGCGGTCCACCTGGCCTCCGTCGCCGCCCTGAACGCGCTGAACGCACGCATCACGGCCCGAGGCACGCGCGAACTCCCCATGACCCGATTCCGCCCGAACATCGTCGTCGACGGCTGGGCCGACCCGCACCACGAGGACGAGATCCGCAGGTTGGCCGTGGGCAGCGCCGAACTCGGCTACACCAAACTCGCCATCCGCTGCGCGGTCACCCTGGTCGACCAGAACGCCGGCCGCAGGGACGGGCCCGAGCCGTTGCGCACCCTCGCCGGCTACCGGCGGGCCCGGCAGGGCGGGGTGTCGTTCGGCATCAAGCTCGCGGTCCTGCGGCCGGGCAAATGCTCGGTCGGAGACGAACTCCAGGTCAGCGCCTGGGGCGAAACCGAACTCTGAGGATCAGGGCCGAATCACTGTGGACTGCCCCTTCCCCAGGTGCACGGTCCGCTCCCACCCAGCAGATCGAACCACCGTCTGAGTGCCGCCCACACTCCGAACCCGAGCCCAACTGACCTTGCCGCCCTGCCAAGCCACATCCACCACAAACCCACCCCGAGCCCCAATCCCGGTCACCTGACCAGAAGAGGCCCAAGCACCCGGCAACGCAGGCAGCAATTCAATAACCCCTGGCCGCGAATACAAAATCATATCCAACATCGCGGTCGGTGTACCAAAATTGGCGTCAATCTGAAACGCAACACTACTACTACCCAAGCTGTACATATCAAAGAAGTTCGCAGCCGCCCCATTACTGAAGTTGACCGACGGCGTCAGCACCTCACCCACCAACTGATAAGCCTTGTCCGCATCCCGAAGCCGCGACCAGCACAACGCCCGCCAAGCGTTAGCCCAGCCAAAGCTGTTCATCCCCCGCCCGATCAACAGATTCCGGACGCCAGCAATGATCTCCGCCGGACTGTCATCGGTATTGATCCGATCCCCAGGAAAGAAATTGATCAACGGCGACAGGTGCCGATGCTGGTTCTCCCCAAGATTCTCCGGCGACATCCACTCCTCAAGCCACCCCGTAGCTGGACTGACCACCGGCAAATACAACTTATCCCGCAACGCACCCAACTGCTTGGCATAGCCACCATCCACGTGCAGCAAGGAACATGCCTGCTGCATGTGCCCGAACAACATCCACACCAGTTCCTGCGCGTAGGTGATGCCAATGGCATCCTGCGGCCCCTGCTCTGGCGACCAGTCATGATCGTCGACAAGCACCTCCCGCGAAGATCCCGTGAGCGGATCGGTGATCGTGGTCGTGATCAGCCGCGCCACCCAGAACTGCGCTGCCCCCTTCAACAACGGATAGATCTTGCGCAAGAACCCCAGATCCTGCGTGAACTCGAAGTGCTGCCACAAACTCAAACACAACCAAGCATTACCAGCAGGATGCCACCACCACCCCAACCCGCCATAAATATTCGTGGAAAAAGCGATGGCCCACCCATCAACCTTCCCAGAAGTGTTCCGATACCGATTCCGCGGATCCAAGAACAAATCCCTGGTAGCCTGCGACCAACAAGGCAACTGCGATAAACAATAATCAGCCAACGCATCGAAGCAAGGCGAAAGCCCAGCCCGATCCGTCAACCAGTAATTCATCTCAAGATTGATATCGGTATGGTAATCACTCATCCAAGCCGGACTGTTGGTCTCAAGCCAAGGCCCCTGCAAACTCAGCGGCAGCCCATCCCGCGACCCGGTGATGGTCAAATACCGCCCAAACTGCAAATAACTGGCCTCCAGCTCAGGGTCCGGCGTCCCGCCGTTGGCCGCCCGAGCCTGCAACCGCGACCAGGTGTCCATGCCCCGCTGCGCGGCAGTCGAGGTGCCCAGATTGATCGACATCGTGTCCGACAACGCCCGGAAGTCCGCGACGTGCGTAGCCAGCAACGCATCCCCCGGCACCCGAACCGCGGCGCGAACCCGTCCAACAGCAATAGATCGCGGATCACTGGAAGAATCAAAGAAATTCTTGTTCACATCAGGCGTGTAATTGGTCCCCGCCGCAACGGCGAGAAGAACCTCCGAACACCCCGCAAACCCAACACTGCCCCCATCAACCGAAACCGCCCCACCAACACATCCGGCCGAAACCACCGCCGCATACTTCAACCCATTGCCCAGAACCGCATTGAACCCCGCGGTCAGGGTCCCCGCATCCCCGGTGACCGTCTCTCCATGCGTCCCCTCGACCCTGACCGACCCAGTCAACGTCTCCGGCCCATCCGCGATCAACCGAATGATCACTACCTCGTCCGGATGGCTAGCGTAGACCTCCCGCCGATGCGCGGTCCCCGCGTGCTGGTAGCTCGTGAACGCGACGCCATTGGCCAGATCCAGCCCGCGCCGGTACTGCGTGATCGCCGACATCGAATGCCCCGGTACGTTCAGCCGCACATGGGTGAGCATGTTGACCGTGCCGAAATGCGTCGTGTCGTAGGAGAACTGGCCGTCGTCACCGAGCGAGGCATTGCGATCGCCAAGCCACATGCTCGCGTCGGTTACGTACATAAAGTCGTTCTCCGGGTCGCCCGCGACCAGCGCACCCAGCCGCCCGTTGCCGATCGGCAGCCCCTGCTGCACGATCAGGTCCTCGGCCGCCGGGGCCGGGTACCACATGGTTTCCGTCGCCGATCTGCCGACGACCGGGACCTGCCCCGGTCGATCCGGCTGACCCGCCGGGTCGGCGGCCGCGGTGAACGGCCGTAACCCGGCCATCGCCGCGACCAGCCCCGCCGTCCCACCCCACCGCAGCACGTCGCGCCGGCTCACCCCGCCGCGCTCGTTGCCAGTCTGGTCCGTCCCACCGTCAGAAGGTTGCGCCATTTCTCGGTTCCTCCCACTGTGACCGATGACAGTGCCAGACCATACATCCGATGTAAGCCCGGCCACACCCCCAGCGAAGGCCTCTACTCAGCCCTGACGCGTCAAGTCATCGGATCACTAGCTCGACGTATGAGCACTGAACGAGTTTCTGCGAAACAAATTCATGGCAGGAGTACTGATGCCCCGAGGATTTCCGCCGATATCGGAATGGATGCCACACTACTAACGTCATAGCCAGCACGAGATCTGCGGAGATCGATGACTTCCGAGAAATCTACTGAAAAGCCCAAGGCATCAGCCCCGCCTGCGGTTGTCGAGCCCAAGCTCGTGCGGGTACGCGGTGTGCGGGCGAAGCCGGGTGGCTGGGTATGGGTGAACGAACTCGCCGACGGCTGGGCCACATTTCCCGATCGAGGGGTGGTCGGCAGGCGCCTGCAATGGGTTATCGGAATCCTGATCCTGGCCTTGATTCCCGTCGATTATCTGGCCAAGCGACTGGATTCGATGTGGCTCCAGTTCTATGCGAGCGCAGCCATCATCGTGCTCATTCTCGCGCTCGCCCTCGTCGGCAACCTCACCGACGGCCGCGTCGCACTCGACCGTCGCCGCGCACGCAACGAAAGCATGCTCCTCGCTGGCGGAAAGAATGCGTTTCGCAGCGCCATCCGTACTCACGGCCGGGCCCGAACAGTTGGCGAGATGAACATCTTCCTAGGCAGCATCGGCCGCACCGACCCTGTGTACTCCGATCGGCGCATCGCCAGGTGCGTCGTGGACCGAAGGTGGTGGCGGACCAACGTCGAGCTGACGCTGACCGGCGACCACTCGCTCGGCTATCGGGCGTACGGCCTGCGCGCGCCAAGAAAACTCGCGCGGGTGTTCGCTCCTGAGCACGACAGCTAGTAAGCCTTTCATCTCCAGCGAGCATCGGCGCTTTGTCGGTGCCGACGGCTACCCTGGCGAAATGCGACGGTGCGGAGGCGAGCAGGTGGTGACCCGCCTGGCGGGAGCCCACCCCTCCGGGGTTACCCCGGGGAGCACCAAGGTAGGAAATCGTGGCGCCCTGCGTACCCGGGCACGCTCCGCGTGCGGGAGCACGCAATGCTGAAGAGAACGAAGGTCGCCCCGCCCCGTCGCACCTGCTTCTCGGTCATGATCGCCGACTGGTCATGACCGCATCGCGTCGCTGGCTGGACCGGCAGTTGGGCCCGGCAGCCGAACACCCCATCGCATCGGCGACCGTGTTGGCCAGGACCGCGATGGAGGGTCGCTGGCGACGTGCCGAACTCACCGAGCGGCTCGCCGATACTCGGCTGTTGGAACCGGTGGCCGCCGAGGAGTTGGCCCTGCGTCTGCTCGACCTGAGCCCACGCTGGCCGCACGGCACGGTGGTCGAGCTGGCCCACCTGCTGACCGAGCTGCCCGATCTGGAGCCACCGGTCCAGCCCGTCCCACCGGTTTCCCTGTCCGTGCCGGCGCCGCGGTGGCAGGCGGATGTTCCGCAGTGGTGCAACGCCGAAGAACTCGCCGCCGCGCTCGACCTCGATCTCGGCGAGTTGAGCTGGTTCGCCGACATTCGTGGCTGGAATCGGCACGCAACCCAGCCGCTGCGGCATTACCAGGCCCGTTGGCTGGCCACCCGGTCCGGCGGTTGGCGGCTGATCGAGGCGCCCAAACCGCGGCTGGCCGAGTTGCAGCGTCGACTTCTTCGCAGAGTGTTGGCGAAGCTGCCGCTTCACGATGCGGCGCACGGGTTCCGGCCCGGTCGCTCGGTCGCCACCTTCGCTGCGCCGCACGCCGGGCAGGCGTTGGTGGTTCGGCTCGACCTGGAAGGGTTCTTTGCCACAGTGACCCTGCCCAGGGTGCACGGCCTGCTGCGGGCGGTCGGTTATCCGCCGGCGGTGGCTCGGTTGTTGGCTGGTCTGCTCACCACCGTCACTCCGGTCGACGTGCTGGCCGCGGGGCCCCACGGGCCAGCTTCGGCTTGGCGGCTTCGTCGCCGGTTGGCGATCGCCCATCTCCCGCAGGGCGCGCCAAGCTCACCTGCGGTGGCCAATCTGGTCGCCCGCCGACTTGATCGACGCCTCAGCGCGCTGGCCGAGCAGCTCGGCGCGAACTACACCCGTTACGCCGACGACCTGGCCTTTTCTGGGCCAGCCACCCTGCCGCTGCACCGGTTGGTGCCCGGGGTTCGGCGAATCGCGGCCGATGAGGGTTTCCGGCTACGCGAGGACAAGACCAGGATCGCCGCCGCCCACCAACGCCAACGGTTGGCCGGGCTGGTGGTCAACGTGAGCCCGGCCGTGCCGAGGGCCGAATACGACGCGCTGCGGGCGGAGCTGCACAACTGCCTGCGCACCGGCCCGGCCGGGCAGAACCGCGCCGGGCGCCCGGACTACCAGGCCCATCTGCGTGGCCGGATCGCGTGGATCGCCGCCACTCATCCCGCTCGTGGCACGCGACTGCTGGAAATGTGGCAGCGGATCTCCTGGTGAGGGGACAACCACTCGCGAGAGCGTCCACTTAGGACACGATGGGATCCACTATTGCTTGCGTGGCTTGTCGGGGTGGTCGGCGACCCAGGGTGCCTCGGGTGTGTCCGCCACGCGACCAGTGGGGCCTGGCGGCAGCCACAGCGCCGTGCCGGGCCGCAACTGGTCCAGTTGCTCGATCACGGCTCGCTGGTCGGCGAACGCCGAGATCACCAGCCAGTTCGGGGCGGCATCGTCCGGCGTTGGCGAACACACGCCGGCGATCGCTGGATCACCGGCGAACCACACCGTGCCGTCGTACTTGGCCAGCTTCGTCCCCGCCGCCAAGCACTCACCCAGGGCCCGGCCGCTCGCCCGGTCGACCAACTGGAACGTGTCAAAGGTCTTCGACCACTTGTACCGTTCGATACCCAGGTTGAACAGGGCGCCCACCCGCTGCCAGCGACCGTACTTGTAGCGGTGCTCCTGCCACGGGAAGCTCGCCGGCACGTTGCATACAGAAGCAGGTCAGATGCTTGGGGAGCCGGCGAGGGGACTTGAACCCCTAACCTTCCGCTTACAAGGCGGGTGCTCTGCCAATTGAGCTACGCCGGCAAGAGCCGCGGAGCGGCTCGGGAACATGGTAAGCGGTCCGCGGGCGGGGTAGCGCTGAGGTTTGATCGACTTGCGGTGTGAGCAATCCGTCATTGCCGTTCGCGGGTCGCCCGAACGAGTGGTCGACAAGTGGTCTGCGGGGCTACTAGCTGGGTAGATGTTGACCGGGCGGCGATGCTGATCAGGTGGGCGTCCGGTGTGGCGGAAACCACGCTGGACCACCCGCAACGGGGTTGTTGGCAGGATCGATGGTCCCCGGGATCGGTTTGGCGCGGAGACCGGAAGGTCAGAGGGAGGTGGGTGCGGTGCGGTTCGCCGCTCGTGGGCGGAACGTGCTGGGACGGACGAGGAAGGCGACCTCGCGGCGGCGGGTGGGGACTTCTTCGGTCGCGGGGCTGACGCCGGTTGGCAAGCCGGAGCAGATCGAGGACGAGGCGCAGGACGAGGAGCCGTTGATCGGGCCTGCGCTGCCCGATGATGCGACCGTCAACCTCGTGCTGGACCTGGCGCTTCGGGTCGGTGAAGTGCAGATGGCCAGCGGCGCGGGCGCGGCCGACGTGACCGCGACGGTGATCGCGGTGACCTCGGCCTGCGGGTTGCCGCACTGCGAGGTGGACGTGATCTTCACGTCGATCAGCATCTGCTGCCATCGCGGCACCGTGCTCTCTCCGGTGACCTCGCAGCGCGTGGTGCGGTCTCGTGCCCTCGACTACACGCGGCTGGCCGCCGTGGAGCACCTGGTCCGGGACATCACGTCGGGCCGGGTGCAGGCGGCCGACGCGCAGACGCAGCTGCGGACGATCACCGACGCGCCACACCCCTATCCGCGCTGGGTGGCCACGCTGGCCTGGGCGTTGATGGCGGCGACGGTGGTCGTGCTGATCGGGGGCGGGGTTCGGGTGGCGGTGATCGCGGGGGTGATCACGGCGATCATCGACCGGGTCGGGCGGCTGTTGAACCGGCGGCAGCTGCCGTTCTTCTTTCAGCAGGTCGCGGGTGGTGCGCTGGCCACGGGCATCACGCTCGCGGCGATGAAAACGGGGTTGTTGCCGGTGGGGGTGCAGCCTTCGCTGGTTGTCGCCGGGGCGATCACCGTGTTGTTGTCGGGGTTGTCGGTGGTCAGCGCGGTGCAGGACGCCATCTCGGGTTACAACGTGACCGCCGCCGGACGCGCGATGGAAGTGTCGTTGATGTCGGCGGGGCTGGTCGCGGGGGTGGTGCTGGCGCTGGGTGTCGCCGTTGCCCTGGGGTTGCCGGACGAGCCGATCGCGGAGCCGTTGGCGCAGACGGCGTTGCGGCTGCCGGTGCAGGTGTTCGCAGGCGGTGCCGCGGCCGCTTGCTTCGCTATCGCCAGTTATGCGACTCGGCGCGCCGTGCCGGTTGCGGCGGGGGCCGGGGCGCTGGGGGCGTTGGCGCACGGCGCACTGGTGCTGTTCGGGTTGAACCAGATCGCGGCGAGCGCGGTGGCGGCGACGCTGATCGGGTTCTGCGGTGGGCTGATGTCGCGGCGGTTCCGGCTTCCTCCGCTGGTGGTGGCGGTGTCCGGGCTGACACCGTTGCTGCCCGGTCTGACGACCTATCAGTCGATGTTTCAGCTGGCGGTGCAGCACAGCATCGCCGGACTGCCGACCGCGACGCTGGCCGTTGCCATCGCGCTCGCGCTGGCGGCGGGGGTGGTGCTCGGTGAGTACCTGGCGCAGCCGGTGCGGACCGGGCTGGGGCGGCTGGAGCGGCGGTTGGCCGGGCCACGGATGGCTGGGCCGTTGCGGCCATCGCGCCGCCGGCTGGAGTGACACTGACCCCACAAGCTTGTTGGCAGGGCCAGCGTTCGAGGTGGTATAGCGCCGGTTGGCAGGTGGTAAACCAACGGTTGGCGTAGTGAAAACGGGGGTAAGACGTAATTGGCACAGACCGCCGCGTGATCCCGGCCACGTCGTGCCGATAGCCGCACGAGACGCGGTACCTCTTGAAAATCACTACTCTCGAAGCAGTCTGGATGCCATTTCTGACATGGCCCTGACCAGAAGGAGGCGGGCGCTCGGTGCCCAGCACCAGATCCGACGGAGCCAACTTCATCGTGGTCGCCAACCGGCTCCCGGTCGACCTCGAACGGTCACCCGACGGAACGGAACGCTGGCGGCACAGCCCCGGCGGCCTGGTCACCGCTCTTGAACCGTTCCTCCGCTCGCAGCACGGCGCCTGGGTGGGCTGGCCTGGCGTCGCCGACGCCGACGTCGCGGGGTTCACCGACGAGGGCATGATGCTCGAACCGGTCACCTTGTCCTCGACCGAGATGCGCGACTACTACGAGGGCTTCTCCAACGGCACGCTGTGGCCGCTCTACCACGATGTCGTGGCTCCGCCGGTGTTCGATCGGACCTGGTGGGACAGCTATGTGAAGGTGAACCGCCGCTTCGCGGACGCCTGCGCGAACATCGCGGCCGACGGGGCGACGGTGTGGGTGCAGGATTATCAACTGCAGCTGGTACCTGCGATGTTGCGCGAGCAGCGGCCTGATCTGCGGATCGGGTTCTTTCTGCATATTCCGTTTCCGCCGGTGGAGTTGTTCATGCAACTGCCGTGGCGGACGGAGATCATTCGCGGGTTGCTGGGGGCTGACCTGGTTGGGTTCCATCTGCCGGGTGGGGCTCAGAACTTTTTGTGGCTGGCTCGGCGGTTGATTGGGCTGGAGCCGACGCGGGGTGCGGTGGGGGTGCGGACCCGGCCGGGGTCGGTGCAGTTCGGGGACCGGACGGTGCGGGTCGGGGCCTTTCCGATCTCGATCGATTCGACGGGTCTCGATGCGCTGTCGCGGCGTAAGGATGTTGTCGCGAGGGCTCGGCAGATCCGTTCGGATTTGGGCAATCCGCGCAAAATTCTGCTGGGTGTCGACCGGCTGGATTACACCAAGGGCATCGATGTGCGGCTACGCGCGCTTGGTGAGCTGCTGGAAGAGGGCCGGATCGATCCGGGCGACGTGGTCATGGTGCAGCTCGCTACGCCCAGCCGGGAGCGGGTGGAGCACTACCGGCAGATGCGCGACGGCATCGAGCGCGCGGTGGGCCGGATCAACGGTGAGTTCGCCCGGGTCGGCCATCCGGTCGTGCACTATCTGCATCAATCAGTGAACCGGGAGGAACTGGCCGCGTTCTTCTCGGCGGCAGATGTGATGGTTGTCACCCCTGTTCGGGACGGGATGAACCTGGTCTGCAAGGAGTACGTCGCCTGCCGTTACGACCTGGGCGGCGCACTGGTTCTGTCCGAGTTCGCCGGCGCGGCGGCCGAATTGACCAGCGCTCTGCTGGTGAACCCGCACGACCTCGACGGCGTGAAGAACGCGCTGCTCACCGCGGTCACCATGGACCCGGCCGAGGGCCGCAGGCGGATGCGCGCGCTGCGCCGCCAGGTGCTCACCCACGACGTGGACCGGTGGGCGCGGTCGTTCCTGGCCGCCTTGCATCCGAGCGACGTGCACCCCGAAGCACACCCCGATCTGAATCACGACGGACGGATGCGGCATGCGGACGAACCGGGCGCGCCTGAACGGGTGACCGAACGCGTCGCCGATCCCTCGATCGACTGATCCATTCGACGCGCGAAACGACCGCCAGCCGACGCACTGTCCGCCTGGACCCATGAAGTCTCACCGTATTTTGTGCGAACCAGTGGTCACAGAGGTCAGTACCGGCCGGAGAGGGCGAACCGGTCCGCTACAGTTCCACAGTCCCGCGGTGGACTCTCGGAACTCGCAAGGGCAATCCCCACACGAGCCGTCGGTCGCCCAAAAACTTGCTGAACCGCCTTTGTCGGAGACCGATCAACTGTGACCGCCGAGGCTCTTTCTCCGGAACTGCGCCGCGCCATCGTACGGCTGGCCAGGACACCGCGACTGCTGGTGGCCTGCGACTACGACGGCACGCTCGCGCCCATCGTGGAAGACCCCGAGCAGGCTCGGCCGAGACCTGAATCGGTTGGTGCGCTGCGCGCGCTGGCCGGGCTGCACGAGACCACGGCGGCGGTGATCTCCGGCCGCGCCCTGCGCGATCTGGCCACCCTCTCCCGGCTGCCCTCCGAGGTGCACCTGGTCGGCAGCCACGGCTCCGAGTTCGACGTCGGCTTCGTGCACGCCCTGGACGAGCAGGCCAAGACGCTGCACCGCGGCCTGCGCGGCGCGCTGGAAGCCCTGGTTTCCGATCACCCCGGCGTTCAGCTGGAGATCAAGCCGGCCAGCGTCGCGGTGCACGTGCGCAGGGCCGCGCCCGAGCACGCCGAGGCGGTGCTGAACGCGGTGCGGTCCGGCCCGGCGACCTGGACCGGCGTGCAGGTCACCGAGGGCAAGGCCGTGATCGAACTGGCCGTCGTGCAGACCGACAAGGGTCACGCGCTGGACGTGCTGCGCCACCAGGCCGGTGCCACCGCCGCGATGTTCATCGGCGACGACGTGACCGACGAGAAGGCGTTCGCCCGGCTGGCCGGCCCGGACCTGGGCATCAAGGTCGGTTCGGTGGACACGCTGGCCGAGTTCACCATCGCGGACACGGCGACGGTCGCGATCGTGCTGGCCTTCCTGGTCGAGGAGCGGCGCGCCTGGCTCTACGGCGAGTCGGCGGTGCCGATCGAGCGGCTGTCCATGCTGGCCAACGAGACCTCGGTGGCGCTGCTGACCCCGGACGCCCGCCTGACCTGGCTGTGCCACCCGGAGCCGGACTCGGCCGCGGTGTTCGCCGACCTGGTCGGCGGCACGGGCGCCGGGCATTTCACGGTCAAGCCGGACCGCAACGGCCTTCCGCTGGGCCAGCGCTACCTGCCGGGCACCACGATCGTGGAAACCCGCTGGTCACGGCTGCTGGTCACGGACTATCTGGACCACTACACCGAATCGCACCGCACGGACATCGTGCGCGTGATCTCCGGTGCCACCCGCGCTGCGGTCACGTTCGCCCCGAGGCCGGAGTTCGGGCAGGTCGCGGTGCGGTTGGAGGCCGAGCCGGAGGGCCTGCGGGTGCTGGGCACCGGTGACCCGATGGTGCTGCGCGCCCCCGGTCTGGACTGGACGATCAGCTCGGACGGCATGCACGAGACCGCGACCGCGACCATCGACCTCGTCGACGGCGAGCCGGTCGTGCTCGAACTACGCTGCGGCACCACCGACCTGCGCCCGCACGAGCTGAGCGAGCCGGAGCGGCGGGCCAGGGCGACGACGTACTGGACCGAGTGGCTGGCCGGGTTGAAGCTGCCGGAGGTGCAGCGCGACCTGGTGGCGCGCTCGGCGCTGACCTTGCGTGGCCTGTGCCACGCGGAGACCGGCGCGATCATGGCCGCGGCGACCACGTCGCTGCCGGAGGAGATCGGCGGCATCCGCAACTGGGACTACCGCTACTGCTGGCTGCGCGACGGCGCGCTGACCGCGAAGGCGCTGGTCTCGGTCGGGTCGACCGGCGAGGCCGAGGCGTTCCTGGGGTGGCTGCACGGCGTGCTGGCCACCCTGCCGGGGCCGGAGCGGCTGCACCCGCTGTACACGATCGCGGGGACGTCGCTCGGGCCGGAGGCCGTGATCGACACCCTGCCCGGCTACGCCGGTTCGCGGCCGGTGCGGGTCGGCAACCTGGCCAACCAGCAGGTCCAGCTGGACGTGTTCGGGCCGGTGGTGGATCTGATCGCCGAGCTGAGCGAGGCGCGCGGCAAGATCACCGACGACGACTGGCGGCTGGTCGGCGCGATGGCCTACGCGGTCGGCGAGCGCTGGCGCGAGGCCGACCACGGCATCTGGGAGGAACGCGACACTCCCCGCCACCACGTCTACTCCAAGGTGATGTGCTGGGTGACCATGGATCGCGCGGTCAAGCTGGGCGTGCGGCACGGGCGGGAGATCGACCCGACCTGGGAGTCGCTGCGCGACGAGATCGCGCAGGACGTGCTGACCAAGGGCTGGCACGGGGAGGCGACCGGCGGCATCGGCGCCTTCACCACCGCCTATGACGGCCTCGACCTGGACGCCGCCTCGCTGCATGTGGGCCTGTCCGGGTTGATCGACCCGGCCGATCCACGCTTCCAGGCCACGGTGACCGCGATCGAGGCCGAGCTGCGCAGCGGTTCGACCGTCTACCGCTACCACCGCGACGACGGCCTGCCCGGCAACGAGGGCGGCTTCCACCTGTGCGCGGCCTGGATGATCGAGGCCTACCTGCTGACCGGCCGCCGCACCGAGGCCGAGGAGCTGTTCGAGCAGCTGGTGGACGCGGCCGGGCCGACCGGTCTGCTCCCGGAGGAGTACGACCCGGTTGCCGAGCGTTCGCTCGGCAACCACCCGCAGGCCTACAGCCACCTCGGCCTGATCCGCTGCGCCCAGCTGCTCAGCAAGTGACACACGTGGTCATTTACTGATCACGTCGAGGGCCGCGCCCAGGTCGGGAACGACCAGGGCGCGGATGTTGTCCGGCAGCGGGCCGGAGTCCGGCGGCACCAGCGCGCGGTCGAAGCCCAGGCGAGCGGCCTCGGCCAGGCGGCGGCCGACGCCGGGCACCCGGCGGACCTCACCGGCCAGGCCGACCTCGCCGACGGCGACCACTCTCGGTGGCACGGGCACCTCCAGGTAGGCCGACGCCACCGCGAGCGTGGTGGCCAGGTCGGAGGCGGGCTCGGTCATCTTCATGCCGCCGACGGTGGCCACGTAGACGTCCTTGTCGCCCAGCGGCATCTTGGCCCGCTTGGTCAGCACGGCCAGGATCATCGCGATCCGGGCCGAGTCCAGGCCGCTGACGGCCCGGCGCGGCGTGGGCAGCTTGGTGCCTGCCACCAGGGCCTGCACCTCGCCGAGCAGCGGCCGTTTGCCTTCCATGACCACGCTGACCGAGGTGCCCGCGACCTGTTCGAGGTGCCGGTTGAGGAACAGGCCGGACGGGTCGGGCACGTCGACGATGCCGTCCTCGCGCAGTTCGAAGCAGCCGACCTCGTCGGCGGCGCCGAAGCGGTTCTTGATGCCGCGTACCAGCCGCAGCGTGGAATGCCGATCGCCCTCGAACTGCAGCACCACGTCGACGATGTGTTCGAGCAGGCGCGGCCCGGCGACCGAGCCGTCCTTGGTGACGTGGCCGACCAGGACGACCGGCAGGTTGCGTTCCTTGGCCAGCGCCACCAGGCCGGACGCGACCGCGCGGACCTGGGTGACGCCGCCGGACACGCCGTCGACGGCCGTGGTGGACATGGTCTGGATCGAGTCGACGATCAGCAGGCCGGGCTTGATCGCGTCGACATGGCCGAGCAGCACGGAAAGATCGCTTTCCGCTGCCACGTAAAGGTTGTCGTGGATGTTGCCGGTGCGCTCGGCCCGCAGCCGCACCTGCCCGGCGGACTCCTCGCCGGTGACGTAGAGGGCCGGGCCGATGGTGCCGTGCCTGGACTGTTCCGCGCACCGGTAGGCGACCTCGAGCAGCAGGGTCGACTTGCCGACACCGGGTTCCCCAGCCAGCAGTATGACCGCGCCGGGGACCACGCCGCCGCCGAGCACGCGGTCGAGTTCACCGATGCCGGTCGCCCGGGCGCGAGCCACCTCGACGTTGGCATGACCGATCGGGCGGGCGGGCGAACGGGGCGCGCCCGCGACCACCTTGGACAGTGCGGGCCGGGCCGAGGCGATTTCCTCAACCGTCCCCCAAGCCTGACATTCCGGGCAGCGGCCCACCCACTTGGCCACCTCGTGGCCGCAGTCGCCGCACCGGTAGCTGGCCGGCTTCGGCCGCACGTTCTTGGTCACGGCAGAAAACTAGTGGGCGGCGCCGACAATCCCGGCCGGGACACGGCAGAAACGAACTGACCGGCCTCCCACGAAGGGAAGCCGGTCAGTTCGCGAGCAGTGCGGGGTCAGCTGTTGCTGCCGCTGGGCAGGTCGGCGGAGGTGTCCAGCCGGATCTGGTCGGGCGCGGCGGCGACTGGAACTTCGGCGACGGTGACCTGACCGGCCCGGGCGAAGGTGAACGTGATCGGGATGGTCAGACCGGAGCGCAGCTGCTGGCCGTTCACGGTGCGCAGGCCGTTCAGCACGATCTTGACCGTGCCGGGCGGCAGCTGCGGCGCGGCGGTCGTGGTGGGCGCCGTGTGCGTACTGGAGGCCGCCTTACCGCTGGTCCCGGTGGCCTTTGTGCCGGAGGCCGGGGCGCCCGAGGTGGGGCTGCCGGAGGTCTCGGTGCTGGACGACGACGGCGCGGCGGAGGTCGTGGACGGCAGCTGCACGGGGGCGGTGGAGTCGTCCACGTCCACACCGGACACGATGGAGAAGTTGCCGGGCAGCGGCTTGGTGCCGGTCTCCGAGCCGTCGATGGTGATGCTCGTCGCAGCCGGGCTGCTGACCGAGACCAGCTGGTCGGGGTCGATGCCGGTGTTGGCGATCGTGACGATCAGGGTCGCGCTGGAACCGGGCGCGTAGACGCCCTGCGCGTTGTCCGGCCACTGGAGTTCGGCGTTGCGGATGGCGATCGCGCCGACCTGGCCGCTGCCGCCGTTGACCCCGGACTGCTGGGTGTCGGTCTGGGTGATCTGACCGGCGCCACAGCCGACGAGCAGCACGGCGATACCGAGGCCAGCCACGGTTGGCGCGAATCGGGTCAGGACCCGTCGCCTGCTGACACCGGCGGGGGCGGGCGAGGACTGCTCAGGGTTCTGGGCAGACGCCGAGTACTGCGCGCGGCTCACCGTTGCGGGGTCCTTCCTCGAGTACCAGCGACATCCAGCGCGCAGCCTAACGCTGAGCTTTCCGCGCGGCGCCATGCGGTACCCCCACGAACGATCTCGGGGGCCGCCGAAGCACGGCGTATACCGGTTTGTCAACCCCCGATTGGCCCCCTGACCTGCGCTTACGGATGCTTCACCCCAAGCGGGGCCGTTGCGGGACGTGTTAAGATGGACTCAGCGAAAGGGGCAGAGGACACATGGTTTTCAAGGTCGGAGAGACCGTCGTCTACCCGCACCACGGTGCCGCTCTCATCGAAGCAATCGAGAC
>DATFHN010000065.1:0-25258 GCA_035248365.1 Pseudonocardiaceae bacterium | reverse complement strand
TGGTCAGCACCGGTTCTGGTTCATGTGGGACGACCTGGTCCGCGGTGCCATCGGCGCCGTCGTGCTGGTCGACACCCGCAGGCTCGCCGACGCGTTCGCCGCGATCGACTTCTTCGACGACCGGCACCTGCCCTACATCGTGGCGATCAACCGGTTCGAGGGCATGCTGCACCACCGGCTCAACGACGTTCGCGAGGCGCTCACCATCGACCCGTCCGTGCCGGTCGTCGCCTGCGACGCCCGCGACCGCGAGTCGACCAAGCAGACCCTGATCACGCTGGTCGAGCACGCCATGCGGCAGCGGATGTCGGCCCCGGTCAGCTGAGCAGGGGCATGTTGTGCGGGGTGCGCACCAGCGGGTTGCGCAGCGTCGTCACGGCGCTGAACACCAGCACCCCGCACACCACAACGGCCGCGCACACCGCCAGTAGGCGCAGCCCGGCCGGTGCCGAGCGGGTGGCGAACGCGAAAGCCAGCGCGAGCACGGTCGAGGTCAGCGCCGAGCCACACAGGATGCCGGTCGCCAGTTGGTAGGCGGGGCGCGAGTGCAGGTTGCGTCCCCACCGGTTGCGGCCACGCACCCAGCTCTCCCAGTTCAGGGTGTCGCCCGCTGGCGAAGCGGGTGCGCCGGTCTCGCGTAGCGCCGCGTTGATCCGCTGCTCCAGTTCCCAGATGAACCAGCGGGCCCGGATCAGCCGCAGTGCCTCACCGAACCACACGAACCAGACGAACAACAGGACCAGCGGCGCCAGGCTGAGAATGCCGACCCGGACCGCCAGGTTTCCCCAGGTGGACAGCAATCCGGTGAAGATCACCGCCATCGCGGCGAGGCCGTAGGTCAGCACGGTCTGCTGCGTCGAGAGCGCCGCTACCAGCTCGGTCCTGATCGAGTTGTACTCGCCCTGCATGAACCCCAGCCGTAACGCGGCGGCGGTGGCCGCCCTCGCCGGTCGCCGTCGCGCTCGTCTTCGTTGCCGAGCCATGATGGCCAGCATCCGCCCGCGGGTGCCGCCTGATCTCGCGATTGTGCTGGATTTCATGGCGCGGCAGGCGAAATCACTCGATCGAGAACAGATTTCCCTTGCCGCAAGCCCTAAACCGGTCAAGTGCCGGTAGTCATCAGCGACCTCAACCCACGCGCGCGGGCCCTCATCGTTGCCCTGCGCGAGATCCGCGAGCGGTATGGCATCACCAGCCGCGACCTGAGCATCCGCATGGGCTTCAGCCATGCGTTCGTCTCCCACTGGGAAACCGGCCGCCGCGTGCCCAGCCCCGACGAGGTCGCGCTGCTGCTCGGTGAACTGCGGGTCACCGGCGAAGAGCGCGACCACCTCGTCGCCCTGGCCGCGGCCGCCGCCCAACCCAACCGCATCACCCAAGGCGTACCCGGCCTGCCCCCGCATCTGGTCAAGGCGGTCGACTACGAGCGCTGGGCCGAGGAAATCGTCGAATGGGCGCCGAACTCGATCCCGGAACTGTTGCAGACGCCCGAATACACCCGCTCCCAGGCCATGCTCAACGGCTACGCCTACACCGAAATCGACGCCCGCGTCCTCATCCGCGCCGACCGCCAGGCCATCCTCGACCGCGCCGACAACCCCGTCCGCTTCACCGCGCTCATCGGTGAATCCGCCCTGCAAGAGTCGAGCGGCTCCCCGCGCGTCATGGTCGAACAGCTCAGCAGGCTGGTGGAATCGGCCCACCAGCCCAACATCAGCATCCAGCTCGTACCCGATTTCATCGGCTGGCATCCGGGCCTGATCGGCGCATTCACCATATTTCATTTCGCGCAATCCTCAGAAGTCCTTTATTTCCAACACTATGGCTCCGGTTTCTTCCTCGCCGAGTACGCCGACGTCGACCTCCACCACCGCGCCGTCGACATCATGCGCGACAAGGCACTGACCGAACCAGCCTCCATCAAGCGCATCATCAAAGCCGCCCGGAAATGGGCAGGCATTTGATGCGAGGGGCAACTGGCGACGCGTATCCACCCGCAGCGGCTTGGGCGGCTCATCTCATCGACCAGCCCTATTCGCCGAGGGGTAGCGGAGTGCCGGTAGTCGGCATCGCGCGTCAAGTGGGCGTCGGTGCCGGATTCGAGATACGTCCTGGCCCAGGGCGGTGGAGCGACGAGGCCGAGCGCAGGGTCACAGAGATTAAGGCTCCAGATTGGGCCTTGGAGATTTATTACCACGTCGAAATGCAGGTCGCGGCGTGGATGATCAGTTCCCGATTGGGAGAGGTCGAACTGGTCCTCAACCGCGAGCCATGTGGTGAACGTTTCGGGCTGGGTTGCCACCAGTTGCTACCGATCTTCCTGCCCATAGGACACCGCTTGTGGATATCGGGCACACGCGGTGGCAGCAGGTACTATTCGTGCAGCTACGAGGGAAAGGCACGCTCGTGACGGGACTATTCAGCGACGAGATGGGCAACTATCTCGATCTCACCCAGCTACCCGCCGATGTCGATGTACCTGGCGAGCTGCGGAAGCTGAACGCCAGGCATGGAACGGCGATGCCCTGCCTGTGGTCGCTGGTCGTGGAGTTCGACGAGGACGACACTTGGGGTCGCTGGCCTTCGGTCTGGCTTGAGGCGGGCTTCGCTGGTCCTCGTGGCGTCCTGATCTGGGCCGACCGGAGTGGCAAGTCCATTCCGGCGAGCGGCAAGCACCGCCTTCGCGACGAGCACGACTGGTTGCCTTATTTCGACTGGTCCGGAACCGAGTGTGGCGTCCGAGGGGCGGCTTCGGTTCCGGTGGAACAGGTTTTCGCGGCTGTACGTGAGGTCGTATCGACACGCAGGCGGCCAACGGTCGTCGAGATGGTCGAGATAGACGCGAAACGGTATCCGATGGTTGGGCCGAGGCAGGACCAGCATTCCTCTACATATCACCGCACCGCCTGACTGATCGGTATCGACGAAGCGATGTTGCTCGTGTCGCTACGGTGCTATCCGCCGGGATACCCGACTACGGAGCAGGCGTTGCGGGAGTTCGTCGCTACCGGCGAGTTGGCGCGCAGAGTCCGCTGGGTCGTGGAGGCCGACTTCAGCGCTCGGCGGCCATTTCCACCGAGGTGATGCGGTGCAGGGCGAAGCGGCGGAGTTCGCCGCTGCCGTGGTCCATGCCTTCCAAGACGCCGCCGCCGATGCTGACCGGGGCGATGAAGCGTTGGCTGGCCACGCCGTAGGCGTCGACGAAGCCGACCCAGACGTTGCGCTGGTCGCGGACGGCTTGTTGGAGCAGGCCGAGGGTGGCGCTGGTGTCGCTCATGCCGGTGCCGGGCGGGAGCTGCGCGGAATGACCGGAGCGGCTGGCCGAGGAGCGGTCGCCGACCTTGATCTGTTTGGCGACGCCGATCAGCTGGGTTTCCGACGCGGCGGGCGGGGTCGCTGGCTGGCGTTCGGATTTGCCGCGCGCGGGCAGCCTGCGGCCGGACGGGCGGAGGTCCAGGACGCGGCCGTCGGCGCCTTCGGCGGCGGGGGTGAAACCGGCTTCGCGCAGGCTGTCCAGCACGTCGATCAGCGGCAGCGGGCTGACCACGACGGTCGGCGCGATGCGGCGCAGCTCCAGGCGCGCGGCGACCGGGTTGGCCAGGACTTCGCTGAGCAGCGCGTCGTCGTCGCAGCGCAGGAACGAGCCTGCCGCGCCGCCGCGTAGCCTGCCGTGCCGTCGCGAGACGTCGTCGATGAGGTAGTCCAACGCTTGCGGCACCGGGGTTTTCGACCGGGTCTTGAACAGTTCGTGCAGCTCGGTCGCGGTGCGGCCGGCGTCGAGGGCGCGCCGGATCGACGCCTCGCTGATCCGGTACACGGTCGCGCCACCTGCCGACTCGACGTCCGCGATCAGGCCCATTTCGACGGCCAAATCCTGTTCGAGCGGGCCGGGCGCGATCACCGTGAAGTCGGCCTGGACCAGGACGTGGTCGATGAGGTCGGGCAGCGCGGCGACGATGGTCTTGGCGGCGGCCGCCGGGCCGTCGGCGAGCAGCGCGCGACCGGCCGAGGTGACCGCGTCCAGGGCGACGATGCCGAGCATGCGCGCTTCGCGCAGGGTCCAGTCGAGCAGGTCGTCGCGCAGCCGTCCGCCTCGGCGCGGCGCGCGCCAGGCGAGCAGGTCGACGAGCTGACGCTGGTTGACGATGGCGGATCCGGGCGGGAGTTCGGCCAGCGCTTCCAGTGTGCGGCGGCGGTCGCGGGGGGCGAGCGGGCGGCGCAGTTCGTCGGACAGCGGCGCGAGCAGCCGCTCCTTCTCATCGCGCATCCCGGCCAGCGCGGGCAGCCGGGGCAGGTCGAGCCAGGCGGCGGCGAGGGTGGCCCAGCGTTGTTCGCGGTTGGCGGCCAGCCAGGTGTCGGCGGCCGTCGTCAATGTCCATTCCGGACTGGTGTCGGCGCTGGCCAGGACCAGGCCCGCGCCGTGCGCGAGTTCGGCCAGCAGGTTGGCACGCAGGTCGTCGATGTCGAGTTCCTTGGCCAGCCTGCGTTGTTCGCGTACGCCGAGCCCGCCGGAGCGCAGCACCGGCGGCGGCTCGTTCGACCAGAGGTTGAGCAGCCCTTCCAGATGCCGGGAGAACTCGGCGGCCTCACCGGCACCGGTCGCGTCCACTGTGGACGAATCGACCTTGCGCAGCGTCGGTTGCGGTTCGGTGGCGCTGACCGGGCCGAGCGGGTGCGCGCCGCGCAGCGCGATGCCGACCTGGCGCGGCAGCTCCACGGTCTCG
Source organism: Pseudonocardiaceae bacterium (assembly GCA_035248365.1). Classification (GTDB taxonomy): domain Bacteria; phylum Actinomycetota; class Actinomycetes; order Mycobacteriales; family Pseudonocardiaceae; genus CAJCJE01. The sequence goes on along the minus strand of DATFHN010000065.1, from coordinate 20,534 downwards.
GCGTCGCGCCGGACCAGCAGCCCGGCCGCGAGCAGTTCCTGCACGGGGGTGCGGCCGTGCGCGGGGATGACCGAACCGGCGTCGCGGGTCTTGCCGATCGGCGGGCCTTCGGCCAGCGTGCCGAGCAGCCGCCGCGCCTTGTCGTCGAGTTTGGCCAGCAACGGCGTCAGGTCGACGCCGTCCAGTAGCGGGGCGGACGGGCCGAGACCGGCCGGGTAGATCCCGGCGACCTCGCGGGCGGCGGGCGCGATGGAGATGCGCTCGCCGTCGCCGTCCCAGGCGATGGCTTCCGCGCGCAACCGGGCCAGCGCCGCGTCCACGTCGAGCATTTCGATACCCGCGCCGAGCAACCGCAGCAGCGCCTCCGGCGCGACCGGGACACGGTCGGCGTCGCTGAGCACCAGGGCGTCCAGGACGTGGAGGGTGAACGCGTCGAGCCCGTCACAGGCCCTGGCCACCGACGCCCGCGTGCCGGCTCGCGTGGCGAGGACCGTGCTGTCCGCGGGCGCTGGAATGGCCAGATCAGGCCGGGCGCGCAACAGCTCGACCAGCATGGTCTCGCTCTGCTCGCGCAGCCAGTCGGCAAGTGAGGTGCCGGACACTCTGACCAGCGTATAGGGCCAGCCCGACGGTTGGTGGGGACCGGTGGTGCGCGCGAGGATGACCTTCGGCAAACTGGAGGCGTCAGGTGAGCTGAGGAGGAGCCCGTGGCCGAGGACAAGACGCGCAAGCCGAGCAAGTACCACACCGACCCGGCGTGGCCCGCCGACGTGTCCCGGGACGAGCACGCGGTCACCGAACTCGCGTCGGACCGGCAGGGTTCGCTCTCGCCCTTCGGCGACGTCGCCTTCCCGCTGTCCGAGGACGAGCTGCCCTACGTGCACCCGGTCACGGTCATCAACCGTTGAACCTTTCTCGCGCTGAGCCAGGGGTCACAGCAGGGCAAGGTCCGATAATTCGGGGTCCGGCACAGGGCTAATCTCGCGACAGAGCCTTATCGATCAGGCGATCGATCCAGATTGGCCGATCAAGATCAGCGAGGAGTCTGCCATGCCGGTACCTGGTCCGGGCTATTCGATCACGGTCCGGTTGGAGGCGCCCGCGTCGGCCAGCGCCGCCGGGGATCTGACCTCCGCCGTCGGCAACGTCGGCGGCGTCATCACCGCGTTCGACGTGGTCGAGTCGCACAGTGACTCGGTCGTCGTCGACATCACCTGCAACGCCACCTCGGCCGATCACGCCAAGGTCATCACCGACGCGCTGGTCGCGCTGCCCGGGGTGCGGGTGCGCAAGGTGTCCGACCGGACCTTCCTGATCCATCTCGGTGGCAAGGTTGAGGTCAGCGCCAAGGTTCCGCTGCGCAACCGCGACGACCTCTCCCGCGCGTACACGCCCGGCGTGGCCCGGGTGTGTCAGGCGATCGCCGCGAACCCGGACGACGCGCGCAGGCTGACCATCAAGCGCAACACGATCGCCGTGGTCACCGACGGCTCCGCCGTGCTCGGCCTTGGCAACATCGGCCCGGCCGCCGCGCTGCCGGTGATGGAGGGCAAGGCCGCGCTGTTCAAGAAGTTCGGCGAGGTCAACGCCTGGCCGGTGTGCCTGGATACGCAGGACACCGAGGAGATCATCCGCACGGTCGAGCTGATCGCGCCGGTCTACGCGGGCATCAACCTGGAGGACATCGCGGCACCGCGCTGCTTCGAGATCGAGCGCAGGCTGCGCGACAAGCTGGACATCCCGGTCTTCCACGACGACCAGCACGGCACCGCGATCGTGGTGGTCGGCGCGCTGCGCAACGCGCTGCGGGTGGTCGACAAGGACATCAGCCAGTGCAAGATCGTGGTCTGCGGCGCGGGCGCGGCCGGTTCGGCGATCATCCGGCTGCTGCTGCACAAGAAACCGGCCGACATTCTGGCTGTGGACATCGACGGCATCGTGCATTCCGGCCGCGAGGACATGGACGCCAACCTGCGCTGGCTGGCCGAGCACACCAATGCCGACGGGATCAAGGGCTCGATCAAGGACGCGCTGGTCGGCGCGGACGTGTTCATCGGCGTTTCCGCGCCCAACCTGTTCGGCGCGGACGAGGTCGCCACCATGAACTCCGACGCGGTGGTGTTCGCGCTGGCCAACCCGGACCCGGAGATCGACCCGATCGAGGCCCAGCAGCACGCGTCGGTGGTGGCCACCGGCCGCAGCGACTATCCGAACCAGATCAACAACGTGCTGGCCTTCCCCGGCGTGTTCCGCGGCCTGCTCGACGCGCAGGCGCGCACCATCACCGACAACATGCTGCTGGCCGCCGCCGACGCCATCGCCGACGTGGTCGAGCCGGACCGGCTCAACGCCTCGTTCATCGTGCCGAGCGTGTTCGACCCGAGGGTGGCCACGGCGGTCGCCGAGGCGGTCGCGCGGGCGGTCGAAGGGGAGCGCGAAACCGTCTGAGCCACGAACGCGCCTAGGATTTCCGCGTGAGTGAATTCAGCCACCTGGACGAAGCCGGGGCGGCGCGGATGGTCGACGTCTCGGACAAGGCCGTCACGGCCCGCACGGCGATCGCCACCGGGGTGCTGCGCACGACGACCGAGGTGATCGGGCTGCTGCGCGCGGACGGCCTGCCCAAGGGCGACGCGCTGGCCACTGCCCGGATTGCCGGGATCATGGCGGCCAAGCGCACCCCGGAGATCGTGCCGCTGGCCCACCCGATCGCGCTGACCAGCGTCAAGGTCGACCTTTCCCTTTCCGATGCCGAGGTGTCCATCACCGCGACGGTGCGCACCGCCGACCGGACCGGGGTGGAGATGGAGGCGCTGACCGCGGTCGCCGCCGCCGGTCTCGCCCTGCACGACATGGTCAAGGCGGTCGATCCGGCCGCGGTGCTGGACGGGGTGCGGGTGGAGCGCAAGGACGGCGGCAAGACGGGCACCTGGACCCGGGAGGGCACGGACCGATGAGCGAGAACCCGGGACGGATTTCCGTCGAAGAGGCCGAGGCGGCCCGCTCGGCGCGCAGCGCGACCGTCGTGGTGGCCTCCAACCGGGCCGCTGCGGGCGTCTACCCGGATCGGACCGGTCCGGTCATCGTGGACTGGCTGCGCGGCCGTGGCTTCACCGTTGGCGATCCGATCGTGGTGCCGGACGGCGACCCGGTGGCCGCCGCGCTCAAGGGGGCGGTCGCGGCCGGAGTGGACGTGGTGGTCACCACCGGCGGAACCGGCATCAACCCGACCGACCGGACGCCCGAGGCGACCCGGTCGGTACTGGACTACGAGGTGCCCGGGCTGGCCGACGCGATCCGCGCGGCGGGCGCGCCGAAGGTGCCGACCGCGGTGTTGTCCCGGGGCGTGGCCGGAGTGTCCGGGCACACGCTGGTGGTGAACCTGCCCGGCTCGACCGGTGGCGTCGCCGATGGACTGCGCGTGCTGGACGGTGTGCTGGAACACGCGCTGGACCAGTTGCGCGGCGGCGATCACCAGCCGAAGCACCACCACGAGCACAAGGCCGAGGTGCGCAGGGCCACGGTGACCGAGCAACCGCTGTCGGTCGACGAGCACATCGCGCTGGTCAACGACGACGCGGCCGGCGCGGTGGTGAGCTTCTCCGGCGTGGTGCGCGACCACGATGGTGGCCGGACCGTGCGGGAACTGGAGTACGAGGGGCATCCGAGCGCGGCGGCGGTCGTCGCCGAGGTGGCGGCGGAACTGGCCAAGCGGCCCGGAATCCGGGCCATCGCGGTCAGCCATCGCCTGGGGCTACTGGCGATCGGCGATGTGGCGCTGGCCGCCGCGGTCTCCGCGGATCACCGCAAGGCCGCGTTCGAGGTCTGCTCGGATCTCGTCGACGAGGTGAAGCGGCGCCTTCCGGTGTGGAAGCGCCAGGTCTTCGGCGACGGCGCGGAAGAATGGGTGAACATGCCCTGAGTCCATAGTGGACTTGGGAACGGGTTCGGCCCCGACAGACCGGTTTTCTGGAGTCCGTCGGGGCCGTGCCGTTTCAGTTGACCACCAAGAGCTGCCAACCCCATGGCGCTCGATCAGGGAGCGTCGCGAGCCGAGCGGTTATCGGGTTGGTAGCTCTGCGGGTCACTTGGTGACGAGCGACTGACCCGGGAAGATCAGGTTCGGGTTCGTCACAGCGCTCTTGTTCTTGTTCCACAGGGCTTCCCAGCCACCCGCGACGTTCTGCTTCTGCGCGATGGCGGACAGGGTGTCGCCGGTCTGCACGGTGTAGTCACCGTTCGCGGCGCTCTGCGGGGCGGCCGTGGTCTTGGCCGGAGTGGTAACCGCAGCCTTGTGGGTCGTCTTCTTGGTGGTGGCGTGCGAGGTGGCGTGGTGCGTGGTGCCACCGGAGCCACCGTGCTTGCCACAGACCGGCCACGGGCTGGTGCCACGGGCCGCCGCGACGCGCTCGGCGACCGCGATCTGCTCTTCGCGGCTGGCGTTCGCCGGGCTGCCGACGCCGCCGTTGGCGTGCCAGGTGCCCATGTCGAACTGGAGGCCGCCGTAGTAACCGTTGCCGGTGTTGATGGCCCAGTTGCCGCCACTCTCGCACTGGGCGATCGCGTCCCAGTTGATGTTGCTGGTGTCAGCGCTGGCCGGAGTCGCAGCGATCGACAGCGGCACGGCCACGATAGCACCGGCGACGACGACCTTGGCAATGCCACGAACGGCACGAGACTGCTTGCGGTGCTTGCCTGCGAAAGAAACCATTTCCCTCTCTGCCTACCGCGCCTGCTACCGATCCACGGGGGTCGAGCCAGCATTTTTGGCTCGGCCTGCTGTAGGCCGATTGCGTTCACGGATGCTTGCGCATCCGTTTGCCCCGCGCCCCTGTCCGGAAGTTGTCTCTCACTCGGGGTTGGTTCCCAGGAAGGCCGATGGACAGGGTTTGGCGCTCGGACTTCCCGGGTATTGCAGCGGTTGGTCGGGGCCAACCGAAAAGCGACGGTACGTAACTCCGGCCGAGATCGGAAATTTATCGAGTTGTGACGGTCGTCACAGTAACGGCAGGCAACCCTCTCCGATCCCCGTTGTCTTCGCAGGTCAGAGGGCCGTTATCAAGCCGTTTCCTAGCCCGTATACGTCACGCAATGTGACCGATTTTTGGGATCTGGCTCACGTTTAGGGGACCCTTGGGCCATTAGAAGGGCGCCGTTATACGTGCGTGATCGTGCGCGGATTAGATGTTCCGAACGGTCGAATTGGCGTTGACAAAACGCGAAACACCGTTTTCGGCTGCTCAAAATGATGATCGAAAAACCAATACGTTGAGTGCTGGAGTGACTCCACTTTCACATTGCGGAATACGTAAACGTCGGAAAGAAAGTGTCAAGAATGACAATGCCGCTGGTCAGCGGCGTGACCAACGGCATTGTGGAAGTTATGTCCGATTATGCGTGAATGGCGCGTTCAGCCGCCCGCGAACGGGGGCAGTACGTCCAAGTCGGCCTGGTCGGGCACGGTGACCGCGCGATCGCGCACCGCGACTCCGTCGAGTAGGAAGCTGCACCCCGTCAGGACCTTGGCGAAGGTGTGTCCGCGTCGCTCGCGCAGCAGCGCGAGCACATCGTCCACACTGGGCAGCGCCGCCACCGTCAACTGTTCTTCCTGGACACCGGCCGCGGCTCGCGCGCCCGCGAAGTAGCGGACCCGCACCGTGATCTGAACCGGTGTCTGTGCCGGACTCTGTACCGCAGCTGTGTGCACGCTCACCCTCCGATGGCGCTCATCGGCCGAATCGGCTGGGCGAAGCCGTCGGCGTTGATCTGGTGGCCGGCCAGCTTCGTCCACATGCCGCCGCGCCACAGCTGCGCGACCTGCTCGTCGTCCGCACCGGACCGCAGGGCCGCGCGCAGGTCGGTTTCTCCCTGCGCGAACAGGCAGTTGCGCATCTGGCCGTCCGCGGTCAGCCGGGTGCGTTCGCAGTCGCCGCAGAACGGGCGGGTCACCGAGCCGATCACGCCGACCTCGCCCGGCCCGCCGTCGACCACCCAGCGCTCGGCCGGTGCGCCGCCGCGCGGCGACGGGCTCGGCGTGAGCCGGAACTGCTTGGCCAGCAAGGCAAGGATCTCCTCGGCGGTGATCATGTCGGCGCGATTCCAGCCGTGCTGGGGATCGAGCGGCATCTGCTCGATGAAACGGAGCTGATAGCCGTTGCGCAGACAGTACTCCAGCAGCTCGCAGGCCTCGTCCTCGTTCACCCCGCGCAGCAGCACCGCGTTGACCTTCACCGGCGAGAGCCCGGCGGCCTTGGCCGCGGCCAGCCCGGCGTGCACGTCATCGAGCCGGTTCCGGCGGGTGAGCGAGGCGAAACGGTCCGGCCGCAAGGTATCCAGCGACACGTTGATCCGGTCCAGTCCGGCCGCGACCAGCTTCTCGGCGCGGCGGGTGAGGCCGATTCCGTTGGTGGTCATGGAGATCCGGGGGCGCGGGTGCAGGGCCGCGCTCGCCGCGATGATGTCCTCGACGCCCTTGCGCAGCAATGGCTCACCGCCGGTGAACCGGATGTCGGTCACGCCGAGCATGGTGACCGCGATGCGCACCAGCCGGATCAGCTCGTCGTCGCTGAGCAGGTCGGAGCCGGGCAGCCAGTCCAGGCCCTCGGCCGGCATACAGTATGTACACCGCAAGTTGCAGCGGTCGGTGAGCGAGACGCGCAGGTCGGTGGCGACCCGGCCGAAAGTGTCTATGAGAGCTGGGGTTTCCGGCCGGTTCGCGGCCGTCGTCGTGCTCGGCACGACCGGAATACCGAGGTCAACCGATGTCACACCAACGAGCCTAACCGTCGGTTGCACCACTCAACCCAGCTGGTATCGCGGGAAACACACTGAGCCCTTTGGGGTTCCGCGCTTGCGGCGACTACGCGATCACGGCGCCGCAGGCACGGGACCGAAACTGATCACGGCTCGGTCACGCTCAGCGCGAGGACTCGGGTCACACGGAGTGGATGGTCGAGTCGGGGAGCGTAATGTCTCAGCCGCCGATTTCCGGCTACTATGTCTCTATGAGGAAGTGAGTTAGCGCGCTAGCCTCTTAGTTGCTAAGATTACTTGTGTGCTGAGCTGTGTCGGACTTGCTGAATAGGGCGGATAGAACATGACGGGCGCAACGGAGTCATCGGCCGAAGGATCGGTCCCGCAGGACGTCAAGGAGCGTCTGGCTGCCCTGTCCCGCGAACTCAGCGGCGCGACCGTGCTGTTCCACGCGCAGGTCGCCGAGCAGGTCGGGCTCTCCCCGACCGACCACAAGTGCCTCGACCTCGCCCTGCGCGCCGAACACCCGCTGACCGCGGGGCAGATCGCCGAACAGTCCGGTTTGTCGACCGGCGCGGTGACCGGCGTGATCGACCGCCTTGAGCGCGCGGGCTACGTGCGCCGCGTGCGCGACCCGCACGACCGCCGCAAGGTGCTGGTCGAGGTCTCCAAGACCAACCTCACCGCCTACAGCGACTCCTTCGACGGCCTCTGGCACGCCCTGGACCGCGCGCTGGCCAACTACACCCCGGACGAGCTGAAGGCGATCGAGCGCTACATCACCGAGATGATCAGCGTTCTCCAGTCCGAAGCACACCGCCTGGCCGCCCGGAACTGATCCTCATCAAACGGTAACCCACCCGAGCGGTGACTTATCCGCGTTCGCGGGGATATCGTTCGGCGCGTGCCGCAATTTCGACTTTCCGAGGCCGCTCGCCTGCTCGGCGTCAGCGATGACACCGTCCGCCGGTGGGTCGACGCAGGCCTGATCACCGCCGGTACCGACTCGGCAGGCCGCAAGGTCGTCGAGGGTGCCGAGCTGGCCGCGTTCGCCAAGAAACAAGCCACCGACGTCGCCGATCCGACCGGGGTCGGGCGTTCCGCGCGCAATCAGTTCGTGGGCCTGGTCACCGAGGTGACCGCGGACAAGGTCATGGCCCAGGTCGAGATGCAGTGCGGCCCGCACCGGGTGGTTTCGCTGATGAGCGCGGAGGCGGTGCGCGAACTCGGCCTTGAGCCAGGCGTGCTCGCGGTCGCGGTCGTCAAGTCCACCCACGTCGTCATCGAAACGCCAGGAGGGCGATCGTGAAGAAGCTTGCCGTGGTGCTGGTCGCGGGCGCGGCCTTACTTGCCGGCTGCGGGGGATCATCGACCGGTTCCTCCGGTAGCACGTCGTCGGCGCCACCCAAGCCGTCCGGCAAGGTGCAGGTGCTCTACGCGGCGTCGCTGGAGAACCTGATGGAGAAGGATCTCGGCTCCGCCTACACCAGCTCCAGCGGCGTGCGGTTCGACGGCACGCCGGCCGGGTCGACCGAACTGGTCAGCGACATCAAGGGCAAGGTCAAGCCGGCCGACGTGTTCATCAGCGCGAGCACGGACGCGAACAAGGGCCTGATGGGCGCGGCCAACGGCGACTGGGAGGACTGGTACGCGACGTTCGCGACCGCGCCCCTGGTGATCGGCTACAACCCGAACAGCCGCTTCGCCAACGACCTCAAGACCAAGCCGTGGCAGCAGGTGATCACCGAGCCGGGGTTCCTGTTCGGCAGCACCGACCCGAAGCTCGACCCCAAGGGGAAGCTGGGCGCGCAGGCCTTGCAGCAGGAGAACCTGCCCGCCGGCGCCGCGCAGGTGTTCCCGGAGGAGCAGCTGGTCGGCCGGTTGCAGGCGGGGCAGCTGGACGCGGGCTTCTTCTACTCCAGCGAGGCGGCCGACGCGAAGATCCCGACCGTGACGCTGGGCAGCGTCGCGCTGAAGGCGACCTACACGGTGACCGTGCTGAACAACGCGCCGAACCAGGCGGCCGCGGTCAGCTTCGTCGATTACCTGCTCGGCAGTGACGGCGTCGCGCTACTCAAGAAGCACGGCCTGTCGGTGCAGCCAGTGAAGGTGACCGGTACCAAGGTGCCCAGCGGGTTGCAGGGTGTTCTTGGCAAGTAAGACCGGTGGCGGGCGGGCCCGGCCGGGCCCGTTCCGCACGCCGCTGCCCTGGCTGGCCGCGCTGCTGCTGCTCTACCTGCTCGTGCCGCTGGTCGCGTTCGTGCTGCGCATCCCCGGCACCAATCCTTCGGACATGGCCGCGCCCGGCGTGGGCGACGCGCTGTGGGTCTCGGTGGCGACGGCCAGCATCGCCACGGTCGTGGTGACCGTTTTCGGGGTGCCGCTCGGCTATCTGCTCGCGCACTCGCGCAGCAGGACGGCCGCCGTGTTCGGCGTGCTGGTGCAGTTGCCGCTGGCGCTGCCGCCGCTGATGAGCGGCATTCTGCTGATCTTCCTGGTCGGACCGTACGGGCCGCTGGGGAAGTTGTTCGGTGGCAACCTGACCGACAACCTGACCGGCATCGTGCTGGCCCAGATCTTCGTGGCCGCGCCGTTCCTGGTGGTCTCCGCGCGGGCCGCGTTCGCCGCGGTCGATCCGGCGCTGGAAGACGTCGCGGCGACCCTTGGTCATGGCGCGGGTTCGCGCGCGCTGCGGGTGGCGCTGCCCAGCGCGGGTCGCGGCGTGCGGGCCGGGATGTTGCTGGCCTGGCTGCGCGCGTTCGGCGAGTTCGGCGCGACGGTCGTGCTGGCCTATCACCCGTATTCGCTGCCGGTGTTCACCTATGTCCAGTTCAGCAGCAGCGGGCTGGACGCGACCACGATCCCGGTCGCGGTGACCCTCGGCGCGGCCATGATCGTGTTGCTGCTCGCCGATCGCTGGCCGGCCAGGCGCCCGCATCGCCGGGCCGCGATCACGTTGCCGCCGCCGCGCCCGCCCACCGCCGCGACCAGTCCCCGCCTTGACTTCGAGCTGACCGCGAAGCTCGGTGAGTTCACTGTGGACGTTGAACATCACGGGGCCGGGCGGCATCTGGCCCTGCTCGGGGCATCCGGTGCGGGCAAGTCGGCGACGCTGCGCATGCTGGCCGGGTTGCTGGTGCCGGAAGCGGGTTCGGTGCGGCTGGACGGGGTCGAGGTCAGCGGGCTGCCCGCCGAACATCGCGGCATCGGTTACCTGCCACAGGATTCGACGTTGCTGCCGCACCTGCGGGTGTGGGAGCAGATCACCTTCGGCATCGGCGCGGACCCGGCATTGGGCGCGTACTGGCTGTCCCGGCTGAAACTGGACGGCCTGGCCGACCGGTACCCGAACCAGCTCTCCGGCGGCCAGGGCCGCCGGGTCGCGATGGCGCGGGCGCTGGTCCGGCAACCGGCGATGCTGCTGCTCGACGAGCCGTTCACCGGCCTGGACACGCCGGTGCGCGACGAACTGCGCCGGGTGCTGCGCACCATGCAGCGGGAGACCGCGCTGACCACCGTGCTGGTCACGCACGACCCTGAGGAGGCCGCCCTGCTGGCCGACGAGGTCATGTTGCTCGCCGACGGACGGGTTTTGCAGGCCGGGCCGACCCACGCGGTGCTGGCCCATCCGGCGAACTCGCACGCGGCGCGGCTGCTCGGCATCCGCAACCTGGGCACCGGCACGCTCACCGGCACCGGGTTGCGCGCGGGCGAACTGCACATCCCGCTGGCCGACCCGCCTGCCCGGCCCGGCACCCCGGTGAGCTGGTGCGTGCGGCCCGAGGACGTGCGGGTGCACGCGAACGAGGGGCATCCGGCGACCGTGCTGGACGTGGTGGCGCTGGGGCCGGTCACCGAGCTGACCTTGGCGCTGGCGGGCGGCGGTGAACTCGCCGCGACGACGGCCAACGGCCACGGGATCGTCGTCGGGGACCGGGCCGGTGTCCTCATCCCACCGGATGCGCTCACGGTGTGGCCGGGGATCATAGAGACATGAGCGAGCCGAAGCGCTGGAACTACCTGATGGACATGGACGGGGTCCTCGTGCACGAGGAGCACCTGATCCCCGGGGTCGACAAGTTCCTCGCCGAGCTGGTCGAGGAGCGAATTCCGTTCCTGGTGCTCACCAACAACTCGATCTACACCGCGCGCGACCTGCGCGCCCGGCTGCTGCGCACCGGACTGGACATTCCGGAGTCGTCGATCTGGACCTCGGCGCTGGCCACGGCGAAGTTCCTGGACTCGCAGCGGCCGGGCGGGTCGGCCTACGTGGTCGGCGAAGCCGGGCTGACCACGGCCCTGCACAACGTCGGCTACGTGCTGACCGAGAGCGAGCCGGACTACGTGGTGCTCGGCGAGACCCGCACCTACAGCTTCGAGTCGATCACCAAGGCGATCCGCCTTGTCGATGGCGGTGCCCGGTTCATCGCGACCAACCCGGACGAGTCCGGGCCCAGCCGCGAGGGCCTGCTGCCCGCCACCGGCGCGGTCGCCGCGCTGATCGAGCGGGCGACCGGCCGGGAGCCGTACTACGTGGGCAAACCCAACCCGTTGATGATGCGCTCCGCGCTGCGCGCGCTGGGCACGCACTCGGAGAACACGCTGATGATCGGCGACCGGATGGACACCGACGTGCGGTCCGGTCTCGAGGCCGGATTGCAGACCATCCTGGTGCTGTCCGGGATTTCCGATGCCGGCACGGCGGAACGCTTCCCGTACCGGCCCTCGATGGTCGTCGACTCGGTCGCCGACCTGATCGGCCGGGTCGCCGACCCGTTCACCTCACCAGGCGACCGGTAGCGCGTAGACGCCGTTGATCGCGACGGTGTCCTTGTAGTCGAGATCGGCGATGTCCTTGGTGAGCCGCAGGTTCGGCATGCGGCGCAGCAGAGTGCGGAAGGTGGTCTCCAGCTCCACCCTGGCCAGGTTCTGGCCGAGACACTGGTGGATGCCGTAGCCGAAGGACACGTGGTGCCGGTCGCCGCGGTTGACGTCGAACTCCTCCGGGTCGGCGAAGTTGGCGGCGTCCCGGTTGGCCGCGCCGAGCGAGAGCATGATGCCCTCGTTCGCCTTGATGGTGACGCCGCCGATCTCGATGTCCTCCTTGGCGAAGCGCGGCACACCGTCGATGATCGGCTGGTAGCGCAGCATCTCCTCGATGGTCTTGACCACCAGGTCCGGGTCGTTCTCCAGCGCGGCGAACGCGCCCGGCTCGCGCAGCAGCGCGATGGTGCCCAGCGCGATCATGTTCGAGGTGGTCTCGTGCCCGGCCACCAGCAGCAGCATGGCCATGCCGACCAGCCGTTCGTGGGTGAACACGCCGGTCTCCCGGTTGCGCACGATCAACCGGCCGAGCAGGTCGTCGCCCGGGTCCTGCTCCTTGCCGGTGACCAGGTCGTCCATGAACGTGTTGAGCGCCTCGCTGGCCGCGACCTGCTCTTCCTTGGTGCTGCCGGCGCGCAGCAGGATCTGGGTCTGGGCCTGGAAGAACGAGCGCGTCTCGGCCGGGACCCCCAGCAGTTCGCTGATCACCATGGCGGGTACCGGCGCGGCCAGCTCGGTGAACAGGTCGCCCTCGTTTCCCTTGGCCATCATCGCGTCGATCCGCTCGTCCACAATCTCCTGGATGCGCGGGCGCAGCTCGTTGATCCGCCGCACGGTGAACTCGTTGACCACCATGCGCCGGGGGGCGCTGTGCTCGGGCAGGTCAAGGCCGATCAGGGCCTTGCTGACGTCGGCAAGGCCCTTGCGCAGCTCGCGCTGCACCGGCGCGCGCAGCGGGAAGCGCTCGTCGCTGCGGTCGGAACTGACCCTCGGATCGGCGAACAGCGCGCGGACCAGCGCATGCTGGGTGACCAGCCAGACCTCCTGGCCGGTGGCCAGCTTGGCCTTGGTGATCGGTTCCTCGGCGCGCAGCCGGGCGTACTCGTCGGGCGGATCCAGCGGGCACCGCCGCGCCAGCGGGAAATCCAGTGGTTTCGTCATCGTTGACCCCCTCAGATCGGCAACTAATGAAAGCTTCCGTCAAAAAGTAGTAGCTGTCAATATTTAACCGGTCGGGGTGCGCGGCGATCATGCCGGCATGGCGCCTATGGTTTTGGTGTGGATGAGGAGGGTGACCGCGCGGGGGCGGAAGGCACCACCTACGTCATCGGGGACGTACACGGGCATCGCGACGAGCTGATCGAGGCGCTGACCGACACCGGCCTGCTTGACGGGGAAGCCTGGTGCGGGGGAAACGCGCGCCTGTGGTTCCTCGGCGACTTCTTCGACCGGGGCCCGGACGGCTCCGGCGTGCTCGAACTCGTCATGCGGCTGACCGAACAGGCCCCCGAACAGGGCGGCGAGGTGCACTGCCTGCTCGGCAACCACGAGATCCTGGCCCTGGGCATGCACCGTTTCGGGGACAAGGAAGTGCCCTCCGAGTTCGGCCCGCGCAGTTTCGAGCGCAGCTGGCGGCTCAACGGCGGGCAAGAGGCCGACCAGGAGGCCCTGACCGACGAGCAGGTGCAGTGGCTGATCACCCGGCCGGTGCTCGCGCTGGCCGGCACCCACCTGTTGATGCACTCGGACACGGTCGAGTACTTCAGTTGGGGCGAGTCGATCGAGTCGATCAACGCGGGTGTGGCCGAGGTGCTGGCCGGGCACGACATCAGCGACTGGTGGGAGTGCTGGCGCCGGATGACCACCCGCTACGCCTTCCGCGGCCCGCACGGGCCCGAGGTCGCTGACCAGATGCTCGGCAGCCTCGGCGGCGAGCAGATCGTGCACGGCCACAGCGTCATCGCCGACCAGCTCGGCATCCAGCCCGATGAGGTCGAAGGGCCCTATTTGTACGCCGATGGCAAGGTGCTCGGCGTGGATGGTGGCCTGTTCGTGGGCGGTCCGTGCCTGGTCGTGCCGCTACCCTGGACCGAACCGGATTGATCCGCGGCCGATCGGCAGGAGGCGTGTCATGTCGTCAACTTCGTACGCATCGGGCACTTCGGAAGTACCGCTGCTCGGCGACACCATCGGCGCCGACTTCGATCGCACCGTGTCTCGTTTCGGTGAGCGGGAAGCGCTGATCGAGTTCAGCACCGGCCGCGCCTGGACTTACACCGAACTCTCGCTCGACGTGAACGCGACCGCGCTCGGCCTGCTGCGGCGCGGTATCGGCAAAGGTGACCGGGTCGGCATCTGGGCGCCCAACTGTGCCGAATGGACACTCACCCAATACGCGACCGCCAAGATCGGCGCGATCCTGGTCAACATCAACCCGGCCTACCGCGCCCACGAACTGGAGTACGTGCTCAACCAGTCCGGCGTGCGCCTGCTGGTCGCGGTGTCCAAACACAAGACCTCGGACTACGCCGCGATGATCGAGGAGGTCCGGCCGCGTTGCGCCGCGCTGACCGACGTGATCCTGCTCGACGGTCCGGAATGGACGGACCTGCTGGCGCTCGGCCGGGAACAGGACGTGGCCGAACTCGCCGCGATCGAGGAAACCCTGTCCTCGGACGACCCGATCAACATCCAGTACACCTCGGGCACCACCGGCTTCCCCAAGGGCGCAACGCTTTCCCACCACAACATCCTGAACAACGGCTACTTCGTCGGCGAGCTGTGCCACTACACCGAGCAGGACAAGGTCTGCATCCCGGTGCCCTTCTACCACTGCTTCGGCATGGTGATGGGCAACCTGGCCGCGACCAGCCACGGCTCGTGCATGGTCATCCCGGCGCCCGCGTTCGAACCGAAGACCACACTGCGCGCGGTGGCCGCGACCCGCGCCACCTCCCTCTACGGCGTGCCGACCATGTTCATCGCCGAACTCAACGATCCGGACTTCGCCACGTTCGACCTGTCCAGCCTGCGCACCGGGATCATGGCCGGCTCGCCGTGCCCGGTCGAGGTGATGAAGCAGGTGATCGACAAGATGGGCATGGCCGAAGTGTCCATCGCCTACGGCATGACCGAGACCTCCCCGGTGTCGACCCAGACCCGCAGCGACGACTCGCTGGAACGCCGGGTCGGCACGGTCGGCCGGGTCGGCCCGCACCTGGAGGTGAAGATCGTCGACCCGGAAACCGGCCTCACCGTGCCCAAGGGTGAACCCGGTGAGTTCTGCACGCGCGGCTATTCGGTGATGCTCGGCTACTGGGAGCAGGCCGACAAGACCGCCGAAGCCATCGACGCGGCGCGCTGGATGCACACCGGCGATCTGGCCGTGATGGACGAGGACGGGTACGTGAGCATCACCGGGCGGATCAAGGACATGGTGATCCGCGGCGGCGAGAACATCTACCCGCGTGAGATCGAGGAGTTCCTCTACACCCACCCGGACATCCTGGACGCTCAGGTGATCGGCGTGCCGGACGAGAAGTACGGCGAGGAGCTGATGGCCTGGATCCGGTTGCGCCCGGGCGCCGCCGAGATCACCGCCGAGTCGCTGCGCGAGTTCTGCGCGAACAAGCTGGCGCACTACAAGATCCCGCGCTACGTGCACATCGTCGAGGAGTTCCCGATGACGGTCACCGGCAAGATCCGCAAGGTCGAGATGCGCGAACGCGCCGCCGACCTGCTCGGTCTGTCCAGTTAGGACCTGATGCTCGACTACTCCCGCGAAGCCGCCGCCTACGACGCCACCCGCGGCGGCGCCCCGCGCGCCAACGCGGCCGCCGCTGCGATCCAGTCGTTGCTGCCGCCCGGCGTGCTCGTCGACGTCGCCGGTGGCACCGGGATCGTCGCGTCGGCGCTGGCCGAGCGCGGTTACGCGCCGATCGTGCTGGACCGCGCGCCCGGGATGGCCGTGCTGGCCGGGTCCCGGCTGCCTGGCCGGGTCGCGGTGGGCGACGCGACCGCGCTGCCGTTCGCGGACGCGTCGGTCGACGCGGTGACCATGATCTGGCTGCTGCACCTCCTCCCGCGCGCCGTGTCGGCGGCGGCGATCGGCGAGGCGGCCCGGGTATTGCGGCCGGGTGGCACGCTGGTGACAACCGTCGACAAGAACGACGGCCAGTACCGTGGCGAAGCGGATATCGAGGAAATCCTGTGGCCGCACCGAGTCCGGCTGTTCCACCCGAACCCGGACGATCGTGACCGGATCGCCGGACTCGGCGCGTCACACGGTTTGCGGGTGACCGGTGCGGCCACGTTCGCCGGGCTCGGCCAAGCGCGTTCACCCAAGGATTTCCAGAAGCAGTTGCGAGACCCCAGTTACGGCTGGGTGAAGCGCGGCGGCGCGGAACTCGTCGCCGGACTGACCGAGCGCGTCGCCGCACTGTCCGATCAGGACCGGCCCCGGGGCGATCCGGTCTATCGGCTGCTGGCGATGACCAAGGACTAGCGGATCGCCACGAGTACGGTGTCGTCACCGGACTGCCAGACCGGACCGGCCGAGGAGAAACCGGCGGCCAGCAACAGTTCCGCGTGTTCGGCGGGGCTGAGCGAGTTGCTGCCGTGGTGCGCGATGGCGCGCGCGGAGCGCTGGGTGATCAGGTCGGCCAACTCCGGTTCGGCCTGGGCGGCCGTCCACCACTGGCTCCATTCCTCGTTGTCGATGACGCCCGCGCGTTCGGCGCGTGATTCGCGGACCAGGCGGCCGAGGTCGCGCAGGGCCGGGTCGTTGGCGGGCATGTGGTCGCCGTCGACGAACACGCCGCCGGGGCGGATGCGTGCGGCCAGGTTGCGGTAGAGCGCGGCCAGCGGTTCCGGGTCCAGCCAGTGCAGCGCGGTGGTGGAGACCGCGGCGTCGATCACCGAGGGCACCTGCTCGGGCAGTTCGGCCGCGGTGAGGTCGGCGTCGATGAACTCGACCCGGTAGCCGTAGCGGGCTCGGCCCAGCGCGAGCAGCAGCGGGTCGGCATCGACGCCGATCACGCGCAGGCCGGGTATCCGGTCGGCCAGTCTCGCCGACAGCGAGCCAGGTCCGCAGCCAAGATCGAGAACCGTGGCTCCGACTACTGGTTTTGACGAGCGGAGGGCCTCAGCGACGACGTCGCCGATCACCGCGAACCGCTCCTCGCGGTCGGCGATGTAGCGCTCCTGCTGGGCGTCCCAGCGGCTGACCCAGGACCGGGCGAACTGAGTATCAAGGGTGGTCGTCATCACTACTCCATCACTGGCGATATGCTTAATGACAGTGATGAACCTAGCCGGAGGAGGGTGACTGGTCAAGTGGAATTCGACAGTCACACGAGTGGGGTCGTGCTCGCGACCGTCGAGGCGGTCAACGCGATCGCACCGGGCGCCTCACGCGGCCGGCCGTACCAGCCGCCGATCGGCGAGGCCCGGCGCGAGGCCGTGCTCGACGCGTTGAACGCGGGCTCGCGGCGGGTCAGGCGGGACGTGGCCGAGGCCGAGATCACCGAACTCGCCGGCTACCTCGCCGAGCTGTACACCGTGTTCGGATTGCTGGACATGGAGGATCTGGACGGCGCCTGCGAACTGGTGAACAAGATCCTGGTGGAAACCAAGGCCACACCCATGCTCTCCCGGCACGACGGCGAGCCCTGGCACCTGCACTTCCACTCCCGCGACGCGTCCTGGTCGCAGGGCTGGGCCGGCTCGATGGCGACCGCGCTGGCGATGGTGCTCGGCAGCCCCATGGCCGAGCGGCTCGGCCTGTGCTCGGCGCCCGCCTGCGATCGCGCCTACGTGGACACCTCGCGCAACGGCGCCCGCCGGTTCTGCTCGACCGCCTGCCAGAACCGGGTCAAGGCCGCGACCTTCCGCGAGCGCCAGCGCAACGCGCCGGCCTAGCGGCGCTTGGCGTCCCGGCGGGCCTCGCGGACCAGGCCGATCAACGCGAGCCCCATGCCCAGCGGCACGCCGATGCCGGCCGATGCGTTGAGCCACACCGGCAGATCGTGCCGCCCGGTCAGGAACAGCACGAAGATCGCGGCGAGCGCGACCAGGCCGATGCCGAAGATCGCCACCGCGATCGGCACCAGCTTCAACCGATTGGCCGGAGTTTCCACCCGGTCAGGATAACCCGCTGACGAGCCGCTTTCGGCTGCGGCGAACGTGATGCCGGACAGCTCCAGCCTGGGCCGCTCGGGTAACGGACGTGCTTTTCGTCGGCAGTTGTCGCTACCCTGATGGGTACGCGTCCTGGGTACGCCCGGGGCGCGTTCGTCGTGTGACGGGCCGCAACCGGTTGGTGACACGGCAGAAGACGCATCAAGAGAGAACGGTGAGCGCGGTGCCGACCGGCAAGGTCAAGTGGTACGACTCGGAAAAGGGCTTCGGCTTCGTCACCCAGGACGGTGGCGAAGACGTCTACGTGCGCGCATCCGCGCTGCCGCCCGGGATTTCGGGGTTGAAAGCCGGTCAACGGATCGAGTTCGGCATGGCCGAGGGACGCCGGGGGCCGCAGGCCCTTTCGGTGAAGCTGCTCGACCCGCCGCCCTCGGTCGCCGAGGCGCGCCGCCGTCCGGCCGAGGAACTGCACGGCCTCGTCGACGACATGATCAAGCTGCTGGAGAGCAAGGTCCAGCCGGATCTGCGGCGCGGCCGCTACCCGGAGCGCAAGACCATCAAGCTGGTCGCCGAGGTCGTCCGGGGTGTCGCGCGGGAGCTCGACCCGGGCTGATCAGCTGCCCTGGTCCTCGCAGAGGTTGTCGCCGGCCTTCGGATAGGTCGGCGACCCGTTGGCGTTGTTGGTCAACACCCACGTTCCCCTGGCCAGCGCGGCGAAACCACCGTTGTTGAGCGGCACCAGGCTGGTCGAGGACTGGTAGATCTCCACGACGACGAGCTGGTCGCCGGAGGGCGGCCGGACCGTGTACGCGTACTGCTGGTCGGCCGGGAACAGCGGGCTGCAGGCCACGTAGCTGTCGCCGTTGGCCACGTTCTTGTACTCGGCCGCGATCTGCCACGGCGTCGTCGCCACCGACTCCGGCGCGGACACCTGCACGATCTGGCCGTCCCGCACCGACACCACGGTCGCCGCGGCACCGTTGGCCTGGCAGTTGCGCAGGCCGGTGATGTCGCAGTACTGCGTCGGCGGCACCTGCACGCTGCCGTTGCCGACGAAGACCGTGAACGCGGGCGGCGGGGTCGAGCAGCCCGCGACGGTCAGGCCGATGGCGGCCAGCAGCGGCAGGGCCAGTGAGCGAACAACGTTACTGCGCACGTCGGGAAACCCTACGGTCCTGGTGGGAGGTCTGCTCAGCCCGGTCCGTCGATCTGTTCGGTGGGCAGCGCCCTGGTTCCGGCGGGGCCGGCCGAGTGGCGGTCGGCGGGGCGCTCGTAGGGCGCCTCACTGGCGAAAGCCGCAGCTGGGACCGGGTTTCCGCGCCGCAGCGGGAGGCTCGGCAACAGCGTTCCGCCGCGCCTGGTGACGAAGGTCTGCGCCCCGCCCGCGGCCATCAGAACGCCGATCACGGTGAAGCCGAGCCAGAACGTCGTGGGCAACAACACACCGATCGCGCCACCGAAGACCCAGGACAGCTGCAGGATCGTCTCGGACCGGCCGAACGCGGAGGCCCGCGACTGTTCGGGCAGGTCCTTCTGGATGGTCGCGTCCAGACTGATCTTGGCCAGCGCGCTGGCCACCGAGGCGCACAACGCGGCAATGGCCGCGCTGCCGATGCCGGGCAGGACGGCGGCCAGGACCGTGCCGGCCAGCGCGGCGCCCAGACAGCCGAGGATCACCTGGTCGGGCTTGCCGAAGTGCAGCCGGGCACCGATGCCGTTGCCGACGAACCCGCCGAGCCCGGCCGCGAGGCCGATCAGCCCGAGCAGCAGCAGTTGCTTGGTCGGCGAGTGCACGGTCAACGACTTGATCACGAAGGCCGGGAACAGCATCAGGAACCCGGTGAGCAGCCGGATCGTGCCGTTGCCCCACAACGCCACCACGACCTGCCGGCCCAGCGGCTGCCGTTTGGCCTTGCGCGGCCCCGAACTCAGGCTGGTCGGCACCTCGCCCTCGGTCACCTCGACCCAGGCCGGGATACGCAGGCAGAGCACGGCGTCGGCCAGGCACAGCACGGCGGTGAACCACAGCGCGCCGGGCGAGCCGAACAGGTTGAGGAACCCGGTGCCGAACGCGCCGAACACCGCGCCCGCGGCCAGACCGAACACGGTCAGCCGGGCGTTGGACTTGGACAGCGTGATGCCCGAGGGCAGCACCCGGGGCGCGACCGCCCCCTTGAGCACGTCGAAGGACTTGGACAGCACCAGCGTGCCGAGCGCGGCCGGGTAGAGCATCCAGTCGTTGAAGTGCAGCGCCATCACTACCGACAGGAAGCCCTGGCCGACGCAGGAGATCGCCAGCGCGATCCGCCTGCCGCACTGGATGCGGTCCAGCAGCGGACCGATCACCGGCGCGATCAGCGCGAACGGGGCTACCGTGATCAGCAGGTACAGCGCGACCTTGGTCTTGCTCTCCGCGGTCGCGGCCGAGAAGAACAGCGTGTTGGCCAGGCCGACCGCCATGGTCGCGGACGAGGCGTAGTTGATCATGACCGCGTAGTTCAACGCGGCCATGCCGGACTCGCGCGCGCCGTCCGCGTGCACGGCCCGCTGGAACATGGCAACGCCCTGCTGGGTGAGCTGCCTGCTGCGCCAGGCCGCGACGCGGGTCACGGTCAGCTTCTTGGGCAGTGTCGGCGGTGTCGGCCCGCCCGCCTGGTCGGCGGCCTCGTGATCGAGGTGCCGGGTGTTCGGGTCGTAAGGCACCCGGCCGGGTGTCGGTCCGGGCCGGGGCGGTGGCGCGGCCTGCTGGCGCGGTGGCGGGCCCGGTGGGGGCGGAACCTGACGCGGTGGCGGGCTCTGCTGCTGTTGCGAGGGCGGGG
>DATFHN010000064.1:0-135813 GCA_035248365.1 Pseudonocardiaceae bacterium | reverse complement strand
TCACCGCGCCGGCACCGGGCACGCCGATCCCGTTGCAGGGCAATCCCGCCGCCGCGCCGATCAGCTTCGCGGTGCCGGGCGGACTGGCCCAGTTCAACGCGGACCTGATCATCCCGGACCCGGACAACGCCACCGATGTCGGCGTGACCCTGTTCGACCCGAAGGGCAGGCTGGCGCAGATCTCCTACTCCTTCAACGCGGACTTCGCCGGGGCGGGCCCGTCGCCCAACCTGCAGCACGTGGAGATCCAGCGGCCGATGCCGGGCAACTGGACCGCGAAGTTCTTCTGGAACGCCAACGACGTACCGCTCCAGGCGCCGCCCTCGGCGCCGGGCAGCTACCGGGGCAGCATGTCCTTCCACGTCACCGGCCAGCACGACATCCTCGGCGCCAGTACCGCACCGGTCACCATCCCGGCCCACGCCAGCGCGACCGTGCCGCTGACCGTGGCCTTCCCGGTCGCGCCCGGTGACCACCCCGAGTCGGTGCAGTTCACCGGCAGTACCGGTGCGCACCTGTCGCTGCCGGTGTCGCGGCGCTCGCTGATCCCGTCGGCGGGTGGCTCGTTCACCACGACGATCACCGGCACGGTCGGTCGCGACCTCGGGCAGTTGAGCACCTACGACGTGGACGTGCCCGCGGGTAAGAAGGATCTGGACGTCGCGTTCCACACCGCCGACACCAGCAAGAACAACACCTACACCTACTACCTGGTCGACCCGAGCGGCAACGTCGCCGTTCAGGACGCGACGCCCTCGGTGACCGGTCAGGGGATCGGCGCGAACGACGCGGCGGGCAACGCCTACCTGAGCGTGCCCAACCCGGTGGCCGGCCGGTGGGAGGTGGACGTGCAGCTCGACCTGACGGTCAGCGGCAAGGAGTTCACCCAGACCGTGTCCGGGACGCTCGGCTACGACCAGGCCAAGGTGGACACCTACGGCACGCTACCGACGTCGAGCACGACGAAGATCGGCAAGAGCACGCCGATCGACGTGCGGGTGACCAACACGACCGGCGTCGGCCGCACGTTCACGCTGGTGCCGACCGGGAAGGACATCACCGGCGGCGCGGTCGCGACCGGCGTCTACCTGCCGCCCGGCGTGTCCGGCCTGCTCACCGCGAGCCTGGTGCCGACCGGCAAAGCCGGGACCGTGGCCAGCGGAACGTTGAATGTCGTGAGTGACACCAGCGTGCCGAAGTCACCGGAGACGATCGCGGCTTTGCCCTACCTCTACACGGTCGGCTGAATCCAGCGTTACTGCTTGCTGCTGCCGGTCGGCTCGACCACCAGGACCACGCGGTGCGGCGCGTCCTTGGGCGGCTCGGTGATGTCCATGCCGTAGCGGTGCGCCAGTTCCAGGAAGAACTTGCCTTCCGGGTCCGGCTCGATGCGCACGACCTTGCCCCGCACCTCCAGGTAGCGGTAGGGCTGGTCCGGGTCGACGATCGAGATCGACACGTTCGGGTTGGTCTCCACGTTGCGGAACTTCTGCCGGATCGTGGTGTTGGTGAACCGGATCAGCTCACCGTCCCAGCCGAACCACATCGGGTTGACCTGCGGCGAGTTGTCCGGCCGGGTCGTGCCGAGGTGCGCGATCAACGGACGATCCAACAGATCTGCGTGGCTTTCGGGAATAACGGTCACCGCGTCATGGTAGTTCGCTCGCGATCTTCCCGATCACCTCGGCGAGTTCCCGTGGCCGCGAGAACATCGGCCAGTGGCTGGTCGGCAGGTCGACGTAGCGCACGTCGTGCAGCTTGGTGAGTTCGTCCATCCACGGCAGGCCCTCCCGCGCGGCCGCCTTGACCTGCTCGGCCGGGAACGCGGTGCAGATGACCGTGCTCGGCACGGCCAGCCGGGCCGGGTTGGCCAGGCTCGGGGCCTCGCGCAGCGCGGCGGCGGGTTCGGGGATCGCGCGGGCGCGCATCTCGGCGAGTTGTTCCTCGCTGATGCCATCCATGTTCTCGTCGAGGTCGGTCCATTCCGGCAGCGGCCACTCGGCGCCCTGGAAGTCCGGGCGGATCGCGCCGGAGCCCGGCGTGGTGTCCACGTAGACCATGGCGGCGATCCGCTCGGGCAGCCGGTCGCTAGCGCCGTAGCCGGGCACGCTCGCGCCACTGTGCACGGCCAGCACGGCGGGCGCGGCGGCCGCGCTGAGCGCGGTGCAGATCTTGTCGACGTGCTCGGCCAGGGTGATCGCGGAGCGGTCGACGTCGGGCGATTCCAGTCCGGGCAGGGTGAGCGCGGTGACGTCGTGGCCCTGCGCGCGCAGCCGCTCGGCGACGTCGTCCCAGGCCCACGCGCCGAGCCAGAAACCAGGAACCAGAATGATCGGTGCAGCCATGGCGCCGACGGTACGGGGCGACACTGACAAGCGCCGAGGATCAGGCCCTGACCAGCGGCGGAGCGATGCCCCGAGTCCCCGTTTTGTTAATACTTAATATCTCGCCGGTCATCTTCCGGCCTCCCGGCGTTGACGTGGGTACCGCACGCCAGTAACTTTCGGCACATGCCGCGTATGTGACCTGTATTCACATACATGAATGGCAGGCTGCCACCGTTGACAGCTAAGGAGATGTGCAATGGCGCACCATCACACGATCCGCGGCCAGGCGTTAGGCATCGGTCTCGGCGCTCTCGCGCTCGCCCTGCTCGGCCCCGTGAGCACGGCAGGCGCGGCAGCAGCACTCGATCCCGGTGTCGCACCCGGCGGAAACTTCAACCTCTCGGTCTGGGAACTACAGGAGCCGACCGGCTCGCCGGGTTCGCCGACCACCATCACGCCGTCCCGGCTCGAAGGAGCCAACGGCTACCAGGACAGCTACTTCTACACCAACAAATCCGACGGCTCGATGGAGTTCTGGGACCCGGAGAACGGCGTCACCACACCCAACTCCAACTACTCCCGCTCGGAACTGCGCGAGATGAACTCCAACGGCTCGTCGGCCGCGTGGTCACTGCCCGGCACTCACACGCTCAGTGCGTCGGTCAAGGTCACCAAGGTGCCCGACCACGTGTGTGTCGGCCAGGTCCATGCCATCGATCCGCGCACGACCAAGCCGCTGGCCGAGCTGTACTACCACAGCAACGGCCAGATCGCGATCGGCATCGAGAACGGGCCCTCCGGCGGGCAGACCGCGCACACCGTGGGCGGCGTCCCGCTGGGACAGCAGTTCAGCTACGTCATCCAGATCACCGGCGGCAACACGATCAGCGTGACCATCAACGGCAGCAAGCACAGCTTCGCGATTCCGTCCTCGTGGAACGGTTACCAGCAGTACTTCAAGGCAGGCGACTACGACCAGAGCAGCGGCAGCAGCTCGACGGTCGGCGCACTGGTGCAGTTCTACTCGCTCACGGTCAAGCACAGCTGATCAGGCGATCTCGTCGGGCAGTCTCGGCACCGCGCCGAGTAGCGCCCTGGTGTACGGGTGGCCCGGCGCGCGCAGCAGCCGCGCGCTGGGCCCCTGTTCCACGATCTCCCCGTCGCGCAACACCAGCAGCTGATCGCAGAGCTGGTGCACGACACCGATGTCGTGCGAGACCAGGATCAGCGACAGGTTCAGCCGCGCGGTCAGATCGGCGACCAGCTCGATGATCTTCTCCCGCACCGACGCGTCCAGCGCGGAGAACGGCTCATCGCCGACCAGCACGGCCGGGCGCGGCGCGAGCGCGCGGGCGATCGCGATCCGCTGCCGCTGGCCGCCGGAGAACTGGTGCGGGTAGCGCGTTGCCGCGTCCGGTTCCAGCCCGACCTCGGCCAGCACCTCCGCGATCCGCGCCCGGTGATCTTCGGCGACGGCAAGGCATTCCAGCGGTTCGGCGATGATGTCGCGGACCGTCGAACGTGGATCGAGCGAACCGCGCGGGTCCTGGAACACCACCTGCACCTCGCGCCGCAACCAGTGCAGCGCCGATGCTTTCCCGGCACGGACCTCGCGATCGCGGAAGCGCACCGTGCCCGAATCGGGCTTGTCCAGCGCCAGCAGCAGCCGCAACAACGTCGACTTGCCCGACCCGGACTCGCCGACGATGCCCAGCCGCCCGCCTTCGGCCAGCATGAAGCTCGCGTCCCGCACGGCGCGAACGCGGCGCGGGCGGGCAAATGACCGGTTCAGGCCCTCAACGACCAGCATCGGGACCTCCCATGGCCGGGAAGGCGGCGGCGCGGGCGGCGCGCAGCAGGTCGGCGGTGTGCGGATCGTGGTTGCCGTTGGCGAGCGCCGCGATATCGGTCTGCTCGACCAGTTTCCCGTCGGCCAGCACGACGAGCCTGCTCACCACGCTGCTCAGCACCGCGAGATCGTGCGTGATGAACAGCAGGCTCGCGCCCTGCTCGTCGACGAGGTCGCACAGCAGCGTCAGGATCTCCGCCTGCACGGTCACGTCCAGCGCGGTGGTCGGCTCGTCGGCGATCAGCACGGCCGGTTGGCAGGCCAGCGCGATCGCGATGCCGACCCGCTGCCGCTGCCCGCCGGAGAGCTGGTGCGGGAACGCGCGCACGATCCGGTCCGGATCGGGCAGCCGCACTTTCCCGGCCAGCTCGACGGCCTTCGCCCGCGCTGCTTTCGCGGACAGGCCTCGGTGCAGGCGCAGCGGTTCGGCCAGCTGCTTTCCAATGCGCATCAACGGGTTCAACGCGGTCAGCGGCTCCTGGAAGACCATGGCGACCTGTTCGCCGCGCACCTTCGCCAGGGCCCGATCGGGCAGGCCGAGCAGTTCGAGTCCGTCCAGCTTGACGCTGCCGGTCACGCTCGCCTCCTCGGGCAGCAGCCCGATGGCGGCCAGCGCGGTGAGCGACTTGCCCGAGCCGGACTCGCCGATCATGCCGAGCCGTTCGCCCTGCCCCAGCGCGAAGCTCACCCCGTCGACAACGGTCTTGGGTCCGAATCGGACGGTCAGGTCGGTGATCTCCAGCAGGCTCATCCGGCATCACGCATCCGGGGATCGGTGGCCACCCGCAGCGCGTCGCCGAGCAGGTTCAACCCGAGCACGGTGAGTACGACGGCCAACCCCGGCCAGATCACCAGCAGCGGGCGCACCGCGATGTAGGCCTGCTGCTCGGCGAGCATGCCGCCCCAGGACGGCGTGTTCGGGCTGGTGCCGTAGCCGAGGTAGGTGAGCGCGGCCTCGGCCAGCACGGCCAGCGCCATGGTCAGCGAGAGCTGCACGATCAGCGTCGGCGCGATGTTGGGCAGCAGGTGTTTGCGGATGATCCGGCCGGTGCCTGCCCCGCAGGCCTGGGCCGCGAGCACGTAGTCGGTGCCGCGCACCGCGTTGATCTCGCCGCGCGCCACCCGCGCCACGTTCACCCCGAACCCGATACCGATCGCGACCACCGCGGTCCCCGTCGAACCGCCGTAGACGGCGGCCAGGATGATCGCCAGCAGGAGTACCGGAAACGCGATCAGGATGTCGATCAACTGCACGACGGTCGCGCCGATCCAGCGCGGGGTCACCGTCGCGGCCAGCGCGAGCGCGATACCGACGACCGCCGCGATCAGCATGGCCAAGACCGCGGTGAGCAGGGATTCCCGGGTTCCGGCCATCAACTGGCTGAGCTGGTCGTGCCCGAGCCGGTCGGTGCCGAGCAGGTGCCCGCCGGAAAACGGCAGCAGCCAGGCCTGGCTCGGATCGGTCGCGGCCGGATCGAACGGCGTCCAGGCCAGCGACACCAGGCTGACCACGATCAACGCGAGCAGCACCAGCAACCCGAACGCGCCGCTCGGTTTGCGCAGCAGGGCACGGAGGACGGTCATCCGGCCTCCCGCAGTCGCGGGTCGATCGCCCGGTGCACGATGTCGATGGCGAAGCTGATCACCAGCACGGCCGCGCTGACCACCAGCACCTCGCCCTGCACCTTGACCAGGTCCCGGTTGCCCACGTCGGCCAGCAGCATGGTGCCGACCCCGGGCAGCGCGAACACCTGCTCGACCACGACCGCGCCGACGATCAGCCCGGCGATCTGCAAACCGAGTATCGAGGTCACCGGCAGCGCGGCGTTGCGCAGGCCATGGGTCAGCAGCGCGCCGAGCCTGGTGCGACCCTTGGCCCGCGCGGTACGCAGGTAGTCGGCGGAGAGCACGTCGAGCACCGCCGAGCGAACGAACCGCAGCAGCACCGCGCCCTCGGACAAGCCCAATGCCAGCCAGGGCAGGATCAGCGCGCGCAGCGCGAGACCGGGCGACTGCCAGCCGTCCACCGGGAATCCCTGTGCGGGCAACACCCGCAGCTCGATCGCGAACAACAGCGCCAGCACCAAACCCAGCCAGAATGTAGGCACCGCGATGCCGAGCTGAGCGACCGCGCTGATCCCGCCGCCGACCGCGTACCGGTGCCGCACCGCGGCCAGAATGCCGAACGGAACCGCGAGCAGCAGCGCCACCGCGATCCCGCCTCCCACCAGCGGCGCGGTCACCTGGAGCTTGGTGGCCAGTTCCGCGCTCACCGACACCCCGGTCAGCTGCGACTTCCCGAAATCACCGCGCAGCACGCCGCCCAGCCACGACCCGTACTGCGTGGTCAGTGGACGGTCGAGGCCGAGGTTCGCGCGGATCTTGGCCAGCTGCTCGGGGGTCGCGCGCAGGCCGCCGACGGTGGTGGCCACGTCGCCGGGCAGCAGCCGCAACAGCAGGAAGATCAGCACGCTGGCCACGAACAACGAGACCAGCAGCAACAGCGTTCTGCGCAGCAGATAACGGATCATGTGCCCACGGCGAGATCGGCAAGGTCGAACCGGTTGGTGGTCTCGATCGAGGGCACCCCGTACACGCCGTGCCGCACCACGGTGAACGTCTTGGCCAGGAACAGCCAGTCCGAGGCGGCGTCGGTGGCGATCTGCCTGCCGACCTGCTTGAGCAGCGCGTTGCGCCGCGCGTCGCTGGTCGCCGTGCCCGCCTGCGCGTACCAGGCTTGGACCTGCGGGTTGTCGTAGCCGAAGTAGTACTTGGCGTTGGCGTAGTTGCCGATGTCGCGCGCTTCGGCGTGATCGACCAGGCTCAGCTGGTAGGAGTGGTTGCTGAACACCTGGCTCAGCCAGGTCTGGAACTCCACCCGCTTGACCGTGAGCGTGATGCCGACCTGCTTCAGCTCCGAGGTGAGCACATCGGAAATCGCGGTGGTGTAGATGGTCGGCACGGTCAGTGTGAGGTTCAGGCCGTTCGGGAAACCGGCGCCGGCAAGGAGTTTCTTGGCATTGCCGGGGTTGTAGGCATCGATCGAGGTCAGATCCTCGTACCAGGGATCTTGCTGGGGCACGTCGCTGCCGATCGCGCTGCCGCCGCCGTAGGCCTTGATCACGTCCGCGTTGTTGATGGCCTGCCGGATCGCGTGCCGCACGGCCGGATTGGTGAACGGCGCGGCGGCGTCGTTGAACGCCAGCGTGAACTTGTCCGTTGTGGACCCGGTCAGCACCGTGAACGAACTGTTGTTGGCGAAGGGTTGCAGTAGCGTCGGATCCGCCGTCGCCTCGACATCGGTCTCACCGGTCTGCTCGGCGTTGTTGGCGGTGTTCGAGTCGGTGATGTAGTGGAAGATGACCTTGGCCACCTTCGGCTTCGCGCCCCAGTAGCCGTTGAACCGGTTGAAGGTGATGCTCGATCCGCGGTTCCACCCGCCGAGCGTGAACGGGCCGCTGCCGTTCTCGGCCGCGTCCAGCGACGCGAAGGTGGTGCCCTGCTCGTAGACGATGCCCTCGCGCTGGGTCAGGTTCCACAGCAGCCAGGTGTCGCGGTGCTTGAGGTTGATCACCACGGTGTGCGGATCGGGCGCGGTCACCGAGCCGATCGAGGCGAAGTTGGCCGCGTAGATCCCCAGCGATCCGGGCGAGGTCTGCTGATCGAGCGACCACGTGACGTCGGCCGAGGTCAGCGGTTTGCCGTCGTGGAAGTGCGCGTTGGGCACCAGGTGGAAGGTGTAGGTCAGGCCGTCCGGCGACTCCTCATAGGACGAGGCGAGCTGCGGCACGATCGCGTCCTGCTTGTTCACGTCCACGCTGAGCAGGTTCTGGTAGACGTTGTCCAGCAGGATCTGGTCCAGCGCGGCGCCCGCCGTGGAGAACGGGTTCAGGCTGGTCGGTTCCAGGATCAGCCGCACGTTCGCGGTCGCGTTCAGGTTCAGCGCGGCGTCCGGTGGGGTCGCGGGCAGGCCGGTCGTCGCGCCGGCGCCCGCGCTCGGCGGCACACCGGTGCCGCACGCGGTGAGCAGCGCCAGTGCCGCGAGCAGCGGGGCCAGGCATGTCATGCAACGGCGCATGTTCGAGATCCTCCTGGTCGGTCGAGGACGACGCGAGTGTCCACGCCACGCTCCATCCGGTGATCCTCGCCCAAACCGGGCGCGGTCGTCCTGCTGGCGTGAAGCACCTCACCTGCCACACTGGATCATCGTGACGGACTCCGACCTGCTGCTCGGCATCGACGTGGGCACCACCGCGGTGAAGGTCGCCGCCTTCACCCCGGCCGGTGAACGAGTAGCCGCGCACGTGGTGAGTTATCCGGTGCACCGGCCGAAGCCGGGCTGGGCCGAACAGGATCCGCTGGACTGGTGGCGCGGCTGCCTGCGCGGCATCCGCGCGGTGCTGGCCGAGATCGGCGCCGCCAAGGTGCGGGCGATCGGGCTGGTCAGCCAGGTGAACACGCACCTGCTGGCCGCCGCCGACCTGCGGCCGTTGAGCCCGGCGATCATCTGGCAGGACCAGCGCTGCGCCGACGACGCCCGCGAACTCGACGCGCGCTTCGACCTTGCCGACAAGATCCGCATCTGGGGCGCGCTGATCACCCTGGACGCCTCGTTCGCGGGCGCTCGCGCCGCCTACTTCGCCCGCACCGACCCGGCGAAGTGGGCGCAGGCGCGCTGGCTGTTGAGCCCCAAGGACTTCATCGGCGCCAAGCTGACCGGCCGGGTCGCCACCGATCTGCTCTCCGGCGTGCGCATCGCGGGCCGGCACGGCTACCTGCCCGAAGCCACCGCGCTGGTCGACGGGCTCGCCGCGAAACTGCCGGAGATCCTTCCGGCCGAAGCCGTGCTCGGACCGTGCATCGTGCCTGAACTGGCCGGGGTGGATGTGGTGGTCGGCACCATGGACGCCTATGGCGACGTGTTCGGTTCGCGTGGCACCGAACCCGGCCGTGGCCTGATCTCCTGCGGTACCTCCCTGGTCGTCGCGGGCGCGTCCACGAAGTCGGTGCCCGCGCCCGGAATCGTCAGCTTCCCGCCACACCACGGCGTCTACGTGCACGCGGGCCCGACCCAGGCGGCGGGCGACGCGGTGCGCTGGTGGGCCCACGCGGGCGGCCGCACCCTCGACGAGGTGTTCGCCGCCGCCGCGAACGGCGTCCCGGGCGTGGTGTTCACGCCGTACCTGTCGGGGGAGCGGGCGCCGTTGTGGGACGCGGACGTGCGCGGCGGTTTCCTCGGCCTGTCCGCCGCGACCACCCAGGCCGACCTGGCCCGCGCCGTGCTGACCGGCGTCGCGATGTCGGCCCGGCATGTGCTCGATGGCGTCGAGCGGGCCTGCGGCGCGCCGCTGGCCACGGTGGCGTTCGTCGGCGGCGGCGCGCGCAGTGACCTGTGGGCGCAGTTGCACGCGGACGTGCTGAACCGGCCGATCGAACGCTTGCGCGTGGTGGACACCGCGGTACTGGCCGCCGCGCTGCTCGGCGCGGTCGGCGCCGGGATCCACCCGGACATCGACACCGCCGTGGCCAGCGCGGTGACCACCGAACGCGTCTTCACCCCGGCCAGCGACGCGAGCACGCTCGCGCCGCTGTACCAGGCCTACCTCGCCGCCTACGCCGGGCTGCGCGAAACGCACGCCCGGCTGGCGCAGTACCGCGCTACTTCGTGAAGTACCAGGTCTCCGGGGTGATCCGCGACGTGGGGTTGAGCGGCGCGACGCCCCGCAGGTTCGAGGACACCGCGTAGATCTTGTACGGGTCGGGCACGTTGATCGCGCCCGGCAGCTGCTGCGCCGCGTAGGACTCGTAGGCGCTGAACGTGTTCGGCGACGAGTCGTGCAGGGTGGCGTTGATCAGCTGCGTCATCTGCGGATCGCGGTAGCTGCCGTAGTTGGCCGCCGAGTCGGGCTCGAAGAAGATGTTCCCGGTCGGCACCGCGGGGTAGAGGTAGTAACCCCAGTCGTCGATCTGCCAGCCGCAGGTCGACGGGTCGGTGCGGCAGGTGGCCATGTTGGAGATCAGCGTGTTGAACAGCTCGCCGTTCAGGTTGAGCTGGATGCCCGCCTGGCTGGCGTCGGACTTCCACTGCTGCAGCTGCTCGGACAGCGAGGTGTTGCCGCTGTTGAAGCCCAGCGTGATGCTCAGCTGGGTGCCCGCCGCGACCCCGGCGCCGCACTGGTTGTTGCCGGTGCCGGCATCGGTGCAGGTCATCACGCCGTTCTGCGCGGTCCAGCCGTGGCTGGTCAGCAACTGCTTCGCCTTGCCGATGTTGAACGGGTAGAGCCCCTGATCGTTGTTGGCGTGCTGGTTGGCGGACACGAACGAGGTCGACGGCGCCGTCGGCACCGGGCCGGTGGTCGGCACCGCGTAGCCGCTCCACGCGACCGCGGAGTCGGTCACCTGGTCGACGGTCTCCTGCAGCGCTTCCCGCACGTACTGCTGCTTGAGCGTCGGGCCGATGGTCGGGTTGGCGTAGTTGAGCAGCGCGTATGCCCAGCCCCACTCGTACATCGGGGTCAGCGAGTAGTTCCTGCTCTTGAGCGGGTTGGTCGCGGGCAGCAGGCTCGACGAATTCGGGTCGCGCTTGGGCAGGTTGTTCTGCGGCACCTGGCCGACGTTGACCTGGTTGCCCGCCTGCTCGGCGTTGAACATGGCCACCGGCGAGGTGTAGGGAAGTTCGTTGAAACCGTCGAGTCTGGGCTTGTCAGGGCCGCTGTACTTCGGGTTCGGCACAAAGTCGGCCGCACCCTCGGAGGTGTAGGCCTTCAACTTCCACGGACCGTCCACAACGGACCAGAGCGGATCGGTGGCGTAGCCGCTGACGTCCTTGTTCTTGGTCAGCAGGTAGTTGTAGACCGCGTCGCACCTGGCCTGATCGGTGGTGCAGCCGCCGCTGCCCGACGCGCCCGAGTCCGAGGTCTTGTCCCAGGCCTGCGGGAACGGGGTGATCTGGACGAGTTCGTTGCCGGTGAACCAGTCGGTGTTGTAGGTGCCGTCCAGGGTCAGCGTCACCTGGGAGGGGCCGGTGGTCTGCACCGACTTCACGTTGTCCGGGAACTCGCCCGGGACGTACCAGGCGAACTTGGACTTCTCCGCGAACAGCATGTTCATGAAGAACTCGACATCGGCCGGGGTGACCTTCTCCCCGTTGGACCATGAATAATTCTTCAAGTTTATGACGGCCTTGGTGCCGCTGTAGACCGGCGGGGCGGCCAGGCTCAGGTTGGTGTCGAGCTGCGACGGCTGATCGCCGACGCCGATCCAGTACAGCGGCCGGTACATCAGGTACTGGAACTGGTAGGTGTTGGCCACCTCGTTGTGCGGCGGGTCGATCAGCGGAAAGATCCAGCTGGGCGCGGCGCCCACCCCTTCCGCCCAGGTAGCGACCCCGCCTTGCTGTGGTGTGCCGCCCGCGCTACCGCTGGCGCAGCCGGACGCGAACAGGGCTATGCCGAGCGCGGCAGCCCCCAAAGCCAATCTGAACCGATTGCGTGCCATCCCCAGTACCTTCCTCACGCATTGAAAACCCTGCCGTTGGGTCAACGCGCTGAGTGTGCCAGGGTCGGCGCTCCGGCGGCACTCCTGTTCACGGTTGACAGTGGCTTGACTCACGGCGGTTTGGTCTAGTCCACTTTTGGTCTAGTCCATTTCTCGACAGCTTTGGAGGAACAATGCCGTTCCTACCGTTGAACGCCCGCCTGATCGCCGCGACCGGAGCCGGGCTGCTCGCCGCCGGACTCGTCGCGGTGCTCGGCGCGAGCGCGAACCCGGCCGGTGCCGCGGACAGCAACCTGATGACCAACGCCGGCTTCGAATCCGGCCTCACCGGCTGGACCTGCGACGGCGGCACCGCCTCGGTCGTGTCCAGCCCGGTGCACTCCGGCAGCTCCGCGCTGGCCGGCATGCCCACCGCGAGCGACATCGCGCAGTGCACGCAGACCGTCAGCGTCGCACCGAACAGCTCCTACACGCTGTCGAGCTACGTCGAAGGCAGCTACGTCTACCTCGGCGCGACCGGCGGCGGCGTGAACGCGAGCACCTGGACCCAGTCGGCGTCCGGCTACACGCAACTGTCCACGACCTTCAGCACCGGCGCGAACACCACCAGCGTCACCGTTTTCGTGCACGGCTGGTACGGCCAGAGCACCTACTACGCCGACGACGTCAGCCTGACCGGCCCGGCGGGCAGCGGCAACGGCGGCAACCCGCCACCGACGACCACGCCGGTGCCACCACCCAACACCGCCGGTTTCACCCATCCGGTGTACCTGATGCCGTTGGACAACAACCCGCCCGCGATCGGCACGATCATGGCAGGCTCGGGTGAGAACGAGTTCAACCTCGCGTTCGTACTCGACTCGGGCGGCTGCACCCCGGCCTGGGACGGCAGCAGCAGCGAGCTGGTGTCCAGCGACACCGCGGTCGCGGCCGACATCAACGCGATCCGCTCGGCAGGCGGCGACGTCGCGGTGTCCTTCGGCGGCTACAACGGCACCGAACTCGGCAGCACCTGCGGCAGCGCCAGCGCGCTGGCCGGTGCGTATCAGCAGGTGATCACCAAGTACAACCTCAAGCGGGTCGACTTCGACTACGAGAACGGCGCGCTGGACGCCAACACCGCGGTCCGCTTCGGCGCCATCAAGATCCTGGAGCAGAACAACCCGAACCTGACCGTCTCGCTGACCATCCCGATGACCACGATCGGCTTCCCCGGCAGCGGCACCGACGAGATCAAGCAAGCGATCGCGGCGGGCGCGCGGCTGGACATCATCAACATCATGGACTTCGACACCGGCCTGACCAGCGGGACCGAGCTGAGCCAGACCGAGGCGATCGCCAATGACGCGGTCAGCCAGCTGGAGTCGATCTACGGCTGGGACGCCGGCACCGCGTGGTCGCACCTCGGCCTGCAGGTGATGAACGGCCACACCGATCAGCCAAGTGAATTGTTCACTCAGGACACGTTCAACTCGTTGCTGTCCTTCGCCAAGTCCAACAAGCCCGCCTGGTTCTCGTTCTGGTCGGAGAACCGCGACTTCCCCTGCCCGGGCGGGGTTGTCGAGCCGTGGGCGCCCGGCACGTGCAGCAACATCAGCCAGAACCCGTACGACTTCACCAAGATCGTCGTCCAGTACTAAGGAATTTGTCGGAGGTGTGATGCACAATCGTCCCCGTGACGACCAGCGTTGATGTCGATCTTGCGCTGGCGCGTGACGGGGACGATGGTGCGTTCACCCGTCTTGTCGCGCCGCTGCGCAAGGAGCTGCATGCGCACTGCTACCGCATGCTCGGCTCCGCCTACGACGCGGACGACGCGTTGCAGGACGCGCTGGTCCGCGCGTGGCGCGGTCTGTCCGGTTTCGAGGGACGCAGTTCGCTGCGGTCCTGGCTCTACACCGTGGCCACCCGCACCTGCCTCGACCAGATCGACCTGCGCGGCAGGCGCGCCACGCCGATGGACCTCGGCCCGGCCAGCGAGTACGCGCTGATGGACAACCCGTTCCGCAACGAGATCGCCTGGCTGGGCCCGTATCCGGAGACCGGTCTGTCCGGCCGCGCCACTCCCGAAGCCCATTACGAACAGCGCGAAGCGGTCGAGATCGCGTTCGTGGCCGCGCTGCAACACCTGCCCGGCAACCAGCGGGCCGCGCTGGTGCTCTTCGAGGTGCTCGGGTTCGCCGTCGCCGAGATCGCCGAGATGATGGCCACCTCCACCGCGTCCGTGAACAGCGCGCTGCAACGAGCCCGGCGCATCATCGCGGAGAAGATCCCGCCGCACAGCCAGCAGCAGACCCTGCGCGAGGTCGAGGACGTCAAGGTCCGCGAGATCGTGGCCAGCTTCTCGGCCGCGCTCGAACGCGGTGACGCGGACGCGCTGCTCGCGCTGCTCACCGAGGACGTCACCTGGTCCATGCCGCCGATGGCGCACTGGTACGCGGGCATCGACGCCACCATGGACTTCGCCACCCGCGTCCCACTGGGCGGTTGCGGCACCTGGCGGCATCGCCCGGTCACCGTCAACGGCCAGCCCGCGGCCGCCGCCTACCTGCGCCCCTACGGCGAGACCGGTCCGCACCGGGCCTTCGGGGTGAACGTGCTGACGCTGCGCGACGGCAAGATCGCCGACGTCATCGCGTTCATCGGCAACGAGCACTTCGAACTCGTCGGCCTGCCGCTGTTCGTCGATTAGCGCTCGCGCGGGCTGACCAACCCGGTTTCGTAGGCGAGCACCACGGCCTGGGCGCGGTCGCGCAGGTGCAGCTTGGCCATGATCCGGGCGACGTGCGTCTTCACCGTCGCCTCGCTGAGCTGGAACGACGCCGCCAGCTCGGCGTTGCTGCGCCCGGTCGCCAGCTCCCGCAACACCTCCAGTTCGCGCGGGGTCAACGCGGCCAGGTCGCGCGGCGGCACGACCGCGCCCGGTTCCGGTTTGGCGAAGCGC
This sequence comes from Pseudonocardiaceae bacterium, assembly GCA_035248365.1. GTDB lineage: Bacteria > Actinomycetota > Actinomycetes > Mycobacteriales > Pseudonocardiaceae > CAJCJE01. The sequence continues at coordinate 121,196 of DATFHN010000064.1, read as the reverse complement.
TCGACCAGCCTGCGGGTGATGGTCGGCGCGAGCAGCGCGTCCCCGGCCTTCACCAGCCGCACCGCGGCGACCAGCTGCTCGGGGGTGACGTCCTTGAGCAGGAACCCGCTGGCGCCCGCGGTCAGCGCCGCGTACACGTACTGGTCCAGGTCGAACGTGGTCAGCATGATCACCCGGGGCGGGTTGGGATTGTCCGACACGATGCGCCGGAGCGCCTCCAGCCCGTCCAGTTCGGGCATGCGGATGTCCATCAGCACGATGTCCGGCTGGGTGCGGCGCACCGCCTCGATCGCCTCGACCCCGTTGGCCGCCTCCGCGACCACGTCCATGCCGTCCGCGGACAGGATCATGGCGAAACCGGTGCGGACCAGCGTCTGGTCGTCCGCGATCACCACCCTCGGCGCGATCATGCCGGGATCCTGGCGTAGACGCGGAACCCGCCCCGGTGTGGCCCCGCGTCCAGGCTGCCCTGATAGACGGCGAGGCGCTCGCGCAACCCGAGCAGGCCGCGCCCGTTGCCGGTGGCCGCGGTCGCTCCCGCCTGGCCGCCGTCGTCGGTCACGGTGAGCTGAACGGTGTCCGCGTCGAACTCGACGCACACCCGCGCGGACGCGCCGACCGCGTGCTTCACCGTGTTGGTCAGCGCCTCCTGCACCACCCGGTACGCGGCCAGATCCACGCCCTGCGGCAACGGCCTGGGCGTCCCGGTCACGGTGTAGTCGACGTCGATGCCGGTGCCGCGCACCCGCTCGACCAGCGCGGGCAGCTGATCCAGTCCGGGCTGCGGCGCCAGTTCGCCGTCCTGGTCGGTGTCACTGGGGGAGAGCAGGCCCATCACCTGGCGCAGCTCCGCCATGGCCGTGCGGCCGCTCGCCTCCACCGCGAGCAGCGCGTCGGTGGCCTTCTCCGGCGCGCTCGCCATGATCTTGCGGGCCGCGCCGGCCTGCACCACCATCACGCTGACATTGTGCGTGACCACGTCGTGCAGCTCGCGCGCGATCCGGGACCGCTCCTGTTCGATCGCGTGCCGGGTCTTCTCCTCCTGCTCGCCTGCCATCGCCACCACACGCCGCCTGCTGTCCTCGGCTCGCGCCCGTGCCGTGCGGATCGTCTCGGCGGCGAGGCCGATCGGGACGAGCACCGCGAACGAGGTCAGCCCGCTCGGGATGTCCGGCAGCGCGGTGCTGAAGTAGGTCGAGACCAGCACGGCGGCGAGCAGCAGACCCAACCGGGTCGGTACCCGGTACGGGCTGTACATGGCGGCGCTGTACGCGGCGATCAACGAGGTCAGCAACGCGATCCGGGGCGTCGCGCTGCCGTGCATCAGCACGGTCGCGGCCAGCACGATCACGAAACACGCGAGCGGGTACCGGCGCCGCACCACCAGCGGCGCGCTGGACAGCACGGTCAGCGCGACGCCCGGCGGGAAGTAACCCGGTGGCGAGAGGAACCGCGTGTTGACCGCGTAGAACAGCGCGTAGGCGGTGACCAGCACGGCCAGCAGCACATCGAAGATGAGCACCTGGCGCGACGGCGCGGGCAGCGGACCCGAGCGCCGGATCAGCGGCGCGATCGGCCAGCGCGACAACAACACGGACACCGCATCAGTGTCTCAACCGGATCGTCGCCGCGTATCGGCCTTGATGACCAAGCTGCTACATCGATCGAGTACATCGGGAGGATGACACCCGTCCGAGGTATCGCCCGCCAGACCGACGTGCCGCAAGCGTCGCGGGGCCTAGCGTCGGCGCGTCTCGTTGATCGCTCCGAGGGGACCGGATGTCGCGCCATGACCGGGCCGCACTGACCGCGGCCGTGCTCACCCTGCTCGCCAGGACAACGCCCTACCTGGAAAGCGAGCTGCTCGGCCTCGCCGACCTGGTCGAACCCGGCGCGGTGTGCGTCGACGTCGGCGCGGCAGCGGGCATCTACACCCAGCTGTTGGCCCAACTGGCCGGGCCGCATGGCCGGGTGCTCAGCGTTGAACCGCTCGCGTTCGCCCACCCGGTCTGGTCGCGGATCCTGCGTGCGGCCACCCGCCCGAACGTCACCCCGTACCGGCTCGCGCTGGGCGCCGAACCCGGCTCGGCCACCATGAGCGTGCCCGCAGGCAAACACGGCCTGGTCACCGGCCGCTCGTTCCTCGCGGTGCACACCACCGGCGTCGGCTCCAACGCGGAATTCCCCGGCCAGGTGCGGGTCGACGTCGAAGTGGAGACGCTGGACGGCCTGGTCGAGCGGGCCGGCCTGACCCGGCTGGACTTCGTCAAGGTCGATGTGGAGGGCGGCGAACTGGCCGTGCTGCGCGGCGGCCGCCACGCGATCGACGAATTCCGGCCGACGCTGCTGGTGGAGGTCGAGGCGCGGCACATCGGCCGCTACCAGCACACCGCGGCCGACGTGGTCGCCGGGCTGACCAAACGCGGCTACACCATGGCGATCTGGCAGAACGGCTGGCAACCGACCGAAGGCATCTGCGCCCACGCCCGCAACTACCTGTTCCGCCCGCCCGCGCGGTTGAAGACCCCGGCCAAAGCGAAAGCCGCCAACGGCCAGCTCTGATCCACGCGACCTGCGCCGATACGGGCACGCGGCAACCAGCGCTGATGCGGGAGGGCGGCTACCAGCGCTGATGCGGGCGGGCGGCAACCAGCCCTGGTGCGGGCGGGCGGCAACCAGCGCCGATGCGGGCACGCGGCACACAGCGCTGATGCGGGTGGGCGGCTACCGGCCCGCGCTGGCTTCGGCGAACTCGGCGCGGATCTTGGCGGCGTCCGGGTGGCCGAGCGCCTCCAGGATGCTCGCCGCGCGCTCGGCCGCCTCCCGCGCCGCCTCGACCTGGCCGAGCGCGAGTCGTGACTGGCTGATGTGCTGCAACACGTCGGCCTGCAGTCCTCGGTCGCCGATCTGCTGGAACAGCCGCAACGAGGTGTCGAAGCAGGCGATCGCCTCGTGGTACTGGCCGAGGTGTTGATGCGCGTAGCCGATGCTGTCCCAGGCCGCGGCGGTGCCGTTGTCGTCGCCGAGCTTGGTGTGCAGGATGACTGCCTCCTGGCAGCGCATCAGCGCCAGCTGGTAGTCGCCGCGCAGGATGTGCGTCCAGCCGACCTCGTTGTAGACCGTGGCCTGGCTCGCCTCGTCCTCGGCAAGGCGGTAGATGTCCAGCGCGGACTCGTAGTGCGCGAGCGACGTGTCGTAGTCTCCGACCACATTGGACAGAAAGGCCAGCAGCCGGTGAGTTTCCGCGCTGCCGCCGCGCTCGTCCAGCTCGGTGAACACGGCCAGAGCCTGCTCCAGCACCTCGCGGCCTCGGTCGTGGTCGCCGAGCCTGCCGTAGGTGAAACCGATGGCGCGCAACGCACACGCGACCCCGATCCGCTCCCCGGCCCGCCGGGCTGAGGACAACGCGGCGTTCTGGATCATCAGCTGAGCCTCCCAGCGGCCCTGCCGGTCAAGGTAGCGGTCCAGCACGTTCGCCAGCTGCCAGCAGTGCGTGTCGAAGCCGCGTCGCGTCGCCGCCTCGATCACGCTGATCAACACGGTGCGCTCCGTGCTCAGCCAGGCATCGGCCTGGGGCCCGTCCGCGAACTCCAGTACCTGCGCGCCATCGCTGGGTGCGGGGAGCGCCATCCGCACCCGGTGCGGGGACAGCGCGCGCATGGCCCCGTCGGCGGAATGCAGGTAGTGGTCCAGCAGGCGCACGGTCGCCGCGCGCATCTGTTCCGGGTCCCCTTCGTCGGCCAGTTCCGCGGCGTAGGTGCGCAGCAGGTCGTGCTGGGAGTAGCGGCCGGGCACGTGCTCGGCGACCAGGTGCGCGTAGCTCAGCTCGTTGAGCACCAGCCGCGCGTTGCGCACCGGCATCCCGGTCAGCGCGGCCGCCACCGGTGGCGCGAAATCCGGTCCCGGATGCAGCCCGAGCAGCCGGAACAGCTGACCGGCGGCAGGCGTCACCGCGCTCAGCGACCAGGAGAAGACCGAGCGGGTGTCGGTGGCTGGGTCGACGTCCGCGAACGCGTCCAGCCCGCCGTCCGCGCGCAGCTCCTCGGCGATCGCGGCCAGCGGGAACCCCGGCCTGATCGCCGCGCGGGCCGCCACGATCGCCAGCGCCAATGGCAAACCGCCGCTGCTGGCGATCAGCTCGCTCACCGCGAGCGGCTCCCTGGCCGTCCGCTGCTCGCCCAGCCGCGCGGTCAGGAACGCTCGCGATTCGGCCGGGGTCAGCACGTCCAGCGGCAGGAAGTGCGCGCCCGCCGACGTGACCAGGCCGAACAACCGGTTGCGGCTGGTGATGATCACCATGCTGCCCGGCCCGTTCGGCAGCAGCGGTCGGACCTGCTCGGCGTCGCGCGCGTTGTCCAGCAGGATCAGCATTCGCCGCCCGTAGAGCAGGCTGCGGTACAGCTCGGCCTGGGCGATCGGGCCGGACGGCAGCTTGTCCGGCGCGATGCCCTGGGTTTCCAGCAGCTGCCGGATCGCGTCCTGCGGCTCGATCACCGCCCCGGCCTGGTCGAATCCGCGCAGGTTCAGGTAGAGCTGGCCGTCCGGGAAACGCGGCGCGACATCGTGCGCGAGCCGGACCGCGAGCGTGGTCTTGCCGACGCCCGCCATGCCGGACACCACGGTCAGCACGGTGTCCGGCAACGTGTCCGGGTCATCCGGTGTGTTGACCAGCGCGGCGAGCCGGGCCAGTTCGGCCTCGCGGCCGGTGAAGATCGGCAGGTCGGCGGGCAGCTGTGCGGGTCCTCGGCGCTGCGGCGCGGCCGGTCGCGGCTTCGCCGCTGGGGCTGAGGCAGTGATCCGTTCGTACGCGGCGCGCAATTCGGGCCCCGGGTCGATGCCGAGATCGTCGGCCAGCCGATCGCGCACCGACCGGTACACCTCGACCGCGTTCGCCGTCCGGCCGCTCGCCGCCAGCACCTCGATCAACCGGGCCTGCAACGCCTCGTCGTAGGGCGCGTGCCGGGCCACGTCGGCCAGCACCGACCCGACCCGCTCCGGCACGCCCGCCCGCAACGCGGTCTCGGCCGCCGCCTGCGCGGTCAGCGCGTACTCCCGTTCGACCGCGCCGAACAGCGGATTCGCCCTGGTCACCTCGGCGATCCCGGCCGCGACCGGCCCTTGCCGCAGCTCCAGCGCGCGCACGTATTCCTCGGTCGCCCTGGCAACCTCGCCTGCCGCAGCCAGCTGTGCGGCGTTCGCCGCGAGATCGCGGAATTCGAGCAGGTCGAGCATGGTCGCGTCGACCTCAAGCCGGTAGCCGCCGGAACCGCGCACCAGCAGATCGCCCGAAGCTCTGGCGGACAGGGTCGGGTCGATGAGCCTGCGCAGCAGGCCGACGTGCCGCTGGATGATGTTGACCGCGCCGTCCGGCGGGTCCTGGCCCCACAGCGCGCTGACAAGTTCGCTGATCACCACCGGCTGACCGACGTTGACCAGCAGCATCGCCAGCAGCGCGCGCCGGGTCGGTGAGCCGAGTTCGACCTCGACCCCGTCCCGCCAGGCCCGGACCGGGCCCAGCACCGTGAACCGAACCGTGCCGTCGGCACTGGTTCGTTGTTTCCCCGCCACAACATTCTCCGGATCGCCGCCGCCAAAGCAGGCGATCCCCGCAGATGCCCGCCCCGACCAAGGGCCACACCCTACCCGTCTGAGGATCACTGCCGATGTGGCCTCCACCACGCCACCTTGAGGCGATTTTCAGGATCCGGGGTCCTGATTTGTCCGGTTCAGCCCAGCTCAGACCGGTCGTTGGGGGCTTGCAGGCCCGTGCGTTCAGCGCCGCCACTTACCGGTGCACCGGAACCTCCACAGTGGACGGATTCGACTCGGTCCAGCCATTCGTTGATCAGCGTGTCGAACAGTTGTGGCTGTTCGATCTGGAGGTTGTGCCCGGCCATGTCCAGCACGCCGAAACTCGCGCGCGGATAGTGCGGCAGCAGCGCGAACTGGTCGGCGTAGCCGACGGCATCGTCCTGCCGCCCACAGATGATCAAGCTCGGTTGGGTGAACGGCGCGTCGCGCTCGGGCCCTTCGCTCAGCGCCCAGCTCGTCTTGATCCTGGCCATCGCCTCGGTGTCGGCGAGCTGCAGGCCGGGCAGGATCTCGGCTGCGAACCGCGCCAGCGTCGTCGCGTTCTGCACCACCGCGACCTCGGCGAACTCCTTCGCGGTGGCCGGATCGACCGACGCCAGCAGCTCCGGGTCGGGTCTCAGTGCCTGGAACTCGGGCACTGTGCGGTGCTCGTTGCAGAGGTTCACGCCGATCGGGCAGATCAGCGCCAGGCCGCGAACCTGCTCGGGTAAGGCGTTGGCCACGGCGCGGGCCAGGTAGCCGCCGTAGGACTCGCCGACGACCAGGAACGGCTCGGCGCCGATGCGCTCGTCGATCAGCTCGCGCAGCGCGGCGAGCACGTCGTCCGAGCTGTTGATACCGGTCGCGGGGGAGTGGCCCATGCCTGGCAGGTCCGGGTAGAGCCTGCGGTAGCCCGGCCGGTCGGCGAAGACCGGCTCCAGGCAGCCGGTCATCAGGCGGTGGTCGGGGGTCCAGCCGTGCAGGGCGAGTACGGGCAGGCCGTCCCCGGTCTCGACGACGTGCAACGTGGTCATGGTCGGCATCGTGCCTGGTCGCACCGACAAAGCCGCGATGTTATCGCCGTCACCGTAAAAATGGTAGCGCTGATCCAGATATGTGATAGCGTTGCTTACGTGGACCCGATAACGCTGATACTCGAAGCGGCGGCGGACCGCTCATGGCCGCCGGCACCGGCATCGCGCTCGCGCTGATCTGCCGCCCCGCGCGGTACCCCGATCCGGCCATCCGCCCGGCTCGCCGCGCAACCACCCGCCGAGCTGACCGGCCAGGAAACCGCCCTGCTCAACGAATGGCTCACCAGGATCACTGGCTGACCCGGAAAGAAGGACCACCATGAACACCCAGCACGTCGCCATCGTCACCGGCTCCTCCCGCGGCATCGGCCGCGCGGTCGCCCTGCGCCTGGCCACCGAGGGCTACGCCGTCGTCGTCAACTACGCGGGCAACGCCCACCTCGCCGACGAGGTCGTGACGACCATCCGTGGCAAGGGCGGCCAGGCCATCGCCGTTCGCGCCGACGTCGCGGACGAACACGAGGTCGCGGCCATGTTCGACCTGGCCGAGCAGACCTTCGGCGGCATCGACGTCGTGGTCAACGTGGCGGGCCGGATGATCCTCGGGCCGCTCGCCGACTTCGACCTGGAACATCTCGACGCAATGCACCGCACCAACATCCGCGGCACCTACGTGGTCGACCAGCAGGCCGCCCGCCGGGTTCGTTCCGGTGGCGCGATCATCAACTTCTCCACCTCGGTCACCCGCACCTCGTTCCCCAACTACTCCGCCTACGTGGCCAGCAAGGCCGCGGTCGAGGGCATCACGCTGATCCTGGCCCGGGAACTGCGCGGCCGCGACATCACGGTGAACTCGGTCGCCCCCGGCCCCACCGGCACCGACCTGTTCTTCGAAGGCAAGACCGACGAGGAGGTCGACCGCCTGGCCAAAGCGGTCCCGCTGGAGCGGCTCGGCATGCCCTCGGACATCGCCGAGCTGGTGAACTTCCTGGCCAGTCCGGCCGGGCACTGGATCAACGGCCAGAACATCAAGGCCAACGGCGCCCTCGCCTGACTGTCCACAATGGTCAGTCATGCCCCGGGCCGGTCGGTCCCGGGGCATTTTTCGCCATCCGATGCAACCTTTCCGAGCCGCGACTGGTATCCAGAGAGGAAGGTTTCGCATCGAGGGGAGTCGTCTTGGTTCGGCGCATTGCGCTGTTGGTCGCGGTGATCGCGTTGCTGGCCGCCTGTAGTCCGGCACAACCCAAGGCCACGCCGCCCGCGCCGCCGAAGCCGCCGACCTCGACGACGCCGCCACTGCCTCCGGCCACGGTCACGCCCGACCCAGGACAGGTCGCCACGCTGACCGGGCTGCTGCAGGACATGCGGCAGCACTTCCCAGCGCTGACCCTCATTCCCGGCGCCCAGGACATCCTCGACTACGGCATCGGCGACCTCTGGCGCAAAGGTGTCGACGGCGCCGGTACCACGGTCGCGCTGGTCGAAGGCTGGAACGCGCCCGACATCGGCCCCGCCCTGGCCGCCTTCGACCGGCGGATGGGCCTGCCCGACCCCGACCTCCAGACGATCTACCCGGCCGGGCCGCTGCCCCCGCAATGCCCGGCGGGCATGGTCTCGCTCGGCTCGTACGGTTCGTGCGACGGCTGGGCAGGCGAACTCGAACTCGACGTCGCGTCCGTGCACCTGATCGCGCCCTACGCCAAGATCCTGCTGGTCGTCACGCCGCCGGACACCGAAACCACCGACGACGCGGCCAGCCAGGTCGCGCCGCCGGAAATGATGGAAGGCGTCGAGTACGTCGCCACCCACCACCTCGCCGACGTGATCTCGATCAGCGACGACACCGGCGAGGCCACCTTCAGCCACGGCGCCCCGCAGATCACCGCGCAGGACCCCGGCGAGCTGACCGCGGCCGCGAACGACATCCCGGTGCTGGTCGGCACCGGCGACTGCGGCGTCGTGCAGAACCTGGCGACCGCCAGCAGCCAGTGCGGCAGCACCACCAAGACGCCGGACACCGCGGCCTGGGACGACTCGCCCTGGGTGACCGCGGTCGGCGGCAGCGTTCCCAACCTCAACCACACCACCGGCGCCAGCCTCGGCCCGGACACGGTCTGGGCCGAAGGCAAATCGGCCGAGGGCGCGGGCACCTCGACCGTCTACCGGGTGCCGGAATACCAGCGCCACGTCGTCAACGGCCCGATGCGCGCCGTCCCGGACCTCACCATGGACGGAATGGCAGGTACCTCCGAGTCGACCCCGCTGTTCGCCGGGGTGCTGGCGCTCGCCGCCCAGCTCAACCACGCCCCGGTCGGCCCGATCAACAATGTGCTCTATCAGGTGCTCGGACCGAAAGGCACGCAGGACGGCATCTCCGACATCGTCACCGGCAGCAATTCGGTCCCCGGCGCGCCCGGGCTCTCCGCCGGTCCCGGCTTCGACCCGGCCACCGGCTGGGGCACGATCAACGCCGCCACCTTCGTCCCCGCGCTGATCGACGCGGTCCGCGCGCAACACGCCCCGAACATCCCCAGCCTGCAGGCCGCCGCCGCACTGGCCAAACTCCGCGGCGGTGCCCACCTGACCGGCGACGCGCGGCGGCTGGTCTCGACCGGATTCCTCCCCGGCCACCCGGTCCACCTGCTGATCGACGGCAAGCAGGTCACCACGCTCACCGCCGACGACACGGGCGCCATCGGCTACCCGGTCGACCCGGCCACGCTGCACCTCGCGCCCGGCAGGCACACGATGGTCCTGCACAGCATGCTGATCGACCAGCAGCTCAGCTTCACCAGCAAATGAGGCTCAGGAGGCCGCGCGCTTGAGGATCCCGGCCTGCGTCGCCGCGGTGGTCGCCAGCTGGTTCTCGGCGTACGGGTCGTCCTTCGCCTTGCTGTAGGCGTAGACCTCCATGACGATCTTGCCGAACCGGCCGAAACCCGCGTAGGTGTAGGTACCGTCGTTGGCCGGGGTCTCGATGGCGAACATCCAGACGCCCGGAATCGACGGCGAGGTCAGCTTGGTGTCGTCGGCGTAGGCGTTGTTGTCGACGTCGATCCATTTGGTCGCCCCGGTCGTCGAACCGAACCCGGCCAGGGTGATCTCTTCCGCCACCTGGTGCGTGCCCTGCCAGTGCACGTGCCCGGCCGAGACGAACTGGTCCGCGCTCAGCTCGTCGCGTTCCTTGGCCTGCTCGTCCGCGCCGGTGGCGAAGTAGTTGACGTAGTCGGTCTCGCTCATCGCGCCGTCCTTGGCCCAGGTGCTGCCGGTCGGCGTGCTCGTGTTGTCCGGCTTGGGCATGAGGCACCCCGGCACCGCACTGGCCTGGCACTGCCCGAACCCGCCGCCCGACCCGCCGCCGCCCTGGTTCGCGCCACTCGCGGCGGCCGTCGCCTGCGCCGCCCCGCCGCCCCCACTGCCGCTGCCGCCGAAGCCGAACCCGTTTCCGTTTCCCTTGCCGCAACCCGACACCAGCACCAGCGCGGCGCACACACCGGCGCCGAGCGCGGACCATCGCTGGACGTTTTTCACCAAGACCTCCCCAACGGAACAACAGTGGCGAAAAGGTACCAATGGTCCGTTCGGGTGGCGAATCAGGGCAGTCGGCGTAATTGGGCGATTTCGGTTGGTGATCCCATCAGTCCAGCCTGCTCACCTCGACCGGCCCGAACGTGCTGGTGTAACCGGATCCGCCCATCGACACCAGCCCGATCCGCATCGGACTGCCGAAGGGCAGGTCCCACGTCCCGCCGGTGTCCCAGTGCGTCCCGTCCAGGCTGGTGAACGCGGTGTACATGTCCACGCCGAGCCCGAGCCGGTGCAGGACGCGCAGGTACGTGGTGGCACCAACCGGCCCGACCACCGTGTTGCCGTACGGCGCGGACCCGGCCGGCGCCGGATCGACATGCTTGGCGAACTCGCTCTGCCGGATGTCCTCCAGCGACGACACCGCGAGCTTCACGTAGTCGCCGTCGTCGCGGTAGAAGACGAGGCCACCCTGAACGTAGTTGTGCACGGATCCGTCATCCGGCACGTTCACCGTGACACTGGTCTGCACCAGATAGTCGCCGATCGGCGCCGGTTCGGTCAGCACCGAGGCCAGTTGCGGCGACGGCGGCTGCAGATCGTCCGGCTGAGTGTCCATAGTGAACACACCGCCGCCGACTCGATACGTGGCCGGATCGGGCGGCCGAACCCACGTCCACTGCGGCGACAACGCGGACTCGGTGAAGTCATCCGACAACGACCGAATCGGGAAACCCGGCCTCGGCGGTCGAACAAAGAACGGAAAATAGGCGGTGCGCTCGCCCGGCTGCGCCGCCGGTCCCGGTTGCGGCAACTCCGAAGGCCCGCGTCCGCCGTTCACGGTCGGCCAGCCGTCCCGCCAATCCAGCGGATCCATCAACAGTTGGCGTCGCGTGTAACCGACCTGCCCCGGCACCCACGGATGGTATTGATCGATGGCGTGATAGAAAATCCACTGCTGGCCGGAAAAGTCGGTGACCACCGAGTTGTGCCCGGTGCCGATCCACCGGTTCCCGTTCTGCGCCAGCACCGGCGTGCCGCCCACCCGAGTCGCCAGCAGCGAAACCCCGTCCCGGTCGACGAAGGGCCCAAGAGGGCTCCGCGACCGTCCGGCGAACACCGCATAGCCGGTCAACGGCCCCGCACAACAGTTCGTCGACGAACCCATCAGATAGAACCAGCCGTCGCGCTGCACGATGAACGTGCCCTCGTACCGGTTGTCGATGGTGATCGGCCGCTCGGTCGAGGCAATCGTGGACAATCCGTCGGCGGATAACTCGCGCACCGAAACCCCGCCGGCATAACTGCCGTAATACAGGTAAGTCTTGTCCGCCACGGTGATCACTTCCGGATCGAGCAGCCATCGCCCGCCATAAGGCGCCACCACCGGACCACCCGAATCCACCCACGGCCCCAACGGCGACGAACTCGTCAACACCCCGATCGCCGACCCGCCCGCCACCGTGTCCGATGCGGCGTAATAAAGAAAAAAGGTGCCGTCGCGATACACCACTTCCGGCGCCCACAGCTCCCCGTTGATCCCCACCCACCCCGGCGTCGCCGGTAACGCCGCGCCCGCGAACGTCCAGTGGATCAGGTCCAGCGACCAGTACATCGGCACGACCACGAACTCGTCCGGCCCAGGTTGACTCAGCTGGTTCACGTCGATCGCGTCGGTCGTGCAGTACAGGTACCAGCGCCGATCACCCGGCTGCGGGCCATGGAAAACGAACGGATCCGGGCAGTTCAACGCCTGCGTACCGTCCGGCAACGCCAACGGTAACGGGTTGCGATAGAACCCCGCGATTCCCGCGCCGCTCGATAACTCCGAACCGGCCCAAGCGCCATTCACATCAACCACGAAACCAAGCACGACGAGCAAAGCCAACACGGGCGCGAACAACCGTCTGCTGACCACGATTCCTCCCCGAACTCGCCGACAGTCGTCCCAGTATCGCGGTAAGGTCACCGCGAACGGCGCATCCGGACGGGGGAGTTTTGGTGGCAGACGAGCGTGAGTTCCACCAGGAAGTCAGCGGCGACACCACCGGCAACGTCCTCCAGGCGCGCGACGTCGACACGATCAACATCAGCAACTATTACGGTCCGTCGTTGCCGGAGAAAATCGCGGAGGAGATTCCGCCCTCGGTCAAGCGCTACATCAACTATCGGGATCGGCTGGACGAGATCGCCGGGGCCGCCGGGCCGGAAAGCCGCGACGACGGCCCTTTCGTCGTGGAGATCGCCGGTGCGCCGCGCTCCGGCAAGTCGACGATCGCGTACCAGTACTCGCGGCAGCACAAAGCCGGTTTCCCCGGTGGCCGCTTCCGCGCCGAACTGGGGCCAGGGGTCCAGCTGTATCCGATCGTGTCCCGCTGGCTCGGTTACCTGGGCCATTCCCGTGACCGGCTCCCGCCCACGCTGTCCGGCATCAGTGATTTCTGGCGCAGTGAAACTGCCAACCGCACCCTGTTGATGCTGCTGGACGGCGCGTGTTCCGAGGACATCGAGTATCTTTTGCCGGGCGGCCCTCGTTCGGCCGTGCTGGTGGTACCGGGGCCCAGCGCCAAGCTGACCGAATTCCGAGCGCGGCACTCCATCACGAAAGTCAAGCTGACTCCGCTGACCAAGGAGCAGGCGCTGGCGCTGCTCACCCACCGGTTGGACGAGGGCCAGGAAGAACATGGGCGGGTGGCGAGCGAGCCCGAGGCCGCTGCCCGGCTGATCGAGATCTGCGGTCATTCGGCCGGCCTGCTGAGCATCGCGGCCGGCATGCTGGCCGATCGGCAAGCCACGATCACCGAACTGGTCCAGCGCCTGGAACGCAGGGGTGTGACCAGGCACTTCCGGCTCACCGTCATCTTCGATGCCGCACATGACTTTCTCGACGAGATCGCCAAGCGCGTCTATCGAGCGTTCGGCGCGCACCCTGGTCAGGGCCTTTCCGTCAGCACGGACGCGCTGGCCGCCGCGCTCGGCATCGAACTCTACGATGTGGAGGACGCCCTCGACGCTCTGCTGCAGGCCAGCCTGATCGAGCGGTCCAGCGGCGGGCGCTACCTGCTCACCCCGTTCATCGCCGACCACGCGACGGCCAAGGCGCGGGACAACGGCGAGCTGCAGGCGGTCCGGGACGCCTTCATCGCCTACTACCGCGACTACGGCCTGCGGTACGCCGAAACCCTGAAACCGGGTCGTGGCTGGGAAAACGACATCACCCCTTTGGGTGATCACGACAGTGCCCTGAGCTGGCTCATCGACAACCAGGACGCGATCGCGGCCTCGATCGAGGCCGCGGCGAAAGCCGCTGACCACCGCAGCGTCGTCCGGCTGTGCCTGGTGACGTGGCCGATCTACCAGCGCGATGGGGATGCGGCGCGGATGGTCGAGTTGAACAAGCGTGGCGTCGCCGCCGGTTCCGCTCTGGCCGACGAGAACAAGGCCGACGAGAAGCTGCTCTCGATCATGCTCACCCAACTCGCCTTCGGCTATCGCCAGCAACGCGAGTGGGATCTGGCGATCACCACGCTCGAATGGGCGTCGACTGTCGGTAGCCCGGAATCCCGGCAGAGCGCGATCGAAGGAATCGGTCTGGTGCTGCGCGATCAGGGCAAGATCCCGCAAGCGCGGACGGTGCTGGAGGAAAACCTCCGGCAGGCCAAGGAAATCGCAGCTGCGTATCGCCTCGCTGAGCCGGACCGGATCACGCGGCCGCGCCGGGTTGCGATGGCACGTTTTCACCTCGCCACCGTGATCGAGCCGGAGGTCGCGATCGCGGAATTGACCAGCGTGCGGGAAGTCTTCGCGGCGGAGCCGGAAAACCTGGCCAAGATCGGTCTCTGGCTCGGCCGCAAGCTGATTGCGCTCGGCAAGCGAACAGCCGCCGTTCCCGTGCTCGACGAGGCCGCCAAGCTGGCGGATCAGGCGAACGCGCCCCGCGAACTGGGCCTGATCAACCTGGCGCGCGCCGACGCCGAGCCGGAGAATGCCAAGTTCCATCTGCGCAGCGCATTGCGGCTGCTGGAATTCGGTTTCGACGCCGACGCCGACGATGTCCGGGCCCGGATGGCCGAACTGGATATCCCAAGATAGTTCTAAAATTTAACGACAAGTGCATCGAGCGTGATGGAGTTGACCATGCCGGAGCCCATGCTGATCGCGATCGCCACCACGCTGGCCACCAAGGCCGCGGGTTCGCTGTTCGATCTGGTGAAGGCGAAGCTGGGCAAGCGGGGCGGCAAGGACGTGGCTGTGCTGGACGCGGCCGTGGCCGCCGGGCCGGAGTCGGCCGAGGTGGGGCAGTTGGCCGAGGTTCTGGACGTGGCGCGGCAGGAGGACCCCGGCTTTGCCGAGCAGTTGCGCACCGAGTGGCGGGCGGTGCAGGCCGGTACCGGCGACGTGAGCCAGTGGGTCAGCGGGAAGGTCAGCGGGAACGTCGTGCAGGCGCGCGACATCCAGGGCGGCATCACCTTCAACTGAATCCTTACACCCTCCCGTTATCAAAACGTTACCCATCCTCGTCTTGTCTCGCTGCTTTACATCGCGCACGCTCGTGTAAAGCGACAGGACATCAAGTCGCATGTTGTCAAGCGAGCGAGGTGGGCCGGATGCGCGAGGGTTCCCTGTCCGGGCGGGCGTCGATCAGCACCGGCGAACGTCCCGACTGGCGCGACAAGAAGCGGTACCTGTGGCTGCTCGGCGCGGCCGTGCCGCTGTTCCTGTTCGCGGGCTGGGGCCTGGTGAACCTGACCGGGCTCGGCGTGTTCTGGTGGCTCGGGCCGATCTTCGTCTACGTGATCATCCCGGTCCTGGACCGCTTCTTCGGCGACGACCCGAGCAATCCGCCGGAGGAGATCGTCGCCTGGCTGGAGCAGGACCGGTACTACCGCTTCGTCACCTACGCGTTCCTGCCGATCCAGTACGTCGCGCTGTTCACCGGGTTCTGGCTGATGACCCGGCACGGCGGCCTCGATGTCGTCGACCGGCTCGGGATCGCGTTCACGCTCGGCTCGCTCAACGGCATCGCCATCAACACCGCGCACGAGATGGGCCACAAGAAAGAGCATCTGGAACGCTGGTTCGCCCGCGTGGCGCTCGCGCCCAGCGGGTACGGGCACTTCTTCATCGAGCACAACCGCGGCCACCACGTGCGCGTGGCAACGCCGGAGGATCCCGCGTCGAGCCGGCTCGGCGAGTCGTTCTGGGCGTTCTGGCCGCGCACCGTCTCCGGCAGCTTCCGCAACTCGTGGGAGCTGGAGAAGCGCAGGCTGCGCCGGATGGGCAAGCGCACCTGGACGCTTCGCAACGACGTGCTCAACGCCTGGGCGATGACCGTGGTGCTGTGGGCGGCGCTGATCGTGCTGTTCGGCGTCGGCATCGTGCCGTACCTGGTGATCCAGGCGGTGTTCGCGTTCAGCCTGCTGGAGGCCGTGAACTACCTTGAGCACTACGGCCTGCTGCGCGAATCGCTGCCCAACGGCCGGTACGAGCGGGTCACGCCCAAGCACAGCTGGAACAACAACCACATCGTCACGAACCTGTTCCTGTACCAGTTGCAGCGGCACAGCGACCACCACGCCAACCCGACCCGCCGTTACCAGGCGCTGCGCCATTTCGACGCGTCGCCGCAGCTGCCAAGCGGGTACGCGTCCATGATCGTGCTCTGCTACTTCCCGCCGCTGTGGCGCCGCGTGATGGACAAGCGCGTGCTCGCGCACTTCGACGGCGACCTCACCAAGGCCAACATCCACCCGCGCAAGCGCGCCGCGATCCTGGCCAAGCACAGCGTTGCCGGTACCCGGGTCACCCGCGCTGCCTAGGATGGATCAGGTGAGCAGGTTTCGGTGCGAGGTCTGCGACTACGTCTATGACGAGGACCAGGGCGAGCCGAGGGAGGGTTTCCCGGCGGGCACGCCATGGTCGGAGGTGCCCGATGACTGGTGCTGCCCGGACTGCGGCGTCCGCGAGAAAGTCGACTTCGTCGAAGACGAACATTGACAGAGCGTCGAAGACGAACATTGACAGAGCGTCGATGAGGTCGACTGAGCCGGTCCCGTATCCGGAGGCCGCGCGCGGCCTGCTGCGGGACACGATCATCGACGCGGTGGACACGCTGGCTCGCTCGCGGGGCTGGCCGGCGACCACCATGTCGCAGGTCGCCGAGGTCGCCGGGGTCAGCAGGCAGACCGTCTACAACGAGTTCGGTTCGCGGCAGACCCTGGTCGAGGCCTACGTGACCCGCGAGGTGGAGAGCCTGGTCGCCGAGGTGGAAACCGCGGTGCGCGAACACGCCGACGACCCATCGGCGGCGCTGCTCGCCGCGTTCGGCCTGTTCCTCAAGCTGGCCTCGGACGAGCCGATCATCCGGATCATCGTGGCGGACGCGGAAAGCAGCCACCTGATGCGCCTGCTCACCAACCTGGGCACGTCCCTCGCCGACGACCGGATCGCGCGGCTGATCACCGACGTGTGGCCGCAGGCAGGCGCCGAGGACGCCGAGCTGATCGCGGATTCACTGGTGCGCCTGGCCATCAGCCACGCGGTCGCGCCCGCCGCCGATCCGGAAACCACCAGCCGCAAGGTGACCCGGCTGGTCGGCCCGCTGATCAAGGAAATCCTCGGCTAGGAAATAACATTGACCGTGGCCGAACAGCCCGGGAGGATGAAGAAATGGTCAGCAAGCAGCGGGAGACGGAGCGTCATTATCGCGACGTGCGGTCCGCTGCGCCATTGTCATCGTCATCCATTGATCGACGGCAAGACTCTGAGCAGCAAAAACCGTTGAGCAGCGGCACCGGCTCCCCACCATGACAGTTGTTTTGTCATGTCAAGCGAGCCGCCCGTCGGGAAACCAGCCAGGGCGGCTTTCCTTATTTCGGGCTGCCCGGAAACAGTAATTGTTTTCCTGGTGAGGCTGCGCATTTGGTGAGCCCACCCGACTGTAACTCGGACGCCTTCGGGCTGTGGCGGTTCGACTCCGCCCTTCACCACTGCGGTATTCGACGGTCCCGGCCTCCGCGGGTCGCTAGCTCAACTGGTAGAGCAGTCGGCTTTTAACCGAACGGTTCGGGGTTCGAGTCCCCGGCGACCCACTCCTGCTGGGCGCACGATCTCTAGCGACGCACCTTGAACCTCAGGTGCAGCACCCGGTCGCCCTGGATGACCACGTGGGGATCCTCCAGCAGGTGCTGCCCGTCGATGTGGCCGAAGTAGCGTTTGCCGGACCCGAACACCACTGGCACCACGTCCATCGCCACCTCGTCGACGAGGCCGGCCGCGAGGGCCTGGCCGCCGACGTCGCCTGCGTTGAGACTGACGATTCGCTCCCCGGCGAGTTCCTGGGCCTTGTCGATCGCCGCGGGCACGTTGTCGACGAAGTGGTACGACGCCTCGGGGTGCCAGCCCGCCGGCTTGGGCCGGTGCGACACGACGACCACATGGTCACCGGTGGGCGGCTGGCCCTCCCAGCCGTTCACCAGGTCGAACAGGGTCCGGCCCATCACGATCGTGCCGATCGACTCCCACATCGACCGGACGTAGTCCGCCGATGCGGGGGAGACCTTGAAGGCGTTCCCTGCTCCGGAATGGTCGAACTGCTCGTCGCCGCGTTCGATGATCGGGGTGTCCCCGCTGAAGTACCACTCGTGGAGTGGCCCGACATCGTCGTTCTTGTCGGCGATGAAGCCGTCCACCGACACCACGTTGTGGATGATCACTGTGCCCACCGGTACTCCTCGAATCTCCTCGCGGGTTCGCCCCGATCTTGTCGCGCTCAGGCTGACAAGGCTTGTAAAAAATCACTCGGCGGGCATCGGACCGTGGTCCGGCGGGAAGCCCCGCTCTGCCGGAAATCGGCGCCGCAGGGCCAGGTATTGCGTCGGGGTGTGGCCGGTGAAGTCCTTGAACTCCTTGCTGAAGTGGGCCTGGTCGAAGTAGCCCGCCGTGTGAGCGAGCTGGGACCAGTCGACCGGACGCTGCGCGTCCGCTGACAGGATCAGCCGGGCAAAGCGGTAGATCCGCGCCACCCGCTTCGGGGTGACCCCGATATGCGACTTGAACTGCGTGGCCAGATGATTGACGCTCACCCCGGCGGCAGCGGTCAGCGCGCCGATCGGGAGGTTCCCGTGGGAAGTCTCCAACCGCCCGCCGATGTGCTGGACCAGGTCCAGGCCGCGCGCCGGTGCGTCGGCGAACCGTGATCGCAGCTCCTGTTCCAATATCCGCAGTGTCTCGGTGGCCGATGCGATGTCGCCGACCTGGTTGCGAAGCCGGTCCACCGTCCGTTGCCAGACGGCGTCGACCGGCACCCACCGGTCCCGCAACTCGGTCGCGGGAATGCCGACGAACGGTGCGAGCCCCCACGGCTTGAAGTGCACGCCGAGCAGCCGCACCCTGGCGGGGTACTCGACGACGAAACGCCTGGTCCAGACACCCATGAACCAGCCATCGACGAGCGTTGCCCTCGGCACCGACGGGTCGGAGTCCCACAGGCAGGCGGGGCCGTCGAGGTTGACGAACAGGTGTGCCGAGGGCATCGGCGGGACGTTCATCCGGCGGTGGCGCGGCACCCCGGTCAAGCAGTAGATGTCGTCTATGAATCGGTCGAGCGGCGGGGCGGGCACCCGGCTGACGTAATCCATGGGCTCAGTGTGGCCCGGGAGGGTTCCGGTTGGCTCTCAGACGGAAAACAGTCCCCAGGTGATTGCCCATGCGAGCCAGAGGCCCGCGAAGATCAACAGGATGCCGAGCGCGATCCGGCGCCGCACGAGCAGGCCGGGATAGGCGCGGGCCGTGGTGATCGCGGTGCCTGCCAACAGCGCGGCGGTGAGCAAAGCCAGCAACTGCAGGCCCAGCCACGTCAGCGTGCGGGACGCGACGATCGGGCCGAGGGTCTGCGCGGTGAAGGCGAGGATCGACGCCGGATAGAGGACCGTCGCGAGCACCGAGACAAGACCGGCGCAGGCGAGCAGGCGCGCGAGTCGGATCCTGGGCTGGGTGGGGCGAGAACGGCGATCAGCGAATGACCACAGCAGAAAACCCGCGAAGGCGAGGATGAGGGCGGCCAGCACGGTCAGTTGTGCCCACGCCGACGTCCACCAGCCGTGCCCGGGATCAACGCTGGTCATCGTCTGCCGCGGCGGGTCGTCGGCGGAGGAGATCGGCGGGTTGCCACTTGCTATCTGGTGCACCCAGCCGGTCATGGTGTCGAAGTAGCCGGGTGCGAAGGCTCCCTGCGGCGCGCCCGGACCCGGGGTGGTGCCGAGGCGGTCGAATCCGTCACTGGTCAGGCGGGCGTTGTGCGCGCCGCCGCGGATGAAACGGATGGTGACCGAAGGCGATGCGGTCAGGGTGCTCCGCAGTATCGCGGCACTTTCCGCGGGCGGATCCTGCACATCGTGCTCTCCCCACAGGGCGAGGACGGGTATGCGCAGGGCGCGCAACGCGGGCAACGGATCGAAGCCCGCCTCGGGAAACGCCCCGGTCTCACCGAGCAGTCGGGCGGTGGGGCCTGCCAGCGTGCCGGCGAGCGCATCGGTGTCCCCACGGTGACGCAACGTCCCGGCGAGGTACCAGGTCTGCGAGCGCAACGGGCTGAACCCGGACGCGCCGAGCGTGACCAGGAAGGCGACGCCGGTGCTGCGGGACGCCGCGAGCGGCGCGACCCAGCCGCCCTCGCTGAACCCCCACAACCCGACCTGGTCCGCGCGCACCCCCGGTGTGCGGCGCAGCGTGTCGACCGCGCCCAGGGCATCGTCGGCCAGCACGGAGAAGTCGCGGTGATCGAAGGAGTAGCCGATCGTGCGTTTGTCGTAGACCAGCACCGTGATGCCTGCCGCGGCGAAGGCGCGGGCTTCGTACTGGTATTCGGCGCGCGGTCCGGCACCGGAGCCTCCCACCAGGACGATCCCGGGCGTGGGGGAATTCTGCCTGGCCGGGCGGATCACGGTGCCGTGCAGGATGAGCCCACCACCACCGGCGAAGCTGACCTCGGTGCAGGTGAAGCCGGTGCAGTCGAAAGTGGTTGCGGCGGTGGCGTTTCCGATCGGCAGGAACGAAAAGGTCAGCAGGAGCAGGCATACGACGGCGAACCGCCCGCACGCCCGCGAACGGGTGCGATGCATGTGTGGTCTTCCCGCTTGTGATTCAGATTTCGGGGAACCCGAACAGCCGCAGCAGCACCGGTTTCCGGTCGTCGGCGGTGTCGTCGGTGCTGCCGTAGCGTTGGACGAGCTGGATGTACTCCTCGAAAAACTCCCGCAGTCGCGTCAGATCGACACGAATAGTGCTGCGGGAGAACAGGAACGCGTCGGCCCACACGCCGAGGCCGGGAGCCTCCCGCTCGTAGGCGTCGAACAGTTCGACCAGTTCGGCGAGGTTGTGCCGGGTCATTTCCGCGGAGGCCGCCCGCATCTCGTCGGTCTGCTCGGTATAGGCCGGATAGCGGCGGTCGCCGGGCACGGCCCGCCACCATCGCTGCTTGCCGCTGGCCATTTCCGGGACTTCCTCGATGAGGCCGTGCTTGGCCAGTTGGCGCAGGTGGTAGCTGGTCAGCCCGGTGCTCTCGCCCAGTGCTTGCGCCAGCGAGGTCGCGTTGACCGGCCCGCGACGTAGCTGCTCCTCGATCCGGCGGCGCAGTGGATGCGCGAGCAGGCGCAGGACGGCGACGTCGGTGATCGTCCGAGGGGGAGGCTGACCGGCCATGGTCCAGACCGTAGTACATGCAAAGGCAGTTTGCAAAGAACCTTTGCATGACCTTGTTTCGCTACGGTCTGGGAATGACCGACAGGAGTGACGCGGGCCGGATGCCGTCGTGGGCGCCGGCGGAGATCGACTGGCGCAAGCCGAGCGTGGCGCGGGTGTACGACGTGCACCTTGGCGGCGCGCACAACTTCGAGGTCGACCGGGAGGTCGCGGCGGAGTTGGCCAAGGTCATGCCGGAACTGCCCGCGTTGTTCCGGGCCAACCGGTCTTTTCTGCGCCGGGCGGTGCGGTTCCTGGTCGACGCGGGCATCACGCAGTTCCTCGATCTCGGGTCCGGCATTCCGACCGCGGGCAACGTGCACGAGATCGCGCAGGCGGCCAACCCTGATTGCCGGGTCGTCTACGTGGACATCGATCCGGTCGCGGTCGCGCACAGCCGCCGGATTCTCGCCGACAACCCGCGCGCGGAGGCGCTGGGCGGCGATCTGCGCAAGCCGGACGAGATCCTGGCCCATCCGGTTGTCGGCGAGATGCTCGATTTCGGCCGGCCGGTCGCGGTGCTGCTGGTCGCCGCGTTGAACTTCGTTTCGGACGACGCCGGGCCGGGGGAGATCATCGGGCGGTATCTGGATCGCGTGCCTGCCGGGAGTTATCTGGGGTTGTCGCATCCGACGCACGGGACGGTCGCGCCGGGGGAGTCGCAGGCGGCGGCCGCGCTGTACCGGCGCGATGTGGACAACATCTTCATTCGGGACCGCGAGCAGATCGAGGGCTGGCTGACCAGTCTGGACCTGGTCGAGCCGGGACTGGTGTACATCAACGCGTGGCGGCCCGAGGAGTCGCACGACGCGCGCGATGCGCAGCGGTGGCCGCAACTGTGTTGCGTGGCGCGCAAACCGTGACCTTGTGATCTGGGTCACTTACTCAGATATTGCCATTGGTCCATACCAGGGGTCTTGACGGGCCCCAATCATCATGAGTTAAATCACGGCGTGAACTAAGCCTTGCGTCCTGAGGCGTGTGCCTCGAACTGGGAAAGGACGACCGCTGTGCCCGTGGACTCCAACGAGAACGAATCGCCTGCCCGCTTATCTGGCTTGGGCAGGCGTAGCTTTCTGACGCTCGCCTCCGGCGCCGCGCTCGCCGCGCCTGCCGTCCTCTCCGCTGCCTCGCCCGCTGTCGCGGCGACCCAGCCGAAAGCGCAACCGTCTGCGCCGCCGCCCCCGCCGCCGCCCGCCAAGGGTGATCCGGATTTCGGGCCCAACGTCTACGTTTTCGACTCGAGCATGGACAGCAAGACCATCCAGTCCACCCTCGACGCGATCTACGCCCAGCAGCAGGGCGCCGAGTTCGGCCCAGGGCGCTACGCGTTGCTGTTCAAGCCCGGCGGCTACGGCGTGGACGTCAAGCTGGGTTACTACATGCACGCGGCGGGCCTTGGCTTGCAGCCCTCGTCGACCAGCATCACCTCGTCGCTGCAGACGCTGGGCGACGCGCACGGCAACAACACGCTGGTCAACTTCTGGCGCGGCGCGGAGAACTTCATGGCCGCGCCGACCAGCGGCCAGGACACCTGGGCGGTCTCCCAGGGCACCTTCTACCGGCGCATCTACCTGCTCGGCGACCTCAAGCTCGCCGACGGTTCCTGGTCCAGCGGTGGGTTCATCGCCGACTGCCAGATCACCGGCCAGGTCAATTCCGGCACCCAGCAGCAGTGGATCACCCGCAACTCGGTGATCGGCAACTGGGTCGGTTCCAACTGGAACTTCGTCTATGTCGGCGTGGCGAACGCGCCGAACACGACCTTCCCGACGCCGCCGTACACCTCGATCCCGCACACCCCGGTCATCGCCGAGAAGCCGTTCCTCTACATCGACGGCACCGGCGCCTGGCAGGTGTTCGTGCCCGCCCTGCGGCAGAACACGCAGGCGACCAGCTGGGAGGCGCGCAAACCTACGGGAATGGATATTCCCATATCGGAATTCTTTGTCGCCAAACCAGGTGCGACGGCGGCCGAGATGAACGCGGCGCTGGCGGCCGGGAAGAACCTGATCATCACGCCGGGCATCTACCAGCTCGACGAGTCGATCAAGGTGACCCGGCCGAACACGGTCGTGCTCGGGCTCGGATACGCGACCCTGCAACCGAACAACGGCGTCGTCGCGCTCGACGTGGCCGATGTGGACGGTGTGCATGTCGCGGGTCTGCTGGTGCAGGCGGGCGCGACGGTCTCCGAGGCGCTGGTGCGGTTCGGGCCCAATGGCAGTCACGGCAACCACCAGGGCAACCCGAGCACCATGCACGACGTGTTCGTGCGGATCGGCGGCAACGGGATCGGCAAGGCCAAGCAGTCGATCGTGGTCAACAGCGGCAACGTGATCATCGACAACACCTGGATCTGGCGCGCCGACCATGGCGACGGCGTCGGCTGGACGGTGAACACCTCCGACACCGGTCTGGCCGTGAACGGCGACAACGTGACCGTGTACGGGCTGTTCGTCGAGCACCACCAGAAGGCGCAGGTGCAGTGGAACGGCCAGAACGGCCGGACCTTCTTCTTCCAGAACGAGATGCCCTACGACCCGCCGAGCCAGGCCGCCTGGATGGACGGCGCGCATCGCGGCTTCCCGGCCTACCAGGTTGGCGGCAACGTGCGCAGTCACGAGGCGTGGGGCCTGGGCAGCTACTGCATCTTCGCCGACGACCCGACGATCGTGTCCGACCGCGCGATCGCCGCGCCGCAGCACCCGAACGTGCGGTTCCACAGCATGATCACGTTCTCGCTCGGCGGCGGGCAGGGCACGATCGCGCACGTGGTCAACACCACCGGCGGGCCCTCCGACGCGGTGACCGGCCTGGCCATGCTGGCCAACTATCCGTAGGGAATGATTCCGCCCGGCGCACCGTTCTAACCGGTGTGAAGGTACGCAACTCGTTGAGGTCGATGAAGAACAAGCCGGGCGCCCAGGTGGTGCGCCGGCACGGCAAGACGTTCGTGATCAACCGGAAGAACCCGCGCTTTACCGCTCGCCAAGGCTGAGCCGGACCGCAAGCCGCTCCCGATAGGTTGTCGGGAGCGGCTTTCGGCATGTCCGGGGAGGTTGTGGCTGGTGCAGGTCTACGGCGGGGCGCTGTTCTGGGATCCGGTCGGCGAGGCTCGGGACGCTGAGGCGCGCGGGTTCGACGGGGTGCGGGTGCTCGATCACTTCTCCGCGCCCGCCTCGCCGGACAGCGTGTTCTCGGTGCCGCACAGCCTGGTCACCTTGGGCGCGGCGGCGGCCGCGACCAGCCGGATCGGGCTGACCCAGACGATGCTGTGCAGCACGTTCCGCAATCCGGCCGAGGTCGCGCAGGCGATTGCGACGCTGCACCGGATCTCCGGCGGCCGGGCCGAGCTGGGGCTGGGCGCGGGCTGGCATCGGGGCGAGCACGAGGCGTTCGGCTATCCGTTTCCCGGTCCGGCCGAGCGGCTGGCGCGGCTGCGCGAGGCGGCGATCATCTGCCGGACCATGTTGCGCGGCAATGGGGTGGTCTCGTTCGAGGGGCGCTACTACCGGGCCGACTACGACGTGCCGTGGCCGGAACTGCCGAGCGTGCCGCCGTTGATGATCGGGGGAACTGGGCGCCGGTTGCTGAGCTTGGCCGGGGAGGTCGCCGATCGGGTCGATCTGGTGCACGGGATGCGCGGCGGGCTGCCGTTTCTTGGTGGAGAGCTGCACAACGGGGTGCGGCGGATCGCGTCCTTGCGGGACATCGCGGTGCGGGCGGGGGAGGCGGTGGGCAACTCGCCTGCGTTCTCGGCGACGATCTTGGTTTCGCTGGCGCGGGATGGGGGTGAGGTCGCCGCGCGGCGGGGTGCGGTTGCCGCTGCTTGCGGGGCGAGCGTCGATGAGCTTGCCGATGAGCTGCTTTACGTGGTCGGGACGCCGGGGGATCTGCGGCGAGCGCTGGACACGCTGGACGGGCTCGGGTTCGACCGGGTGCACCTCGGCGCCCTGCCACCCGACGCCGAGGCCACGCTGGACCTGATCAGCGAGTTGTTGCGTCGATGAACGCGAGCACCTGCGGCCACGACACGTCGAACGCGGCCTTGTTCAACGGGTCGTCGTGCCGGAACGACGCGGTGAAGCCGTGCTTGGCGCCCGGGTAGAGGTGCACGATGCTGGCCGCCGACTCGCGTGATTCGAGCGCGTCGCGCAGGTTGTGGAAGCTCTCCATCGGCACCAGTTCGTCGCTGCCCGGGTAGAGCATCATCACCGGCGCGGCGACGTTCGCGGTGGCCGCTACCGCGTCGATGGTGTGGTTGGGCGGGGTGGGCAGCGGCACGGTCGGGTGGTAGGCGACCACGTTGGCCAGCCGGGGTTCGTTCGCTCCCAGAATCAGCGCGAGCCGTCCGCCCATGCACCAGCCCATCACGCCGGCCTTCTCGCAGCCGAGTTCGCCGAACAGGTGGTCGAGCAGGGTGTGCTGTTCGGCCAGCGACTCCGAGTCGACGAGTTCGCTGCCCCATTTCATGACGTCCTCGAACGGGGTTTCGTCGGTGCTCGGACGACCGCGCCACTGGTCCCAGCTCAGCACGGTGATGCCGCGACCGGCCAGCTCGTCGGCCCATTCGCGGATCTGCGCGCCGATCCCGGTGATCATCGGCAGGAACAGCATGCCTGCCCTGGAACCGCCGACCGGCCGCGCCAGGTACGCGTTGAGCCCGTTGACGTCGACGTACGACGTTTCGATGTCCCCTGTCATGACGCAACCCTATTGGTCACGCCTGGCGCGGGCGCGGCGTTTTCCTTCGTGCATGGCGGCGACCCGGGCGATCGGGATGGTGTGTCCCTCCGCGATCAGGTCCTCGGGCAGCGGTTGGGGCGCGGGCAACTGGTCGGCCCACGGGTCGGCGTCGCCGAGCAGGCCTGCCGCGTTGCGCACGGTGAAGTCGGCGGGGGAGACCCGGTCCAGGTCGGCCCAGGAGACCGGGAACGACACCGGCGTGCCGGGCCGGACGCGCGGGCTGTAGGCGGCGGCGACCGTGCCGGAACCGGCGCGGGTGGAATCGAGGAAGACCTTGCCATGCCGGTCCTCGCGGATGAACTCGGTGGTGGCCAGCACCGGATCGATCCGTTCGGCGCGCGCGGCCAGTGCCCTGGTCGCGGCGGCGACGTCGGCCGGCTTCGCGGTGACCTCGATGGGCACGAAGATGTGGACGCCCTTGGAGCCGCTGGTCTTCACCGCGCCGGTCAGCCCGCAGTCGGCCAAAGCCTGACGCACCAGGTGCGCGGCCCGCACGACCAGCCGGAACTCGTCGCCCTCGGGCGGATCGAGGTCCATGACGAGGTGCGTGGCGTGGCCCGGGTTGGCCGTGGTGAACAGGGTCGGGTGGTACTCGATGGCGCGCTGGTTGGC
Organism: Pseudonocardiaceae bacterium; assembly: GCA_035248365.1. Lineage (GTDB taxonomy): Bacteria > Actinomycetota > Actinomycetes > Mycobacteriales > Pseudonocardiaceae > CAJCJE01. Next base: position 94,962 of record DATFHN010000064.1, on the reverse strand, counting down.
GAACCAGAGCAGGGTGCGCCGGTCGTTGCACACGCCGTACTGCACCTCGCGGTGCGACGTCTCGGCCCACTGCGCGACCCTCGGTACCCACTCGGGGGTGTATTTCGGCAGGTTCTTCTGCATGAACGGCTGCTGGCCGCGCAGCGCGCGGATCACCGACAGCGGGCGATCGGCCAGCACCGGGAGGAACTTGTCGCGGACCGCGTCGAGGTAGTCGACCAGGTCGCGCTTTGTCGCGTCGGCGCCGTCGAACAACGACTGATCCAGGTTGGTCAGCCCGACGCCGTCTCGTTCCTCCGCAGCACCGCCCATGCGCTCACTCTGCCGGTCAATGCGGATAAATACCACCGTCGACGCCGATGACCTGGTTGGTCAGGTAGCCGTTGCGCAGCATGCTCATGGCCAGGTCGGCGACTTCGGCGGGGGTGCCGAGCCTGCCGACCGGGATCCGCCTGGCCAGCTCGCCCGGGTCGCCGGGCAGCATCCCGGTCTGCTCGATCAGCGCGGGCGCGATCGCGTTTACCGTGACCCCGTCGGCCGCCACCCGCCCGGCCAGGAAGTGGGTGAGCCCGTGCAGCCCGGCCTTGGACGACGCGTAGTGCGGGCCGACCAGCCCACCGGTGAACGCGGCGACCGACGAGGTGAACAGCACCCGGCCGAACCCGCGCGAGCGCATCCCCGGCAACACCGCCCTGGCCAGCAGGTACGGCGCGCGCAGGTTCACCGCGATCGTCTCGTCGAAGGCGGCGGCGTCGATGTCCTCGTAGCCGCCCGGGGTGGACAGGCCCGCGTTGGCGACCAGCAGGTCGATCTCGCCGAGCGCCGAGGTCACCTCCTCGACCAGCTGGTCCGGCGCCTCCGCGTCACGCAGGTCGGCCCGGACCGCGACGGCCCGGCCACCGCGCCCCTCGATGGTCGCCACCACGCCGTCCGCGTTCGTGCCGTTGGCCGAATAGTGCACGGCGACCGCGACACCCGAGGAGGACAGCCGGCGGCAGAGTTCCGCGCCGATGCCCCCGCTGCCACCGGTCACCAGCGCGACGCGGCCGGACAGCTCCGGCTCGATCATCGTCATGATCGAAAAAATACCGTGTTCGGCTGGGTAGGCTGCGGTTGTGTCCGAATCGACCAGTGCCGCCGCCGTCGTGGATTATCTCGCCGAGTGTGGAGTGCGTCGGTTCTACACGGTGCCGGGCGAGAGCTTCCTGGAAATCATGGACGCGGTGCGGCGCCATCCCGATCTCCAGCTGATCTCGTGCCGCCACGAGTCGGGCGCGGCGTTCATGGCCGAGGCCGAGGCCAAGCTGACCGGCGTGCCCGCCGTCGCCATGGCCACCCGCGCGGTCGGCGCGGCCAACCTCGCCATCGGCGTGCACACCGCGCACCAGGACTCGACCCCGCTGATCGTGCTGCTCGGCCAGGTCGAGACCGAGTATCTGGGCCGGGAGGCGTTCCAGGAGGTCGACCTGCCCCGGTTCTACGCGGAGATCACCGTGCACGCCGAAACCGTGCACCGCGGCGACCGGGCCGGTGAGGCGATCGTGCGGGCGCACCGCCTGGCCACCACCGGCCGGCCGGGACCAGCCATGCTCGCCTTTCCGGCCGACGTGCTCAGCGAGCCGTGCGAACCGGTCGGACACCGGCCGAGCCGGATCGCGGGAGTGAGTCCGGACGCGGCCGACGTTGCCGCGATCGACCGGCTGCTGCGGCACGCCGAGCGGCCGATTCTGCTAGCCGGGCGCGGAGTTCAGCTCGATCCGGCGCCGGTGCGGGCGCTGGTCGAGCGGTACGGGCTGGGCGTGTACACGGCGTTCCGCCGCCAGGACGCCTTCCCGAACAGCCACCCCAACTACCTCGGGCACCTCACCCTCGGCGCGCCCGGCGACCTGCTCGCCGCGTTCCGCGACGCCGATCTGCTGCTGGTGCTGGGCAGCAGGCTCTCCGAGATCACCACCCAGTCCTACACGCTGCCCGCGCCGCCCACCGTGATCCACGTCGACCCGAGCCCGGCCACGCCCGGCGCGGTGTTCCCGGCCGATATCGCGGTTCCGGCCACGGTCGGCGCCTTCACCGAGGCCATGCTCGAACTGGATGTCGCGCCGGTCGCCCGGGACTGGTCGGCCGGGCACACCGTCTACACGCGACTGGGCACGCCGCCGGAGATCCCGCTGGGCGAGGCGATCCACCCGGCCCAGGTGGTCGCCGCCATGCGCAAGCACCTGCCGCCGGACACCGTGTTCACCAACGACGCGGGCAACTTCGCCGTGTTCTGCCACCGGTATTGGTCCTTCGACCACCCGCACAGCCAGCTCGGCCCGACCTCCGGCGCGATGGGTTACGCGGTGCCCGCCGCGGTCGGCGCGCAGCTCGCCGCGCCCGATCGCCGCGTTGTCGCGCTGGTCGGCGACGGCGGTTTTCTGATGACCGGCCAGGAAATCGAGACCGCGGTGCGGATGGGCGCGCCGATCATGGTGATCGTGTTCGTCAACCGGCTCTACGCCACCATCGCGCTGCACCAGGCCCGCCGTATGGGCGCGACCGCGGCCGTGGACATCGGCCCGGTCGATGTCGCGGGCTACGCCAGGGCGCTCGGCGCGACCGCCTGGTCGGTCACCGATCCGGCCGACTTGGACAAGTCCTTCGCCGAGGCCGTCGAGCACGACGGGGTCCGCGTGCTCGCCGTCTACACCGACCCCGACGTGCTGTCCCCGACCGCGACCATGTCCGGCCTGCTCGACGGGAGGCAGTGATGGCGATCGCCAAGGACGTCGTGGTCGTCGGGCTCGGCGGGTTCGGGTCGGCGGCGCTGTGGCGGCTGGCCGCGCGCGGGGTGGACGTCGCCGGGATCGAGCGGCAGGGCATCGGCCATCCGTTCGGGTCCTCGCACGGCATCACCCGGCTGTTCCGGATCGCCTGCATGGAACATCCGGACCTGCCGCCGATCGCGTTGACATCGCTGCGACTGTGGACCGAACTCGCCGGCGACGCGCTGGTGCACCAGACCGGCTGCCTGACCACCGGCGCGCCGGATGGACCGGTGATTCGCGGTGCGCTGGCCGCGGCCGCGCGAGCCGGGGTGCCCGTTGCCGAACTCGATCACGACGAACTCGTGGCGCGCCAGCCGCAGTACGCCGGGATCGCGCCGGACGAGGTCGGGGTGTGGGACCCGGGCGCGGGTGTCTGCTACCCGGAGCTGGTGGTGCGCGCCCAGACCGCGGCCGCGCAGGCACTCGGCGCCGACGTCTACCCGCACACCATGGTCACCGCGATCGAACACGATGCCGATGGCGTCACCGTGCGCACGCCGACCGTGGATTTCCGGGCCAGCCAGGTGGTGGTCACCGCCGGGGCGTGGCTGGGCACGCTCGTCCCGGGGCTGCCGTTGACGGTGCGGCGCACCCCGATGTTCTGGTTCGCCCCGCGCGATCCGGCCTCGACCGACTTCGACCTCGCCCACTTTCCCGCCTTCATCTGGCGCCGCTCCGGCGCGGATCTGTGGGGGCACGGTTCGGGAACCGGCTTCGGGGTGAAGGTTGGGCTGGCCGACGCGGGCATGACCACCAGCGGCGGCGATCCGGACGAACTGGACCGCTACATCCACCCGGCCGCCGACTTCGACCAGTTGTCGGCCGCCGTCGCGGAGGCGTTTCCCGGGCTCGATCCGCGTCCCGCCAGCGTGATTCCCTGCCTGGTCACCGACACGCCCGACGAGCAGTTCGTGATCGGGCGGCGCGCCGGGTCGCCGAGGATCGTGCTGGCCGGCGGGGACAGCGGGCACGGGTTCAAACACGCGGGCGGGATCGGCGAACTCCTCGCCCAGCTCACTGTCGACGAGCAGCCCTACTGTGCGACCGAGTTCGTCGATCCCAACCGATTCGGTTAGCCGATGCCGTGCGGTGCAATGCGGTCCGCCCACGGCAGTTCGCGTTCGAACCGCGCCGCGACGCGCAGCAGCAGGTCCTCGCGGCCATAGGCGGCGACCAGTTGCACGCCGATCGGCAATCCTGATGCGCTGGCGCCCAGCGGCAGGCTGATCGCGGGCTGGCCGCCCAGGTTGAACGGCACCGTGAACGGCCCGACGTCGAACAGCGTGCGCAGCCACGATTCGACGGTGTAACCGGGGCGGTCGGAGGACAGCGTGCCGTGCGGGAGCGGGAGCTGCCCGAAGGTCGGCGTGATCAGCAGTTCGTGCTCGGTGAAGAACGCACCGACCTGCCTGCTGACCCGGTTCTGCGCGTCGAGCATGCGCATCAGGTCCATTGCGGACAGTGCGTCGGCCTCGATCATGATCTGCCGCGACACCGCTTCCAGCTGGTCAATATTGGGCCTGCGGGGCGCGTTCAGGAACGGCGCTGCTATGGCGACCACCTCGGCCACGGCTGCCTGCACCACGTCGTCCCAGTCGAGCCGGGGCTGCGCCGGCACCACGTGATAGCCCCACTCCTCGACCAGCCGCGCCGCCCGTTCGGTCACCGCGACCACCTCGGGATCGACCGCGCCGCCGGACCACGAACCGGTGCTGACCGCGACCGGCCGCTTCGGGCGGCCGTCCGCGCCGAGCTTCTCGGCGTAGGTGCGCAGCGACGGTGCCTCGTACTTGTCGCCGACGCCGGGCCCCTGGATCGCGAGCAGCAGGCGTTGCGCGTCGCGGACCGAGCGGGTGATCGCGAACTCGGCTGCCGCGCCGAAGGCCGGATCGGCGCTGTCCGGCCCGGTCGGCACCCGGCCCCGGCTCGGCTTCAACCCGACCACGCCACAGCACGAGGCCGGAATCCGGATCGAGCCCGCCGAGTCGTTGGCGTGCGCGATGGGCACCGCACCGGCCGCGACCAGTGCGGCAGCGCCCCCGCTGGACCCGCCGACGCCGCGTTCGAGGTCCCACGGGTTGCGGGTCGGCCCGTTGCGCAGCGGCTCGGTCGCGAAACTCAACGCCAGTTCCGGCACGCTGGTGACACCCAGCGCGGTCAGGCCAGCCGCGCGGAAACGGCCCATCAGGTCGCTGTCGTGCCGGGCGCGGATCCCGTTCAGCGCGCGGCTGCCGACGTTGAACTCGACCCCCTCGGCCATCGGGCCGTCCTTGAGCAGCAACGGCACTCCGCCGTACGGGCCGTCCGGATCGTGCGCGAGGCCCTGCTCGAACAGCGGCTGCGCCAGCCCGTTCACCGTGGCATTCGCGGTCTCGATCGCTTCCCGCGCCACGGCTTGCACCTCGGCGGCGCTCACCACTCCGCGCCCGATCAACGCGCGCAGGTCGATCCCGTCGAACCGGGCATATTCGTTGAGTTCCACACCGGCACGCTGGCAGGCCAGGGCCTCGGCGTCCATCCGATTTCCGGTGAGTGGTGGGTCCTCAGGCTGAAGCGGTACTGCCGGAATGCCAGGCCTGCCGGATCTCCTTGAGCTTGGCCTCGAAATCCGGGTCGACCGTGCCCCAGTCGGTGGTGAACGGCGCGGGCAGCTTGAACCGGCCGCCGCCGGCCGTGGTGACCTGAAGTTTGATGGTGCGGACGCTCAACATGCTGGCGCCCGCGGCGAACGCGACCCGGTCGATCCCGGTGATGTCGGCCCAGGCGAGGCTGCGCCGGTTCCACAGGGTGCGGGTGTGCAGGCCCTGCTCGTCGATCCGGGTGCGGTCGGCCAGCCGGACCACGACGAGCCCGCCCATCAGCACCAGCAGCACGCCGAGCAGGGTCAGTTCGGCGGTCGTCGGGCTCGACACGCCGTGCCAGAAGCTGAGCAGGACAACGCCTGCGATGCCGAACGCCGGGCCCGCGATCAGTGCGACCCGGCGTTGTTCGCGGGTACGGGTGAAGACCTTGTCCCGCTGCATAACGGCAGCTTACAGGCGCTCGATGACGGTCGCGTTGGCCAGGCCGCCTGCCTCGCACATGGTCTGCAGGCCGTAGCGGCCACCGGTCTGCTCCAGCACCGAGAGCAACGTGGTCATCAGCCGCGCGCCGCTGGCGCCGAGCGGGTGACCGATCGCGGTCGCGCCGCCGTTGACGTTGACCTTGGCCGGGTCGGCGCCGGTTTCGGCCAGCCAGGACAGCACCACGCTGGTAAACGCCTCGTTGACCTCGAACGCGTCGATGTCGGCCAGGCTCAACCCGCTGCGCCGCAAGACTTTCCGCGTTGCCGGGATGATGCCGGTGAGCATGTAGAGCGGGTCGTCGCCGACCACGGCGAAGCTGTGCAGCCGCGCCCTCGGGCGCAGGCCGAGCCGCTTGGCGGTCTCCTCGGACGCGATCAGCACCGCGGCCGAACCGTCGTTGACCGGGGAGGAGTTGCCGGCGGTGACCTTCCAGTCCAGTTCGGGGAAGCGCTGCGCCCAGTGGTCTGCCGCGAACGCGGGCTTGAGCCCGGCCAGCACGTCGACCGTGGTGCTCGGGCGGACCGACTCGTCGGTGTCGAACTGCGCGGTGCCGACCTTGAGCGGCGCGACCTCGCCCGCGAACCGGCCATCGGCCCATGCTGCGGCGGCGCGCTGGTGGCTGGTGGCGGCGAACTCGTCGAGCTGAGTGCGGGAGAGCCGCCAGCGCTGCGCGATCAGTTCGGCGCTGATTCCCTGCGGCACCAGCCCTTCCGGGTATCGCGCGGCAACACCGGGGCCGGTGAAGTCCTTGCCGGCGAACTGGCTGCCGATCGGGATCCGGCTCATCGACTCGACACCGGAGGCGATCACCAGGTCGTAGGCGCCGCTGATGACGCCCTGGGCGGCGAAGTGGATGGCCTGCTGGCTGCTGCCGCACTGCCGGTCCACGGTGACGGCGGGCACCGACTCGGGCAGTCCGGCGGCCAGCGCGGCCCAGCGCGCGGTGTTGCCGCTCTGCTCGCCGATCTGGCCGACCGCGCCGCTGATCACGTCGTCGATCAGGTTCGGGTCGACGCCGGTTCGTTCCACCAGCGTCCGGATCGAGTGCGCGTGCAGGTCGACCGGGTGCACCCCGGCCAGCGCACCGTTGGCCTTGCCCTTGGCGATCGGCGTGCGGACCGCGTCGACGATGACTGCGTTTGCCATACTTCGGTTGTACGCCGGTAGGTTGTGTTTCACAACTGACGTTTGACGTGGCGCTGGTCACCGGTTCCTGTGCGGAAGCTGAGCATTCCCGCAGGCTCGCAACCCCCTGCGCCGGTCGGGCGTCTCCCGGACATGACCACCTACCGCCTGAACAACGGTCGCAGCACGGCAGCCGGTCTGGTGAACCTGGTGGGCACGGTGCTCGCGCTGATCCTGGTCGCGCACATCGTGTTCCAGTTCGCGAAGGCCTGGCCGGGCAACGCGTTCGTCGACTGGGTCGGGTCCACGTCGGACGTGATCGGCCTGTGGTTCACGCACCTGTTCGACACCGGCGACCCCACCTTCACCATGGTGCTCGACTACGGCCTGGCCGCGGTGTTCTGGTTGATCGTGACCGGGATCATCGCCAGCGTGCTGCGCAGCGTCGGCTGAGCGCGGCATGATCCCAGGCTATGGACGACTACCAGCGCGGGCTGCGTGAGTACGAGGGACTGGTCGGCGGCGACGCCGAACTCGATCAGGCCGGGCTGCGCGCGGCATCGCCGGAACTCTACGACACGTTGGTGCGGCACGGTTTCGGCGGCATGCTGGCCGGCGCGGAACTGAGCCGGGCGCAACGCGAACTGGCCACCGTCGCGATCATCGCGACGCTCGGCGGCGCACCGACACAACTGGCCCGGCACACCGCCGCCGCGCTGCGGCACGGCATCGGCCCGGACGAACTGCGGGCGCTGTGCGGACATCTGGCCGGTTACGCGGGTTTCCCGCGTGCGCTCAACGCGTTGACCGTGATCGACGAGACGCTGACCGAGGCGGGCCACGCGCGTCCGCCCGCCCTGCACCGGGTCCGGCTCGCCGATCACGAAACCCTGGTGGCACAACGCGGAACGGCCGGTCCGCCGGTCGTGCTGGTGCACGCGCTCGGCCTGGACTGGCGGATGTGGCAGCCGGTGCTGGACACGCTGGCGGTGGGCCGCCGGATCTTCGCCTACGACGTGCGCGGCCACGGTGCCGCCGCCGGTGCGCCGGTGCCGGGCGACATGGCCCGGCTGGGCGCGGATTTCCACGAGCTGCTCGACGCGCTCGACCTGGACAGCGTGCACGCGGTCGGGCTCTCCTATGGCGGGGGAGTCGTGCAGTCGGCGGCGGTGCGGGCGCCGGAGCGGATCGCGTCACTGAGCCTGCTGGCCACCACCGACGCGCCGTTCGACGCTTTCGCGGGCCGCGCGAAGGCGGCCGAGGAGGAGGGCGTTCCGGCCCAGGTGGTGCCGACGCTGCTGCGCTGGTTCACCCCGGCCGGGCTGGCCGCCAACGGCTGGGGCGTGCGCTATGCGCGGGAACGCGTGCTGCGCGACGACGTCGCCGACTGGGCCGGGGCCTGGCGGGCGTTCATGGACTTCCCGGTGCGTGAGCAGTTCGCCCGGCTGACCATGCCGAGCCTGGTCGTGGCGGGCGGCGCTGACGTGTCCGCTCCGCCGGAGCTGATGCGCGGCATCGCCGAGCGTTTGCCGGACGCGACCTTCCAGGAGTTGCCGGGTGTGCCGCACATGCTCACTCTGGAGGACGCTGACCAGGTCGGATCCGCGCTGGACGCGTTCCTGCCAGTTGCCTAGTTGCGTGGCGCGAGGTCCTGGGTGCCGACCACCTTCAGCAGCTTCAGGGCCTCGTGCGAGGGCGTGCCCGGCGCGGCCGTGTACAGGATCACCCACTGGTCGGCGACCGGATCGAGCAGCGCCTGGCAGTCCAGGTCAAGCCAGCCGACCACCGGGTGCCGCAGGCGTTTGCGGTTGATCCTGACCACGTTCACGTCCTGCGCGGCCCAGAGCGCGCGGAATTCCGGGCTGCTGGCGCGCAATCGCTTGATCAGGCCGTGGATGCGCTGATCGTTGGGATAGCGGGCGGCGCAGCCGCGCAGGTCGGCAACGCATTCGCGGGCGAACGCGTCGGCGTCGCCGGGATGGTAGCGCTCGCGCACGGCCGGGTCGGTGAAGAAGCGCAGCGCCACGTTGCGCTCCTCGACCGGAAGCTCCGCGATGCCGACGAGCAGCGCTTCGGCCAGCGGATTCCAGGCGAGCATGTCGTAACCGGCGCCGCAGACGAGCGCGGGCGTGTCGTCCATGCGATCGAGCAGGTGCAACAGCCCTGGTGTCACCTGATGGCTCGGGCCGATCGGTGGCGCTGGCGATTCGCCGAGCAGGTGGTGCAGGTAGGTCAGTTCGTCGCCGGACAGGCGCAGCGCACGGCCGATCGCGCCGATCATCTGCCGCGACGGCCTCGGTCCCCGTCCTTGTTCGAGCCGGATGTAGTAGTCGACCGACATGCCCGCCAGCTCGGCGACCTCCTGACGCCGCAAACCAGGCGTGCGGCGACGGGGCCCGGCCGAGAGGCCGACATCGGCGGGCCGCACCCGCGCCCGGCAGCGGCGCAGGAACGCGGCCAGTTCGGCCCGGTCGACGTGGTCCATGGCTTCAGCATGCCGCGCGGGCGCCGCGCCGACCATGGGACCGCCGATACCAGCCTCAGCCGGTCTCTCCCGGTCCCCGCCGGAAACCGCGAACGTCGAATACATGACAGACAACAAGATCGTGCTGATCACCGGAGCCAACAAGGGCATCGGCTTCGCCACGGCCCGCGAATTCGCGACGGCCGGGCACACCGTGCTGCTCGGCGCGCGCGACGAACAACTGGGCAACGCGGCCGCCGATCGGCTCGGCGCCCGGTTCGTGCGGCTGGACGTGACCGACCAGGAAACCGTGGACGCGGCGGCCGAGTTCGTGGCCAATGACTATGGGCGGCTGGACATCCTGATCAACAACGCGGGCATCAGCCGCGACCGCGAGTACGACGGGCCGGCCGACCTGCCGGTGGCCGCGCTGCGCGAGGTGTACGAGGTGAACGTGTTCGGCGTGGTCGCGGTGATCAACGCGATGCTGCCGCTGCTGCGCAAGTCGGCGGGCGGCTACATCGGCAACGTCTCCAGTGGACTCGGCACGGTCGCCTTCCTCACCGACCCGGACCACGCACTGTGGCGCTACGCCAACATCCTCGCCTACAACTCGTCGAAGGCCGCGCTGAACGCGGTCACCCTGATCTACGCCAGCACGTTGCGGGAGGCCGGAATCAGGGTGAACGCGCTCTCGCCCGGTTTCTGCGCGACCGACCTGAACAACCACACCGGCACGTCCAGCGCGGCCGAAGGCGGCGCCGCGATCGCGCGGGAAGTGCTCGGTTCGGCCGACCGCACCGGCGTGTTCCTCAGCGAGGACGGTGGCAGCTATCCCTGGTGATGCGCGCCGGAGAGCGGCACCTTGCGGGCGATGATCCGCCGGTGGCTGATCCGCCAGCCCGCCTCGGTGCGGATGACCACGTCCTCGTAGGTGGCGCTGCCCGCGCGGCCGTCGGCCATCACCGCGATGCCCTTCGCCCGCGCGTGCACCTCGTCCGGTCCGATCGGGCTCAGCACGATGTTGCTGACCGTGTGCGCGACCGGGTTGTCGTCGCCGATCTCCTTGGCCAGCGCCCGGATGCGCTCGTGACCGATCACCGTTTCCAGGCCGACGCCGGTCAGGTCGAGCACGACGTCGGTGGTGAACAGGTCGAGCATGGCGTCGAAGTTGCCGTCGTCGGCGTGGTGGCCGTGCTGGTTGATCAGGTCGGTGATGGCGATCCGGTCCTCGATGTCCAACTTCATCAGACCCCCTCGGAATAAGTGGGGAACTCCCCGTTTGGTCGTGAACCTTAACGGGGAGTTCCCCGTTTCCACAACCGAGGGGCGGGTCACAATGGAGGCACCCGGTGGAATAGTGGTCGGGTGGTGGTAGTTGAATGGGCAACGAGATGGTCAATATTGGTGACCATCAAGGAGGCGAAGGGATCGTCATGCAGTTCGGACTGTTCTCCGTCGGCGATGTGACGCCCGATCCGACCACGGGCCGCGAGCCGACCGAGCACGACCGCATCAAGGCGATGGTCACGATCGCGCGCAAGGCCGAAGAGGTCGGGCTGGACGTGTTCGCCACCGGCGAGCACCACAACCCGCCGTTCGTGCCCTCGTCGCCGACCACCATGCTCGGCTACGTCGCCGCGCGGACCGAGCGGTTGATCCTGTCCACGTCCACGACGCTGATCACCACGAACGACCCGGTCAAGATCGCCGAGGACTTCGCGATGCTCCAGCACCTCGCCGAGGGCCGGGTCGACCTGATGATGGGCCGGGGCAACACCGGGCCGGTCTACCCCTGGTTCGGCCAGGACATCCGGCAGGGCATCCCGCTGGCCGTGGAGAACTACGCGCTGCTGCACCGGTTGTGGCGCGAGGACGTGGTCGACTGGCAGGGCCGCTTCCGCACGCCGTTGCAGGGCTTCACCTCGACGCCGCGCCCGCTGGACGGGGTACCTCCGTTCGTCTGGCACGGGTCGATCCGCTCGCCGGAGATCGCCGAGCAGGCCGCCTACTACGGCGACGGGTTCTTCGCCAACAACATCTTCTGGCCCAAAGATCACTTCCAGCGGCTGATCGAGCTGTACCGGCGGCGCTTCGCGCACTACGGCCACGGCACGCCGGAGCAGGCCATCGTCGGCCTCGGCGGGCAGGCGTTCATCCGCAAGAACTCGCAGGACGCCATCAAGGAGTTCCGGCCCTACTTCGACAACGCCCCGGTCTACGGACATGGGCCGTCGCTGGAGGAGTTCATGGCCGAGACCCCGCTGATCGTGGGCAGCCCGCAGCAGGTGATCGACCGGACGCTCCAGTTCCGCGACTACTTCGGCGACTACCAGCGCCAGCTGTTCCTGATGGACCACGCCGGCCTGCCGCTCAAGATCGTGCTGGAGCAGCTGGACCTGCTCGGCGAGGAGGTCGTGCCGGTGCTGCGCAAGGAGTTCGCCGCGCTGCGCGCTCCCGGCGTCCCGGACGCGCCCACCCACGAGAGCCTCAAGGCAGCGAAGGAACTGGTGAAGTCATGAGGATCGCGGTGATCACTGCGGGTTTGTCGAACCCGTCCTCGACCCGGGTTCTCGCCGACGAGCTGGCGGCCGCCACCCGCCGCCAGTTCGGGGGTGACCTTCAGGTCGACGTGATCGAGCTGCGCGAGCACGCTCACGCCCTGGTCGACAACCTGCTCACCGGCTTCCCGAACGCCGCGCTCAAGCAGGCGATCGAGCAGGTCAGCACCGCTGACGGCCTGATCGCGGTGACGCCGATCTTCACCGCCTCCTACAACGCGCTGTTCAAGGCGTTCTTCGACGTCCTGGACAAGGACGCGATCGTGGGCCTGCCGGTGCTGATCGGCGCGACCGGTGGCAGCGAACGGCACTCGCTGGCGCTGGATCACGCGCTGCGCCCGCTGTTCGGCTACCTGCAGGCCGTCGTGGTCCCGACCGCCGTCTACGCGGCCTCGGCCGACTTCGGCGCGCGCGGCGGCGACACGGCGGGGTTGGCCGGGCGGATCGACCGCGCCGCGCAGGAGTTCGCCGCGCTGATCAGGGCCGGGCTGCGCAAACCGGCCGAGGACCCCTACGCCGACGTCGTGCCGTTCGAAGCATTGCTCAGCAACGCTGGATAATGGCTAGGTGACCACCTCGACCGGGGGCTACCTCAAGGGGCGGATACGCCGCGACGACATCATCACCGCGGCGGCCGCCCTCTACGGCGAGGTCGGCTACCACGGGGCGTCGCTGCGCGAGATCGCCAAGCGGGTCGGTATCACGCACGCCGGCCTGCTCTACTACTTCCCGACCAAGGAAGCCCTGCTCGCGGCGGTACTGGAACGCCGCGACACGGAGGACTCGGCCCGCGAGAAACTGCACGCCGCACCCGGCCTGGACATGATGCGCCGGTTCATCACGCTGGCCGAGCACAACGTGCGCCATCCCGGCATCGTCGACCTGTACAGCAGGCTGGCCGCCGAGGCGATGGCCGACGATCATCCCGCGCACGACTATTTCGTGCGGCACTACCAGAAGGCCTACCGCGACGTGCAGGAGTCGTTCTCGGTGATGGCCGAACGCGGCGAACTCCGGGACGGTATCGATCCCGGGCTCGCCGCGTTGTCGTTCATCGCGCTGATGGACGGCTTGCAGGTGCAGTGGCTGACCATGCCGGAGGCGGTCGATCTGGTCGCCTCCGTCCGGTTCTACCTGGCCAACCTGCTCACCGTCCCGCTCGATTAGAGCGTGCGCGCGTACGGATCCCAGTCCGGCGGCAACGCGGGCGGCACGTCCACCGTGCTCTGCACCTCCACCGTGTGCCCGACCGCGATCGACTCGTCGATGGACAGCATCGCGTCCAGCACGTGATACGCGAGTTCACCCGAGGCCCGTTCCGGCACGTCCGCCCGGATCGCCCGGGCCAGCTCCAGCGCGCCGGTCCCGCGTGACGCGCCATGACCGGCCGCGGCCAGTTCGACCGGCTCGTCCACGCCGCGCAGGTGCAGCGTTGTCGAGCCGTCGAAACGGTTCGGGTCGGGCAGCACGGCGGTGCCCTCGGAGCCGGAGATCTCCACGAAACCCTGGCGCCCCAAGGCCGAATCGAAGCTCAGCACCACCTGCGCCGATCCGCCGCGCTCGAACTGGACCAGCGCGGTCACCGTGGTCGGCACGGTCACCGCGAACTCGGTCCCGGCCCTTGGCCCCGACCCGATCACCCGGGTGTCCCGGGCCCGGCCGCCCGCGCCGGTGACCTTCGCGATCGGCCCGAACAGCTGGACCAGCTCGGTCAGGTAGTACGGCCCCATGTCCAGCAGCGGCCCGCCACCGGCCTGGAACAGGAACTCCGGCGCGGGATGCCAGCTTTCCGGGCCGGGGGTCTGGAAGATGGTCAGCGCGGTGCGCACCTCGCCGATCCGGCCCGCGTCGATCGCCCGGCGCGCGGTCTGCAGACCGGCGCCGAGCACGGTGTCCGGTGCGCTGGCGACCCGCAGACCACGTTCGGCCGCGCGGTCCAGCAGTTTGCGGCCGGTCTGCCGGTCCAGCGCCAGTGGCTTCTCCGCCCACACGCTCTTGCCCGCGTCGAGCGCGGCCAGCCCGACGTCCACGTGCGCGGCCGGAATGGTCAGGTTGACCACCAGCTCGACCTCGTCGTTGTCCAGCAGTTCCGCGACCGGCCCGGAGCGCGGCACCTGGTGCTTGGCCGCCTGCGCTGCCGCGCGGTCGATGTCCAGGTCCGCGGTGGCGACCAGCTTCAGGTCCGGGAAGCTGCCCAGGTTCTCCAGGTAGGTGTCGCTGATGACGCCCGCGCCGATCAGGCCGACACCGACCGGCCCGCTGCCGCTCACCGCGCCGCGCCCGACACGGCAGTGCCTGCTACAAACCTGTAGCTGGCCTCGATGCCCGCGTAGATGTCGCCGTCGTACGCGTCGAACTCGATCACCCGCAGCGCGTCCGGCGCCGCCGCCAGCACCTCGGTCACCGGCACCTGCCCCTGGCCGGCCGGGACCTGGCCGGAGGCGTCGGTGTTCAGGCCGCCGTCCTTGATGTGCAACGCCTTCACCCGTGCCCCGAGCCGCTTGAGCAGGTCCGGCGCGTTCTCGCCGCCCGCCGTCGCCCAGTAGGTGTCGACCTCCAGATCGACGTCGGGATCCAGTGCGTCGGCCAGCACCTCGAAGCCGCTGCGACCGTCGATCCTGGACTCCAGCTCCCACCAGTGGTTGTGGTAGCCGACCCGGACCCCGTGTTCGGCGGCGATCTTGGCGGCGGCGTTGAGCGCGTCGGCGGTTGCCGCGATGTCGCTGGCGCTCTGCCAGTGTTCGGCCCGCACCATCGGATCGATGACGAGGCCGATGCCGAGTTCGGCGGCGGCCGCGAACACCGCCTGCTGGTCGGCGCCGATCAGTTTGGCGTGCGCGGTCGGTGCGGTCAGGCCGTTGTCCGGCAGGCCGGTCCGCAGCGTGGCCAGGTTCTCCACCACGCCGTACGGCTCGACCTGGGTGAACCCGATCGTGGTCAGAGTGCGCAACACCGCACCGGGATCGTCGGCGAACTTGTCGCGAACCGAGTACAGCTGCACGGAAATGCTCATCGAGATCTCCTACCCCCTCGGGGAATCCGCTGGTCAGCAAATTTTTACCACGTGGTAGAAATCGTTGCCAGAGCTTTACAGCGCTTTCAGGGCAGGTTCGTCAGTCCTTGCCGAAGAACGCGATCCAGATGCCGCAGACCGCGGTGACCAGATGGTCGCCGAGCCGGTGCCAGGACTGCTCGGCCTCGCTCGCCGGGATCCGGCCGTGCGCCAGGTCGTACTCGAGCTCAGCGCACATGTGCACGGCCAGCTGGCGGATCATGGTCGACATCACCGGCGTCACTTCGCGGCGCGGATCCTGCGTGCCGGTGTCGAGCAGGTCGCGCAGCAGCCGCAGCGACTCGCTCTCGGTGTGCGACTGGATCGCGTAGTCGCGCAGGTTCGGCTCGACGAAGGCCTGCGCCATGAACCGCGCGTGCCAGGACGGCGTGCCCAGCTCGATCAGGTGCTGGACGGTCGGCAGCACGAAGCAGGAGACCCGGTCCCGCAAGGTCACTTCCGGCTTGTCCACCAGTTCGGCGACCATCGCCAGCCGGAGCCGGTCCACCGGACCGACGTGGCGGGCGATGATCGCCTTGATCAGCTCGTCGCGATTGCTGAAGTGGTACTGCACAACGGACTTGTTGCGTTGACCGGCCGCGTCGCTGATCTGTCTGATCGAGACACTCGCGAAACCCTGCTCGGCGTAGAGGCGCTCGGCAGCGCTCATCAGCTTGTCCATCGCGAGCTGGGCGCGGGGCGTCGGCGACGCGGCCGGTCTGAGATCAGTCATTCCATCAGGTGAATCGCGGACGTCGGGCACGCCGCGGCCGCGGCGCGTACCGCATCGTAATCCGCTTCGCCGGGTTCGGTGGTCAGCGCGACCACAATCCCGTCATCGTCGCGCTGGTCGAACACGGCTGGCGCGGTCAGCGCGCACAGGCCACTGCCGCAGCAGACCTCCTGATCGGCCTCGATCTTCACCAGGCCACCCACACGTTCTCGAAGCCGCCGCCGAGAATGCCCTTGCGCTCGGGCAGCGCGTCGGCGCCGTCGCGCAGCCGCAGGCCGGGCAGTTTGCGGGCCATCGTGCCCAGAGCGACCTGCAACTCGACCCTGGCCAGCGGCTGACCAAGACAGAAATGCGGACCGGCGCCGAAGGTGAGGTGCTGGGTGGAGTTGGCGCGGCGCGGGTCGAACCGGTCCGGATCGTCGAAGCGGGCCGAGTCCCGGTTGGCCGCCGACAACAGCATCATCAGCGTGGTGCCCTTGCCCACCGGGCAGCCGCCGACCTCGATGTCCTCGGTGATGTAGCGCGGGATGCCGATGCCGCCGCCGCTGTCCATCCGCAACACTTCCTCGACCGTGCCCGGGATCAGCCCGGGATCGGCGATCACCGCCTCGTAGTGCTCGCGCTCGGCGAGCAGGATGCCGGTCATCTTGCCGATCATGTTCGAGGTGGTCTCGTGCCCGGCCAGCAGCAGGCCCATGCCGGTCTGCACCAGTTCGGCGTGGCTGAGCCTGCCGTCCTCGGCGTCGGAGATCTGGGTCAGCTCGGAGAGCAGGTCATCGCCCGGGTTCGTGCGCTTGTCCGCCACCAGCGCGGAAACGTACTCGGCGAACTCGCGCCGGGCCCGGTCCACTTCGGCCTGGGTGTAACGGGTCAGGGTCAGGCTGATCCGGGACCATTCCGCGAACTTGTCCTTGTGTTCCTTGGGTGCGCCGAGCAGCGCGCAGATCACCGCGACCGGCAGCGGCAGGCCGAAGTCGGCCATCAGGTCGGCGGGGGAGCCTTTGGCCAGCATTTCGTCGATCAGCTCGTCGGCGATCGCCTGGATCCTCGGCCGCCACTGCTCCATCTTCTTCATGGTGAAGGTGCCGCTGAGCAGCCTGCGCCAGCGCCGGTGCCCATCACCCTCGGCGATATCCGTGTCCGGTGAACTCTGCCTGCCGAAGATGCCGCCGTCGTCGGTGTTGGCCAGCCGCGCCGCGCCGGGCTGGCTCAGGTCCCGGCTGAACCGGCCGTCCGCGAGCACCTCGCGCACGTCGGCGTAGCGGCTGATCAGGCTGACCTCGTCGCCGCTGGGCATGCGAACCCGGGCGACCGGGCACTTGTCGCGCAGCTCGGCCCATTCGGCAGGCGGTTCCAGTGGGGCGGGTTTGTCGAACGGGAAGTTCGGGATGTCGCTCGTAGTAGTCACGTCGCCACAGTAAGGCGAGTGCCTTATTAAGGCAACATCCTTAATTCTGACCTGCGAAAAGGCCGGGCCGCCCGATTCGGCGACCCGGCCTCGGTCAGTCGGAGTCAGACGCTGGTCGGCAACGGCCCGCCGTTGAAGGCCACCGCGTCGGTCAGCGACGCGATGATGTCGAAGTCCGCGCCGGTCGCCTCGGCATAGGCGCGGTGCAGGTTCAGCACGACCCGCTCGGCGTCCGGCAGCGCGGCGAACTCGCCGAGATCGACCAGCTTGGCCGCGTCCAGCGGGGACAGGCCCTGGGCGATGCCGGTGCGGGCCGCGTCCTGGATCATCCGGTAGTAGCGCTCGTGCGTGGTCAGTACATCGGCCAGGTCGGCGCCGTCGATCAACGGCCCGTGCCCCGGCACCACAACCCGCGGCTGGAAACCGGCCAGCCAGTCCAGGCTGCGCAGCGCGCCGGCCAGCGAGCCCATGAAGATCAACGGGTTGACCTGGTGGAACAGCAGATCGCCGGTGAACAGCACGCCCTCGTCGGGCAGGTAGGCGACCACGTCGCCGACGGTGTGCGCGACATAGCCGGGATGCCGCACCTCGATCCGGCGCGGGCCGCTGAACAGGGTGAGCTGGCCGGTGACGGTGATCGTGGGCAGCCTGCGGCTGACCGCGCCCCACTGCGGCACCGGCGACCAGAACGGCGGACAGCCGTCGATGATCGCGTCGGCCGCGATCGCCTCCCTGGTGCCCTCGTGCGCGACGATCGGCACGCCGGCGGGGAGCAGGCTGTTTCCGTAGGTGTGGTCGCCGTGGTGGTGGGTGGACACCGCGAGCCGGATCGGTGCGTCGCCGGTCGCCTCGGCCAGCGCGCCCAGCCAGCGCCGGGTGCGCGTCTCGGTCGCACAGGTGTCGATCAGCACCAGGCCGTCGGCCCCGGCGACCGCGCCCGCGTTGTTGACCCACCACGAGCCGTCCGGCTGCACCCACGCGTACACACCGTCCGCGATCTCGCGCAGCGCTCCCTGTTCACCCATACCGCGAAACGTTAGCCGTCCTCGGTCCGGCGCAGCGTGTCCAGGACTGCGCCGAGCCCCTCGGTGAGCACCGCGAGCTGCTCCGGGGTGAGCACGTCGATCAGGTGCTCGCGGACCACCGCGACGTGTCCGGGAGCGGCCGCGGCCTGCTTGGTCCGGCCGTCCTCGGTGATCACCGCGATCACCCCGCGCACGTCGTCGGGATCGGGTTTGCGGCGGACCAGCCCGGCCTTCTCCAACTGGCCGATCTGGTAGGTCAGGCCGCTCTTGGAGGTGTTCAGGATGCCGGCCAGCGCGGTCATCCGCAGTTCGCCGGTCGGCGCGTCGACCAGCCGCGCGAGCACCGCGTACTGCACGTGAGACAGCCCTGAGTCTTCCTTGAGCTGGTGGTCGAGCCGCCGGTTCAGCAGCACGCCCGCGCGCAGGAAGGTCATCCAGGCGGCCATCTCGTCGCGGCTCAGCCAGTGTGGCTCGGTCACAGACAGACCTTACGTCAATTGTTCAAATTTGAACCCACGTGTAGGGTCGGCCAGGTCGTTCAACCTTCAACCAACCTTCTCGGGGAAAGGCAGTTTGATGACAACCACGACCGACACCGCCACGACCACCGGTGCGCAGGCCGGCAACATCGGCCACGGCGCCACCCGGCACGCGTACGACGTCGGCCTGTTGCTGCTGCGGGTGATGGTCGGCCTGGCCATGGCCGCGCACGGCTCGCAGAAGCTGTTCGGATTCTTCGGCGGCGGCGGAATTCACGGCACCGGCGAGTTCTTCACCCACAGCGGTTACCCGGCCGGCCAGGCCATGGCCGTGGTCGCCGGTCTCATCGAGACATTCGGCGGGCTCGCGCTCGTACTGGGCCTGCTCACTCCGCTGGCCGCCGCCGCGATCGTCGGCGACATGCTCAACGCCGTCTCGGTCAAGATCGGCGGTGGCTTCTTCGCGCCATCCGGCGCCGAGTACGAACTGCTGCTCACCGTGGCCGCGGCGAGCATCGCGTTCACGGGGCCGGGCCGCTACGCCGTCGACCGTTTCCTTCCCGTCCTGCGCAATCACCGCCTGGCCTACGGCCTGCTCACCGTCGCGGTCGCGCTGATCGTCGGGGTGGTCATGCTGCTGTTGCGGAAATGAGCTTCTGATCGGTATCGGCATGCTGTGAAAATGCTGAGCTGTCAATGATCTCCATGGCACACTCGATACGCTTGATCCTCTGATACCGGACTGAAGATCACGGGCGAAGGCGGCAATGGCATTACCAACGAAGCGGCGCAGGCGTTCGACGTTGCTGACCGGTGCTGTGCTGGCCGTCGCACTGGCATCGGTCACCTCGGCGTGCGGCAGTGGGCCGAGTAATCCCGGACCGGTGCGCAACGACGCGGCCACCAACAACCGTCCGGCCCAGCCCAAGGTCGCGGCCCAGCCGCTGACCGTGTCCAGCATCTCGCCGGCAAGCGGGGCGAGCGGCGTGGCCACCGACGCGGTGCTGACCGTGACCTACTCGGCGCCGCTGGCCGGCATGCCGCCGACGCCGACGCTCGACCCGGCGGTGGTGGGAAACTGGACCAAGCAGGGCAACACGCTCTCGTTCACCCCATCGGGGGGCTGGTTTCCGCTGGCCAGCGAGACGGTGACCATTCCGCCGGGCGCGACCGCGATGATCGGCGGGGCCAAGGCGACCTCCACGTCGCCGACCACCTCGACGTTCACCGTGGCGGCGGGCAGCGAGACCCGGGTCGAGCAGATGCTCGCCGAGTTGAACTACCTGCCGTTCAACTTCGTGCCCAGCGCGCCGCTGCCCGGTCAGGCGACCAGCGCGCTGACCGCCGAGCCGACCACGGCCGCCACGGTCAGCACCTCGCCGCTGGCCGGCACGCTCAACTGGTCCTGGACCAACGTGCCGCCGACGCTGCGTCCGCTGTGGAAGCCCGGCCAGGCCAACACCATGGACAAGGGCGCGATCATGGCGTTCGAGAACGACCACGGCATGAAGATGGACGGCGTCGCCGGATCCGGCGTGTGGCAGGCGCTGCTCAACGCGGTCGCCAACCGGCAGACCGACCCGAACATCTACACCTACCTGGTCGCCAGCGAGACCCTGCCGGAGACGCTGACCGTCTACCGCAACGGTGCCGTCGTCTACACCACCAAGGCGAACACCGGTGTCTCCGGCGCGACCACGGCCAAGGGCACCTTCCCGGTGTACCTGCGGTTCAAGTCGACGGAGATGAAGGGCACCAACCCGGACGGCACCAAGTACGACGACCCGAACATCCCGTGGGTCGCCTACTTCAACGGCGGCGACGCGGTGCACGGCTACCCGAGGTCCAGCTACGGCTGGCCGCAGAGCGTCGGCTGTGTGGAACTGCCGATCTCCAACGCGGCCGTGGTGTGGCCGATGGACACCTACGGCACCCTGGTCACCGTGACCGCCTGAGATTCGTTTCCTGCAACGCAGGTCCACTGTGGTCAGTCGGCGGTGCGGGCCTTGGCGTAGTGGCGGGCGGCCTTGGCGCGGTTGCCGCAACCGGCCATCGAGCACCAGCGGCGGCTGCGTTTCGGGCTGGTGTCGTAGAAGTGCAGCACGCAGTCCGGGTGCGCGCAGGCGCGAATGCGGGTCGGGTCGGCGGTGAGCAGTTCGACGTAGTTCATCGCGGCCAGCCAGCCCGGTCGCTGCCACGGGTGCGCCAGTTCGATCTCGGTGTCCGGCCCCTCGGGCCCGACCACCGGCCGGGTGCGGCCCCAGGCGAGCACGTCGTTGAGCGCGGCGCGGTTGGCCGAATCGGCTACGTGCGCGCGGATCGCCTCGCGCGCGGTGATCAGCGCGGTCCTGGTCTGCTCGGTCGCGCCGTCGCCGATCCCAGCCTCGGCCAAGAAGGCCTTGGTGCCCGCCAGGTCGGTCAGCAGGTCTTCCGGCACGCCTTTGCTGCGCCACGCGGTGTTGAGCAGGTCGAGGCCGAGCGGTTCGCCGGTCAGGGGACGGTCCAGAGCCATGGTGACAGTCTAACCTATGAACGGCGTTTGAGTGGTTGATTCGTAGGTCTCGCGTCGCGGCGGTCGCGGATTTATCCTGGTCCAGCAGCCGACCAGCTGGATGGTGATGGCTAATGGACAACAACTACCCAGACAAGCCGCACGCCGACACCCCGGACGGCCTGATCCGGATCGATCCCGGACCGGAGCACTTCCACACCGTCCGTGTCGTGCTGATCGTCGAGGCCGTGGTCCTGGCGATCCTCGGTATCTGGGGCCTGGTCGCGGCCCTGAACTATCACGGCGCCGACCCGACGGGCGCGGTCGTCATCGGCGTACTGCGACTGACCGTGCCGCATGCCGCGGTACTGCTCGGCACCGGCGTGCTGGCCTTCGTGGCGACGGCGGGCCGCCGCTGGGGGGTGATCTTCGGGCTGGTGCAGGTGGTCGCCTACGGCCTGATGTTCATCATCTCGGCAGGCGCGCACAACTCGTTCAGCAACGGCGGCGACGCGGTGCTGCACGCGATCATCGCCGCGACCGGCCTCGGCGTGCTCATGTGGTCGGCCGGCCACGCGCTGGACGGCTACATGTGGGAGCGCAAGCCGCCCACCACGCCGGTCCACCGCTGAGCCGCCAACCCGTCAAGCGATCTCCGCCACTGCGGTGACCGCGCGGTCGATATCGGCCTCGGTGTTGTAGTAGTGCGGCGAGAGCCGCACCAGCGGGTGCACATCGCGCACCTCGGTGTCGAACTGGTTGTGCTCGGCCGCCGTCGTGCTCACGTTGATCTGCGCCTCGGCCAGCCGCGCCTGCACCTGCGCGGCCTGCACCCCGGCGACGGCCGCGGTGACGATCGCGCAGCGGCGCGCGCCGAGGTCGTGCGTTGACACGCCGGGCAGCGCGTCCAGCCCGTCGCGCAGCCGGGCACCAAGCGCGAGCGCGCGGGCGCTGATCTGGTCCAGCCCGAGGTCCAGGGCCTGCCGCACGGCGGCGCCGAGCCCGATCACGTTGGCCCAGCTGGTCTCCCAGGTTTCGAACCGCTGCGCGCCCGGCGCCCAGGTGAACCCGCGCTCGCCGTCCCAGTGCGCCGACTTGATCTCCACCACCGGCGGCTCGACCCGGTCCAGCGCGCGATCGCCGACCCAGAGGAACCCGGTGCCGCGCGGTCCGCGCAGGAACTTGCGCCCGGTCCCGGTGAGGAAGTCGCAGCCCAGTTCGGCCACGTCCACCGGCAGCTGACCGACGACCTGGGTGGCGTCCAACAGGAACAGCGTGTCCGCCTCGCGCGCGATCGCGCCCACTTCGGCGGCCGGGTTGATCAGGCCGCCCGCGGTCGGCACCCAGGTCAGCCCGATCAGCTTGGTGCGTTCGTCCACCTCGGCCCGCAGCGCGTCGAGATCGAGCTGTCCGGTCTCGTCGTTCGGGATCACCACAATCTCCGCGCCGGTCCGCCGCGCGAGTTGGAAGTAGGCGAGGATCGCGCTGCCGTACTCGTCGCGCCCGGTCAGAATCCGGTCGCCCGGCTTGAGCGGCACCGAATATCCGGCCGCGTTCCAGGCGTGGGTCGAATTGTCGAACAGCGCGATCTGATCGCTGCGCCCGCCGACCAGTTGTGCCAATGCGACGTAGGCAGCGGTGATCTGGTCCTGCGCGGCGTCGGCCGCCTCGTAGCCGCCGATCCGCGATTCGAGCCCGAGGTGCTCGGTGATCGCGTCCAAGGTGGTCTGGGACATCAGCGCGGCGCCCGCGTTGTTCAGGTGGATGCGGTGCCGGGTGCCCGGGGTACGTGCGCGCAGCGCGTCGATGTCCATGCCGGTCATCCTGGCACAGCCAACTGACACGCGGCCGTTCGCGCGTTTCGATTGTGCTTTAAGACAAAATTTGTCCAGACCATTGGACGGATTTCGAATGGGCGTGGCCGGCGTGGCTAATCTGCGTCCATGGCGGATGCACTGACCATGCCCAGGCTGGCCGCGGACGGATTCGTGTTGCGCGCGTTCGAGTTCGGTGACGTGCCGTTGATCCAGGAGGCGTCCGCCGACCCGTTCATCCCGTTGGTCACCACCGTGCCGACCAACGCCTCGCGCAGCGATGCCCGCGCGTTCATCGAACGCCAGCACAGCCGTTCCGCGACCGGCGCCGGCTACTCCTTCGCCATCGCCGAGCCGGACTCCGGTCGCGCCGTCGGCCAGATTGGTTTGTGGCTGGACAACATCGGTCACGGTCGCGCCAGCATCGGCTACTGGATCGTGGCCAGTCGGCGCAGGCGCGGCATCGCGGCGGCCGCGTTGCGCGCGATCACCGCGTGGGGCCTGGCGCTGCCGGAGGTCGCGCGGCTGGAGTTGTACGTCGAACCGTGGAACACCGGGTCGTGGCGGACCGCCGAACTCGTTGGCTACCAACGCGAAGGGCTGCTGCGCGGCTGGCAGGAGGTCGACGGGCAGCGCCGCGACATGTTCATGTACGCGATGCTGGCGCCATGACCGGCGCGGGTTTCGGCTTGCGCGAGTTGATCAAGATCACGCCCGCGATGCTGACCAGGCCGCCGAGGAGTTCGATCGGGCGGGGAATCTCGCCCAACCAGACGAAGGCCACCACCAGCGCGACCGGCGGCACCAGGTAGAGCGCCGCGGTCGAGGTGGCGACAGGCAGTCGCGCGACCGGGTAGCCCCACACCACGAAACCGAGCGCGGAGGGCAGTACGCCAAGGTAGATCGCGGCGCCGATGGCCGATCCGGGCGCGTGCGCGAGCCCGTCGATCGCGCTGGGCGCGAGCGGGAGCAGCAACGCGGTGCCGGTCCACATCGCGTAGCAGGCGACTTCCATGCCGGTGTAGCGCGCGAGCAGTGGCTTGCTGGCGAAGTGGTAGACGCCCTGCACGATGGCGGCGGCCAGCACCACCAACGCGCTCACTGTCAATACCGGCCCCCTGACGGGGACCCACCCCCACCGGGACACCCCGACCTGCCCGCTCGCGATCGCGATCACCGCGGCTCCCGCGATCGCGACGACGCTGCCCAGCACGGTGCGTGCCCGCAGTCGCTCGCCGAGGAACGCGGCGGCCAGCAGCACGCTGAACACTGGCGCGATCGCCACCAGCAGGCTCGCGGTCCCGGCCGGCACGTGCAGCTCGCCCCAGTTCAACAGCAGCGGATAGGCGGCCATCCCGCTCGCCCCGCACAACACGATCAGCGGCAGATCCCGGGCCGCCGGGCGGCGAATCTTCAGGATCGGCGCGAGCACGGCCAGCGCGATCGACGCGACCGCGAGCCGCAGGAACGACAGTCCGCCCACGCCGAGCCCGGCAAGACCGACTCGGATGGCCGGGAAGGCCGATGCCCAGAGCAGCACGGTCAGCGCGAGTGCCAGGAACGCGGGGGAGCGGAGATTGCGGGTCATGTCGTCTACTCTGACCAGCGGAATCAGAAAGAAAAAGTTACTTTTTGTTAGCGGATCGAGAAGGTGGGCTTTGGTGTTGGATGTGCGACGGCTACGCCTGCTCCGCGACTTCGCCCTGCTCGGCACGGTCGCCGCGACCGCGCAGGCGCAGCACCTCACCGGCCCGGCCGTCTCCCAGCAGCTCGCCGCGCTGGAGAAGGAAGCCGGCGTGCGGCTGCTGCGCAAACGCGGCCGGGTCCTGGAACTCACCGCGGCCGGGCGGCTCATGGTCGAACACGCGGAGGTGATTCTCGGCGGCCTCGCCTCGGCCGAAGCCGATCTCGCGTTGCTGCGCTCCGGTGGCCGGGGCACGGTCCGGATCGCCACGTTCGCCTCGGCCGCGCGGGTGCTGGTGACACCGCTGTGGCAACGGCTCGCCGCCGATCCCGAACATCGCATCGACCTGCGGATCAGCGAAGCCGAACCGGGGCTGGCGCTGGACGCGCTGCGCCGGGGCGAAGCCGATCTGGGGATCGTGCACGAGTACAGCCTGCTGCCGCGCCAGCTGCCGCCGGGCTGTGAGCAACATCGCCTGCTGACCGACCCGGTGTTCCTCGGGATCTCCGAGCGGCTCGCCGCCGAACGCCGCCTCGTCCCCGGCCGGCCAGTGGATCTGGCCGAGTTCGCGGACAGCGACTGGCTGCTGCCCGGCCGCGAGACCTCCTGCCACGAGTTGACCCAGCGGGCCTGCGGCGCGGCCGGTTTCGTGCCCCGGTCGGTCGCGCTGGCCAGTGATTTCGCCGTGCTCACCGCGCTGGTCGCGGCAGGCGCCGGGGTCGCGCTGGTGCCGAAGATGTCGATGCCCTCGGCCGGTGAGCCCGGACTTGCCCTGTTCGCGCTGCGGCGGCCGGTTACCCGCACGGTGTCCGCGGTGGTGTCCTCGGGCGATTCCCGTCATGTTCATCTTCGTCAGGTACTTGACCAGCTGGCCAAAGTATGTACGGATATCGTGGACGACAGCGGTATTACCTGAAGATCGGTCAGATATCGGATACACAGTGTGAGTTACCGCGCCATAGCAGTGAGTTGATCACTGTGCGACGTAGCCTCCACCTCGGCCGGGCCGACAAAATTGTAGAATCTCGTGCGTCGCGCACCACCAGCGAGAATGCGGCGAGTGCGCGAGTACCGGGAAGGGGATATCGAAATAGCTGCCATGGGCCGTGATGACCAGGATTATGGGTCGAAGCCCCGCAAGTTCGGGCGAATCGACCCGTTCTGCCTGTTCGCTGTGATACCGATGGCGGCAGTCGGTGTCGCGTTGGTTTTCTCGGACGTGCCGTGGCTCGCCCCCATCCTGTTGGTGATCGCCGCATTGATCGTCGTGCTCGACTCGTGGCTGCACCGGCCCGGTCGCCTGATCGACCCGAGGGTGGCCAAGGAGGCGGTGCGCCGGAGCAAGGAAGCCGAGGAGCGCGGCGGTGGCTCCGAGGTCCGGCGCGGCTCCCGCTCCTACGACACCGGCGCGCAGTCCCAGGTCCGCAACCGCGCCCGAACCTCCCAGGGCGGCAGCCGCCAGCAGCCGAACCGGCAGCAGCCGCGCCAGCGCCAGTCCGCCGGTTACCGCGAGCCGCAACGCGACACTCGTTCCCGGTACTGAGCCCCTCCCGTCAGTAAGCTCCGGCATCGATCTCGCAGTGAGGTCGTGAAGGAGCGCCATGCAGCTGCTGCTCGTCGTGGTCGTGCTGGCCTCCGCCAGGTCTGGCAGAGCCTGGAGACGTTCGTCTTCGCCTACATGGGTTCGCAGTGCCGGTTCATCTTCTCCGAGCTGACCCCGAGCGGACTGTCTTGGCCGTCCTTTGTGGTCGGTGCGGCACTGATCCTGTTGGCGGCACTGGTGATCCGTCCGGTGTGGGTGTTCAGGCGCGAGGGCAGCACCTGTCCTGGCGCTATCTCACGGTGATCTCCTGGACCGGCATGCGCGGGGTGGTCACGCTGGCCGCGGCCGCCGGTATCCCGTCCGGCTTCCCGCACCGCGACGTCATCCAGGCGCTCGCGTTCATCGTCGCGGTCGGCACCCTGCTCATCCAGGGCCGACGCTCCCGCCGCTGATCCGGCAGCCCGTTCCGGGAGACCACCCGCACGCTGCGCCGCACCATGCTCGCCGCGCAGCGCCGGGCTCTCACCGAAGCCCGCGACAAGGGCGAACTCGACGACGACGTGACCCGCCGCGAACTCGAACGCCTCGACTACGAGGAGGCCGCGGCCTGGTGGAGTTCGACCATCGACGAGTGAGGGCTCAACCAATCCAAGCCTGTTTGATGTTCTGCGAACCAGAACGGGTAAGAATGTCGGCATGAGCGTTGTCGGAACCCGGGTGGTCCGGATCGAAGACCACAAACTGATCACGTCCGGTGGTGACTACGTCGACGACCTACGCGAAGAGCTGCTGACCGGCGCGGTGCACGCGATGTTCGTGCGCAGCCCGCTGGCGCACGCCAAGGTCTCCGCGATCGACACCGCCGCGGCCCGTGCACTACCCGGCGTCGTCGGCGTCTTCACCGGCGCGGACGTGCCGAAAGTGCCCGGTGGTGACGGGCCGACGGTCGAACCGCCGCTGGCCGGCGACACCGTCCGCTATGTCGGCGAGCCGGTCGCGCTGGTCCTGACCGAGCAGCGTTACCAGCTTGAGGACGCCGCCGAACTGATCGACATCGACTACGATCCACTACCCGCGGTGATCGGCTACGAGGCCGCGCTGTCCGGCGAAACCCTGTTGTTCGACGGGACGGACGACAACGTCGCCGGTGCCGCAGGCGAATTCGGCGCGCGGAGCGCCGCGTTCGACGAGTGCGAGGTGGTGGTCAGCGAGACCATCGTCAACCAGCGCGTCGCCCCCGCTCCACTGGAAGTGCGCGGCGCGTCCTGCGCGTGGGGCCCGGACGGCAGGCTGACCATGTGGCTGTCCACTCAGAACGCCCAGATCGCCCGCGGCTTCCTTGCCGCGCGGCTGGAGGTGCCCGAGGACCGCGTCCGGGTGATCGCGCCGGACGTCGGCGGCGGCTTCGGCGCGAAGATCGGCGCCGACCCGGAGGCCGGGGTGCTGGCCTGGGCCGCCCGCGAGGTCGGGCGGCCGGTGCGCTGGATCGAGACCCGCAGCGAGAACCTGACCTCGATGACCCACGGCCGCGCCCAGCAGCAGCGGATCACCATCGGCGGCAGCAAGGACGGCAAGGTCAGCGCCTACCGGCTGGACGTCGTGCAGGACACCGGCGCGTACCCGAGGATGGCCGCCAGCATGCTGCCCAGCCTCACCGGGCTGATGACGACCGGCGTCTACGCGATCCCGACCGTCGAGTACGCCAGCAAGAGCGTGTTCACCAACACCACCCCGATCGGCGCCTACCGCGGCGCGGGCCGTCCGGAAGCGACGGCCGCGATCGAACGCGCGATGGACCTGTTCGCGGCGCGGATCGGCATGGACGCGGCGCAGGTGCGGCGGATCAACTTCATCGAGCCCTCCGCGTTCCCGTACCAGGCTCCCGGCGGCCCCATGTACGACACCGGCGAGTACGCCGAGGCGCTCGACCGGGTGCTGGCCGCGGCCGACTATCCGGCACTGCGCGCGGAACAGGCCCGGCGCCGGGCCGAGGGCGACGTGGTCGCGCTGGGCATCGGCGTGTCCTGCTACGTCGAGATCACCGGCGGCGACGGTGGCGGCGAGAGCGGCAAGGTGGTGGTGCACGCCGACGGCTCGGTCACCGCCTACACCGGCAGCTCACCGCACGGTCAGGGCTTGGCCAGCACGCTGGCGATGCTGCTGTCCGACCAGCTCGGCGTGCCGATGAACAAGATCACCGTCCGGCACGGCGACACCGACGAGGTCCCGGCCGCGGTCGGCACGTTCGGCTCGCGCTCGCTGCAGTATGGCGGCTCCGCGATCAAGGTGGCGGCCGACAAGGTCATCGAGGCGGCTCGCGAACTCGCCGCCGACCTGCTCGAAGCCAACCCGGACGACCTCGAACTCGACGTGGACAACGGCCAGTGGCAGGTGCGCGGCGCACCCTCCGCGGTCGGTGCCACCTGGGCGCAGGTCGCCGAACGGGCCGAAGGCGGCGAACTGGCCGCAGGGCTGTGGTTCGGCGAAGGCGCGGCGACCTTCCCGTTCGGGGCACAACTGGCCGTCGTCGAGGTGGACACCGAGACCGGCAAGGTGGTGCTGCGCCGGATCGTGGCGCTGGACGACGCGGGCCCGGTCATGAACCCGCTGACCTTCACCGGCCAGCGGCACGGCGGCCTGGCCCAGGGCAGCGCCCAGGCCATGCTGGAAGTGATGGACTACGACCCGGACGGCAACCCGACCACCGCGACGCTGGCCGACTACTCGTTCATCACCGCGACCGAGCTGCCCGACTTCGAACTGCTCGACATGGCGACGCCGACCGACCGCAACCCGTTGGGGGTCAAGGGGATCGGCGAGGCCGCGACCATCGGCTCGACCCCGGCCGTGCACAGCGCGGTGGTGGACGCGCTGGCCCATCTCGGCGTACGGCACCTGGACATGCCCACGACGCCGATCCGCGTCTGGGATGCGATCAACAAGGCCAAGGAGGTGCACTGAGATGGTGCGAGTCGGCATCGAGGTGAACGGCAAGCTGACCGAAGAAGAGGTCGAGGACCGCACGCTGCTCGTGCACTACCTGCGGGACACGCTCGGCCTGACCGCGACCAACGTCGGCTGCGACACCACCTCCTGCGGCGCGTGCACCGTGCTGCTGGACGGCGAGGCGGTCAAGTCCTGCACGGTGCTGGCCGCCCAGGCGGACGGGCACGAAGTGACCACATTGGAGGGTCTGACCGATCCGGCCGGTTCCGAGCTGCACCCGATGCAGCGCGCGTTCCGCGAGCAGCACGGGTTGCAGTGCGGGTTCTGCACGCCGGGCATGATCATGGCATCGGTGTCGCTGTTGCAGGACAACCCGAAGCCGACCCGGTCGGAAGTCCGCGACGCGCTGGAGGGCAACCTCTGCCGCTGCACCGGCTACCACAACATCGTCAACGCGGTGATGGACGCGTCCGGTCAGGAGGTGTCCGCGTGATCCCGGCCGAACTGCGGTACGTCCGCGCGGATTCGCTCGACCGGACGCTGGAACTGCTGACCGAGCACGGCGAGGACGCCAAGGTGCTGGCGGGCGGGCATTCCTTGCTGCCGTTGATGAAGTTCCGCTTCGCCGCGCCCGAGGTGCTGATCGACATCGCGCCGCTGGACGAGTTGCGCTACGTGCGCACCTCGGGTGACGACGTCGTCATCGGCGCGCTCACCCGCTACCGCGACCTGCACGCCAGCGAGATCCTGCGTACCCACGCGCCGTTGCTGGCCGAGGTGGCCGGTGCGATCGGCGACCGGCAGGTGCGCAACCGCGGCACCATCGGCGGTTCGCTCGCGCACGCCGATCCCGCCGCCGACCTGCCCGCCGCCGCACTGGCCAGCGACGCGGTGTTCGTCGTAGCCGGGCCGGAGGGGGAGCGGGAGATCGCGGCCGAGGATTTCTTCCTCGGTCCGTTCACCACGCCACTGGAGCCGGACGAGCTGCTGATCGAGATCCGGGTGCCGAAGGCGACCGGGGTCGGCTGGGGCTTCGAGAAGTTCAGCAGGCGCGCCATCGACTGGGCGATCGTGGGCGTGACCGCGGTCGGTTCGTCGATTGCATTGATCAACATGGGCGGGTCGCCGGTCCGCGCCCGAGCCGCGGAGCAGGCACTGGCCGACGGCGCGAGTCCGGCCGAGGCCGCCGCACTGGCCGCCGAGGACACCAGCCCTGCCGACGAACCGCACGCATCCGCCGAGTACCGCAAGCACCTGGCCCGGGTGCTGACCGGGCGGGCGCTGGCCAAGGTCGCCGGGGAGCAGCCCGCCGGCCTGCGCTGATCTGTTCCGTTCGCTGCCCCGCGACCGACAAACGGTCGCGGGGCAGCGTCGTCTGCCAACGATTGCGGGTCGAGGTCTTGACCCTGTGTGAGGCGCTGGGTACCTTTTGTTCACGCCAGTAAGGAAGACTATCTAACAAACTCACCGGGAGTTTCGATGTCACCGCTGACTCGCACTCAACCGGCTTCCGGGTTACGCCGCCCCGGCCCCACCAAGCGCGCGGCCATGGCCGTCACGCTGGCCGCCGGGGTCGCCATCGCGGTTCTCCCTTCCTGCGCGTTCGCCGCGACCACTGGCCAGCTCCGCGTCGATCAGGTCGGCTACCTGCCTGCCGACACCAAGATCGCCTACCTGATGGCGTCAGCCTCGGTGTCCGGCGAGAAGTATCAAGTGCTGAACGCCTCGGGCGCCGCGGTCGCCGGCGGCACCGTCAGCGGCACCAGCCGGGGCTCGTGGAACGCGAAGTACCCCGACGTCTACCCGATCGACTTCTCCTCGGTCACCGCGAACGGCACCTACCACGTCGCGGTCAGCGGCGGTGTCACCGCGACCTCGGACACCTTCCAGATCGAGAACGCCGCCGACATGTACGGCTCGCTGGTCACCAACGGCGTGCGGTTCTACCAGAACCAGCGCGACGGCTCGGACGTGATCGCCGGCCCGCTGGGCCGCAAACCCGCGCACCTCAACGATGCCAATGCATCGGTCTATCAGGACCCGCACTTCAAGTCCGGTGGCAACGGTGACGTGATCACCGACAAGACGCTGACCAGGATCGCCGGTCCGGTCGACGTGTCCGGCGGCTGGTTCGACGCGGGCGACTACCTCAAGTTCACCTTCACCGCGTCCTACGCCGACGATCTGCTGTACTCCTCGGAACTCGCGCTCGGCGCCAGCGCGCCCGCGTCGCTGAGCGCCGAGGCCGCGTTCGGCACCCAGTGGCTGAACAAGATGTGGAACCCGGCGACCAAGACGCTCTACCTCCAGGTCGGCATCGGCACCGGCAACAACTCCTCGTTCTCCGGCGACCACGACCTCTGGCGGCTGCCGCAGGCCGACGACACGGACAGCAACAAGCTGGACGTATATGCCGCCAAGAATCGGCCGGTGTTCGAGGCGGCCGCGCCCGGCGCCAAGATCGACCCGGACGTGGTCGGCCGGGTCGCCGCCGCGTTCGCGTTCGCCGCGCAGGCCGAGGCCACCAGCGACCCGAACGGCGCCACGACCGAACTGAATGACGCGACCTCGTTGTACGCGATGGCCAACACCAGCCCGTCCGGCACGCTCGCTTCGGCCCTGCCGACCGCGTACTACCCGGAATCCATCTGGCACGAGGACATGGAGCTGGCCGCGGCCGAGATCGCCAGGGCGCAACAGGATCTCGGCAACGCCAGTGCGGCCGCGCCGTACCTCACCGATGCCGCCAACTACGCGTCCGACTACCTCAAGTCCGACGCGGGCAACGACACCTTCAACCTCTACGACACCAGCGCACTGGCGCACACCGACCTGATCGCCGCGCTGCGGGCCGCGAACAACCCGAGCGGCCTGGCCGTCAGTTCGGCCGAGCTGATCGCGAACCTCAAGGCGCAGCTGCAAACGGCCGCAACCAAGGCGACCGGCGACATCTTCCACGCCGGCGGCGACTACGCCAACTTCGACGTCGACTCGCACACCTTCGGCCTGATCGCCACCGAGGCCATGTACCAGAAGGTCAGCGGGGACAACGAGTTCGCCGCCTTCGCAGGCGAACAGCGCGACTGGCTGCTCGGCGGCAACGCGTGGGGTTCGAGCTTCATGGTCGGCGAGGGCACCACGTTCCCGGACTGCATGGGCTCGCAGATCCCGAACCTGCTCGGTTCCACCAACGGCAAGGCGCCGGTCGACACCGGCGCGGTCGTCAACGGGCCGAACGGGAGCGGCAACTTCAGCGGCGGCCTGGGCAGCCTGCAGGACGGCATGAAGAAGTGCGAGAAGGACGGCTTCACCGCGTTCACCGGTCATGGCAGCGAGTACGTCGACGACGTGCGGTCCTGGCAGACCAGTGAACCGGCGCTGGACATGACCGGCGCGGCCATCGTCGCCGGTGCCTGGCAGGAGTCGATCAGCTAGACCACATGCCGGGGCCCGGCGCTGGACGTGATCACCCCACGCTCCACGCGGCCGACCGGCAGGCGAGTACCTCACCGAGGTACTACAGGGAAGGCAGCGCGTCGGGTACCCCGTGGACAGGTACCCGCCGCGCTGCCGAGCTTTTTCTCATGATACTCTCTAATCGAGAGTTATCTCGGATAGAGAGTGAGCCATGGCCGATCACCCCGCGATGTTGATCGAGGACGTCGTGCACCAGCGCGTCCGGCTCGGCGTGCTCACCCTGCTCGGCGCGGGCGGCCGCAGCTTCACCGAGCTGCGCGACGTGCTCAGCCAGTCCGACGGCGGCCTTGGCAGGCACCTCAAGGTGCTGGCCGACGCCGGTTACGTCACGCTGACCAAGTCTTTCCAGGACAACCGGCCGCGTACCGACGTCGCCCTCACCGAGTCCGGCCGTGCCGCGCTGGTCACCGAGCGCCGCGTGCTCGCCGACCTGCTCGCCGCCGCCGATCCTGGCCCGTTCGTGTTCCCGCCCGGCCCCGGCCGCCGCTTCGAAGCCAGCACGGCCTCGGCCGATCTCGTCATCGGCGAGACCTTCGCCCCGTTCTACGTCGCCGAACAATGGCCCCTCGGCCCGGATTTCGCCCTGCCGGACGGTTTCCCGGCCTGGTCCAGCTACCTGGCCCAGCGGGCCACGTTCCTCTCGCACGGCCTGCTCGGCGGCTATCTGCGCCGCTGGACCACGGTCACGAAGGAAGAGTGGATCAACCTGCTGCTGCTCGAATTCCCCGACGCCGACGCCCCGGAGCGGATCATGTCCGGCCTGGCCGAGTCCACTGTGTACGTTCCGGGGTTCCTGCCGGTCCGCGCGTACAAGTTCGGCTCGTCCTGTGCGATCTGGGTGCGGCGCGGCCCGTTCCTGTGCTGCGTCACCGTGTCCGGCGCCCCCGACATCGTCGAAAACCGCGCGATCACCCTGGTCCGCGACCAGTATCGCGTCCTGCCGCGCAGCGATCGCGATGCCGACGTCGAAGAGAAGGCGCACCGGTGAAGCGCTACTCAGCCGCGATCAGGCTGATCCCCACCGCCGGTCGCGCCATCGCCGTCGCGCTTGCCTCGGTCGCCCTGCTCGCCGGTCTGGCCCCGGCCGTCGCCGTGCTCGCTTCCGGCTGGCTCATCAACGAACTCCTCGCCGCTGGCAGCCAGGCGATCCTCGCCGCGATCGCGCTGGCCGTCCTGTTCGTCACCGCGCAAACCGCGACCCGCCTGGCCACCGGCATCGCCACCACGGTCGGCTCGCGGGTCGACGCCGGCCTGCAACGCCGCGCGATTCGCGCGGTCAACGGCCCGACCGGCGTCGGCCATCTCGACGATCCCGCGCTGCGCGACGCGCTGTCCCGGGTCACCGGCGTCGGCACCGGCCGCTACACGCCCGGCGGCGCCATCACCGGCCTGGTCACCCGGGCCAGCCAGGCCGTGCAAACCCTCGCCGCCGTCGTCGTGCTCGGGTTCTTCCACTGGTGGCTGGCGCTGCTCCCGCTCGCGGTCAACCTCTGGTGGGGACGGGAGAGCCGGCTGGCCTACCTCCGCCAAACCAAGGCGCTGCTCAAGCAGACCGCCGTGCTGCGCCGCTCCGACTACCTGCGCGACCTCGTCCTCACCGCGGCTGCCGCCAAGGAGATCCGGCTGTTCGGCCTGACCGAATGGCTGCGCGCCCGCTTCGCCGGCGAATGGGACGCGGCCATGCGCACGGTCTGGCAGGCGCGCTCCGGTCGCGGCCTGATCCTCACCGGATCGGCGCTCGCGGTCAGCGCCGCCAACTTCGGCTGCTACGCCCTGCTCGGCCTGGCCGCCGTCAACGGCAACCTCAGCTTCGGCGCCCTGGTCGTGTTCGTGCGCGCGGTGTTGCTGGTC
Organism: Pseudonocardiaceae bacterium; assembly: GCA_035248365.1. GTDB lineage: Bacteria > Actinomycetota > Actinomycetes > Mycobacteriales > Pseudonocardiaceae > CAJCJE01. The sequence goes on along the minus strand of DATFHN010000064.1, from coordinate 60,437 downwards.
GGCACCATGGCCACCCTCGGCCAGCAGGACTTCCAGATCGAATACGGCCTCGCCGCTCTCCCGTCCGTCGCCGCCATCGAACAAGCGGCAACAACCGCGACCGGCAGCCAGCCTCCACCCACCGAACCGCTGCGCCTCGCCTTTCACGGCGTCCACTTCGGCTATCCCGGAAAGCCCGTGCTCGACGGCGTCGATCTCACCATCGAACCCGGTACCTCCCTGGCCATCGTCGGTCTCAACGGCGCGGGCAAGACAACCCTGATCAAGCTGCTCTGCCGCTTCTACGAACCGGACTCCGGCCGCATCACCGCCAACGGCACCGACCTGCGCGAGTTCGATGCGCGAGCCTGGCAGCACGGCATCGCCGCGGTCTTCCAGGACTTCACCCGCTACGAACTGTCCATTCGGGACAACATCGCCCTCGCCGGAGCCGACGACCAAGCCCTGCGCCGCGCCGCCGAGCGGGCCGGAATCCTGGACTACATCGAGAAACTCCCCAACGGCTGGGACACCCAACTGGTCCGGCAACGCACCGGCGGGCTCGACCTCTCCGGCGGCCAGTGGCAGCGCATCGCGCTGGCCCGCGGTCTGCTCGCGGTCGAGCGCGGCGCCCGCATCCTCATCCTCGACGAACCCACCGCCAGCCTGGACGTGCGCGCGGAAGCCGCGTTCTACGAACAGTTCCTGGCCATCACCAAGGACATCACCACCATCGTGATCTCGCACCGCTTCGCCACCGTGCGCCGCGCCGACCGCATCTGCGTGCTCGACGATGGCCGCATCACCGAGTCCGGCACGCACGCCGAACTCGTCGAACAGGGCGGTCGCTACGCCGAACTGTTCACCGCCCAGGCCGCCCAGCTCAGCGGAGCGAACCGGTGAAGCGCGCCCGCACCGTCTTCCTGCTCTGCTTCCACGCCGCGCCCGGCCGCAGCACCGCGCTCATCGCCTGCCAGATCGCCGCCAACCTGGCCATGCTGGCCGGCGCCTACAGCATCAAGCTGGTCACCGACGCCGCGCTGCACGGCGACCGCGCGCAGGTCTTCGTCGCGGCTTCGGTCATGGCCGGGTGCGGTCTGCTCGCCGTGCTGTTCGGTCGCGGCTACCTGCTGCTCACCACCTCGGTGTCCGAACGCGCGGGCCGCCACGTGGACAGCGAGCTGATCCGGCTGGCGGGTGGCATCCCCACCATCGAGCACTACGAACGCCCGCACTACGCCGACCAGCTCACCCTGATCCGCCAGGAACGCGCCGCCCTCGCGGGCATGCTCAACGCGACCGTGCTCAACCTGCGAGTCGCGATCTCCCTGCTCGGCGCGATCGTGATCCTGGCCCTGGTCAACCCGATCCTGCTCGTGCTGCCCGTGCTCGGCATCCCCGCGCTGATCGCCAACCAGCGCGCCGCGGCGATCGCCGCCAAGGCCCGCGAAGCCGGCGCGCCCGACACCCGCCTGCGCAACCACCTCTACGCGGTCGCGTCCGCCCCAGCCAGCGGCAAGGAAATCCGGGTGTTCGGCCTGGTCGACGAGCTGCTGGCCCGCCACGAGCAGGTCACCGGCGACCTTGAACGCCGCGCCACCCGCGCCGCCTTCCACGGCTTCGCCCGCACCACCGCGGCCTCACTCGTCTTCGCGATCGGCTACGCGGGCGCCCTGCTCCTCGTGCTGTTCGCCGCCATCCACGGCCAGGTCACCGCGGGCACGCTGGTCCTGACCATCACGCTCGCCGCGCTGCTCAACTCGCAGCTGGCCACGGCCGCCCAGTACACCAGCTACTTCCAGCGCGTGCTGAGCGCGGCGGGCCGCCTGATCTGGCTGCGCGAACACGCCGCCCAGTACGAAACCGGCCTCGCCGCGCCACCCGCCCACCCGGACATCACCCTCGATCACGTCGCCTTCAGCTACCCGGAAACCGACCGCGACGCCCTGTCCGACATCACCGCGCACTTCCCGGCCGGTTCGGTCATCGCGATCGTCGGCGAGAACGGCTCGGGCAAAACCACCCTGGTCAAACTGCTCAGCGCCCTCTACCAACCCACCTCGGGCATGATCCGCGCCGACGACCTCGACCTGGCCACCATCGACCCGGCCGCGTGGCAGCAGCGCATCAGCCCGGCCTTCCAGGACTTCGTCCGCTTCGAGTTCACCCTCGGCGAGTCCGTCGGTCTCGGCGACCTGCCCCGCATCGACGACGAGCCCGCCATCACCACCGCGCTCGCCCGTGCGGGTGCCGCCGACCTCACCGACCTCACCGCACAACTCGGCACCGCCTGGGGCGGCCGCGACCTGAGCGGCGGCCAATGGCAGAAGCTCGCCCTCGGCCGCGCCCTCATGCGCGAAGCGCCGCTGCTGCGCGTTTTCGACGAACCCACCGCGTCGCTCGACGCGGTCGCCGAACAAGCTCTGTTCCAGCGCATCGCCAGCGCGACCCGGGAACTTCCCGAATCGCGGCGCCCCACCACGATCCTCGTCTCGCACCGATTCGCCACCGCCACCATGGCCGACCAGATCCTGGTCCTGGACAACGGCACCATCATCGAACGCGGCAATCACAAATCCCTGGTCGCGGCCGGTGGCCGCTATGCCGAACTCTACGATCTGCAAACCCAGGCGTACCGCTGAGGTAGTTGCTAACCTGACTCGGTGCTGGAGCTGGAACAGATCCTTCTCGATGACGCGGCCAAGGTCATCGCCGGACAGGTGACCAGAGCGGGTATCGCCGGTGCGGGCAAACTCGCCAAGTCCATTCAGCGCAGGTTTGCGCATTCGGCCGACGTGACCGAGATTTCGGCCGAACTCGCCGAGTGGACGAAATCCGAACCGGATTGGCAGGCCAAGCTACAAGCTTTGTTCGACGACACCGAGCCAGGTGCCCCCGCTACGGTCGCGGCGCCGCCCGATCCCTACATCGACCGGGATGCTCTGCTCGATCAGGTCCGCGGCCGACCGGAATCGGTGCACCTGTTCCACGGTTTCGCAGGCTCCGGCAAGACCGCGTTCACTTACCAGGTCGCGGAAATGCTGGCCGACATCTTTCCGTTCAATCGCTGCTATCTGGATGTGGATCGCTATCGCGTCGATGGCGTCGTCCGATTCGGCGAGGCCATGATCGACGTGCTCGGACAGCTCGGCGTCACCGAGATCGCGGACGGCGAAACACAGCTGGAAAAGCAGTATTTCGGAGTTCTGCTGGCGCGCCGCGTGCTGCTGATCATCGACAACGTGGCAGGCGACGTCGAGCTGACCAGGCTCGCCCCCAACTGGCGCGGTTGCCTTGTCATCGCGACCACCCGCGCGCTCACCGCGGATCTCGAAGTGAAATACCGGCCCGCGCAACTACTCGGCCTTGCCGACGAGGACGCGCTCGCGCTGCTCGCGGATCGGCCCGAAGCGGCCGCGATGATCGAACGAGAACGCGACACCGCGATCGCCTTGCTGAACTGGTTCGGCAACCTGCCGCTGGCCATTAAGGAAATCGGCGTCCTGCTCGCCGACCGAGCAGGCGAACGCGATCCGATCGCCGCGCTGCTCGCCGATGTCACGGCAACCGACATCACCGACCTCACCGAGCTCACCGCTCTCCGGCTGGCTGCCACCGTCGACACGCTGGCGCCCGAAGCGGCCAGGAGCTTTCCCTTGCTGGCCGCGCTTCCCGCCGCCGATTTCACCGCCGACGTCGCCGCCGCCCTCTTCGGCACAACCGAAGTGCGGGCTCGCGCCATCATCAAGGACTTCGACCGAGCGGCGCTGCTCACCTCGCTGGGTGGCGCCCGCTACCGGCTCCCGCATTTCGTCCGCGACTACGCCAGAAAACGGGCCGGCGGCGCCGGCGCCGAGCGGATCGCGCAGTACTACCTGGCCTCCGCGATCGCCGCCGATCTGCGCGGTGGCGGCCGGCTTCGCCGCATCCCCATGCCGGACACCGAACGGGTCTGGCCGGACATCAGAACGGCGCGGCAATGGCTCGATGACAACCGGGAAGCGCTGGGCGCGTTGGTCGAACAGTTCTACCGAGCAGGCCAGGACGAACAGGTCGGGCAGCTGGCGACGGCGCTGGAAAACCTGATGCTGGCCAAGAAGCGCTACGACGTGTGCCTCACCGCGTTCGAGTTCGGCGCCAAGGCCGCACAGCGGCTCGGCCTGCCGAGGTTGCGCGCCCGGATGATCGCCCTGCAGGGCAGAGTGTGTACGTTGCTGCACCTGTTCGACCGGGCTATGCCGAAGCTGGCCGAAGCCGCTGGTATCGCGCTCGCGGAAGGCGATGGCGAACTGGCCGCGTCGACCGCCGAGTTCACCGGCCTCTACCACCAGACGATCGGCGACTGGCTCACCGACTCCGTCGCGCGCAACGCCGAATACGCGCGAGCCGCCGCGTGTTTCGCGGACGCGACAGGCATCGATGCGCCGGACAGTCGCGCCTACGGCATCCACGCTCGGATGCACGCCAACGTGCTGGTCATGCTCGGCCGGGCCGGCGACGCGCTGACCGAACTGGCTGGCCTGGAGCGATGCTTCGAACCGGAAGACGAGCGCAACCGATCGCGTATCGCCACGGTTCGCGCAAAGGCCTATTCGCTCACCGACCAGGTCCGCGCCCGCACCGAACTGGCGCTGGCGCGGCAACTGGCCGAGCAGAGCAACTCGCTGCACTCCTACCGCGACGAACTCGACGACATCGAGGCCGAAATCGCCTACCGGGCAGCCGACTATCGCACCGCCCACTCGATCTGGGGCCGATTGCTCCAGGACGCGCTCACCGCGCGCCACCCGAAGTCAACCATCTACCAGGCCAAACTCAACTGGCCGGCGTACGACCTCGGTGACCCGCCCGCCGGCGCGTAGCTTGACGGGGCTTGGCCGGCGCCGCACGAACACAACGGAGACGAGAAGGGCCGGATCGAAGCCGGCAGGCGGTTGCGTTGCGGACACTGACGACACGCCGTTCCGATCGGCGATCCACACCGTCGCCTCGTCGATGCGCATCCCGACCAGTTCGGCTCTGGGCCATTGGGCGAGCAGGGCGTTCGCGCGGGCGGAGAACTCGCTACGGGCGCCGTCGATGAACAGGATCGAGGCGGCGGCGAGAGCGCGATAGGACGCGAGGTCCACGTCGGCGACGATGTGCTGGTGCAGGAGAGGCGCGCTGGGCCCGGCTGGGAACCGTTGCAGGACAAGGATGTCGTCGTCCTCGGCCACACCGACGAACATCGACGCGATCCGGTGCGGTGCTCTCGACGGCACCGGGACCGGGCCGAACTCCGCCACGTCGGCTGGCTCGGGCAGGCCGATCAGGTCGTAGAGCAGCGGGCGCAGCACCTCGGCGCACTCGCCGGGATGGGCGACCGCGCGGGCCATCACCGGCTCCCAGGTGCCCGGCTGGTATTGGCCGATCGCCGCCTCGATCTGGGTGCGCAGTTCGTGGTGTTGATGCAGGCGCGGTGCTCGTTCGGCCAGCCGGGCGAGGGGTGAACCGATCACGGTTTTCGCTCCGGTCCGCTCGACCAACAGGATCGGCCGGTCCAGGGCGGCGGCGTAGAGGGCGAGCGAGCCTTCGTCGGAGATCAGGCAATGGGCCGCGGCCAGCACGGCCTGCCAGTTGCCTGCCGGTTCGACCAGGTGCAGGCCGAGTTCCACCGCGCGACTGAGCCAGGCCCGGACCTGCCACGGACCGTGGGCCGACCAGACCCCGGAATGCAGCAGCAGCGCGACCCGGAACTCGTCGACTGGCAATGCCGCGACCACACGCTCGGGCAGCGTCGGGTCGTTGGCCAGCAGCGATTCCGGGCCCCAGGTCGAGCTGAGCACGATGAGGGTTTTGCCGGTCGCGTCCAGCACGGCGCGGTAGCCCTCGGCGCGAAACCGGCCCGCGAGGAGGCGATCGAGGGTCGGATCGCCGATGACGACGGCGCGTGGCTCGGCGGGCGGGCAGATCCGCGCGAGGTCGGCCCGTTGTTCGGCGTGCGAGAGCGCGATGACCTGAGGAACCACCGCGTTGCCGCGCAGCAGCCGGGCCGGGTTCATGCCTGCGACGACATCGCTGTCCGGGTAGTACTTCTGGTGCCCGAGGCCGTGCGAGACGAGCAGGATCGGTGCGTCGAGCAGGTCGAGTCGGTCGTTCTCACTGGCGGCGATGGCCAGGCTGAACCGGGTGCTGGTGGCTTGCGCCCACGGGATGGTCGGCGCGTTGAGCGCGGCAAGGTGCTCGTCGAGGCCTGCGCGGAACACGGCCGGGTTGTCCGGATCGGTGGTGAACACGATCTGGATGCGCCGGTCGTGCTGGATGAGCGAAACGACGTCGAGCAGCCTGCTCAGCGCGGTTTCGGTCCGCGCGACCACCAGCACGGTGTGCCGGAACGGGAAGGTCAGCCACCCACGAAACCGCGGGTCAACCGGCAGCCCAGCCGGAGCCGTGGCTGGCTGGCTGGCTGGCTGGCTGGCTGGCTGGCTGGCTGGCTGGCTGGCTGGCTGGCTGGCTGGCTGGCTGGGCTCATTGTAGAGCATTGCCCGCTTTGTCCGGTGTGCTGGTGTTCGCCGGTGCGGTCATACCGTCAGCCTACGTAGTGACCTGCTTGCGCTGCGGCCGGATCACCAGGAGCGCCACGATCAGCGCGACCACCACGAAACCGGCGCCGATCAGGAAACCGAGCTGGTAGCCCTTGGTCAGCGCCTCGGTCTTGGCCACACCCGCCTTGATCAGACCGGCGCTGCGGGTCGCCGACAAGGTGGCGAGCAGCGCGAGACCGAGCGCGGAGCCGACCTGCATGGTGGTGTTCACCAGGCCCGACGCCAGCCCGGCGTCCTTCTCCTCGGCGCCGGACATGGCCAGCGTGGCCAGGGTCGGGAAGGCGACGCCGACCCCGACGCCGATCGGCACGATCGCGGGCAGCACGTCGAGCAGGTAGCTGCCGTGCACCGGCGCCCGGCCGAACAGCGCGAGACCGGCGGCGATCAGGATCAGGCCGGGCAGCAGCGTGGTGCGCGGGCCGAACTTGGTGATCAGCCGCTCGGTGTAGCGCAGCGACAGCGTGCCGATGACGATCGTGGTGGGCAGGAAGGCCAGGCCGGTTTCCAGGGCGTCGTAGCCGAGCACGTCCTGCAGGTACAGCACGCCGAGCACGAACATGCCGAACATCCCGGCCACCGCGAGCATCTGCACGGCGTTGGCGCCGGAGACGTTGCGGGAGCGGAAGATCCGCAGCGGGATGAGCGGGTTGGCGGCGAAGTGCTCGCGGATGACGAACCCGATCAGCAACGCGATCGCGCCACCGCCGAAGGCGAGCGTCTGCGTGGCGCCCCAGCCGTATTCGGCGGCGGGCTTGACGATCGTGTACACGCCCAGCATCAGCGCGGCGGTGATGAGCACGGCGCCCAGGAAGTCGGTGCCCTTGCCGAACCCGGTGCCCTTGTCCTTGGGCAGCACCCGGGGCGCCAGTACCAGCGTGATGATGCCGATGGGCAGGTTGATGAAGAAGATCCAGTGCCAGTTGATGCCCTGGGTGAGCACGCCGCCTGCGAGCAGGCCGACCGAGCCGCCCGCGGTGGCCACGAACCCGTAGACGCCGATCGCCCTGGCCTGTTCCCTCGGCTTCGGGAACATGGTGACGATCATGCCGAGGATCACCGCCGAGGTCATCGCGCCGCCGACGCCCTGCACGAACCGCGCGGTGATCAGCACGGCCTGGCTCTGCGCGAGCCCGCACACCGCCGACGCCACGGTGAACACGACGAGACCGGCGAGCATCATGCCGCGCCGGGAGATGATGTCGCCGAGCCTGCCCGCGAGCAGCAGCAGGCCGCCGAAGGCGATCAGGTAGGCGTTGATGACCCAGGCCAGGCCGGACGCGGAGAAGCCGAGGTCGCCCTGGATCGCGGGCAGCGCGACGTTGACCACGGTCGCGTCCAGCACGATCATCAGCATGCCGATGCACAGCACGACGAGCGCGATCCAGCGGGAACGGTCATTCTGAGTGCTCACCGTGGCACCCTGGGTGAGTTCGGCGGTCTGGGACATCGGAGAACCTTCCATATCGGAAAATCTAGCCACCCGTACTGACAGTGGCGAGTGCTTAAATTCATCGGCCAGAGCGTGAGAACTTTTTTCTGCCAACGTGAACGGGGGACCAGGTCATGCCGACCGACGTCATCGATTCGGATGTGGACGCCGACTTCGTCGCGTTGGCCGACCCATTCCGTCGAGAGTTGTACGCGCACTGTTACCGGATGCTCGGCTCCGTGCACGACGCCGAAGATCTGGTGCAGGAGACCTATTTGCGGGCCTGGCGCGCCTACGACAAGTTCGAGGGCCGCTCGTCGCTGCGCACCTGGCTGCACCGGATCGCGACGACCGCGTGCCTGACCGCGTTGGAGAGCCGGGGCAAGCGCCCGCTGCCCACCGGTCTCGGCGCGCCGAGCGCCGATCCCGCCGCCGACCTGGTCGAGCAGCAGGAAATCCCATGGCTGGAGCCGATTCCGGAGAGCAAGGTCGAGAGCAGGGAGAACATCCGGCTCGCGCTGATCGCGGCGTTGCAGTATCTGCCGCCGCGCCAACGGGCCGTGCTGATCCTGTGCGAGGTGCTGAAGTGGCGCGCAGCCGAGGTCGCTGTCGCGCTGGAGACCAGCACCGCGTCGGTGAACAGCCTGCTGCAGCGGGCCAGGGCGCAGTTGGACAAACTCGCGCCGGTGCCGGACGAGGTGAGCGAGCCGGACGGCGCGAGCCAGCGCGCCATGCTGGACCGCTACGTGGACGCGTTCGAGGATTACGACCTCGCCGTGCTTTCCGAGATGTTCACCGAAGAGACGGTCTGGGAGATGCCGCCGTTCAGCGGCTGGTACCGCGGCACCAAGGACATCATCGGTCTGATCGAGAAGCACTGCCCGGCCAAGCACCCGCGCGATCTGAAAATGGTTCGCACCGAAGCCAACGGTCAGCCGGCCAGCGCCCAGTACCTGCTCGATCCGGAAACGGGGGAGTACCGCGCGTTCAGCCTGCACGTACTGACGCTGGATGGCGAGAGCCTCACGCACGTCACCGTGTTCTTCGACGTGAGTTTGTTCGAGACGTTCGGGTTGCCGTTGGTGTGGCGCGGGTAACCCGGCGAAGGCACGGGGCAACCTCATCCGACACCAAGGCGTCAACCTGGACATGGGAACACGGGAGCAGGTCACGGACGAGCGCCTGAGCGGGCAGCTCGTTGATGACCAGGAAACGGTGGTCATCACGCCGCAGCGTCCCCGTTTCTGGCGCAGGCCCGCGGTGAAGTGGACGCGCCGCGCGGTCCTGGCCGCCTTGCTGGTTTTCCTGATCGTGGTCGGCGCCTCGATCGGTGGCGCGCTGACCGCGCCCGGCACCGACTCGACCGCGGCGCGACTGGCCGAATGGGGCCGCGACCACGGCCTCGGCGGCATCGTGACCTGGCTGGAGAAGGAACAGTACGACAACAACCAGCCGCAGGTCGGCGGCACGCCCAAGGGCGGCATCCCGACCGCGGCCGGTGTCGAGACGACCACCCCGCCGACCGGCAGCGCGCAGGCCGGACCGCAGGTCCAGACCCTCCCCGCGCCCGCGCCGATCCCGCCGGTCGCTGGCGCCCCGCTGCCGGGCGAGGGCCAGTGGCAGACCGTGGTCACCGTGAAGGGCGCGCCCGCGGTGCGGGTGGCGTCGCTGCGGCCGGACGCGCAGCACACCTCGTTCGTGGCCGGCGTGATGTGGATGGACCCGAACCTGGTGCGCGGCCAGTTGCAGCCCGGTTTCCAGGACCCCGGCGGCAAGTGGCAGGCCTCCGACGAGATCGCGCCCGCCGACCGGAGCAGCGTGGTCGCGGTGTTCAACGCCGGTTTCCGGCTCAACGCCTCGCAGGGCGGCTACTACAGCGAAGGCCGGACCGTCGTTCCGTTGCAGAACGGCGCGGCGAGCCTGGTGATCAACAAGAACGGCGTCGCCGACGTGGGCAGCTGGGGCTCCGAAGTGCACCTGAGCCCGGACGTCGCCAGCGTGCGGCAGAACCTGGTGATGCTGGTCGACAACGGCAAGGTCAACCCGAGCTGTTCCGAAGGCAACGGCACGACCTGGGGCTGGACGCTGGGCAACAACGCCTACATCGACCGCTCCGCGTTCGGCGTGACCGCCTCCGGTGCCGAGGTCTATGTCGGCGGACCTGCGCTGTCGGTGTGCACGCTCGGCAAGATCATGCAGGACGCCGGCGTCGTGCGCGGCATGGAGCTGGACATCAACCCGGACTGGGTCAGCGGCGCCTACTTCCACGACCAGCCGGGTGGCCAGCAGCCGCAGGGGTTCCGGCTCTACCCGCAGCAGAAGCTGCCGCCGACCAAGTACTTCCAGCCGTCCATGCGGGACTGGTTCGGTTGGTACGCTCGCCCCTGATGAGCACTGGAATCCGCGACGTGTCGATCGTCGACGAGATGATCCGGCTCGGCCAGTTCCTCAAGCTGGCCGGCCTGGCCGAGGACGGCGTCGACGCCAAGGAAATGATCGAGGCGGGCGAGGTCACCGTGAACGGCAGGCCGGAGAGCCGCCGGGGCCGGCAGCTCAAGATCGGCGACGTGATCGCGACCCCGAGCGGCCGGGCCCGGCTCACCCGCGACTAGCAGTTCACCAATTCAGGTTTCTGGTTCAGCAGCTGCGCCCGTGGCGTCACGAACTCGCGGTATTCGGCGTCGGCCGACGGCCGGAACATGGCCAGCCGGTGGCAGTTCTGGAAGGCCAGCTTGACGTTGAAGTGCCGCTCGACCGCGCCCCGCATGGCGTCGCTGGCCACCAGGCGCAGCAGCTGGCCTCGGGCGGCCTCGTCCGGTGGCGGGGTCTGGTTGTCCGCGTAGGCGCCACCGGTGGTGACCAGCTCGTCGGCCACCGCGCTGACCACCGACCAGGCGTAGGGGAGTGAGTCGCGGACACAGGCGATGAACTCGTCATCGGTGACCTCGCCGGTCTTGGCGCGGTCCAGCAGCGTGGCAGGAACTGTCAGGGACAACGGAACCTCCTCTAACGGAAACGATTTCCGTTATCGATTTAACTCGGGCTCCAGAGACAGCGAAACCCCGGTCGCCTGATCGGGCGACCGGGGTCGGGTGGCTGCGTGGTTGCCTACTGGAGGTAGTGCTCCACCTCGGACACCGGCCTGGCCTGGGCCTCGTCCACCGGCTGACCAGCCGCTTTGCGGGCCCTGCGCTGACGCAGCAGGTCCCAGCACTGGTCGAGGGCTTCTTCGACGGACTGGAGTTCGCGGCGCTCCTCGGCCGCGTCCAGCTCGCCCGCCTCGGTCTTGGCCCGCAGCTGGTGCTCGCGGTCGACCAGCTCGTGCACCCTGGCCAGGATGTCCTTCTCCGTCATTGTGCGCGTCCTTCCGTGGCGTTGCTCCCCGCCACGGTAGCGCGATGCCGGTAGAACTCGACCGGCTCAGCCGCCAAAGGTGTGTTGCCCAGGATGATGTCGGCTGACTTCTCCGCGACCATCATCACCGGCGCGTAGATGTTCCCGTTGGTGATGTAGGGCATCACCGACGCGTCCACCACCCGCAACCCGTCCAGGCCGCGTACCCGCATGGTCAGCGGGTCGACCACCGAGTCGTCGTCGGTGCCCATCCGGCAGGTGCAGGATGGGTGCAGCGCGGTCTCGCCATCCCGCCCGACCCAGTCCAGGATCTCCTGGTCGGTCTGCACCTTCTCGCCCGGGGACAGCTCGCCGCCGTTGAACGGGGCCAGCGCGGGCTGGTTGAGGATGTCGCGCGCGACCCGGATCGCCTCCACCCACTCCCGCCGATCCGTCTCGGTCGAGAGGTAGTTGAACTGGAGCGCGGGGTGTTCGTTCGGGTCGGTCGACTTGATCTTCACCGTGCCGCGCGCGTCGGAGTACATCGGTCCGATGTGGACCTGGTAGCCGTGCCCGCCGGCCGGCGCGGTGCCGTCGTAGCGGATCGCGATCGGCAGGAAGTGGAACATCAGGTTCGGGTAGGCCACATCCTCGTTGGACCGCGCGAAGCCGCCGCCCTCGAAGTGGTTGGTCGCGCCCGGCCCGCTGCGCAGGAACAGCCACTGCGCGCCGATGAACGGCCGCCGCCACAGCTTCATCGCGGGCGCCATCGACACCGGCTGGGTGCACGCGTACTGGATGTAGACCTCAAGGTGGTCCTGCAGGTGCGCGCCGACCCCGGGCAGGTTGGCCACCACGTCGATGCCGAGCTTGCCGAGGTCATCCGCGTTGCCGACGCCCGAGAGCTGCAACAGCTGCGGCGAGTTGATCGCGCCGCCGCACAGGATGATCTCCGCGCCCAGTGCGGTGTGTTTCGAACCGCGATGGGTGTAGTCGACGCCGACCGCCGTGGTGCCCTTGAACTTCAGGTTCGTGACCATCGCCCTGGTCCGCACGGTCAGGTTCGGTCGCGACATCACCGGGTGCAGGTAGGCGCGGGCCGCGGACAGCCGCCTGCCGCGCCGCACGTTGCGGTCGAACGGCCCGAAACCTTCCTGCCGGTACCCGTTCACGTCCTCGGTGCGCGGATACCCGGCCTGCTCGGTCGCTTCGAAGAACGCGTTGAACAGCGGGTTGGTCGCCGGGCCGCGTTCCAGTTGCAGCGGACCGGAATCGCCGCGAAAACCGGCATGCTCGCCGTCGCCCGCCAGGCAGTTCTCCATGCGCTTGAAGTAGGGCAGGCAGTGCGCGTAGTCCCAGGTTTCCATGCCGGGATCGCCGGCCCAGCGCTCGTAGTCCAACGGGTTGCCGCGCTGGAAGATCATCCCGTTGATGCTGCTGGACCCGCCGAGCACCTTGCCGCGCGCGTGGTAGATCCGCCTGCCGTGCATGAACGGTTCCGGCTCGGACTCGTACTTCCAGTCGTAGAACTTGCTGCCGATCGGGAAGGTCAGCGCGGCGGGCATGTGGATGAACACGTCCCACTTGTAGTCCGGCCGACCGGCCTCCAGGACCAGCACCTTGCTGCCCGGGTCGGCGGAGAGCCGGTTGGCCAGCGCGCTGCCCGCCGAGCCGCCGCCGACGATGATGAAGTCGTAGTTCTCAGCCATCAGCTCGCACCTTCCTCACTGAGCACCGGGGCCTGCGCGCTGGCCCACCGGCGCTTGCGCAGCACCAGCAGCACGCTGCCGATCGCCACGATGACCACCAGGAACACCACCGCGCCCCACTGGAAGTACCAGTGGTCGCTGCCGTAGACCGAGGCGCGCGGCCAGGCCAGGTTCACGGTCATGGCGATGCCGTAGAGCACCGCGAACGCGTTCACCACCACGCCCCAGCGGCCCAGCGAGAAGTACTTGCCGTGATCCGGCTTGGGCCAGGTGCCGCGCAACCGGCGCAGCAGCATCGGCCCGGTGACCATCAGGTACGGGATGTAGAACAGGATGATCGCCACCGAGGTGAGGATGTAGAACACCCGCTGGTTGCCGATGTTGATGACCAGCAACAGGATGGTCAGCACGCCGGTGATCAACGCGGGCATGACCGGCGTCTTGGAGCGCGGCGAGACCTTGCCCAGCGCACCGGAGAACGGCAGCCGCCGGTCCCGCGCCATCGCGAAGATCATCCGAATGGCTGCCGTCTGCACGGCCAGGCAGCACACGGTGATCGCGATCGCCGAGCACACCAGGAACGCGTCGCCGAGCCCGGTGCCCAGCGTCGACTTGATCAGATACGGCATGCCGGAGGTGCTCAGCTCGTTGGCGTGCAGGTTGCCCACCGCCATCATGCCGATCAGCATCAGCAGCCCACCAGCGACGAACGCGGCGGTGAGCGCGCGCAGGATGGCGCGTGGCGCGTGCCTGCGCGGTTCCTTGGTTTCCTCGGCCAGCGAACCCGCTGTGTCGAAGCCGTAGAACACGTACGCGCTCATCAGCGACGCGACCAGGAACGCCCCGAAATAACCCCAGGAATGCCCGGCAGCGGTGCCGTTGGTGTCGAAGACGAGGCCGGGGCCGCGCTTGATGTGCACCGCGAGCAGGATGATCAGCAGCGTCACGCCGATCAGCTCGACCGCGACGCCGAAGTTGTTGATCTTCGCCATCAGCTTGACGCCGACGATGTTCACGATCGTGGTGAACACGACCAGGCCCAGCGCCAGCACGATCGCGTTCTTGGCGCCGTCCGGGGTCGCGGTCTGGCCCGCGTCGGCCGGGCCGCCGACGATCTGGAAGGCCAGCGAGACCTGCGGCAGGATGATCTGGTAGGCGACGGCGACCGCGGCGGCGGTGACGATCGCGCCGATGGACATGATCCAGCCGGCCATCCACGACGTGGAGGGCCGCGCGATCTGTTTGGACCACTGGTACACCGAACCGGCCAGCGGGTACTGCCCGGCGACCTCGGCGAAGCACAGCGCGACCGCGCCCTGGCCGATGAACACCAGCGGCCAGGTCCAGATGAACGCCGGACCGCCCGAGGAGAAGCCGAAGAAGAACAGCTGGAACACGCCGGTCATGATGGAGATGTAGCTGAATCCGGCGGCGAAGGAGGAGAACGAGCCGAGCGACCGTTCAAGTTCCTGCCGGTAGCCGAACTTGGCCAGATCACTGCTGTCGTTGGCGTGTAACGATTTCTGGGTGGGTTGAGCGGTCATGCCGACGTCCTCGCGAAATAGTGTTGCGCGACGGGTTTGTGGTTTCGGTAGACGTGCTTGGCCTCGCAGTATTCGTGCAGGCCGGACGGCCCCAACTCGCGGCCGACCCCGGACCGCTTGAACCCGCCCCATTCGGCCGCTGGAAGATACGGACCGAAGTCGTTGATCCACACCGTGCCGTGCCGCAACGCCTTGGCCACGCGCTCGCCACGATCGATGTCGGCCGTCCAGACGGCGCCGGCCAGGCCGTACTCGGTGTCGTTGCCCAGCCGTACCGCGTCGGCCTCGCTGCCGAACCGTTCCGCGGTGACGATCGGACCGAACGTCTCGTCGCGCACCACGGTCATCTCCCGCGTGCAGTCGGCGAACACGGTCGGCAGGTAGAAGAAGCCGTTGGCCAGCTCGGGATCGGCCGGTCTGGCCCCGCCGGTCAGCAACCGCGCGCCTTCCTCGACCCCGAGCCTGCCATATCGCTCTACTTTGGACAGATGCTGGGCCGACACCAGCGGGCCGCTCTCGCTGTCCGGGTCGAACCCGTTGCCCAGCTTGATCCGCGCCGCCCTGCCCGCGAGCTCGGAGACGAAATCCTGGTAGATCTCGTCCTGGAGCAGCAGCCGCGTGCCCGCCGAACAGACCTGACCGGCATGCAGGAACACCGCGGTGAGCGCGTAGTCGAGCGCGGCATCCAGATCGGCGTCGGCGAACACGATGTTCGGGTTCTTGCCGCCCAGCTCCAGGCAGACCTTCTTCACCGTCTCGGCCACGCCACGCATGATCCACTGGCCGGTGCGCAGACTCCCGGTGAACGACACCAGGTCGACCGCCGGGCTCTCCACCAGCGGCGCGCCAACGGCAGGCCCGGTACCGAGCACCAGATTGGCCACGCCGTCGGGCAAACCGGCCTCGGCCATCAGCTTGAACAACGTGATCGTGGTCAGCGGCGTGACCTCGCTCGGCTTGACCACGATCGTGTTGCCCGCGACCAGCGCGGGCGCGATCTTCCAGCTCGCCTGCAACAGCGGGTAGTTCCACGGCGTGATCAGCCCGCACACGCCGACCGGCTCGTAATCGACCCGGCTGCTCACCCCGTCGCCCGCGTCGACCGGCCGCGATTTCAGCTCCGCGCCCAGCGTCGCGTAATAGCGGAACACGGCGGCAACATCGTCGACGTCGATTTCGCTTTCCACCAGCGGTTTGCCGGTGTCCAGGGTTTCCGCGCGGGCGATTTCGGCCTTGTCCCGTTCCAGCAGGTCCGCGACCCGGTTGAGCAGCGCGGCCCGTTCGGCTGGTGGCGTGCGCGGCCACGGGCCATCGTCGAACGCGGTGCGCGCCGCCTCGATCGCCGCCAGCGCGTCCGGCGCGTCACCGTCCGATACGGTCCCGATCAGGCTCTGATCGAAGGGATTGACGACGTCGGCTCGGTTGCCGCTCGCCGCTTCCCGCCACGTGCCCCCGATGAACAGCTCGGACATGAGTCGTCCTCTCCAGCGCCCACCGCGCGTCGCGCCCGGTTGAACCCCTTGGTCATGTTCATCGCCAGTACCCCGGTCGTCGCCTCGCCCCGGTGATAACTGGCCAGAAAAGTCTCGGTTGCCGGGTCGCCGTCGATGATCCGAACATCGTCGGTCGGCGCGATCGATCCGGCAAACTGGATCCGCACCCCGTGCTGGTCGGACCAGAAATACCCGCGGCACGTGCAGTGCGCGGTGTGCCGCCCGGCGAGCAGGTTCGCCATGGCCACGGTCGGTTCCTCGGACGCGTTGGTCCAGTGCTCGTGCCGCACCCCGCCGAGCCCGCGCTCGTGCCGGGCCACGTCGCCGACCGCGGCCACGTTCGGGATGTCGGTCAGCCAGCCCGCGTCGGTCAGCACGCCGTTGTTGACCGGGATCCGCGACCCGGCCAGCCAGTCGCTGTTGGGCCGCATGCCGATCGCGACGACCACCAGATCGGCCGGGAGTTCGCGGCCGTTGTCCAGGCAGATCATCCGCACCCGCCGCCGCCCCGGCTCGGTGCTGGTGAGCAGTCCGGCGACGCCGTGCCCGCAGATCAGCTTCACGCCGCGCTCGGTGTGCAGCCGCGCGGCGACCGCACCCAGCTCCGGCCCGATGATCGGCGACAGCGGTACGGCCATCGCTTCCACCACAGTGACCTTGAGCCCGAGCGCGTGCGCGCTGGACGCGACCTCGGCGCCGAGAAAACCCGCCCCGACAACGACTACATGTTCGGGCTTCTCGGCCAGCGCCGCGCGCAACCCGATCGCGTCCTCGACGGTGCGCAGGGTGTGCACCCCGACGATGCCTTTGCTGCCGGGCAGCGTGCGCGGCGTGCCGCCGGTCGCGATCACCACGCCGTCGGCCCGCACGTCCCTGCCGTCCGAGGTCACCACGCGCCCACCCGCCGGATCCAGCCGTTCCGCCCACACGCCGAGCCGCCAGTCCGCGTTCAGCTCCGCGTAGTCCTCGGCATCGGCCAGCGCCAGCCCGGCCTCGTCGGCGGTGCCGAGCAGAAAGTCCTTGGACAGCGGCGGCCGGTCGTAGGGGAGGTGCCGTTCGGCGCCGATCACGGTCAGCCGGCCGTCGAAGCCGTGGCCGCGTAAAGCCTGCGCCGAGCGCAGCCCGGCCAGCGAGGCACCGACGATCGCGATGGATTTCATGCCGCGCCCAACTCGGCCGTGTCGTCGACCTGGACCATGCCCTCGACCACCGTCACCGGATACGTCCTGATCGGCCGTTTCGCCGGTGGCCCAGTGGGTTTGCCGGTGCGCAGGTCGAAACACGAT
This sequence comes from Pseudonocardiaceae bacterium, assembly GCA_035248365.1. Classification (GTDB taxonomy): domain Bacteria; phylum Actinomycetota; class Actinomycetes; order Mycobacteriales; family Pseudonocardiaceae; genus CAJCJE01. The sequence goes on along the minus strand of DATFHN010000064.1, from coordinate 43,080 downwards.
GCGTGCAGCGGACATTCGACCAGGCAGCCCTCCAGCCACCCGTCGGCCAGCGACGCGTCCTGGTGCGTGCAGGTGTCGTCGACGGCGTAGAGGGTGCCGTCGGCGTTGAACACCGCGATCGGCGGAGTCGCCGCCACCCGGACCGCGGCGCCGGGTGGGAGGTCACTGACTGGACAGACCAGAATCATCGTCGTCTCCGTTGCGCAATACGGAACTGGCGCTGGAATGCGCAACACCTTCCGCTGTTTCCGGCCGTTCGTCAAGTGTTCGGCGCAGGTTGCACCAGCCGGAACCGCTACTGTTGCGCCATGAGCAACAACGGCGAGGGCTCGGCCGCCCTGGTGCAATCCGTCGACCGCGCGGTCGCGGTGCTGGAACTGCTCGCCACCCGGGGCGAAACCGGCATCACCGAGATCGCCGCCGAACTCGGCGTGCACAAGTCGACGGCATCGCGCCTGGTCAGCGTGCTGGAAGGGCGCGGGTTGGTCGAGCAACTCGGCCAGCGCGGCAAGTACGTGATCGGTTTCGGCGTGGTCCGGCTGGCCGGCGCGGCCATCGGCCGCCTCGACCTGGCCACCCTCGGCCTGCCGATCTGCCAGGGCCTGGCCGACACGCTCGGCGAGACCATCAACATCGCGGTGCTCGACGGCACCGCCGCCGTGAACATCACCCAGGCCCGCGGCGCGGCCGCCATCTCCGCGCAGAACTGGATCGGTCAACGCACCCCGCTGCATGCCACCTCCAGCGGGAAAGTCCTGCTCGCGCACCTGGAACCGGCCCGGCGCAAGGAGATCGTGAACGGTCCGCTGCCCGCCTTCGCCCCGAACACGATCACCGATCCGGCCGCGCTCACCGAGGAACTCGACGAGGTGCTCACCGCCGGTTTCGCGACCACGTTCGAGGAGCTGGAGATCGGCCTGCACGCGGTCGCGGTGCCCATCTTTGGCGCGGGCGGCACGCTGCTGGCCGCGATGAGCGCCTCAGGCCCCGCCTATAGATTGCCTCGGCGCCTGACCAAGACCGTTGCCGCCGACCTGGCCGCTGCCGCGGCCGAGCTGTCCAGCCAGCTGGTATTGCTGGCCTGACCTCTTGACAGCGCTGGCTCGCACGGCGCACCGTGTTGCCTGTTGCGAGACCAGTCGCATAATGCGCAACTAGCCGCCAGGGGGCCACGACATGACCGCTACCGACCTGCCGGCCAGCCTGATCCGGACCCTGCCCGGCGTTTACTACACCGACCCAGCCGTCTTTACCGACGAACAGGCCGCCATCTTCGAGTCGATGTGGTTCTGCGCGGTGCGCTCGGCCGAGCTGGAAAAGCCGGGCGAGTTCAGGACAGTGCCGATCGGCCGGGAGAGCGTGCTGGTGGCACGCGGCCGCGATGGCGCGCTGCGGGCATTCCTCAACGTGTGCAGGCATCGCGGCGCGCGGATCTGCGCCGAAGAGTCCGGCAGCGTCAAGCGGGCCTTCCAGTGCATGTACCACGCCTGGACCTACGGCCTGGACGGCAAGCTCATCGCGGCGCCCAACCTCACGTCAATGCCCGACATCGACCGCGTCGAATACGGGCTGCGCCCGGTCCAGTTACGCGAATGGCTCGGCTACGCCTGGCTCTGCCTGGCCGACGAGCCGCCCTCGTTCGAGGACACCGTGATCGGCGCGGCGACCGAGCGGCTCGGTTCGGCGACCGCGATCGACAACTACCGGATCGACCAACTGGCCGTCGGCAAGCGGATCCGCTACGAGGTCAAGGCGAACTGGAAGCTGATCATCGAGAACTTCATGGAGTGCTACCACTGTGCGACCATCCACCCCGAGCTGACCGAAGTACTGCCCGAGTTCGCCGACGGCTACGCCGCCCAGTACTACGTCGGTCATGGCGCCGAGTTCGGCAGCGAGATCCAAGGGTTCACAGTGGACGGTCGATCCGGCTTCGACCGCATCGACACCATCTCCGACGACCAGGACCGGCGCTACTACACGATCACCATCAAGCCGCAGGTGTTCATCAACCTGGTGCCCGATCACGTGATCCTGCACCGGATGTTCCCGGTCGCCGCCGATCGCACCGTCGTCGAGTGCGACTGGCTGTACCCGCCTTCGGTCCTCCAGCAGGGCAAGGACATTTCGCCTTCGGTCGAGCTGTTCCACCGGGTGAACCAGCAGGATTTCCAGGCGTGCGAACGCTGCCAGCCGAACATGTCCTCCCGGCTCTACCGCGACGGCGGCGTCCTTGTTCCCTCCGAGCACCACATCGGCGCGTTCCACGACTGGCTCAGGCAGATGCTCGGCCGTTGAGGTAGGTCAGCATGGCCAGCACCCGCCGGTTGTCGCTGGCCGATGGCGGCAGATCGAGTTTGGCGAAGATGTTCGCGGTGTGAAAGGTGATCGCGTTGTCGGTCACGCCCAGCGTGCTGGCGATCGCCGAGTTCGACCGGCCCTGCGCGATCAACTGCAACACGTCGCGCTCGCGCGCGGTCAGCCGGTCGATCGGGTTGCGATTGGCGGGCTGGGTGAGCAGATGGGTCACCACGTCCGGGTCCATCACCGTGCCGCCGCCCGCGACCTGCCGAACGGCCGCCACGAAGTCGTCGACGTCGAAAACCCGGTCCTTGAGCAGATAACCCACCGAACCGGTGCCATCGGAGAGCAACTCGCGCGCGTAGACCTGCTCGACGTACTGCGACAACACCAGCACCGGCAACCCGGGCACCTTCTGCCGCGCCGCGATCGCCGCCCGCAGCCCCTCGTCGGTGAACGTCGGCGGCAGCCGCACATCGACAACGGCCACGTCCGGCCGTTGCTCGAGCAGCTTGTCCAGCAACGTTTCGCCGTCCTCGACCGCGGCGACCACCTCGATGCCGCTCGCCGTCAGCAGCCGCACCAGGCCATCGCGCAACAGCGCGAGATCCTCGGCTACGACAACGCGAAGGCCAGCTGACACGGCAACTCCATGGTCACGATGGTCGGCCCGCCGATCGGGCTGGCCACGTTCACCATGCCATCGAACCCGGCCAGTCGACGCGCCACCCCGGCCAAGCCGCCATCTTCGGGCATGGTGGCTCCGCCGCGCCCGTTGTCGCCGACCATCACCCACAACCGGCCCGCGTCGTGGCTGATCCTGATCCACGCGCTGGACGCGCCGCTGTGCTTGGCCATGTTGGTGAGCACCTCGGTCAGCGCGAAGTACATCGCCGATTCGACCGGCGCGGGCGGGCGGCCGGGCAGGTTCGTGGTCAGTTCTACCGGGATCGGGCTGCTCAGCGCGAGCGCTTCGGCGGCACCGGCCAGACCGCGATCGGCCAGAATCGGCGGATGGATGCCGCGCACGAGTTCGCGTAGCTCGGACAGGGCGAGACCGGTGGCCTGCTTCGCCTCGGCGAGCAGTTGCTGGGCCGCGTCGGGATCGGCGGCAAGCAGTTTCTCGGCCATGCCCAGGCTCATCCCGAGCGAGACCAGCCGCGCCTGCGCGCCGTCGTGCAGGTCGCGTTCGATGCGCCGGATTTCCGCGGCCTGGGTGTCGACGGCGTCGTCGCGGGATCGGGTCAGTTCGGCGATCCGGGTGGCCAGCCGCGTCGTTTCCGCCGGGGAGAGCAGCCAGTGCTGCAGCCAGGCGTAGGCGCGCAGCGCGGGCTTGGCCAGAAACCAGGTCACGATGGGGATGACGATGCCCAGCACCACCCCGAGCACGATGTTGCGGTGCTGGTCCTGGAGGTACAGGCCATAGTCATCGAGCGGTGTGCCATTGCTCCGCTGCCAGGCGTTGACGGCGGCGCCCCAGGCGACAACCGTCAGGAACGCGCCCACGCCAGGGACCGCGGCGAGCACCTGCCCGGCGGTCAGCTCGGTGGCCAGCCAGCGCACGTCCCGTCCGGTCGCGGGATCGCTGAGGTAGCCGTGCAGCCGCGCACCGGTGCCCGATTCGGGGAGTTCGCGGTAGGGGCGGACGATCGGCGTGCCCATCACTCTGGCCGCCCAGAGCCGGTGCAGATCGGCCAGGCCGCGCAGCCAGTCCAGCGCGACCGCGGCAGGCCAGCGGCCGATGCGGAACGGGATGAGCAGTGCGCTGATCAGCAGCACGATGCCGGTGCCCGCCTCCAGCACGACGGCCGCGACCAGCGCGATGGACCAGCCGATGCAGGCAAGTCTGCTGGGTCCGGAGTCTTTCTTCGCCACGTGTCCATTGTGGGGTCGCGCGGGGCGTGTCGTCCCTACGGCTAGACCCACCTTGTCCGGACCGGTTGCTCATTAATTATGAATAAATATTGACATTGGCCCAACCACCCGGCAACCTCACCAGGTGCGCGACGGAGCGCAGACGAGAGGTAGGGACTGCCGTATGTCCACACGTTCGGGAAGACTCGGCTTACTGGCCGCCGCCGTGCTCGCCGGGATCGTGGGCCTGCTGCCCGCGAGCGCGAACGCGGCCCCCGCGCGGCACGTCAGCAGCACCGCGGACGACCAGGGCGCCCCCAACTACTACAACTCCGGCCTGGACCCCACCCCCTACATGGGCTGGAACACCTACTACGGCCTCGGCGCGCCCACCGAATCGGCGGTCAAGAGCGTCGCCCAGTTCCTGGTGTCCAGCGGCATGGCCAAGGCGGGTTACAACTACGTCTGGCTGGACGGCGGCTGGCAGAACACGCCCCCGCGCGACGCCAACGGCAACCTGGCGGCCGATCCCGCCAAGTTCCCCGACGGCATCCCGAACCTGGTCAACTACCTGCACGGCCTCGGCCTCAAGGTCGGCATCTACACCGACGCGGGCGCCTACGACCCGGCCCACTGCGGCCTGGGCAGCGGCGGCCACTACCAGCAGGACGCCAACCAGTTCGCCGCCTGGCAGGTCGACGCGCTCAAGGTCGACTTCCTCTGCGGTATCGCCCAGAACCTCGACCCCGCCACGGTCTACGCGCAGTTCAGCGCCGCGCTCAACAACTCCGGCCGCAAGATCCTGCTCAACCTGTGCGACCCGGTCACCAGCGCCTGGGGCAACTACCCGCCCAACGAAGAGGCGGGCAACGCCTACAGCTGGGGCCCGACCATCGCGGACTCCTGGCGCACCGACACCGACATCGCCTTCGGCAACCCGACCGCAGGCGAATGGGCCGACGTGCTGCGCAACATGGACGACAACGAGGCGCACCCGGAAGCCAACGGTCCCGGCCACTACAACGACCCTGACTACCTGATTCCGATGCGTCAGCTCTCCGACGGCAGCTATGAGCTGTCCCAGGAGGAGTCCACCACCCAGCTGGTGATGTGGGCGGAAATGGCCTCTCCGCTGATCGTCGGCTCCGACCCGCGCACCCTGCCCCAGTCCATGATCGACACCCTGGACAACCCGGAGATCGTCGGCGTCGACCAGGACCCGCTGGACGTGCAGGGCGTGCGCGTGGCCAGCAACAGCACCGGCGACGTCTACAGCAAGGTGCTCTCCGGTTCCGGTCATCGCGCCGTCGTGCTGCTCAACCGCGGCGACTCGGCCGCCCCGATGACCGTCACCTTCGCCAACGCCGGTCTCACCGGCACCGTCGCCATCCGCGACCTGCGGGCCCGCGCCGACGACGGCACCGCGACCGGCTCCTACACGGTCACCGTGCCCGCGCACGGCACCGCGTTCCTCAAGCTGTCCGGCACGGACCTGCTGCCCGGCAACAACCTCGGCGGCAACGCGACCGCCAGCCCGGCCCTGGTCCGCTTCGACGACACGCACGGCGCCACGTTCACCCGGGCAGCAAACGGATCGCTGGAAGAGAAGACCCTCAACGGCACCTGGGCGGCGAACTGGACCGCGCTCGGCGGCCCGACCAGCGGCATGATCCTCGGCCAGCCCGCCGCCTACGGCTCCGCGAACGGCCGCATCGACGTGTTCGTGCGCGGCGCCGACAACCACGCCTACCAGCGCACCTTCAACGGAACCAGCTGGGGACCGTGGATCTGCCTCGGCGGCACCATCACCGACGCGCCAACCGTCGCGTTCACCTCGCCCACCGCGTGGATGATGGTGGCCACCGGTGCGGACGGCTCGGTCTGGCAACGCAATGCCGGTTCGTCGACCTGGTCCAGCATCGGAACCCCCAACGGCAAGCCGATCTACGGCAGGCCCAGCGCGGTGTCCGACTCGCTCGGCGCCTACGTCGCGGTGCGCGCGTCCGACGACTCGGTCTGGTGGCGCACGGTCGACACCTCGGGCAACTGGTCGGCCTGGACCGCGCTGGGCGGCGTGATCAGCGGCAGCCCGACCCTGCTGGCCACTCAAGGCCGGATCTACCTGTTCGTCCGGGCCAGCGACTACACGCTCTGGCAGCGCAACTTCGTCGACCGGCAGTGGGGCGGCTGGTTCCCGCGCTCCGAGTTCGTCAGCGACCAGTTCAACGGTGCGCTGGGCGTGGCCGCTGGAGCCAACGGCTCAGCCTGGATCGCCGGACGCAACCAGGATGGCTCGATTTTCGAGACCGTGCTGTAAGGATTGGTGCGTGACAGAAAAAAGAACTGTAGTGGTCACGGGCGCGGCGTCGGGTATCGGCGCCGCGACCGCGGCTGCCCTTGCCGCCAACGGTGATCGGGTGATCGCGGTCGACATCAGCGAAAGCGTCAAGGACGTCAGCGAACTCGCCGTCGTCGGCGACGTGGCGTCCGAGGAATGCTGGCGCGAGGTCGTCGAGCTGTCCGGGGGAGTGGACGGCCTGGTGAGCAACGCCTTCACCAAAACCACCAAGCCCCTCGACGAAACCAGCCCCGCGGAATGGCAGCGCCAGCTCGACGTCAACCTGACCGCCGCATTTCTCGCCGCGCGGGCCTGCCTGCCCTCGCTGCGCGAACGGCACGGCTCGATCGTGCTGGTGTCCTCGGTGCACGCCCGGTTCGGCCTGCCCGGCAGCGGCGCGTACGCGGCGACCAAGGGCGCGCTGGTCTCGCTCGGTCATCAGCTCGCCGTCGAGTACGCGCCGGCCGTACGGGTGAACACCGTCCTACCCGGACCGATCGAAACCGCGGCCTGGCGCGACGTGACCGAGGCCGACCGGCAGCGCAGCATCGACGCGACCCCGCTGGGCCGCCTCGCCGACCCGGCCGAGGTGGCCTCGGTGATCGCGTTCCTGCTCTCGCCCGGCGCCTCCTACGTGACCGGCGCCGAGTTCGTGGTGGACGGCGGCTGGTCGGTGCAGAAGGACTCGGCTTAATTAGTGAAAGGTGACGAATGAAGATCACTGACGTTGAGACGTTCCTGGTCGCGCCGCGCTGGCTGTTCCTGAAGATCAGCACGGACGAAGGGATCGTCGGCTGGGGAGAGCCAGTGGTCGAAGGGCGCGCGGAGACCGTGCGCGCCGCCGTGCACGAACTCGCCGATCTGGTGCGCGGCCAGGACCCGCTGCGCATCGAGGAACACTGGCAGGTGTTGCGGCGCGCCGGTTTCTACCGGGGTGGTCCGGTGCTGTCCAGCGCGCTCGCCGGGTACGACCACGCGCTGTGGGACATCGCGGGCAAGGTCCGCGGCGTGCCCGTGCACGAACTGCTCGGCGGTCCGGTGCGCGACCGGGTGCGGGTCTACTCGTGGGTCGGCGGGGACCGGCCGCACGACATCGCGCAGGCGGTCGCCGACCAGGTGGATCGCGGTTTCACCGCGGTGAAGATGAACGCTGCCGGCCCGCTCACCGCGATCGCCTCCCCGGCCGAGGCCAACGGCGTGCTGGCCAGGGCCCGTGAGGCCCGCGAAGTCCTCGGACCGGACCGCGACCTGGCCATCGACTTCCACGGCCGCGTCTCGCCCGCGATGGCCCGCCGCCTGCTGCGCATGCTGGAGGAGGTGCAGCCGATGTTCGTGGAGGAGCCGATCCTGGCCGAAACCCAGGGCGACGCGCTCGCCTCGCTGGTCGCCTGCTCCGGCGTGCCGATCGCCACCGGCGAGCGCCTCTACTCCCGCTGGGAGTTCAAGCCCGCCCTGGACGCCGGCGTGGCGGTCGTGCAACCGGATCCCTCGCACGCGGGCGGCATTTCCGAACTGCGCCGGATCGGCGCGCTGGCCGAGATCTACGGCGCCAGCCTGGCCCCGCACTGTCCACTCGGGCCGGTCTCGTTGGCGGCCAGCCTCCAGGTCGCGTTCGCCACGCCGAACTTCCTGATCCAGGAACAAAGCCTGCGCATGCACTACAACGTGGGCACCGAGTTCACCGACTACCTCGTCGACTCGTCCCCGTTCGACTTCGTTGAGGGCTATGCGGTCCGCCCGCTGCGCCCCGGACTCGGCGTCGAGGTCGACGAAGCAGCTGTGCGCCGCGCCGCCGAACTCGGCCACAGCTGGCGCTCACCGGTCTGGCGCCACGAGGACGGCAGCCTGGCCGAGTGGTAACCGCTATTTCTTCCCGAAATCGACTGGAACCCGCTGGCCCAGCTTGACCGCCAGCCCGGCCATCGTGCTCCAGGTGATGACCGGCGAGCCACTGGAACAGACCACGATCACGCTGGTCGCCACCACCACGGCGAGCAGCTTGTTGGAGCCGGTACCGGCCAGGCCGGTCGTGGTCTGTTCGTGCGCCCAGATCCGGGTCGCGCCCGAGAACAGGTCGACTGCGACGTCCTTCTCCTCGCGCACCCGGACCACGCCCGCGTTGCGCACGCCGCGCTCCTTGATCCGGTCGAACTCGGCGTGCGCGTCCTGCACCGACACCAGCGGCGTCAGCTGCGACCACACCCACTGCCGCACGCCGCGGTTCTGCATCGACCGGAACGCGGTCAGGCTGCCCGCCTCGCGGGCGCGATCGGCCCACTCGGTGTGCTCGCCCTTGCTGCCGGTGCGCCAGGTCTTCTCGCTCATCTTGCGCCAGCCGCTGCCCGGCAGATCGGCGATGGTCAGCAGCCGCGCCAGCGCGTCCCGCTTCTCCGGCGAGCTGCCGAACAGGTTGCCTATCGCGGCCAGGCGTTCAACTACCACCACCGCATGGTGCCAGAACGCCTGGTCAGCCCGCCGCCGAGGTGAGCATCAGGGTGACGACCGAGACCGCGCTGCCGGTTTCCGGCTCGCCACCGGCCAGCAGGTGCGAGTACATGAACGAGTCGCCGATGCGCACCATCGCCTTGGCCAGCACCTCGGTCGGCAACTGCACGCTCGCGTGGCCAGCCGCGACCTCCTCGTCCAGCAACCGCGTGAGCAGCGCGGTCAGCCGGTCCTCGACCACCCCCGGTGACATCACCACCCGCATGAACAACAGCGGGTCGCGCTCGATCAGCGTGTGCAGCGGCTGCGCGGTGACGATCGTGTTGATGTAGCGCTCGAAGCCGGCCAGCACCTTCGCGATGCCGATCACGCCCTCATCGGTCAGGCCGGCCTTGATCTGCCCGAAGGTGTGTTCGGCCAGATTGGCCAGCACCAGGCCGAGCAGGTTGTCGTGGTTGCCGACCCGCCGGTAGAGGGTGGCGCGACTGAGCCGCAGTTCGGCGGCCAGCGCGGACATGTCGATCGGCTGACCAGCCAGGTAGGCCGCGGTGGCCGCCTTCAGCACGTCGTCCATGTCCACGTTCGTCATACTGCGGTATTGTGAGACAAATAGCCACTCTGTCTCACCGAGGAGCGCGAATGGCGTCCATCACGACCGCGCAAGGCCAGGAGCTGGACTACGTCGATCATGGCGGCAGCGGGCCCGCGGTCGTGCTGCTGCACAGCTTTTTCATGGACGCGAGCATGTTCGCGCCGCAGGTCGCGGCGTTCGCGGCGGACTACCGGCTGATCGCGGTCAACCAGCGCGGTCACGGCGACACCCCCGTCAGCGGCCCCTTCGACTACTGGGACAGCGCCCGCGACGTGCTCGCCGTGCTCGACCACCTCGGCATCGAACGAGCCGCGCTCGTCGGCACCAGCCAGGGCGGTTTCGTCGCGCTGCGCATCGCCCTGCTCGCCCCGCAACGCGTCGTCGCGCTCGCCGCCCTGGGCACCTCCGCCGCCGCCGAGGTGCCGGTCATGGTCGCCAACTACCGGCAGATGGCCGCCAACTGGATCGAGATGGGCCCGATCCTCCCGCTCGTCGACATGCTCGCCGCCATCTGCCTCGGCGGGGAGATGGACGCGACCGAGTGGAAGGCCAAGTGGCGCGACCACCCGATCGACACCATCGACGTGCTGGTCAGCGCGCTGGTCGACCGGGACGACATCGTCGGCAGGCTCGGCGAGATCGACGTGCCCGCCCTGGTCATGCACGGCTCGGCCGACCTCTGCTACCCGATGGAACGCGCCCGCGAACTCGCCGACGGACTGCCCAAGTGCGAAGGGGCGATCATCGTCGAGGGCGGCGCGCACTTCCTCAGCCTGACCAACCCCGACGAGGTGAACGCCCACCTCGGCCCGTTCCTCGCGGCGACTATTTAGAGCTCCTAACACAATGCCTGTTCGGCTCGCGGCGTCCAGGCACGCGATCTCCCGCGTTGTCGTCGGTCACCATGACTCCGTCACGGCTCCCTCCTCCGCCTTGGATCTCACGCACCTGGACGCCGCTCCCTGACCGAACAACATTATGTTAGGAGCTCTTAGCTTTCCGAGCCCGCTTCTGCTTGGCGGCGACCCGCCGGAAGTCCTCGGTCGCCTTGTCCACCAATGCGCGCATGGCGCCCTCCGCGCCGTCCTCGTCGCGCTCCCGGATCGCTTCGAACACGGTGCGGTGACTGGGCACCGGGTCGTCGGCCGGATCCGCGTTGTGCACCACCTTGTCCCGCTGGGCCAGCCCGTTCGCGATCACCCGCTCCATCTCCACCAGCAGCGGATTGTGCGTCGCGGCCAGCAATGCGCGGTGGAAGTCCAGGTCGGCCTCGACCGCGTCGGCACTGCCGCTGGCCGCTGCCATCTGGCCGAGCGCTTTGTCCAAAGCGGCCAGATCCTCCTCGGTCGCCCGATCCGCCGCCAGTCGCGCGGCAGCGGGCTCGACGATCGTGCGCACCTCGGTCAGGTACTCCAGCAGTTCCAGGTCGGGCGGGCCCGCCGACTGCCAGCGCATCACGTCGCCGTCGAGCAGGTTCCACGAACTGCGCGGCCGCACGAACGTGCCGCGTTTCTGCCGCGCTCCGATGATTCCCTTGGCGGAGAGCACTTTCAGCGCCTCGCGCAGCGCGGTCAGGCTGACGTCCAGCTCCTCGCGCAGCGCCACCAGGTCCAGTGTCGCGCCCTCCGGGATCTCGCCGGACAGAATGCGCATCGCGAGTGCCTGCACGGTCTGTCCATGCACCCCACGCAGCTGGTAGTCAGCCACCGATCCTCCGCCCTCCCGCGTAACCGCGACCAGTATGCCGCCTCTCGGTCGGCGGTCGTTGGATCATAATTTATGAATACATCTTGACAGCGGCCGAGCGACGTTGCAACCTTCCTCACATTCGCCCAAGCCTTGCGCAGTGCCGCAGACAAGGAGACCCGCTGATGGGCATTGAAGGACTCTCGCGCCGGCATTTCCTGCGCGGCGTAGCCGGAGTCGGCGCGCTCGGCGCCGCCGGCCTGCTCGGCGGCTGCGTCACCTCCGCTGGCAGCGGAGGTGGTCAAAGCTCCGGCGCGGTGAGCATCGAGTCGAACCTGTCTGACTCGACCCAGAAGCCCGCGATGCAACAGCTGGTCGACGCGTTCAACCAGCAGGGCAAGACCCAGGCGTCGCTGAACACGATCGACTCGGAGACCTTCCGCACCCAGCTGCCCACCCTGCTCACCTCGGGCAACCCGCCCGACGTCTACACCTGGTACGCCGGCTCGGTGGCTCGGTCCTATTCGGACAAGGGTCTGCTGCTCGACGTGAGCGACGTGTGGCGCTCGATCAACAACTACAGCCCCGCGCTCAAGGCGCTGTCCACCGACCAGCACGGCCGCCAGATCTTCGTGCCGGTCAGCTACTACTGGTGGGGCATGTTCTACCGCAAGTCCAAGTTCGCCCAGTGGGGCGTGCAGAAGATCCCGACCACCTGGCCGGAGTTCATCAGCCTGTGCCAGCAGCTGCAGAGCAAGGGCGTCGCGCCGATCGGCTGCGGTGCGGGCGGCAACACGCCGTGGGTCGCATCGGGCTGGTTCGACTACCTCGACATCCGGCTCAACGGCGCGCAGTACCACCGCGATCTGCTGGCAGGCAAGCGCAGCTTCACCGACCCGCAGGTGCAGAAGGTGTTCCAGCAGTGGAACACCGTGCTGCCCTACTTCGACCCGCAGGCCACCGCCCTGCCCTTCCAGGACGCGACCACCGCGCTGGTACAGGGCCGCACCGGCATGATGCTGATCGGCACCTTCCTGGTCGACTCGGTGCCCAAGGACGTGCTGGACGACATCGACTTCTTCCAGTTCCCGGCCATCGACCCGAGCGTCCCGATGGTCGAGGAAGCCCCCACCGACGGCTTCTTCGCCAGCTCCCGCTCCGCGCACGTCTCCGGCGTCAAGGACTTCATGACCTGGATGACCACCCCGTCCGCGCAGGAGCTGTACATGAAGGTCGGCGGCGGCACCATCCTGCCCGCCAACCCGTCGGCAAAGGACGCGGGCACCGCGCTGGTCGCCAAGGGCAAGGCCATGCTGGCCAAGGCCCCCGACCTCACCCAGTTCTTCAACCGCGACTCCAGCGACGCGCTGCAGCCCACTGCGGACGCCGCGCTCACCCAGTTCATCCAGAAGCCCGGCCAGATCAATTCCATCCTGAGCACCTGGGAAGCGGCCGCCAAGAAGGTCTGGTCATCCTGACGTGGCCACCTTGACCGCACCATCCCGGGTCCGCTCGGCGCCTGCGTCGTCCCCCCGCCGGCGCAGGCGCCGGGTTTCGCCGATGCTGCTGGTGTTCGTGCTGCTGCCGCTGCTGGTGGAGAGCATCTGGGTGTTCTGGCCCGCCATCCAGGGCTTCTACCTGTCCTTCACCAACTGGGACGGCATCTCGGCACCGCGCAACGTCGGCTTCGGCAACTACTCTCAGCTCTTCGGCGACCCGGTGTTCCGCAAAGCGTTGCTGGACACGGTGATCTGGCTGGTCCTGTTCGGCGGCCTTTCCGCGATCGGCGGCCTCGGCATGGCCATGCTGCTGCAACGCGAACGGCGGGGCGTCGGCTTCTACCGGGCCGCGCTGTTCACACCGGTGGTGTTCTCGCTGGTCGCGACCTCGCTGATCTGGCAGGGCATGTACCAGCCGGACGGCCTGATCAACAAGGTGCTCGGCGGCATCGGACTGTCCAGCTGGGAACACTCCTGGCTGGCCAACTCCAGCACCGCCCTCTATGCGGTCATCATTCCCGCGCTGTGGCGCCAGATCGGCTACGTCATGGTGCTCTACCTGGCCGGTCTCAAGGGCATCGACCCGGTGCTCTACGAGGCGGCCAAGGTCGACGGCGCCAACGGCTGGCAGCGGTTCACCAAGATCACCCTGCCCTCGCTCAAGAGCGTGAACTCGGTGGTCCTCTCGGTCATCGTGATCGACTCGCTGCGTTCCTTCGACGTGGTCTGGGCGATGACCCGAGGCGGCCCCTACCACTCGTCCGAACTGCTCAGCACGTACATGTACTCGACCGCGTTCCAGACGTTGCACCTCGGCTACGCGTCCGCGCTCGCCGTGATCATCTTCGTACTCGCCTTCGGCGTCATCGTGACCTACCTGATCCGCGCCTTCCGGGAGAGTGACGCATGACGATGCCATTGCGCCGCAAGATGCGCACCGTCGGCTTCCACACCCTCGCCGGTGGCCTGTCCTTCCTGTGGCTGTTGCCGATCCTGCTGGTCCTGGTCACCAGCATCCGCACCTTCGACGACATCGCCCAGTACGGCATCGGCGGCTGGCCGCACTCGTTCTCGCTGGCGGGTTTCGCGCAGGCCTGGAGTGCGGGCGGCGAACAGCAGGCGATGATCAACAGCTTCATCGTCACCATTCCCACCGTGATCGTCACGCTCGCCCTCGCGTCCATGGCCGCGTTCGCGCTGTCCCGCTACCAGATCCCGTTCCGCCGCAGCATCCTGCTGCTGATGCTCGGCGGCAACCTGCTGCCCCCGCAGATCCTGCTGGTGCCGGTGTCCAAACTGACCGAACTGTTCGGCATCTACGACACGCTCACCGCGCTGATCGTCGTGCAGACCGGGTTCGGCCTCGGCTTCTACACGTTCGTCCTGCAAGGCTTCATGCGCGCGATCCCGAGCGAGATCCAGCAAGCCGCGGTGATCGACGGCGCGACACCAAGGCAGGTCTTCCTGCGCATCATCCTGCCGCTCACCCGCCCCGCGCTCGCCGCCCTGGCCGCGCTCGCGTTCACCTGGGTGTTCAACGACCTGCTCTGGTCGATCACGGTGATCCGCACCGACACCAACATGCCGGTCACCCCGGCGCTGATCGGGCTCCAGGGCCAGTACGTGTCCAGCTGGAACGTGATCGCGGCGGGCTCGGTGATCGCCGCGCTGCCCACCGTCCTGGTGTTCCTGCGCTTCCAGAAGCACTTCGTGGCTGGTCTCGCCCTCGGCGCGGTCAAGTGATCGAATTCCGGGCCGGCCGGGTCTTCCACGAAGCGTTCTGGTCGGTCCGCGAGGCACCGGACTGGAACATCGGCGGCGACCGCCTCTGGTTCGGCCCAGAACGCGCCTGGTTCTGGGCCAACGGCACCGGCGGCCTGTCCGACCACATCGTCCCCGCCGAAATCGACCCAGGCCCCTGGAAACAAACAGCACCCTTCGAAGCCCAGGCCACCATCCAACTCCACAACCGCACCACCAACGCCATCACCGAAATCGACGTGACCCGTCGAATCACCGTCCTGCACGAAACCCCCGGCCGCCTCGAATACCTGACCACCAACACCCTCCACGTCCTGGCCGGTCAACCCGTCAGCGCCTGGAACATCCTGCAAGTACCGCTGGGCGGCACCCTCACCATCGATCTGGCCGCCCCACTGTCCTACCGCGACTACCTCGACCCCATCGACCCCGCCCGGCTGACGGTCCGCGCCGGACAGGCAGTGCTGCACTCGACCGGCACCCACATGTTCAAGATCGGCCTGACCGCCCGCGTCTTCGGCGGCTGGCTCAGCTACGCCCACAACGGCACCATCATCGAACGAACCGTCCCGGTGGAACCCGGCCGCTTCTACTGCGACGGCCCCCGCGACGCCGACCCGGCCGCGCCCGGCGACGCGATGCAGATCTTCGAAGACGACGGCCACTACGGCGGCTACACCGAAATCGAACACCACAGCCCAGCCGCCCGCGCCGGAGAGTCCGTTGTGGACGAATACCACACCGTGATCAGGCGTTAACGTTTGGACTGACCGAGCAACTCGGCCAGTCGCGCCCCGCCGATGGTCAGCCGCTGGTAGAACGGCCCGAGGATGCGCGCGGTCGCGTCGAACACGTAGGCGTCCGGGCCGACCAGGATCCGCGCGTGATTGGCCTGCACTCCGCGCAGGATGATCTGCGCGGCCTTGGCCGGCGAGGTGGGCATGGTCTGGTCGAACCGTTCGCGCACCGGCGACGACTCGAATTCCGCGTTCGCGCGAGAGTCGCGGGCGATGTTGGTCCGGACCCCGCCCGGATGCACGCAGCTCACCCCGACCGGGTGGCGTCCGATCGCCATTTCCTGGCGCAGCGCCTCGGTGAACCCGCGCACCGCGAACTTGGCCGCGTTGTAGGCGCTCTGCGTCGGCACGCCGACCAGGCCGAACACGCTGGAAATGTTGACCACGTGGCCCTCGCCGGAGGCGATCAGGTGCGGCAGGAACGCCTTGGTGCCGTGTACGACGCCCCAGAAGTCGATGTTCATCACCCACTCCAGGTCGTCCCACTTCATGTCCAGGATCGACGCGGCCAGCGCGACACCCGCGTTGTTGATCACCAGATTGGCCTTGCCGAACTCGGCGACGACCTCGTCCGCATGCGCCAGCATGGCGGCCCGGTCGGCGACATCGAGCGCATACCCCTTGGCCTGCGCCCCGCGCTCGACGCACGCGGCAACGGTCTCCGCGATCCGGTCTTCCCTGATGTCGGACAACGCCAGCCGGGCTCCTCGTCCGGCCAGGTCGAGCGCGAGGGCTCGGCCGATTCCCGAACCAGCGCCCGTGATCACCGCGACCTTGTCGGCGAACCGCCGCATCGTGCCTCCCTGCTCGGCCAATATCTGTGACTCAAAGTAGCGGGTACTCGTGGTACTGTCTACCGGTGCACGCCGACGCTTCGTCCGACGGCCGGGCCGCACGCTGGCGGCAACACCGGCTCGACCGGCGTGCCGAGTTCGTCGAGGCCGCCCTGCGCGCGTTGGCCAAGTACGGCCCCGAGGTCAGCATGGCAGAGATCGCCGCGGAAGCGGGCGCGGCAAAACCGAAGCTGTACCGCCACTTCGCCGACAAGGCGGCTCTCCTCGACGCCGTAGCCGAACACTTGGCGGCCATCCTCTGGCAACGCCTGGGCATGGCGCTGAACCCAGCAACCCCCGTAACCAACCTCATCACCGACGGCCTGCACGCCTACCTCGACCTGGTCGACGAATACCCAGAAGCCTTCCGGCTGCTGTTCACGACCGGCCCGGTACTGGTGGAAGGCCGACGAATAGCGGGCGCGCTCAGCGGCCTGTGCGCCAACCTGCTCCGCACCCTCGACCTGGACCCCGAAACCGCCGAACCCGGCGGCGCGGTACTCGCCGGTGCGCTCGGCGCCGCCACGCTGTGGTGGCTGGAATCCGGGCGGGCGCTGCCGAAACAAGCCTTGATCGACTACCTGGCCACCGTGGTGTGGGGCGCGACCGACGCCATCCTGCGCAAGGCAGGCGTGACCATCGACCCCGACCAGCCGATCGGATGAGGAGTATTCCCATGGCTGACCGTGACTACGACATCGTCGTGTTCGGCGCGACCGGCTTCACCGGTGGCCTCACCGCCGAATACCTGGCCCGCAACGCTCCCGCCGACCTGCGCTGGGCGCTGGCCGGCCGCAGCGAAGCGAAACTGGCCTTCGTCCGGGACAAACTCGCCGCCATCAACCCGGCCAGCGCCCATGTCGGCCTGCTGGTCGCCGACGTCGACGACGCCGAATCCCTCCGCGCGGTCGCCGAGTCCACCCGCGTCGTGATCACCACCGTCGGCCCCTACCTGCGCTACGGCGAACCCCTCGTCGCCGCCTGCGCCGCGGCGGGCACGGACTACGTCGACCTGTGCGGTGAGCCCGAGTTCTACCACCGCATGTACCTGCGATACCACGCCCTCGCCGAACGCACCGGCGCCCGCATCGTGCACGCCTGCGGCTTCGACTCCATCCCCGCCGACCTGGGCGCGTACTTCACCGTCCGCCAACTGCCCAACGACCGTCCCATCACCGTCGAGTCCTACCTACGCATCTCCGGTACCCCCTCCGGCGGAACCCTGGCCAGTGCCTTGACCGCGTTTTCCCGAGGCAGGCAGAACTTCCAGGCGGCCCGAGACCGCCGCCGCGCCGAACCCGAACTCGTCGGCCGGAAGGTGCACATTCCGATGGGCAGGCCCGGCCACAACGCCGCCCAGAACGCCTGGGTAGTCCCACTTCCCGTGCTGGACCCACAAATCGTGGCAGCGTCGGCAACCGCTTCCGAAAAGTACGGCCCAGACTTCACCTACCAGCAATTCCTGGCCCTACGCCAACTGACCTCCCTGGTCGGCCTTGGCATCGGCGTCGTCGGACTGGTCGGCGCCGCGCAAATCCCGCCGCTGCGCCAATGGATCAGCGACCGAGTCAAGCCAGGCGAAGGCCCGAGCGCCAACAAGCGCGCGAAATCCTGGTTCCGCCTGCGTTTCGTCGGCCGCAGCGGAGACACGCACGTGGTGACCGAGGTAGCCGGCGGCGACCCCGGCTACGACGAATCCGCCAAGATGCTCGCCGAATCCGCGCTGTGCCTGGCAATCGACGAACTCCCCAAGACCGCAGGCCAAGTCACCACCGCCACTGCGATGGGCGACGCCCTGATCACCCGCCTCAACAACGCAGGCATCACCTTCACCACCATCACATCCTAAAACCCTTGCATCTCAACGGGATTCACCCGATAGGAATTTGATCAAGCGCTGGTTCCCTTGCTACTCTTGACGTATGGAGAAGACAGCTGACGAGCTACTCGCCACCCCCTGGTGGCGAGTAGCTGACGCTGATCTCCTCACCGCCCTGAGCGAGATCGAGGAACTCCACCGCCGCACCTATGCCGCCAGTCTCGCGATCCTGGAAGAAGTCCGCGCCCGCAACGTCACCGGCGGCTACGACTGCACCCGTGTCGCCCACCGCGACCTCGCCCGGATCCCGATCACCGAGGCCCGCCACCGCGAAGTCCACCTCGACCTGATCCAGCATTCCCCGGTCACCCGCGACGCGCTGGAAGCCGGCCACCTCGGCCCGGATCACCTCGACGTGATCGGCAAGATGCTGGACGCGATCCCCTCCCACATCGCGTTGGAGCGCCGGGTCGCGGCCGAAGAAATGCTCGTCGAGCACGCGCAGACCTTGGATTCGCGCGGGTTGAAGCATGTCGCCCAGCAGATCCTGGCCTGGCTGGACCAGGACGGCCCCGAACCCCTGGCCGACCCCGACCCACCGGTCAACGAACTCCACATCAGTACCCACCGTGACGGGCACGTCGCCTTCACCGGCCGCCTCGGCCCCGAACACGGTGCCCTGCTCGTCGGCCTGCTCAGCCCGCTGGCAAAGCCGGGCGCGGGGGACGGCACCCGGGATCTGCGCGGTGTGGGTGAGCGGCATGGTGACGCGTTCGCTGAACTGCTGCGGTTGACCGCGAACGCGGCAGCGGCCCCGATCGATGGCGGCGAACGCCCGCACCTCACGTTGACGATGTCATTGGGTGAGTTGCGGGAGCAGGTCGGGCACGCCCACCTCAATGGCCTGGGCGATCTGGGCAGCCTGACCGCCCGCCAGGTCCGCCGCCTGGCCTGTGATGCGAAGGTCATCCCGTTGGTGCTGGACTCCGACTCGCAGCCGCTGGATGTCGGGCGCGGTAAACGTACCGCCCCGGCCGGGATCCGCCGCGGCCTCGCCTGGCGTGATGGCGGCTGTTCGTTCCCGACCTGCGATCGCCGTAGTGAATGGTGCGACGCTCATCATGTGGTGTCGTGGCTGGATGGTGGGCCGACCAGCCTGGCGAACATGACCTTGCTCTGCCGCCGACATCACACCCTGATCCACCATTCGGACTGGGAGGTCCGAATCCGAGACGGACTCCCGGAATTCCTGCCGCCCGCGTATCTGGATGTCCGGCGAGAACCTCGCCGCAACACCCTGCACGGAGTGAGATCACCGCTGCTCCTGCGCAAGAAATGTCTGACCGGTTGACGGGCGGGCCCTCGGCCGCGATCGAGTAGGAGTGACACTCGGCTACCTGCCATAGGACGACGCAGTATGATGCCGTCGCGCTCGGAATCGGGGAGGCGGGAGCAGTGTCAGCGGACGAAGGTACGGACAAGGAATCGGGTTCCGCAGGGGTGTCTCCTATGTGGCTCGGCGGCGTGCTGATGGCAGGTGTTGGTCTCGGTCTCGGCTTCATGGCGTTGACATTGCCCTGGTGCGTGGTTCGATATTCGTATGCCGGGGCATCTCGGTCTGCCGTGCTGAATCAGTTCACTGTCACCCAGTTGGGCATGCTTTCCACGGTGTTCTCTCTCATCCTGGTTGTCGCTGCCGTGTGGTCGGCCATGTGCTTCATGCTTTCCCAAAAGATTCACGGCATCATTCGAGCAATGGTCAGTGTGTGCGGTGCGATCCTGGTTGCGCTGGTGTTGGCCCTGGGGCCTTGCCCCAGCCAGCAGCTCATCCACAGCCTGATCAACACTGGGAATCCGCTCCGGGCTGATCCGGCTGGCGGTTTCGTGCTGTTCGTTCTGGGTCTTTGCCTAATGTTCATTGGTGTGATTCTCGGGGCTTCTGGGATGGCTTTCAACGATGTGATTGTTACAGTGAGTCCGGCGCTGGCCAGTATCCGGGCTATACAGGTACGGCGGGTTTCCCTGGTGCTCGCCGCTCCGGTGGCAGTAGTCTCGCTCGCCTTGCCGTGGTACGGTACGACCGCTTCCGTGGATACCACCGTGACCGGTGTACCACCCATCGGCCAGTGGCAGGGGATCTATCGGGTCGGAATTTTCGTTGTTGCCTTTTTGGTCTTGCTCGCGTGGGCATCGATAGCCCGTCGGGCCTCTCGATATATCGCGAATTTTATAGTTTTCGGGCTTTTTGGGCTCCTCGTGTCGAATGCTATTGCAGTATGGGATCCGAGTAATATTTCTAATACTATTTATGGTGATGTTTCTGGGGTTCGGCTCGGTACTGGTTATGATGCCGCAGTAATCGCCGTCGGTCTTCTGCTGGTCGGGCTGACGGCCTTGTCGCCGGTTTCGGCAGTGCGCTGCGCATCCTGTGGACAATCCAAGCTCGCTCCCGTCCAGGATGACGAGGCCGGTCATGAGTCAGCGTGAGTCGCAGGAAGACATCGGGGACAAAGCTTCGAAGAACTGGTGGCAGAAAATAAGCCGTGGGCCCAAGTGGGTGATCGTCACTGCTGTTCCGATATTGCTGGCGACCGCAATCCCTGGTCTCGCACCCTGGGTGGTCGACCGTGCTCAGGATTTGGTGGGCGGGGCACCCCTGACAGCGACGGCCAGTGACGATCCGGGCCTTGAGGAGGGGCAGTACCTGGCGACTGACTCGGCGCTCACGGTGCCAGCGTCATCCAACGTCTACCAGACCATGTTGAACCAGGGCGCGGTCCAGTTGGGGAGGTCGGGACAGCTGATCACGTTGACCGACAATCGGTCTGGTGAAATCTACGTCAACCGGATCACGGCCACGATCGAGGCCCGGCGGCCGCCACTGTCGGGAACCGCCTTGGTCATCCCGCCGCAGGGTATGGGGGAGACTATCACCGTCGACTTCGCGCTCGGCGTTGGTGCGGATCGGGTGGCGGCCATGGTGCCGGCGGATTCCGGAAGTCCTTACCAGGGAACGCGGCCGTACTTGGCTGACGGTAAGTTTCTTTATCTGCAGCAAGGCCAATCGCAGCCCATCGCAATCAACGCTTCCGCGAAATCGTGTTACTGCGAGTGGCGAGTTCTCATCGACTATGTGTACCGTGGAAAATCAGGTGAGTTGGTTGTTCCGCCGATCGGCCAGAAGCCGTTTGCCACTACCTCATGGGCGAGCGGGTACCAGACTGAGTATATTTTTGACGAAAACTTGCAGGAACCATGGCATCGGTATGTGTGCGCTACTGATCTTGGCAAGTGCCAAACCGGCTTTTGACGGGCGGGATGGCGGTCAGGAGAGGATGCAGGCCTGCCAGACACCGGTCCCCGCGGTTCGGGTCGAGGTTGTTAGAGACTGATGATCGCGGCGATCTTGTTTGGCGTGATCGCGGCGATGCGTGTGCCGTCGGGGCTCAAGGCGGCGGTTATCGCATAGGCGCCGGTTAGAGCGCGGATCGTGGCGCCCGTGATGGGGTCGCACAGGCGGAGTGCGCCGTTCTTGTCGGCGGTGACCAGCTTTCCGTCTGGGCTGAAGGCGAGCAGGTCGTTTCCTGGTATGTCACGGATGTGGCCGCCGTGAACGGCGTCCCACAACTGCACGATGCCGCGACTGCCGGTGGCGGTGATCTTGCCGTTTGGGCTGAACACCACGGTGCTCGAACTGGTGCCGCCGAGGGTCCAGATTCGGTCACCGGTAGCCGGGTTCCAGAGCCGTACGCCTTCGTTGAGATGACCGGTGGTGCCGGCGAGGATCGTGCTGTCCGGGTTGAACGCCACGCAGTTGGTGTACTCGGTGGAGATCGTGCGGATCGGGTCGCCGGTAATCGGGTTGAACAGCCGCGTGCCTAGGCTGGGACTGCGTTCGTAGCCGCTGCCGACGGCGAGGTATTTGCCGTCGGGGCTGAATGCGACCGAGTACCCGCTGCCGTTCAGCTCTTGAATGTCGTCCCCGGTGACGGCGTCGTACAGAACCGCTGTTGTTGCTACACGCCTGCTGTCTGGGCTGAAGGCCACGTCATCGACGACGGTGCTGCCGATCATCATCCGGGCTAGCGTGCCGGTGTCGGCGTTCCACAATGACACCGCGTGGCTGTTGCCGCCCGCGGTCGCGACCAGTTGGCCGTCGGGGCTGAATGCGATGCCCCATACTTCGCCTGCGTCGGGGAGGGAACCGACGAATGGGGCCATGGCAAACTATAGCTACGAGGATGCCTTGCCGGGGAGGTCGCGGCGGGCGATGCGGCGGGCGACGACGCGCCAGGCGATGATGACCAGGGCTAGGACGACCAGCGGCGGGACGTACTCGTAGACGATGTGTGGAAGGGCGATACCCAGGCGCTGGAAGCGGAACGGCGCACCGTGGTAGAGCCAGACGGTGGACGCTGTGGCGACGACCGGGGTGATGAACAGGGCGGCCACTCGCCAGCCGATCGCGCTGCTGCGCCAGGCCGCATAGGCAGCGCAGGCGGCGGCGATCACCAGGGCGATGAGGTAGCCGGGGGTGTAGTTGTGGCCGAGGACGCGGGTGAACAGGACGAGCGCGACGGCCGCGGCGACCAGGATGGTGCGGGTTCGGCCGACCAGTTCGTACCCGCGGCGGATGCCGTCGGAGGCGGTGCAGGCGATCGCGGCGAGGATGGCGAGCAGGCTCCAGCCGCCCGCGCCGGTTTGCCAGACGACCGGGATTCCGGGCGACGGCTGGTTGAGCACGACGACCATGGCGGCGGCCGCGATCCAGCTGCCGGCCATTGCGGTGCGGCGCAGGCGGAACAGGCCGAGGGCGAGCACTGCCGCCCACGCGAGCCACAGCACGACCGGCGTGAACGCGTGCAGGATGTCGCTGGCGCTGCCATGTGTCGCCACGAACCAGCCGGTCTCGTGCAGGTCGTCGGCGGCGCCGGCGAGCAGCAGCAGCGGGGCGAGCAGGCTGGTGATGGCGAGCGCGTCGCGCCCGGACGCGCTGTCCGGGCGGAGCCTGCGGGCGTGGGCGACGAGCGCGCCGCGGATCAGGTTGAGCGATTCCGTGTGCCGCGGGCGGCCGGTTTCCCGGAGGGTGTCGAGAAGTTCGGCGCCGTAGCGGTCGCGATAATCCTTGGGGTAGAGGCGGAGCAGGCGTGCGTAGCGGGTCATGCGATTCCCCCGATGGCGAAGGTTCCGGTTGCGAGCGTGCGACGCTGGCGCAGGCGTTCGGTCGCGGCGGCGGCGATGGCGTTGATGCGGTCGGTTTCCGCGGCGAGTTCGGCCGCCCCGGTGTCGCTGAGCCGGTAGTAGCGGCGCAGCCTGCCGTCCACGACTTCCTCGTGGTCGATGTCCACCCAGCCGTCGCCGCACAACCGGTCCAGCGCGGTGTACAGGGTGCCCGCGCGCAACACCACCCGGCCGGCCGAGATGGTCTCGACGTCCTTGATGATGCCGTAGCCGTGCCGGGGCTGGGCCGCCAGCGCGGTGAGGATCAGGAACGTGGGCTCGCGCAGGGTCACTTCATCTTTATATACCGATGAGCGATGTATGGCTAGGGTCGGCGAGCGCTTCTTGGGCTCGGACGCGGTTGCGGTCGGCCAGGAACGTGACCAGGAAAGCGAGGATCAGGGCGACCAGCACGCCCGCGTTGGCCGATGCCCAGGCGCCGGTTTTGCCGCCGAGGCCGAACGGGGCGAGCAGGTATCCCTGCCAGGTCAGCCAGGCCGCGTAGGTGTTGGTGACCAGGCCCCAGCCGAGCGCGGTGCTGACCAGGATCACCGCGATCGGCAGGCCGCGCACGTCGCCGTAGCGGCCCTTGGGATCGAACAGGTCGGCTTCGGCGTAGTCGCGGCGACGCAACGCGATGTCGGCCAGCATGATGCCGCACCAGGCCGCGATGGGCACGCCGAGCGTGGTGAGGAACCCTTCGAACTGGCCGAGGAAGTGCCCGGCGACGAACACCACGTAGATCGTGCCGAGCACCATGATGGTTCCGTCGATCAGCGCGGCGACGTAGCGCGGCACGCGCACGCCGATGGTCAGCATCGCCAGTCCGGAGGAGTAGATGTCCAGCACGGCGCCGCCGACCAGGCCGAGCACGGCGACGATCACGAACGGCACCAGGTACCAGGTGGGCAGGACGGTGGCGAGCGCGCCGATCGGGTCGTCGGCGATGGCGGAACTGAGCTTGCTCGACGATCCGGCCAGCAGCAGGCCGAAGATCAGCAGGACGACCGGCGCGATCGAGGAGCCGAACGTGGTCCAGCCGATCACGCCCGCGCTGCTGGATTTCCTGGGCAGGTAACGGGAGTAGTCGGCGCCCGCGTTGACCCAGCCGAGGCCGAAGCCGGTCATGATGAACACCATCGCGCCGATCAGCTGCTCGGCCGAACCCGACGGTACGTGCGTGACGGTGGCCCAGTCGATCTTGGGGATCACGAAGATGATGTAGCCGATGGTCAGGATCGCGGTCACGATGGTGATGGCGGTCTGCATGCGCATGATCAGGTCGAAGCCCATCACGCCGCAGACGACCACGAGCGCGGCGATCACGATCAGCGCGATGATCTTGGTGGTCGCGCCGCCGCCCCAGCCGAGCCGGTCGAACACGGTCGCGGTGGCCAGCGTGGCCAGCACGCTGAGCACGGTTTCCCAGCCGACGGTCAGCAGCCAGGACAGTACCGACACGAACCGGTTGCCGCGCACGCCGAACGCGGCCCGGGAGAGCACCATGGTGGGCGCGGAACCGCGTTTGCCCGCCAGCGCGATGAAGCCGCAGAGCAGGAACGAGATCACGATGCCGATCAGGCCCGCGATGGTGGCTTGCCAGAACGAGATGCCGAACCCGAGCACGAACGAGCCGTAGCTCAGACCGAGCACGGAAACGTTCGCGCCGAACCAGGGCCAGAACAGTTGCCTTGGGGTGCCCTTGCGATCAGCATCGCTGATCACGTTGATACCGTTGGCTTCTATGCGGAGGGCGGCATCGTCCACACGCGCCATCGCCAGCTCCTCAAGAGGTCGGATCTGAGCCTGTTCAGACCTGTTCATTTTTCGGCGACCATAGGCAGTTCTCAGGATCGAGTCAAGCGCAGGTGGTATGCCTGATCGATGACGTCACGGTTGGGGCCGGCCACGTATGTGTTCGGGGCGCTTGGCGGGTTGTTGTTCGGCTATGACCTGGGCGTTGTCGCGGGTGCGCTGCTGTTGATCAAACCCGAGTTCGGGCTCAGCGCCATCGAGGTCGGGATCGTGACCAGTTCGCTGCTGGTCGGCTGCATGATCGGCGCGCTGGGCGGTGGGCGGCTGGCCGACGCGATGGGCAGGCGCGGGCTGGTGGTGGCGGCCGGGGCCGTGTTCGGGGCAGGGTGCCTGATCGCGGCGGTCGCGCCGAACCTGGCGATCATCGTGACCGGGCGGTTCGTGATGGGGCTGGCGGTCGGCGCGCTGTCCATGACGGTGCCGATCTACCTGTCCGAGATCGCCCCGGCCGGGGTGCGCGGGGCGTTGTCCGGGCTCAATCAGTTGATGATTTCGAGTGGGATTCTGGTCGCCTATCTGGTGAATCTGGGGCTTTCCGGGGCTGGGCAGTGGCGTTATGCGTTCGGGTTGGCGTTGGTGCCCGCGGTGGCGCTGGTGATCGGTGTCTATTTTCAGCCGGAGTCGCCTCGGTGGCTGATGCGGCGTGGGCGGGTCGAGGAGGCGCGGGCGGTGCTGGCGCGGATCACTGACGATGTGGAGGGGGAAGTCGCCAGGATCGGGGAAGTGCTGGCGCGGCCGAGCGTGCGGGTGTTGCTGGGGGATCGACGGGTGCGGCGGGTGTTGCTGGTGGGGGTTGGGGTTGCGTTCTTACAGCAGGTCATCGGGATCAATACGATCATCTACTATGCGCCGACGATCTTGACGACGCTGGGGTTTGGGAAGTCTGCTGCGTTGCTGGCCAATGCGGGGCTGGGGGCGTTGACCGTTGTCGTCACCGTGATCATGTTGCTGGTGGTGGACCGGATCGGCCGGCGGCGGCCGTTGATCTACGGGGCGATTGCCATGGCGGTGGCGATGGCCGCGCTGGGCACCGCGTTTTCCGGATGGTTCGCCATTGTGTGCCTGGCGTTGTTCAAGATCAGTTTCTCGATGAGCTGGGGCGGGATGGCCTGGATCCTGCTCGGCGAGATCTTCCCGCTCAACGTGCGTGGGACCGCGATGTCGCTGGCCACGTTCGCGAACTGGGCGGGCAATCTGTTCGTGGGGCTGTTCTTTCCGGTGCTGCTCGGCGTTGGTACCGGGCTCGTGTTCTACATCTTCGCTGTTGTGGGGGTGATCTCTTGCGTGTTCGCCATTCGGTTCGTGCCGGAGACGCGTGGGCGGTCGCTTGAACAGATCGAACAACAACTGCTACCGGCGGAGGGGATCCGATGACCGGCTGCGAGGTTTCCTGGTTCGCGGCGTTGTGCGATGACGACTACGAGTACCTTGGCGTGCCCGATCCCGCACTGCTGTCCAGTTGGGAGCATTGCCGGGGGATCGCGTTGCGGGCGGAGGAAGGCGGGTTCGACAACCTGCTGCTGCCCTCGGGCTACACGATGGGGATTGATTCGACCGCCTTCGCGTCCGCTATTGCTGCTCAGACTCGGCGGATTCAGTTGCTCGTTGCCGTGCGGATGGGGGAGATGTGGGCGCCGCAGCTGGCCCGGCAGCTGGCCACCATTGATCAGATCAGTGGCGGGCGGTTGACGATCAACATCATTTCTTCTGATCTGCCGGGGTCGCCGTTGCCCTCGGCGCCGCGTTATGCGCGGACGTTGGAGATCATGACGGTGCTGCGGGCGTTGCTGAACGGGGAGCACGTCGAGTATCACGGGGACTTCGTCGACGTGGATCTCGATCCGCCCCGGATCTGTCCTACGCCGGGCGGGGCGCCGCCGTTCTACTTCGGCGGGCTGTCGGACAATGCGCGGGACGTCGCGGCACGGGCGGCCGATGTGTTCCTGATGTGGCCGGATACCTTGGCTGGCATCGCGGGCGTGCTCGACGACATGCGCGATCGCGCCGCCAAGTATCAGCGGGAGCTGCGGTTCGGGTACCGGGTGCACGTGATCGTCCGGGAGACCGAGGGGCAGGCGGTCGACGCGGCGCGGCGGCTGTTGTCCAAGGTGGACGTCGAGATGGGCGAGCGGGTGCGGGCACGGTCGCTGGACACGACGTCGGTGGGGAACGCGCGGCAGAGTGAGTTGCGGGAAACGTCTGATGGGGATGGGTTCGTCGAGGCCAATTTGTGGACGGGGATCGGGAAGGCGCGGTCGGGGGCCGGTGCGGCGATCGTGGGTGATCCGGATCAGGTGCTGGCCAAGCTGAAGGCTTATCAGGAGCTGGGGCTGGAGGCGTTCATTCTTTCCGGGTATCCACATGCGACTGAGTGTGATCTTTTTGCCCGGCATGTGTTGCCGCGGCTGGATCACGGGCCGCTGTTCGTCCGGGGATGAACAGCGGCCCGTCCTGGTTCTGCCTGACTGATGGGCCTAGCTGACGGCGAAGTCGTCCGCGTAGACGTTGCCCTGGCCGTACCAGCCGTGCACGAACACGGTGACCGTGCCGGAGGAACCGGTGGTGAACGGGACGGTCAGTTCGGTCCAGCCACCGGAGGAGGTCCAGGTGCTGGCCGACGCGCCGCCACTGACGCCGACGAACGCGTACTGGCCCTGCACCCAGGCGGTCAGCGTGTGACTGGCGTTGGCCGACACGGTGATCGTCTGGTCGCACTCGCCGGTCTGCGACGAGGTCGCGGCGACCTGGAGGGCGTGGCTGCCGGAGTGGGCCGGGCTGCTCACCACGGCGCCGCCGGGCTGGCAGGTCCACGGGCTCATACCGCTTTCGAACCCGCCGTTGGTCAGGCCGTTGGGCGGCGGAGGCGGTCCGGAACCGTTGACCGTCAACGTGTACGTGGTGCTGTGGCTGCCGGAGGTCGCCTTGCCGGTGATCGTGATCGGGTAGCTGCCGGGGGCGGCGGCCGAGGTGGTGCTGACGGTCAGGGTCGACGAGCCGCCCGCGGTGACCGAGGCCGGGCTGAGCGAGACGCTGACGCCGGAGGGCGCGCCGGAGGCGGACAGGCTGACCGACTGGGCCGAACCGGACGTGACCGCGGTGCCGACCGTTGCCGTGGTGCCCGAACCCGGGTTCACCGCGCCGGAGCCGGGGTTCACCGAGACCGAGAAGTCGTTGGTCGGCGGGGGTGGCGTGCTGCCGCTGGTGAACGGCTCGAAGGTGTTGCTGAACTGCCAGGTGCTCTGCGCGACGCCGGAGCAGCTGTCCGAGCCCTTGGTGCCGACGCAGCCGCCGTTGTCGCGTTGCAACGCCCAGAACGACAACGTGCTGATGCCCTTGGAGGTCGCCCAGTTCTCGATGGTGTTCGCGTCGGCGGTGGTGAACGTTTCCTGGGGACCGTAGTCGTCGATGCCGATCATCTCGGTGATGCCGACCATGGCCCACAGCTGCGCCTGCGACTTCGACGGGTACAGGCTCGCCAGCTGGTTCACCTCGGCGGCAGCCGCGGCTTCGGTGTCGTTGGCCATTTCGTGGGTCGCGCCGTCGTAGAAGTCGAACGTCATCATGTTGACCACGTCGATGCGCGCGTTGTTGCTGACCGCGTTCCGCAGGATGGTGGTGTCCTGGCCGGAAAGGCCGGACGGGGTCGACGGGAGGGTGTAGGAGAACTGCACGGTGCGGCCGTTGCCTGCGGCCCACTGCTCGACCATGGCGATCGCCTTGTTGCGGCGGTCGATACCCGCCGAGTTGCTCAGCGAGTTGTCCTCGGTGTCCAGGTCGAGCCGGGTCACGTTGTAGGTGGTGATGACGCTTTCGTAGGCGGCGGCGATGGAGGAGACGTTGGTGCAGCTGTCGGCGATCTCGGTGCCGTCGTGGTCGGCGCCGTAACCGCCGAAGGACGGGATGACGTCGCCGCCTGACGCGCGAATGGTGGCGAAGTCGCTGCCGTAGGTGGACGAGGAGATCGGCTGGCTGGTGTCACCGTTCCAGTCGATGCCGCACGAGCCGGCACTGGGCGCCTGGATGAACGCCATGGTCAGGTATTTCGCGCCGGATTCCTGGGAAAGGGTGGCGGGAGAGTCGCTGTTGTACGCCTCGAAGTACGGCGCGAACACGTGCGCGGGAAGGGGAGTGGGCGCCGCGGGCGCGGCACTGGCACCCGTGATCAGCATGCCCGCGGTGGTTGCCGCGGCGGCCAGCACGGATGCCATGGCTAACAAGGGTCTTCTCATGAGCGCTCCTGCTCGACGTTGGGCAGATGCTCATCAGAATTGGACTAGACCACGTAATTGTCAAGAGGGCTATCGAAAAGTAGGGGCGACCCGATGGGCCGCCCCTACTGTCAGTTACCGCTGTCGGTTACCAGCGGTGGGAAGTGAACGGTTCGAAGGCGTGGCTGAAGTACCAGTCACTTTGCGCGACGCCGGAGCAGGCGCCTGCGCCCTTCGTGCCGACGCAGCTGCCGTTGTCCCGTTCGATCGCCCAGAACGACAGCAGGCTCAGTCCGTGCTGGCTGGCCCAGTTCTCCACGGTCACCGCGTCGTCGGTGGTAAACGTTTCGCTGGGACCGTAGTCGTCGATGCCGACCATCTCGGTGACACCCATCATCGCGTAGAGCTGCCGGGTGCTTCGGTGCGGGTAGAGCGTCTTCAACTGCGCCACCACGCCGTTGACGGCGCTCTCGGTGTCGGTGGCCATTTCGTGCGGGAGGCCGTCGTAGTAGTCGAACGTCATGATGTTGACGACGTCGACCCGGGCGTGGTTGGCGACCGCGCTCTGCAGCACGGCCAGCCCGTTGGTGGTCAGGCCGGTCGGGAAGGTCGGCAGCGTGTAGGAGAACTGCACGGTGCGGTGGTGGCACGCGGCCCACTGCTCGACCAGCGCGATCGCCTTGTTGCGGCGGTCGATACCGGCGGTGTTGGTCAGCGAGTCGGCCTCGGTGTCCAGGTCGAGCCGGGTCACGTTGTAGGTGGTGATGACGCT
This sequence comes from Pseudonocardiaceae bacterium, assembly GCA_035248365.1. Classification (GTDB taxonomy): domain Bacteria; phylum Actinomycetota; class Actinomycetes; order Mycobacteriales; family Pseudonocardiaceae; genus CAJCJE01. The sequence continues at coordinate 13,140 of DATFHN010000064.1, read as the reverse complement.
TTCGTAGTCGGCCGCGATCGCGTTGACGTCGGTGCAGCTGTCGGCGATCTCGGTGCCGGTGCTGTCGGCGCCGTATCCGCCGAATGAGGGAATGACGTCGCCGCCGTGCGCCTTGATGTCGGCGATCTGCTTGCCGTACTGGGCGAAGGAGATCGGCGTGCTCGGGGTGCCGTTCCAGTCGATCGCGCACGAACCGGGCGCGGGGGTCTGGACGAACGCCATCGTCAGGTACTTCGAGCCGGACTCGCCGGCGAAGACCGCCGGGTCGTCGGTGGTGTTGTAGGACTCGAAGTAGGGGGCGAAGACGTGGTGCGGGAGTGGTTGGGCCGCGGGGGCAGCGTTCGCGGTGCCGGTGAAGGCCAGGCCGGCGGTTGCCGCGGTGGCGATCACCGCGGCGGCCGCGGACACGAGGGGTCTTAATCGCATGCGCCACAATTGGACTAGACCAACCCGACTGTCAAGAGTCAACGCGCCGTTCACCCGGCTGGAGCAGACCCGGACTTGATCAGCGGCTGAGGCCGATCGAGGTTTGGCGAAGAATCCGGCTGGGTACCTGCGCGGCGCGGGGACCTTGGGGGCCGCGCGGTCGAGGTTGTCGGCGAGTGGGTGCGCCGGCAACCTCGACGTGTTCTATCGATGTCTGTCTAACGCTGACCCAGCAGGATGGTTCGGTCGCAGCGGGCGGCGAACTCGGGATCGTGGGTGGCGATCAGGACGGTGGCGCCGTGGTCGGCGGCGCCGAGGATCCGGTTCATCACCAGGGTGCGATTGTCCGGATCCTGCTGGGAAGTCGGTTCGTCGGCGAGCAGGATGCGCGGGCGCAGCGCGAGCGCGCGAGCCACCGCCACGCGCTGCTGCTGGCCGCCGGAGAGCTGGTCGGTGCGGGTGTCGGCGAAGGCGGCGAGACCGAGTCCGGCCAGCGCGGACGCGGCCTCGGTGGTCGCATCGCGCGGGTCGGTGCCGGTGCAGCGCAACGCGATCGCGATGTTCTCGGCCGCGGTGAGCAGCGCGACCAGGCCGTAGCCCTGGAGCACCACGGCGAGACCGTGCCGGGTGGCCGGCTCGTTGTCCGGCAGCGGCGCGCCGTCCACCAGCACCGTGCCGCTGGTCGGTTTGGCCAGCCCGGCGAGGATGGCCAGCAACGTGGTTTTGCCCGATCCGGACGGTCCGACCACCGCGATCCGCTCGCCCGGCCGCACCTCGACGTCGACGTCGGCCAGGATGGTCTGACCGGCGCGGACGTAGCCGACGCCTTCGGCGCGCAACGGCGACAACGTGTCAGTGCTCATCGACGCCACCGGTTTCCGGACGCAGTTCCACCACGTTCTCCTTCACGATCACCCTGGCCAGCGCGCCGGCCGGCAGCACGCTCATCGCCTCCGCAGGCAGGCTCACGTTGCCGTCGCGGCCGATCACCACATACTGCTCGCCCGCGCGCCCTTCGGCGCCGACCCGGCCGTCGCGGATGGTGATGGTGCGGCCGAGCGCGTCGGCGACGGCTTCGTCGTGGCTGACCGCGACGACCGTGGTGCCGTACTCGGCGTTGGCCGTGCGCAGCAACTCCAGCACGGCACCGGCCGAGCCCCGGTCGAGCTGGCTGGTCGGCTCGTCGGCGAGCAGCAGGCGCGGCCCGTTGGCCAGCGCCACCGCGACCGCGAGCCGTTGCTGCTCGCCGCCGGAGAGGCCACCTGCGGGCCTGCGGGCCAGGCCGCCGATGCCCATCGCGTCGAGCAGTTCGTGCGCGCGGCGCCGGTCGCGGCGTTTGCGTTGCGCGAACAGGACGTTCTGCACCGCGCTGGCATGCGAGAGCAGGTTCGCGGCGGGGTTCTGCAGCACCATGCCGACCTCGCTGGCGCGCAACTCGGTGACCTCGCGCGGGCTGAGGTCGCCGATGCGGTTGCCGAACACGCTGACCGTGCCCGCGGTCGGCGCGAGCAGCCCGCCGAGCAGCCAGAGCAGCGTGGACTTGCCCGACCCGGACGGTCCGAGCACGGTGACCGTCTCGCCGGGCCGGATGACCAGATCGACCTGGCGCAGCGCGACGACCTCGGTGTCGGCGGCGCGGTAGATGTGCACGAGATCTTCGCAGCGGACCGCGGTCGCAGCACTCACGGAGCCGCCTCCCTGAGCTGGTCGGGACGGACGCCACGGATCAGTGTTGCCGCGCTGCCCACCGCGGCGACCGCGAGCAGCACGATGGCGACGCCGAGGAACGTGGACAGCTGGCTGGCGGACGGGGCGTAGAGCAGCGGCGCCGCGCCGTTGAAGGGCAGGTTCACGAACTCCGGGATGGAGGGCACCGCGAGCGCGGTGGCGAGCAACCCCGCGCCGATGCCGATGATCGCCCCGAACCCGAGCGTCACGCTCTGCTCGATGAGCAGGCCGCCGCCCAGCGACCGTTTTCGGGCGCCGGTGGCGACCAGCGCGGCCATCTCGTAACTGCGCCGCCTGCCTGCCAGGTGCATGCCGAGTACCGCGCCGCCTGCGGCGAGGATCAACGCGGCGGCCGCGTCGGCCAGGAACAGCGCGAGGGCCAGCGCCGGGCCCTGCCTGCCGTAGGTGCTCGCGGTGTCGGTCGCGGTGGTGGTGGACAGGATCGCGACGCCCGCGGCGCGCAGCCGGTTGGCGAAGTCGGCGGGCGCGGTCGGCGCCAGCCACACCTCGGTGGTCACGTCGGTGGCCAGGCCGGTGCTGGCCAGTTCGGCGTAATCGCGGTCGACGATCAGGCCGTCGCCGCCCGCGCCGGGCAGCGCGGCGGCCTGGCCGATCGGGCGCACGTAGAGCGAGAGGTTGTCGTCGAGGCCGTGGGTGTTGATGTTGTCCCCGCCGCCGGTCGCGACCGGGCTGGTCACGATCGCGGGCAGCTGGCTCGGAAGGTAGATCGGCTGGAGCACGACATTGCCGCCACCGCCGCCGCCGAAGGATTCGAATTCGCTGAACGTCGCGGTCAGCGCGCCGCCGGAGAGCGAGAGCCGGTTCTTGTCGAACTTGGAGGTCGGAACCAGCTGCCAGCGGCCGCTGGTGCCGAGCCCGGTGTCCAGCGGGTGCCAGCCCGCGCCGTCGTGCACGTTGATCCCGTTGACGGTGAACGTGCCGTCGAAGGTGTCGTCCGGGTTGAAGCTGGTGTCGGACGGTGGGTTCGGTTCGAGGTAGAGCTGGCGCAACATGCACGCGTACTGCTGGCAGTTGGGCAGGTCGGCGGTGAAGGTGCCGTGCGTGGCGGCGTTGACCGGACCGAGGTCGACCGGGGTCACGCCGGAGGCCTGGTAGCCGAGCACGGTCGCGTACAGCTCGGCGCCGCCGCCGTTGGCGATGTCGGCGTTCACGTTCACGCTGACCTGATCACCCTTGAGCAGCACCGGCGCGGGCTCGGCCGGATCGAGCTTGCCGGTCATCGAGGCCAGCGAGTTCTTGGCGAAGTCGTTGCGCCAGTAGGCGACCTTGGCGAAGCGCTGCGGGTCGACGGCGAGCAGTGTGCGTACCTCGCTGGTGTTGGCGTCGATCGAGGTCTCCCGGTCCACGGTGACCGCGTTCGAACCGGACGGGTCGAGTTTGTCCACGATGGAGTTCAGCTGCGTACCGGGCGGTGCCGACACGGCCAGCACCTGGGAGGAACCGACTTCGGTCCAGGCCACGTCGTGGATGTTGCCGGTCACCACCGACCAGGCCGCGATGGTGAACGTGACCAGGCCGAACGCGGTGGTCAGCGCGACGGTGGTGCGCGCGGCACCGGGCCGCCGCGCGATCTGGCGCGCGGCCAGGAACCCGCCCAGCCCGCCGCGGTGCGCGGTGCGGGTGAAGAACGCCTTGCTCAGCAACGGCAACGCGCGCGAACTCAGCAGCGCGATGGTCAGCGCGATCAGGCCCGGCGCGAGCAGGGCGATCGGGTTGTGGGTGGCGTTGCCGAGCACGCCGGAGACGAACAGTTCGACCAGCGCGGCGAGCGCGAGCACGCCGATCACCGCGTCCATCACCCAGCCGCGGTTGCGGGTCACCGAAACGGTGTGACTCCACTGCGCCAGCACGGAACGGGACAGCGTGCGCCGGGCAGCACCGATCGCGGCGATGGCCCCTCCGGCGACCGCGACACCGGCGGCGGCCCAGCCAAGCCCGACCAGCGGCACCGGTGTACCTGCGCGGAGAATGGCCGAGGCCAGCAGTTTGGTCGCCAGCCAGCCGACCAGCGCACCCAGTGGCAGCGCCATGATCAGCAGCACGACCTGCTCGGACAGTCCGAACAGGACGGTCTGGCGGCGGGACAGGCCGCGCAGTTTGGCCAGCGCCACCTCGTTGCCCCGGGCCTCGGCGGCGTCGGTCACCAACAGGAACAGCAGCAGCCAGCACAACACCAGCAGTTGCACGGTCACCAGGAACACCGGTGCGGCCAGCGCCTGCTGGCTGGTCGACGCCTGGCCGAGCACGGTCGGGATGGTGGTGGTCACCTCGTCGCCCTGCACCTGCGCGGTCAGCTGGCTGATCAGCGTGTTGACCGGCCCGCTGGTGTCGTAGTTCAGGGTGGACAGGTTCAGCGGCAGGTCGACCACGTCCGTGCCCTGGCTGCCCGGACTGGTGTTGGCGAAAGTGGACTGCGGGGTGAGCAGGCCGTCGGTGAAGCCCTTGTTGTCGGTGCCGGTGCCGGTCAACGTGGTGAAGTACGGCCGGTTGGACCAGTAGGCGGTGTAGGGATTCGGCACGGTGTAGATGCCTGCGATGGTGAGCGGGATCGTCTGGTTGGACGTGTCCTTGAGGCCGTCGTCGAGCTGCTGGCCCAGGTGCAGACCGGCCTGCCGGGCCAGGACCGCGCTGACGAGCACCTGGCCCGCGTCGGTCGGGCAGCGGCCCGAGGTGATGTCCAGGTGCGCGCAGGCGCCGTCGCGCCAGGCGAGCGTGGTGGTGAACGCGGCAGGCTCGAAGCTCAGGTGGCCGGCCAGTTCGACGGACCTGATCGGCGCGGCCAGGTTGGCCGCCGCCGGCGAGGCGGCGGTGACCTGCTTGACGCCGTTGACCAGCGAGGTGAGGCCCGTCGCGCTCAGGTCGCCTTGCCGGGTCACGTCGATGACCTGACCGCTGGCGCTCGCGGAGGTCACGGTGTCCTGCAGGATCGAGGTGCCCGCGGCGGTGAAGTACACCGGGCCGACGGTCGCGGCGGCGGTGGCGACGATCGCTACCACCAGGATCGTCGCGGTCACACCGCGTCGCCCCCACATTCCGCGCAGCGCGATGCTCAGCCAAGTTCGGATGGTTCCCACCGTCCCCCATCGTTTCCAGCCCCCGTCCGTGTGCCGATTCTGCGACACGACAAGCCGGGCGCGCCAGCAAAACTCGGATGTGCGACGGGAATTGTCCTGCTAGCGTCGCGTGCGAGACGAGTGTGATCACGGAGAGGCAGAGCAGATGCGCCGGGAGTTGCGGTCCACCCCAGAAACCCATTGGCGGATTACTGAGTTGGGGACGATCACACTCCATGCCGACCGTGAACACCGGAATTCTGGCGCATGTCGACGCAGGTAAAACCAGTCTGACCGAGCGGCTGCTCTTTCGCGCCGGGGTCATCGGCGAACTGGGCAGCGTCGACGCAGGCAACACCCAAACCGATTCGATGGCGATCGAGCGGCAGCGCGGTATCACCATCCGCTCCGCCGTCGTCGCTCTCACCATTGCCGACCGCACCGTCAACCTGATCGACACGCCCGGCCACTCGGATTTCATCGCCGAGGTGGAACGCAGCCTCGGCGTGCTCGACGGCGTCGTGCTGGTGGTCTCCGCCGTGGAAGGCGTGCAGGCCCAGACCCGGGTGCTGATGCGCACCCTGCGCGCGTTGCGGCTGCCGGTGCTGATTTTCGTGAACAAGATCGACCGGCTCGGCGCCCGCGCGGACGAACTGCTGGCCGAGATCCGGCGGACCATCGCCCCCAGCGCGGTCGCCATGTCGAACGTGCTCGACCTCGGCACGAAAAACGCGCGGATCGTCGCGCGCGACTTGTCCGGGCTTGCCGAATTGCTGGCCGAGAACGATGACGCGTTTCTCGCTCGTTATCTCGACGAGACAATCACCGAAGCGGAATTGCGCGCGGAATTCGTGGCACAGGTGCGGCGGGCCCAAGTGCGGCCGGTGTTCTTCGGTTCGGCGATGACCGGCGTCGGCGTCGACGAACTGCTCGATGGGATCGCCACGCTGCTACCGGCGACCGAACCGAGCGAGGGTGAGCCGGTCGGGGTGGTGTTCAAGATCGACCGGAGCCGGGCCGGGGAGAAGATCAGCTATCTGCGAATGTTCGCGGGATCGATCGGCGCGCGCGAACCGTTGGTGTTGCACCGCAGCGGGTTCGACTACGCGGTGCGGCCCACGTCGGTCGGCGTGTTCGACCGTGGCACGCATCGGGTGGCGCGGCGCGCGGTCGCCGGGGACATCGCGGTGGTCACCGGGCTGGCCCAGGCGCGGATCGGCGATCGGCTCGGCCCGGCCGATCGGCTCGACGAGGCACCGCATTTTCCGCCGCCCAGCCTGGAAACCGCGGTCACGCCGGTGCGTGCCGCCGACGGCGGACGGCTGTTCGCGGCGCTGACCGAACTGGCCGAACAGGACCCGTTCATCGACGTGCGCCAGGACGGCGAACTGTCCGTGCGGCTCTACGGCGAGGTGCAGAAGGAAGTGCTCCGCGCCCGGCTCGCCGACGACTACGGCGTCGACGCCGAGTTCGCGCCGAGTCAGTTGGTCTATCTGGAGAAGCCGATCGGCACGGGCGCGGCCGTCGAGGAGATGGGCCGCAGCGAGCCGGTCTACTTCTTCGCCACGGTCGGACTGCGGGTCGAGCCGGGCGAACCGGACAGTGGCGTGGTGTTCCGGTTGGCGGTGGAGCTGGGTTCGTTGCCGTTGGCGTTTCACAAGGCGATCGAGGAGACCGTGCTGGCCACGCTGGCGCAGGGCCTCTACGGCTGGGAAGTGACCGACATCGTGGTCACGCTGGTGCAGACCGGTTTCGACAGCGTGTTCAGCACGGCGGGTGATTTCCGCAAGCTCACCCCGCTGGTGCTGATGAACGCGCTCGCGCAGGCCGGGACGGTGGTGCACGAACCGGTGCAGCGCTTCGAACTGGACATTCCGGTCGCCGCGCTGAGCCCGGTGCTGGTGCTGCTGGCCGAGGCGCGGGCGCGGCTGCGCGAACCGGAGTTGACAGGGGAATCGTGCCGGTTGCGCGGTGAGCTGCCTGCCGCGCGGATGCCCGAGGTCGAGCGGGCGCTGCCCGGGCTGACCCAGGGCGAGAGCGTGTTCGCGGCGCGGCCATGCGGCTACCAGCCGATCAGCGGGGCGCCGCCGAGGCGGGAGCGGCGGGACGGCAATCCGCTGGACCGGGACGAGTACCTGCTCAGGGTGCTCAAGCACCTCTGAACCCCAGCCGATCGGCCCCGGTGACCTGCCCTGGCCACCGGGACCGACCGGGTTATCCCTGGATCTGAATGGCCAGGGCCGGGCAGCGGATGGCGGCGTCTTCGACGGCGGCGCGCTGGTCTTCGCCGGGGTCTTCGTCGAGCAGGATGGCGATGCCGTCCTCGTCGCGCTGGTCGAAGACGTCCGGCGCGGCGAGCACGCACTGGCCCGCGCCGATACAGGTTTCCTCGTCGAGGATGATGCGCATCAGCTCTCCCAGGTCACCGGCAACGCCCGCACGCCGTAAGCGAGCGCGTTGTCCTTGAACGTGATCTCCTCGAACGGTACGGCCAGCCGCAACGTCGGAATGCGCCGGTAGAGCCGGCTGAAGACTTCCTGGAGTTCGACCCGGGCCAGTTGCTGGCCGATGCACTGGTGCGCGCCGAAACCGAAGGCGAGGTGCGCGGTCGGGTTGCGTCGCACGTCGATGCTGGCCGCGTCCGGGAACACCGACTCGTCGCGGTTGCCCGAGGCGAGCGCGGCGACCAGCCATTCGCCTGCCTTGATGGTCTCGCCGTCGTACTCGATGTCCTCGGTGGCGTAGCGCAGCAGTCCATATTGGACGATCGTGAGGTAGCGCAGCATCTCCTCGACCGCGGACTCGGCCAGCGACGGGTCGTCCCGCAGGATCGCCAGCTGCTCGGGGTTGCGCAGCAGGGCCAGCGTGCTCAGGCCGATCATGTTGGCGGTGGTCTCGTGGCCTGCGATGAGCAGCGAGAGGCCCAGCGTGATCAGCTCGGGCACGGTCAGCGGCTGTTCGCTCTCGTTGCCGCGCTGGATCAACCGGCTGAGCAGGTCGTCGCCGGGCTGCTGCATCTTGGCCATCACCAGGCTCGCGATGTAGTTCTGCACCATCTCCGAGTTGGCCTGGATGTCCTCGGGGCTGGCGTCGGTGCTGACCAGGATGTTGCTCTGGCTCTGGAACCGTTCGCGGTCCTCGTAGGGCACGCCGAGCAGTTCGCAGATCACCAGCGACGGGATGGGCAGGGCGAATTCCTGGACGAGGTCGAGCGGGCCGCCCTTGGCCAGCATCGCGTCGATGTGCGACTCGATCAGCTCGGCCACGTATTCGCGCAGCGCGCGCATGCGCTTGACGGTGAACTCGGGGGTGAGCATGCGGCGCAGCCGGGAGTGGTCCGGGCCGTCGAGGTGGATGATCGAGCCGGGCGAGGCGTTGGCGGTCACGTCGCGGTCCACGATCACGTGGTTGGAGACGGCGCCGCGGGAACTGAGCCTCGGGTCGTTGAGCAGCGTGCGCACCTGGTCGTAGTTGCTGAGCAGGTAGGCGTCTATGCCGGCCGGGCAGGCCACCTTGTCCAGGTTCTCGGTGGACCGGAACTCGGCGTACTCGGCGGCCGGATCGAACGGAGCGCCGGTTGGCCTTTGGGTGGGGAAGACATCAGTCACGAGTGATGTCCCTTCGGGGTTTGCCTGGTAGTTGCCGGGTAAATTATGACAGTGAGTGCCAACAGCTGCAAAACTGCCACTTGACGCCGACTGACGCAAGTCCGTTAGCCCGACTGGACGGAATGGCACTCAACCGGCACACTGCCACCTAACATTCGCTGTCAATTGGCACTGACCTGGGAATGAGGAGCGGACACGTGGGCCTTCGCGAAATCAAGATGGGTCGGACCAGGCGGCAGATCGCCGATCACGCGTTCGCCCTTTTCATGTCGCAAGGTTTCGAGTCGACGACCATCGAGCAGATCGCCGGCGCTGCCGAGGTCGGCACCAGGACGCTCTACCGGTACTACCCGACGAAGGAGTCGCTGATCGTCGACTTCGTCGAGACCAGCCTCGGCGCCGCCGTCGAGGAACTGCGCAAGCAGCCCGACGACATGCCGCTGCCGCAGGCGCTCTACACGATGGTCGAGACCGTCATGCGGGTGACCAGGGAAGACACCGACCGGGTGCTGGCCGTCTACCAGCTCGCCGAGGGCGCGCCGTCGGTGAAGGCGCGACTGGCCGAGCAGGCGCTGCGCTGGCGGATCGAGGTCGCGGGCGAGGTGAGCAGGCGCACCGGCGGCGGCGAGCAAGCCGATCTGGTCGCCGCGCTGACCGCGGCCAACGCCATGAACATCATCGACATCACCATGCGCACCTGGGTGATGGGCGGCGGCGCACGCAACCCGGACTCGATCGCCGCCGAGATCCTGCACGTGCTGCACGAGGGCGTGCCGATCCCGACCGCGCCCGCGGCGGTCATGAACTAAGGCGCGGGCGAACCGTAAAGCCCGGCCCCGGCCACGGTGACCTGCGCCAGGAACAGGGCCGACGCCTGGTAGGACTCCTCGACCAGGGCCGCGGTGTGCCCGAAATCCAGTGGCCGCACCGCTTGGACCGGAGGGCCGGGCAGGTAGACGATCGGCACGTCGGCCGAGGCCGCGGTGGCTTCCAGCACGGCCTGGTTGCGCATGCCGAGCGTGGCCCAGAACAGCAGGGTCTCGGGCAGCGTGCTCGGCACCGCGGGCAGGTGGCCGGGAAAGGCGCAGTCCAGCACGACCAGCGAGGCCGCACCCATTTCCAGTGCCTGCCGGATCGGCACGTTGGCCAGCACGCCGCCGTCGTAGAGCACCCGGCCGGAGCGGTGGATCGGCGGGTAGATGCCGGGAATGGCGGAGGAGGCCAGGATCGCCGAGATCAGGTCGCCGGTGCGCATCAGAACCGGGGAGCCGGTCAGCGCGTCGACCGCGACCGCGCCGAACGGCAACCGCAGCTCGCTGAAGTCGGTGGCGCCATCCAGTCCGTCGCTGAGCACCTTGGCCAGCCCGGTGTTGCTGAACAGGTGGGTCCGCTCCCGGCGCAGCGTGCGCAGGCGGGCGAGCGGCCCGCCGGGAAAGACCCGCTTGCGGGTCATCAGCGACCACAACGTGGTCAGCCGCAGGGCCGCGTGCACCGGGTCGAGCGCGAGCAGCGAGCCGTTGACCGAGCCGACCGAGGTGCCCACCACGAGATCCGGGGTGACGTCGTGTTCGGCCAGCGCCTGGAGCATGCCGACCTGGATGGCGCCCAGGCTGCCGCCACCGCCCAGGACGAAGCACACCGGCCGCGGCAGCAGGATCGGACTCACCGCACTATCGTCGCATGTGGACCAGCCGGGTCGCGGCAGCGCCTGGGTCGGCAGGCCGGTCACAGCTGGTTGCCGCCGAAGTGCAGGTGCAGGCGGAAGCGGTCCGGGTCGAGCAGGCTCTCCATGTGTTCCACGAACTCGCCGGCCGAGGTGCGGCTGCACCGGCGCGTGCACAGGAACCGTTCGCCGGGCTGGCGGCGCAGGTGGCCTGCTTCGTCCTCGGTCAGCCGGACCAGCTCGACGAATTCCTCGCCCCGTTCGGGGATGAGCCCGGCGGCGTGCAGCGGGGTGTAGAGGGAGCCGTCCAGGCCGCGCTCGGGCAGTTCGCGCAGGGCGCCGATGGCCGGAATCCGGCTGCGCTCATAGGAGATCGGCGCGCCGTCCACAATGGAACGAACCCGGTCCACGGCGACGAACTCGGCCGAGTCGGTCTCCAGGCGGCGGGCCAGGTCCGGATCGGTGACGAGTTCGAGGCGGACCAGCGTTGCCACCGTGTCGATGCCGTGGCTGGCCAGCGCCGTTGTCCAGCCGAGCCGTTCATCCAGAGGACGGCCGTCGAAGGCCACGAACGAGCCTTTGCCGGACTGGGTGGCGATCAGCCCCCGGTTGCTCAGTTCGGTGAGGGCCTGGCGCACGGTGTTGCGGCTGACGTCGAAGCTCGCGGCGAGCGCGTGTTCACCGGGTAGCTGGGCGCCGCGGGGCAGCCTGCCGCCACGGATGTCCTTGGCCAGCGCGTCGACGATCCGTTCGTGTTTCAGTCGCGGGACCTGTCCAGACATGTCCGAAAAATAGACCTGTGCCGATTTGCTGGCAAGAACCTGGTCGGGTGTTGACGCAACCGATCGGTTGCCATAATGTGGCAACCAGAAGGTTGCGACACTAACTCAGTCAGGAGACACGTCATGGGATTCCCCGACCGCATCGAACGGACCGTCGAACTCAAGCAGGCCCCGGCCAAGGTCTGGACCGCGCTCACCACGGCGGAAGGGCTCGCATCGTGGTTCGGTGACACCGCGACCATCGACCTGCGCCCCGGCGGCGAAGCGCGGATGACCTTCGGCCAGGAGCACGTCGCGAACATGCGGGTGGAACGGGTCGACGAGCCGAGCACGTTCGGGTTCACCTGGCACATCTACGGCCTGCCGGAGGAGGACCCGCGCCGCACCTACGTCGAGTTCACCCTCGAACCCAACGGCAGCGGCACCCGGCTCAAGGTCGTCGAGACCGGCTTCGCGCAACTGTCCGAAGAGGCCTACAAGGTGGCGTTCGACGGCAACACCCGTGGCTGGGCCAGCGAACTGGACGAGCTGGCCAGCTACCTCGATGCCGCCTGACATCGAGGGGATCGCCGAGCAGGTCTTCGTCGCGCTCGCCGACCCGAGCCGCCGCGCCATTCTCGCTTCGCTGGCCTCGGCCGGACCGTCGACCGGTACCGAGCTGGCGGCGCGGCTGCCGATCACACGGCAGGCGATCGCCAAACACCTCGCCCTGCTGACCGAGGCCGGTCTGGTCATCGCCGAGCCGGGGGAGCGGCGCCGGGTGCGGTACCAGCTGCGCTCGGCGCCCATGCAGGTGGCGCAACAGTTCCTGGCCGCGCTGGCCCGCAACTGGGACGGACCGCTCGGTGCCCTGCAACAACATCTGGACAAACTTGAGGAGGACTGAGAGAGATGGATACGCCGGAAGTCGTCGATGCCGCGCAGTGGCAGCAGGCCTGGGAGCAGATGCTGGTCAAGGAGAAGGAACTGACCCACGCCCGGGACGCGCTCGCCGCGCAACGCCGCCGGATGCCGTGGCAGCGCATCGACAAGCAGTACGTGTTCGAGGGCCCGGATGGCCGGATCGGTCTGCCCGAGCTGTTCCTGGGGCGGCGGCAGCTGGTCGTCTACCGCGCGTTCTTCGAACCCGGGGTGTACGGCTGGCCCGAGCATCCCTGCCCGGGTTGCTCGATGATCGCCGACCACGTCGGCAACCTCGCGCACCTCAACGCGCGCAACACCACCCTGGTTTTCGTCTCCCGGGCGCCGCAGGCCGAGATCGACAAGGCCAAGCAGCGGATGGGCTGGACGATGCCCTGGTACACGATGATCACCGAGGACGGCACCGAGTTCGACAAGGACTTCGGCGTCGACGAATGGCACGGCACCAACTCGTTCATCCACGACGGCGATTCGGTCTACCGCACCTACTTCGTCAACAACCGCGGCGACGAGGTGCTCGGCAACACCTTCGGTTACCTGGACATCACCGCGCTCGGCCGCCAGGAGAGCTGGGAGGACTCGCCCGAGGGTTATCCGCAGACGCCGCCCTACGGCTGGTGGAAGTGGAACGACGAATACCCGCCCGAGGGCACCACGGTAGAACCGGCGCAGGGGTGGAAGAAGATGGTCGCGGCGGGCGTGGCGGCACTGGGCGGTACGCCGGCCGAATAGGGCGAAATCGCTGGTCAGGACATTTCCGGAAATCATGAAATGCCGGTCCGGAGATGGTCTTGGGTGCTAACGTTCGCCGTCGGTATGCACGACCGGGTGCATCACCCTGCAGACGAACCCGGAGAGCCTATGAGAGCGTCTCGTTTCACCCGCGTCGCGGCCGTGACCATGCTGGCCGCGACCGCGGTCGCCGTGACGGCGGCCCA
>DATFHN010000063.1:0-39045 GCA_035248365.1 Pseudonocardiaceae bacterium | reverse complement strand
GCACCCGTTGCCATTCCAGGTCTCGGCATCAGCGTCGCCGGAGCCTCCGGTGCGGTCACTGCCGCACGAAACCTCACCGATCGGGTCCTCAAGGCGAAGGCGGCCCGGGGAGCGACGGGTGCTCTGTCTAATGATCAGAGTCGCGCCGCCAGTGAGTTGTATGACCAGATCCGGGATGCGTTTGATTCGGCATTGGAGACGGCAGGCCGCAGCGCTCGTCTCCGGAAGCGTAAGCAGTTGGCGCCGGCCAGGCTCGCAGATGCGAGTGCGAGCATCGATCAGTGCGTTGCTGACCTCGTACAGGCGCGTAGCTCACGTTCGCTGGACGAAGAAGCATTCGACGACGCCGTGATCAAGCTGAGGGACAGTCTCGGCAAGCTCGCCAAGCAGGCCGGGCGAGGTCTCGATAACCCGGGTGATGGCGTCGCGTGGCTGCTCGAAGCCACCGCACCAGGAGGAATTCGGTGAACAACGGCCAGCCGGAGCCGTCGCTTCACCTCGACTTCAACGAGACGCGAACCAAGATCATCATGAGAGCGGTGGAACGGCACCGTGATGACCTGGTGCGGTTGGCGACGCGTTTCCGCACGGGGGCGCAGCTCGGCCCGCTGGCGATCACTGTCGACCTCGACGATCTCCTATCCCAGCTGAACTTGCTGTCGACCTGGCCCAGTCCTCACAGTGTGCAGTGGGCGGACGAGCTAGCCGAGCTCGTCCGCGGCAATGTTGACGACTCCACTGCGGTGCAGACGCAGCTAGACAACCCCCGTGCCGCCCGGGCAGTCGGTGCAGACGAAGTTCCTTCCCTGCTTGGCGATGACTGGGTGGGCGATCTTCGGGAGTTCCAGCGCAGGGACATTGCCAAGTTGCTGTCGTTGCGGCACGGAGCGAACTTCAGCGTGCCCGGGGCCGGCAAGACTCGCGTGGCTTTGGCGGTTTTCGCAGCTCAGCGCGCGCAGGGTAGCGCCCAGCGCGTGCTCGTGGTGTGCCCCAAATCGGCGTACGAGGCGTGGCAGTTCGAAAGTGTGGCGTGCTTCCGCCGGCCACTTCGCACGCAGGTTTTCGAACGCTCCATTGACTCGGTGACCGAAGTGCTAATCATCAACTACGAGCGTCTCAGCAGGTCCGCAGGTGTTCTGGCGGCCTGGCTGAAGGCTGCGCCGTCGATGATGATCCTCGATGAGGCGCATCGCATGAAGCTGGGAACCCGTGGTGCATACGGTTCTGCCTGCATGGCGCTTGGACCGCTGGCCCGCAGGCGGCTAATCCTCACTGGTACTCCTGCCCCGAACGGACCGAAAGACCTCGAAAGCCTTATGGGCTTTTCGTGGCCGGGATACGGCCATCGAACGGTTGCGTCTGCAGTGGCGGGCGGAGACCTGGCACATGCGAGCACGGTTCTCCGGCCGCTGTTTGCGCGCACCACGAAGCTTGAGCTCGGGCTTCCACCAATGGAGACGAGGGTGCGCTTTGTCGACATGCCTGCGTTGCACAGCCAAATTTACGACTCGTTGGTCGGGAAGGAAGCGGGACTCTCCGCTCGCGACGATCTCGCAGCCTTGGGCAGGACTGCATTGCGATTGCTGATGGCGGCAACCAGTCCGGCGCTATTGCTGGACGGCGAGACCAGATACGAGCCGATTGAATATCAGCTGCCTCCGCTTGACATCCCCAAGAGTCACACGCTTTACACGTTGTTGAAGCGGCTGCCCGACTACGAGCTGTCCCCGAAGTACCAGGAAGCGGCCGCGATTGTTGCCGCCAACGCCGCGCGGGGTCGGAAAACTCTTGTGTGGACAACGTTCGTGCGTAGCCTTACCACGCTGCACAAGCTTCTGGCGGCTTACCAGCCTGCCATTATCCACGGCAGTACGATCGACCGCACGGAGGAACTGCACCGCTTCCAGAACGACCCCGATTGCCTGGTGCTCGTGTCGAACCCGGCAACCCTCGGCGAAGGTATCAGCCTTCACCAGGTGTGCCATGACGCTGTCTATGTCGACCGCGACTTCGTGGCTGGCCGATTCTTGCAGAGCCTCGACCGAATTCACCGGCTCGGCCTTGCCGCGGATGTCGAGACGCGTGTCACCGTTCTCGCCGCGCGCGACACGATCGATGAGGTCGTCGAACTTCGCCTGGCGAAGAAGCTCGAATTCATGGGCAAGATTCTGGACGACCCTTCGGTGCAGCAACTATCAGATCTCGAGGAGGAGCCCGCGGTCGCAAGCGGCCTGGAACCGGGCGATGTCCAGGCGCTTCTGAGTCACATCACCAGATGACCAGTACATGCTGAGGCTTCCGCAGAGCTCCAACGTCGACGACCAACTATTGAGTCGATGCGGTCGTATACTAAATCTCCCTTACGAGTGGATCGGCGGATCCAAGATTGGGGTGATCCGTGCACGTCCCGCGTTGGGGACACCGCGTTCTCGTGGGTTGGTCGGCGGGGGTGGGGTTGACGCCCAGGCGTTACCGGATTGTGCCCAGGGCGAGCCGGGGCGTAGAGGTAGATGATGTCGTTGGCACTGCTCGGGATAGCCCGTGCTGACGCGCCGGCACATTGATCCGTTTGAAGATGTTGCTGTCTATCGCCGTTCGAAGCCGAGCCGGTCGGCGCAAGCGCGAGCAGATCGGCAGGAATGGCCGCACGCGGATTGCATCCGTCTATGACGTCATTTGTCGTTGGCGGGTCCGCATCTATCGACATGGCTTATGCGTTATAGGTCGCTGAGTGTATGCAACCGAGATTGCTGTGATCTAGGCTTGGCGTGAGCGATCACATAGCAGACAGGGCGGGAAACATGGGTTCAGAGATCGAGCGCAAATTCCTATGTTCGCCTGCGGCGGAGCTGTTGCGCGGGGGGACGGCGATTTGGCAGGGGTATTTGACGATCGGGGATGATGCCGAGACTCGGTTGCGGCGGGCGGGTGAGCGGTTTTTGCTGACCACGAAGCGCGGCGAGGGAATGGTGCGCGGCGAGTGGGAGGTCGAGGTGACCGCTGACCAGTTCGACGCGCTGTGGCCGGCGACCGAGGGGCTTCGGCTGACGAAGGTGCGGTATGACGTGCCGATGGACGCGGGTGAGTGCATTGTCGACGTCTATGACGGGCGGCTGAGTGGGCTGCGGGTTGCCGAGGTGGAGTTCGACAGTGTCGCGGCGGCGGAGGCGTTCGAGGCGCCGGACTGGTTTGGGGCAGAGGTCACTGGGATCGCGCAGTATGCGAATCGGCGGTTGGCCACGGTGACGGCGGCGGAAGTCGCGGAGTTGGCCGAGGGCTCATGAGTATGCCTTGGCTTGCAGGGTGAACAGCTCCTGGTAGAGGCCGTTGGCCGCGATGAGTTCCTCGTGCGTGCCTTGTTCGATGATCCGGCCGTGTTCGAGTACCACGATGCGGTCGACGTCGCGGATGTTGGCCAGGCGGTGGGTGATCAGGATCGTGGTGCGGGCCGCGCCGGTCGCGGAGCGGAGTCCTTCGAAGACGCGGGCTTCGGCTTTGGCGTCTAGGGCTGCGGTGGGTTCGTCGGCGATCAGGATGGTGGCGTCGCGGTAGATGCCTCGGGCGACGCTGATTCGTTGCCATTGACCACCGGACAGGTCGGCGCCGTCGCGGAATTGTTTGGACAGGATGGTCGCTTCGCCGTGGACCAGTTCGCTGATTACTTCGTCGGCGCCGGATTGGGTCAGGGCGGTTTGCCAGCGGCTATTCTCAGCGTCCTTTGTGGATAGGTTGCTTATCTTGATGTTGTTGGCCGCGGTCATCGGCCAGCGGGCCGGTTCTTGGGCTATGACGGCTATGTTGGTTTGGGCGGTGCGGGTGTCGATTGTTGCGAGGTCGGTTTCGTCCCAGCGGACTTTGCCTTCGTTGGGGCGATAGAGGCCAACCAGGAGTTTGGCCAGAGTGCTTTTGCCGGAACCGTTTTCGCCGACCAGGGCTACTACTTCGCCGCTGTGGATGGTGAGGTTGATGTCGCTCAGGGCGGGTTTGGTTTGGCCGGGGTAGGTGAAGGTGGCGGCTTCTACGTGGATGGCGGATGGGTTCGGCGGGGCTTGGCTGCCGATGTTGGGGCGGCGGTGGTCGTGCGCTTCGCTGAGCAGGCGGCGGTAGAAACCTACGTAGAACGAGTCTTCGTAGAGGGTGTTGATGGCGTGCATGGTGGTGGAGAGAGCGTTGGATGCCTGGCGCATTGCCACTACCGCTGTGCCTGCGAGGGCTAGGGGCATGGCTTTGGTGTAGAGCAGGATGCCTAGGACGATGTAGGCCGCCGCGGAGCCGATGCCGGCCAAGGCGCGGCCGATGGTGCGGGTTCGGTTCTGCTGGTGGGCCAGGCGGACCGCTTCGTTGGTGATGTCTGCGGAGATTCGGCGGTTTTCCGCCAGGAGGGTGGGTTGCAGGCCTAGGGCCTGCCGTTCTACTGCTACGTCGCGGGCGATCATCAGGTTTTCCACTACGTCCAGGCGCAGCATGCGGGACACCATGCGCAGGAATGAGGCGTAGCCCTGTTTGGCGGCGCGCATCGCGGCCCAGGCGTCGGCGATGCTGGCCAGGAGGAGGACGGGCGCCAGCCACGGGTTGAGGACTGCCGCTGTGATGACTGCTGCCGCCATGGAGATCAAGGCCGATGCGATGTCGGCGCAGCCGCGGACGCTGGTTTCTATGGCGCTGATGCCGTGGTTGGCGCCTTGCCGGACCAGTTCGCGGAAGTCGGCGTCTTCCCAGGCGATCAGGTCGGTGTCGGCCAGCTGGGCTTGGACCGCGTCCTGCGCGGCGCGTCTCACCCGGGGCCGGAGGGTGCCTTCGGTTGCCGCTACCGCGCTGTCCAATAGGCCTCTGATCAGGTAGGACGCCATGACGAGGGCTATCGCGGGGAGGGACGCGACTACTCGTTGCGGGGTGGGGCCGGCCGCCAGCAAGGTGCTGAAGACGTTGGTGGTGGCGAACAGGCCGAAGGCTGTCGCGCAGCCGGATGCT
Source organism: Pseudonocardiaceae bacterium (assembly GCA_035248365.1). Classification (GTDB taxonomy): domain Bacteria; phylum Actinomycetota; class Actinomycetes; order Mycobacteriales; family Pseudonocardiaceae; genus CAJCJE01. The sequence goes on along the minus strand of DATFHN010000063.1, from coordinate 34,074 downwards.
ACGTGGACCAGGCCGGCGATGGTCGTGAGGCGGGGCGATGTGCCCCAGGCCAGGCGGATGACCACGGCGATCGCGGCGGGGAGTGCGCGGACGGTGTGCCAGAAGCTGGCGGCCGCTACTTGTGCGTCGATTGCCGCCCATTTGGGCGGTTCGAGAGCGTCGACGCCGATCAGCGTGGGTTCGTCGGGCACGGGCACCACCCCCAGAGGCGTCGTGCTACACGGCGGACATGAACGATTCACGCTATAGAGGTCTCGCCGCACCCGGATAGGGCAATTCAGGCGACAACGGTCGCGATGTGCTACAAGTTGTTGACGTCAGTATTGAGTCATGTAGAGTTTTGGTGGTCGGTCGGCGCACCCCGGTGGGAGGATGACCTATGACCAGCCTGGCCAGCGAGCCACGTGCAACCGCCCATGCCGGGTCGGCCCAGGTCAACCGGGTCGACTTCCGGACCACGCCTGCTGACTACCGGCACTGGCGAGTCGAGTTCGACGGTTCGGTCGCGACGGTGACCATGGATGTCGACGAGGCGGGCGGGCTCGTGCCCGGCTACGAGCTGAAGCTGAACTCCTACGACCTCGGCGTGGACATCGAGCTGTACGACGCGGTTCAGCGCCTGCGCTTCGAGCACCCCGAGGTCCGCACGGTCGTGCTCACCAGCGGCAAGGACAAGATCTTCTGCGCCGGCGCGAACATTCGCATGCTGGCCGGGTCCGCGCACTCGTGGAAGGTGAACTTCTGCAAGTTCACCAACGAGACGCGCAACGGGATGGAGGACGCGTCGGCCTTTTCGGGTCAGACCTATGTCGCCGCCCTGAACGGGACGGCGTCGGGCGGTGGCTACGAGCTGGCGTTGGCTTGTGAGCACATCATGTTGGTCGATGACCGGTCGTCCTCGGTGTCGTTGCCGGAACTTCCGCTGCTGGGTGTTTTGCCGGGGACGGGCGGGTTGACGCGGATCGTCGACAAGCGCGGGGTTCGGCGGGATCGGGCTGACTACTTTGCCACGAGGTCGGAAGGGCTCAGTGGGCGCAAAGCTGTTCAGTGGCGGCTTGTCGACGAGGCGGTTCCGCGTCCGAAGTGGACTGAGGTTGTCGGGCGGCGGGCCGCTGAGTTTGCCGAGCGGTCTGATCGGCCGAGTGGCGCTGATGGGGTTTTGTTGACGCCGCTGGTCAAGACGCGGACTGATGCGGAGATTTCCTATCGGTACGTTTCCGCTGCGCTGGATCGCGCTGGTGGGAGCGTCCGGATCTTGGTTCGGGGGCCGGAGGGTGATGCGCCTGCCGACATCGCGGGGCTGCATGAGCAGGGGGCGGAGTTCTGGACGCTCGCGATGACTCGTGAGCTGGATGACCTGATTCTGGATTTGCGGACGAACGAGACGGAGCTGGGCACCTGGGTGTTCGCTACTGAGGGCGACGCGGAGCGGGTGCTTGGTTACGACGAGTTGCTGCTGGGCCATCGCGAGACCGACTGGCTCGCCAATGAGGTTGTGCTTTATCTCAAGAGAACCTTGAAGCGGTTGGACGTGACCAGCCGGAGCCTGATCGCGTTGATCGAACCGGGGAGCTGCTTCGCCGGGTCGCTGTTGGAACTCGCGCTGGCCGCGGACCGCTCCTACCAGCTGTTCGGCGTGTTCGAGGACGTCGATCCGGACGCAACACCTGCCGCCGTCACGGTCGGCGGGATGAACCTGGGGCCGTTGCCGATGGGTAATGGACTGACCCGGCTGGCGACCAGATTCTTCGGCGACGACGACGCACTGGCCGCGATCGGCGATAAGGTTGGCGAGCCGTTGCTTGCCGAGGATGCTGAGCGACTTGGGTTGGTGACTTTTGCGCCGGATGACATCGACTGGGCCGACGAGGTGCGCATCGCGATCGAGGAGCGCGCGAGCTTCAGCCCGGACGCCCTGACCGGCCTTGAGGCGAACTACCGGTTCGTCGGACCGGAAACCGTGGAGACCAAGATCTTCGGGCGGCTTTCCGCCTGGCAGAACTGGATCTTCTATCGACCCAACGCATCGGGCCCGGACGGCGCACTGCGCAAGTTCGGCACCGGGCAACGTGCCGATTTCGACCGGAAGCGAGTCTGAGGCGATGACCTCCACAGCGGACTATTCGGAGAAGATCCCGAACAACGTCGATCTCCGCGAGGATCGCAGGTTGCAGCGCGCGCTGGAGTCGTGGCAGCCGAACTTCCTGAACTGGTGGGAAACCATGGGCCCCACCCTGCCCACTGAGGACGTCTACCTGCGCACCGCGGTCAACGTCGGCCGGGAGGGGTGGGCGCATTTCGGGCACGTGCCCATGAAGGACTATCGGTGGGGGATCTTCCTCGCCGAGCGCAACCGCGACCGGGAGATCGCCTTCGGCGCGCACAAGGGCGAGCCTGCCTGGCAGAAGGTGCCCGGCGAGTACCGGGCCGAGCTGCGGCGGCTGATCGTGATCCAGGGCGACACCGAGCCTGCTTCCGTTGAACAGCAACGCAATCTGGGCGCGACCGCGCCGAGCCTGTACGACCTGCGCAACCTCTTCCAGGTCAATGTGGAGGAGGGGCGGCACCTGTGGGCGATGGTCTACCTGCTGCACGCCTACTTCGGCCGGGAGGGGCGCGAGGAGGCCGAGGAGTTGCTGCACCGGAATTCGGGGAGTGAGGACTCGCCGCGGATTCTCGGTGCGTTCAACGAGGAGACGCCGGATTGGCTTTCCTTTTTTATGTTCACGTACTTCACCGATCGTGATGGCAAGTATCAGCTGGGGACGTTGAAGGAATCGGCGTTCGATCCGTTGTCGCGCACGTGCGAGTTCATGCTCAAGGAAGAGGCGCACCACATGTTCGTCGGCACTACCGGTGTCGACCGGGTGGTCGAGCGGACCGTGCAGGTGATGAAGGAGTTCGATACGAATGACGTCGTGCCGCATGGGGCCATTCCGCTGAATGTCATTCAGAAGTATCTGAATTTTCATTATTCTGTTTCGCTGGACTTGTTCGGGTCGGAGACTTCGACCAATGTGGCGAACTATTTCACCGCTGGTTTGAAGGGGCGGTGGTCGGAGGAGCGCCGCAAGGACGATCACGTGCTGACCAGCGACTCGATCATGGTCGATGCGATCAACGAGGGGGAGATCGGGCAGACCGAGGTCTCCGCCCTCGTCGGGCTCAACACCGATCTGCGCCGGGAGTACATCTCGGACTGCCAGAACGGCGTCAACCGCTGGAACAAGATTCTTGAGGAGGGTGGGCTCAGCTACCGGCTGCAGCTGCCGAGCGTCGCGTTCAACCGGAAGGTCGGGGCATATTCCGGGATCGAGGCGACGCCGGACGGCGAGCGGATCTCGCCGGAGGAGTGGGAGCTGCGCAAGAACGCGTGGCTGCCGACCGATGTGGACAAGGCGCACGTGCGCTCGCTGATGCGGCCGGTGTACGAGCGCGGCAAGATCGCCGCCTGGATCGCGCCACCGCGCCAGGGCATCAACGGCAAACCGTTCGACTACGAGTACGTGCATCTCGCCTGAAACCGGGGCCCCGCGCATGACCGAACTGCCCGAGCTATTCAATGCCACCACCTATTTGCTGGACCGACACATCGACAACGGCGACGGCGACCGGTTGGCGCTGACCGGGGTCGGCGGGGACTTGACCTACGCGCAGCTGCACGAGCGCGTGCTGCGCGCGGCCGCCGGGTTGCGGGAGATCGGCCTGCAACCCGAGCAGCGGGTGCTGATGTTCATGGCGGATTCGCCCGATTTCGCGGTGGTTTTCCTGGCTGCCATGCGGATCGGGGCGATTCCGGTGCCGGTCTCGACGATGCTTCGCGCCGCTGATCTGGCCGGGTTGCTGCGGGACTCGCGGGCGCGGTTCTTGGCTGTGACCAAGGAATTCGCCGAGGTGGCCGCTGCGGCGGTGGGGGCGGCGCCGGAGTTGGTGGGGGTTGTTGCCGGGGAGGGCGCGGTTGTCGCGGGTCTGCCGAATCATGCGCTTGGTGATCTGGCGGGTGGGGATGCCTCGCCTTATTCGACTACCGCTGATTCGCCTGCGTTCTGGCTGTATACCTCCGGGACTACTGGTGTGTCGAAGGGTGCTATGCATCGGCATGGCGCTATTCGGGTGATCTGTGAGACTTACGGGTTCGGGGTGCTGGGGATTGGGCCGGATGATCGGTGTTTGTCGGCGGCGAAGATGTTCTTTGCCTATGGGCTGGGGAATTCGCTGTTGATGCCGTTGTCCATCGGTGCGGCCGCCGTACTGGAACCGTTGCCGGCCAGGCCGGAGGTGGTGGTGGAGCGGGCGTCCGCTTATGGGGCGACGCTGTTCTTTGCCGGGCCTACGTTCTTCGCCAACATGGTTCGGGCTGGGCTTCCCGGGGACGCGCTGGCCGGGGTGCGGCTGGCGGTTTCGGCGGGGGAAACGTTGCCCGCCACGCTGTATCAGCGGTGGACCGGGCATTTCGGGGTGGACATCCTGGACGGCATCGGCATGACCGAGATGCTGCACATCTTCCTGTCCAACCGGCCGGGTGAGGTGCGGGCGGGGACGACCGGCGTTGCCGTTCCGGGTTATGAGCTGCGGATTCTGGACGATGCCGGGCGCGAGGTCGAGCGTGGGGTTCCGGGGACGTTGTTCGTGCGGGGCACGTCGATGGCTACCGGATACTGGTCCAGTTATGCCGCGTCGCAGCGGGTGTTCCAGGGGGAATGGCTGCGCACGGGCGACACGTATGTGCAGGACGCCGACGGTTATTACACCTGCCTCGGCCGTACTGGGGACATGCTCAAGGCCAGTGGGATCTGGGTGTCGCCTGGTGAGGTGGAGGGGCAACTGCTCGCGCATGACGCGGTCGCGCAGGCCGTCGTGGTGGCGGCACCGGACGCCGACGGGTTGGAGAAACCGGTTGCCTATGTGGTGCTGCAACCGGGACATTCGGTCACCGAGGCGGAGCTGATCGAGTTCTGCCGGACGGGCATGCCCTCGTTCAAGCGGCCCAGGAAGATCGTCTTCGTTGATGGCTATCCGATGACGGCGACTGGGAAGATCCGGCGGGTCGAACTGCGGGCGCTGGCGGCGAGGGTGTTGCTGGATGGGCCGGTTGCCGGGGTCTCGGCCTAGTCGAGGCGTTTGTGCATGATGTGCAATCCGACGAAACCCTTGGTGGGATGGGCAAAAGCGTCGGGGACGGTGGCCAGGATCTCGAAGCCGAACGTTTCGTAGAGGTGCACAGCGGCGGCGTTGGTTTCCACGACCGCGTTGAACACCATGGCCCGGTAGCCGTCCTTGCGTGCCTCGTCGAGCACGTGGGTGACGAGTTGCCTGCCGATGCCGCGCCCGCTGAACTCGGGGTCGACGATGAACGACGCGTTCGCGATCTTGCTGGCCGGGCCGTAGTTCGGTTGTAGCTGGGCCGATGCCCGGATCTGGTCACCATCGAGGGCGACGATGGTTCGCCGGACCATCCAGCCGTCGCGGGCCTGGTCCGATGTGGACTCGGGGTTCCAGTTGTAGGTCTCGCCCTCTACCGCGATGCGGTGCCAGAACGGCCAGATACCGGGCCAGTCAGCTTCGGTCGCGTCTCGGAATAGCAGCACCGGCTCATGTTAGCTGTGGTGGAAGACGTACAGGTCGGTGACGACCGCACACACGCCCGGCTGGATGATCAGCACGCGCAGGTCGCCGGTGGCCGGGTCGTAGTCGTCGCCCTCCAGTTCGAACGTGCCCGAACAGATGCTGTTGAGCGGCAACTGGCCGAGGTCGACCACGTGGCCGGTGATGTCACTGCCGTTCAACGCGCTGGGCAGGTCGATCTCCAGCAGTTGCTTGGGGTTCGGGAACAGGTCCGTGTTGGGATCGTCGGCGGCGCAGAGCAGCCTGGTCGCGTCGAAGAACGTACAGCCCTGGATGTCGCGCACCGGATGGTCCAGGTTGACCTGGAAGCCCAGGTTCAGCGCGCCGCCGGTCTGCGGGGTCGACGGGTTCAGGATCGGCGTGGGAAAGACCAGGAAGCGGGTCATCGTGTCCCACTCGCCGTTGACCATCCACTGCGAATCGGGCGAGACCGCGACCCACGAGTTGTTCATCTCCTCACCGGAGACGAGCGTGTGCGTGTAGTCGTAGTGCGCGCCGGATGGCGTGGTCACCCGGAACAGCTTCGAGGTCGGGTTGCTGCCGCCGTACTGGAAGTCGTCGAAGATGTAGCCCTTGGACGAATCCGGGTCGCCGATGTGCGTCCAGTTCTGCGCGGAGAGGTCTGCCGGAACCGACAGGGTTCCGGTGTAGTACTGGTAGGGGCTGCCGCCGGGCGGGTTGACCGTGGCGACGCCCTCGTTGTGTGTCGGGGTGAACTCGGTGGTGTCGCTGACCTGGGTCCAGCCGGTGAGCGCGGCCGCGACGTGCGTGCCCGCTGTGGCTGGTGCCTGCGGTGCCTCCGGTGCCGCTGCGGGGGCGGCGGTTGCGGCCGGGGCGCCTGCGATGAGGGTGGCCAGCACGGTCGCGCCGACCAGGAGTCCGGTCGCGCGAAGCTTGGGACGCGCCATGAACGTAATCCCTTCCCATCGATGCCCAACGGGATAACGTGAAGAGATTACGCATATGACGGCGGGTGTTCGTGCGACGTGCGGGTGAACGTATTCACTCACTCACGAACTGTCGGTGAAGAACCGGTCGCAGCGCGTCCAGCACGGCCGGGTCCTCGATCGTCGGCGGCACCGGCTCGGTCCGGCCCTCGGCGATCGCTCGCATCGACTTGCGCAGGATCTTCCCGGACCGCGTCTTCGGCAGCCCCGCGACCACCGAAACCTGGCGAAATGCCGCGACCGGGCCGATTTCCGCGCGCACCGCCGCGACCAGTTCCGCGCGCAGCGTGTCCTCGTCCAGCTCGACCCCGGCCTTGAGCACGACCAATCCGCGCGGTACCTGGCCCTTGAGCGCGTCATGCACGCCGATCACCGCGCACTCGGCCACGGCCGGATGCGCGGCCAGCACGGCTTCCATGGATCCGGTGGACAGCCGGTGCCCTGCCACGTTGATCACGTCGTCGGTGCGGCCCATGACGAACAGGTAGCCGTCCTCGTCGAGGTAGCCGCCGTCGCCGGTCAGGTAGTAGCCGGGGAAGGTGGCCAGGTAGGAGGAGAGGTAGCGCTCGTCGTCGTGCCAGAGGGTCGGCAGTGTGCCGGGCGGGAGGGGCAGCTTGACGCAGATCGCGCCCTCGGTGTTCGGACCGACCTGGTTGCCGCTCGGGTCCAGCACCTGGACGTCGTATCCGGGTACTGGGACGGTCGGCGAACCCGGTTTGATCGGCATGGGTTCGAGACCGCGCGGGTTGGCCACGATCGGCCAGCCGGTCTCGGTCTGCCACCAGTGGTCGACCACCGGGACGTTCAGCACGTTCGTCGCCCAGTGGTAGGTCTCCGGGTCCAGGCGTTCTCCGGCGACGAACAGCGTTCGCAACGTCGGAGAACGGTGTTCCTCCAGGAGTTTCGCGTCCGGGTCGGCCTTGCGGATCGCCCGGACCGCGGTCGGCGCGGTGAACAGCGCCTTGACGCCGTGCTCGGCGATCACCCGCCAGAACGCGCCCGCGTCCGGCGTGCCGACCGGTTTGCCCTCGTAGAGCACGGTGGTGGCGCCGATCAGCAGCGGCGCGTACACGATGTAGGAGTGGCCGACCACCCAGCCGACATCGGACGCGGTCCACCACACGTCGCCGCGCGCGATGTCGTAGACGTTGGTCATCGACCAGGCCAGCGCTACCGCGTGCCCGCCGTTGTCGCGAACGACGCCCTTCGGCTTCCCGGTGGTACCGGACGTGTAGAGGATGTAGAGCGGGTCGGTGGCGGCCACCGGGACGCAGTCGGCCTCGGACGCGCCGCGCAGCAGGTCCTGCCAGTCCAGATCGCGTTCGCCCAGCTCAGCAAGGCCCTGCTCGCGCTGGAAGACGACCACGTGGTCCGGCTGGTGGCTGGTCTGCGCCAGGGCCTCGTCGACGATCGGCTTGTACTCGACGATCCGGGCCGGCTCGATCCCGCACGACGCGCACAGCAGGACCTTGGGCTTGGCGTCCTCAATGCGACTTGCCAATTCCTTCGGGGCGAAGCCGCCGAACACGACCGAGTGAACGGCGCCGATCCGCGCGCAGGCCAGCATGGCGATCGCGGCCTGCGGGATCATCGGCAGATAGAGCACCACCCGGTCGCCCTTGCCGACCCCGAGGCCAGTCAGCGCGCCGGCGAACCTGGCGACCTCGGCGCGCAGTTCGGCGTAGCTGAACCGGGCGGCGGAGCCGGTTACCGGGGAGTCGTAGATCAGCGCGGTCGCGTCGCCGAACCCGGCCTCGACGTGGCGATCCAGCGCGTTGTGGCAGGTGTTGAGCACGCCGTCGGGAAACCATCGGTAGAAGGGCGGGTTGCTCGCGTCCAGGCCGGTGGTCGGGGGCGTGGACCAGTCGATGGCCTCGGCCGCGGCCAGCCAGAAACCGTCCGGATCGGCCATGCTCCGCCGCATCGCGTCCGCGTAGGCACCCATGGGTCCACCCTCGAACGTCGGCGACGTTGCGTCAACCATGATCACCGGGTCGGGGAAGTTGGATTCGATGCGGGCCAACCCGTTCGAGACGCGAAACGTCATAGAGTGAGCAGTGGCCGCGTGGCGGCTTACGACTTTCCGTCATCGAAGGGATACAGATCGTGGGCGGACTCGCTCAGTTGATCGGTACCCTGCTGTCCTGGATCCACCAGGGCACCCCGAACATCTGCCCGGGTGCCTGGCCGTGGACGGTCAGCGTCACCGGCGCGCTGCTGGCCGTGTCCCCGCTGATCGGCGCCATCGTCGTCGCGCTGGTGCGCAAGGGCACCGGCAACAAGTACGGCGTCGGCATGCTCGCGTCGCTCGGCGGGCTCGGGCTGTTCTTCGGTTTCGTGGTGCCCTGGGCGTTCGCCGAACTGGTGTTCACCGCGATCAACGACGCGCGGGTCGGCGGTGGCGGCGTGCCGCTGACCGGGCTGTCCGACAACATGTGCATCTTCTCGGCGTTCGGCAGCCAGGGGCAGTACCTGACCGGCGGCCAGATCGGCTACCAGGCGCTGACCGCGACCACCGGCAACACCGTCGAGTTCGTCATCTACCTGGTCGTGCTGGGTGTCGTGCCGCTGCTGTGCCTGTTCGCGGTGATCATGCAGCAGCGGGTCGCGCTGCGCAGGGGGCCGCGCTGGCCGGGCCGCCTGATGTGGCTGCCGTTGCTGGCCTGCATGCTGTTCACACTGCTGTTCCCGGCCAACTTGATGGCGCAGTTGTGGCTCGGCTTCCTGCCCGCGAGCCTGCTCGGCATCGTCGTGGTGATGCTGTTCGGTCAGCCGAGCTGGTCGGTGATCAACCGACCGCAGCGCGAGGCCAAGCAGCCGCCACCGCCCTACGAACCCGCGCCGCAGCAGCCCTATCCGGCTGCGCCGCCGGTGCCCGCGAACCAGCTGCCCCCGCCACCGCGTCAGCTCTCGCCGACCCGGATCGGTCCGGTGCCCGGCGTTCCGCTCGCGCTGCCCACCCCGGTACCCGCGCCGGCGGGCAAGCTCGCCGACACCCCCGGTCCGCTGCCCTTCCGCACCGGCGAAGCCACGGTGATCAGGTGGAACTCGGCGGGCGGGCGGTTCAAGCGGATCAGGCAACTCGGGCACGGCGGGTTCGGCACTGTCTGGCTGGCGATGGACACCCAGCTCAACCGCACCGTGGCCCTCAAACTCGCGCACGCGCCCGAAGCGGATACCCAGGCCCGGATGCTGCGCGAGGCGCGGGCGCTGGCCGCCGTACACCACCCGAACTGCGTGCGGGTCTACGACATCATCGAGGAGTCCGACGGCCTCGGCATCGTCATGGAGTACATCGACGGCCAGCCGCTGTCCGACATCGTCGGCGGCAATGGCCCCCTCGACGACGTCGCCGCCGCCCGGCTCTGGTCCACCATGGCCGGCGCGCTGGCCGACGCGCACGGCAAACGCGTGCTGCACCGGGATGTGAAGCCCGCGAACATCCTGCTGGACAACAAGGGCATCGCCCACCTGATCGACTTCGGCATCGCCAAAACCAAGGGCGACGTCACGCTGACCGCGGCGGGCATGATGATGGGCACCCCGGACTTCCTGGCCCCGGAAACCGCAGAAACCGGCCTGTCCACGCCCGCATCGGACGCCTGGCAGCTCGCCGCGACCGTCAGCTACGCGCTCACCGGCCAGCCCCCGCGCGGCCACCGCGCCAACCCGATGTCCGCGCTGATGGCGGCCGCGCAACGCCTGCCCAACACCCACCTGCCCGACCGCAGCGTGCACCGTTCCCTGCTGCTGGCCGCCCTCGACTCCGACCCGGCCCGCAGGCCCACCCTCGCCACCGTGCAGCGCCAGCTCGGCGACTGGCTCGCTGGCGCGGGTCACCGGGAGGATGGACCGGTGACGGTGATCGTTCCGAAGGCAGATGCCGGCACGCGCCGCTTACCCTGAGTTATGCGATGATAGGGGCCAGTTGCGGAAGGAGATCAGCGGTGAGCGTTCTGCCCTGGCCTGATCACCTGGTGACGTTTGACGAGTGGGAATTGCTGCCCGAGGACTCCCGGTTCGGGGTCGAGGTCGTTGAGGGAGTTCTGATTGTGTGGCCTCGCCCGGTCACTTTTCATCAACGGGCGGTAAGCAAGCTGGGTTACTGGCTTGAGGAACAACTCCCGAAGCAACTCAGCGCATTGTCTGAGGTCGAAGTGGTCATTACTGCTGGCCCGCTGCCGACCGTACGCATCCCGGACGTCGTGGTGGTGGACACTCAGCTGGCCGATACGAACCCGGCTCGATACAAGCCCAAAGACGTATCACTCGCGGTCGAGATCTTGTCCAACGGGAGCGTCGGAACGGACCGCGTGACGAAGTTCCATGAATACGCGGACGCAGGCATTGCCAACTACTGGATCATTGACCTGGATGCGCCAGTGAGCCTGCTGCGCTATCACCTCATCGACGGCGATTACGAGCTGTTCGGCGAGCACACCGGCAAGGTGAGCGTTGAGCTGGACGGCAGTCCGATCACGCTTGATCTGGATGCGCTGGTGACGCGGCGTCCTTAGTGGATCAGGGTGTTCAGCAGGGCGTCGCGGATGCCTTTGCGCGAGGCGAAGACCAGCAGGAACAGGGCTTCTCGGGCCAGCCGCTGCGGGTGCTGGTCGAGCAGGATCGAGCGGCTGCCGGTGTGCACGACGAGCGCGCTGCTGGCGCGGACGGCCATTTCGTCGGCGGCGGCGCGGGCGGCCGGGAGGTCGCCGGGGCCTGCGGTGTCCAGGCGGGTTCGGCACTGGGTGAGTTCGGCGTCGAGTGGGGTGGGGCCGAGCAGGCGGGTGCAGCGGTTGGTGACGCCGAGGGCCAGGGAACCGTTGAAGCGCAGTCCGGCCGCGTCGCGTTCGGCCCATTCGGCGTAGGGCGATTGGGCGACGACTGCTTCGTTCGGGACGAAGAGGTCGCTGAAGTGTGCGGTGACGGTGCTGCTGGCCGTGGCCGCGACCATCCGAAGTGGACTGCTCACGCGCAGCGCGTCGCTTTCCCTGGCCGTGATGATGGCCGAGATCAGGTTGTCGTGCTCGTCGCGGGCCATCACCAGGAGCAGGTCGATCATGCCCCAGCCGGTGACCCACGGCGATTCGCCGCTGAGTTCGTAGCCGCCGGGTACGGCCGTGGCACGCAACCGGGGCGGCCCGGGCAATGTGCCGCCGAGGGCGATGCCGCCGCGTTGTTTGCCCAGTTCGAGGTCGCCGAGGAGTTCGTCGGCTAACGGCGAGCCTGCCACTCGGCGCACCACGCCTTGGTGCTGGAGCCAGACGAAGGCGGTGCTCAGGCAACCGGCCGCGAACGTTTCGGTGATCGCGCAGGCGGTCGCGAAGTCGATGTCCGCGCCGGGACTGGACATGGCGTAGAACCCGGACTCGGCGAGCAGGTCCAGGTGTTCGGGTGGGATGCGTCCGGTGGTGTCGACGGTATTGGCGGCCGGGAACAACACTGTGTCGGCGAGGTCGTTGGCTGCGGCCAGCGTGGGTTTGGCTACTTCCACGAAGGCAGCCAGAGTTCGTTGTACCACTGGGTCGCCGAGATCGTGTCGCCGTTGAGAATGGGCCACAGCCATACGAAGTTCGCCACGACCAGACCGACGTAGAGGCCGACGACGAGAATACCGGTTCGTCGTCGTTCGAAGCTCGCCGTCGATTTGCCGAGGATTTCGCCCAGTGGCAGGACGAGACCCAGGATCATGAAGGCGACGTCGGGGGTCATGTAGAAGAAGAACATCTGGCGGTCGAGGTTGAGGAACCAGGGGAGCAGACCGGCCAGGTAGGCGACGAGCACGGTCAGGTAGCGCCAGTCGTAGCGACCGATGACACGCCAGATGGCCCAGCCGAGCATCGGGAACGCGAACCACCACATCGCGGGTGTGCCGATCAGCATGGTGGCCGAAACACAGTCGCTGGTGCCGCAGGCCTGGGTGCCCGCCGAGTAGTAGTAGAGCATCGGGCGCAGGCCCATCGGCCACGTCCACGGCTTGGATTCCCACGGGTGCGGGCTGTTCGCCGGCGTGACCAGGTGCTCGTGGAAGTAGAGGACGTTGCCGCTGTAGTGGACCAGATAGCGCAGGGCGTCGGGGGTCCAGGACAGGAACCAGGCGACGGGCTGGCCTGCCTGGTAGGGGTAGTTACCGCCGACGCCGTGCCGGTCGATGCCGGTTTCGCTGGACAGCCAGGCCCACCAGCAGCCCAGGTAGCACAGCACCGGCACGATGATCAGGCCCCAGATGGCGGGCAGCAGATCGCGCACGAGCATGCCGCGGAACGGGCGGACGATGCCTGCGGCTTTCCGTGCGCGCCAGTCCCACAGGATGGTGAGCACGAAGAACGCGGCGAGCCAGTAGAGGCCGTCCCACTTGACCGCGCAGGAGATGCCGATCGAGACGCCGGTGGCAAGGCGCCACCAGCGGAAACCGAGGCGCGGCCCGTAGAGCGAGTCGTTGACGAAGCCTTCGCGGACGGCGCGGCGCAGGCGCTCACGCATCTGATCTCGGTCGTTGAGCACGCAGCCGAAGGCGATCAGGATGAACACGGCCAGGAACACGTCCAGCATGCCCATCCTGGCTTGCACGTGGCTCAGGCCGTCGCAGATGAGCAGGATGCCCGCGATGCCGCCGAGCAGCGTCGAGCGGGTGAGGCGGCGGGCGATGCGGATGATCAGCAGGATCATCAAGGTCCCGGCGACCGCCGACATGAACCGCCAGCCGAACCCGTTGTACCCGAACAGCCACTCGCCGACCGCGATCAGGTATTTGCCGACCGGCGGGTGGACGGTGAGTTCGTAGCCGGGGTTGTCCTCGTAGCCGCCATTGCGCAGCATCTGCAGCGCCTGCGGCACGTAGTGCTTCTCGTCGAAGACCGGCGTACCGTTGTCGGTGGGGTAGCCGAGGTTCTGGAACCGGACCAATGCGCCGATCGCGGTGATGATGATCGTGGTGATCCAGCCGCGCAGCCGGTCGGTCGGCATCGGCTTGCCGAGCTTGTCGCTCGGATCGATCAGCGTGGCGCCGGCCGGTGGGCTGGGCGGCGGTGTCTCGCCGGGCTCGACCAGACCGAGTTCGTCGTCGGGCTCGTCTTCGTCGAAGAAGTAGTCCTCGTCTTCGTCGAAGCCGGTCTCCGGGGCGAGCGTGCTGACGGCACTGTATTCGTCGTCTGCCGTCTCGGTCGGTTCGCGCACGGCACCGATCGTAGGGTGGGCGCTGTGAAGCGTGAATCTGGATCGGGCAGGTTGGTGCTGGCCGCGACGCCTTTGGGCGACGCACGGGACGCTTCACCGAAGCTGGTCGAGATGATCGGCAGCGCCGAGGTGGTCGCGGCCGAGGACACCCGCCGGTTTCGCGCGCTGGCCGCCGCGCTGGGCGTTGCGCCGACTGGGCGGGTGGTCAGTTTCTACGATTCGGTCGAAACGGCCAGGATGCCGGGCCTGCTGGAAGCCATCCGCGATGGTTCGACCGTCCTGCTGGTGACCGACGCGGGCATGCCCAGCGTGTCCGATCCGGGATATCGCCTGGTCGCGGCCTGCATCGCCGAGGACCTCGACGTGACCTGCGTGCCAGGACCGTCTGCGGTGACCACCGCGCTGGCGCTGTCCGGGTTGCCGAGTGACCGGTTCTGTTTCGAGGGCTTCGCGCCGCGCAAACCCGGCGAGCGGCGACGCTGGTTCGAACAGCTCGCGACCGAGCAGCGCACCTGCGTGTTCTTCGAGTCGCCGCACCGCATCGCCGCCACGCTGGCCGACGCCGCTGCGGTGCTGGGCGCCGAGCGAGCGGCCGCGGTGTGCCGGGAGCTGACCAAGCCGTACGAGGAGGTGCGCCGGGGTGGCCTCGGTGAGCTGGCGGAATGGGCCGAGGACGGGGTGCGCGGCGAGATCACGGTGGTGCTAGCCGGCGCGGCCACTCCGGCCGCGATGGACGTCGAGGATTTGACCGGAGTGGTCGAGGGGCTGGTCGCGGAGGGGCGACGGCTCAAGGAAGCGGTCGCCGATGTCGCGGCCGGGGCCGACGTGGGCAAGAAGGCCCTCTACGACGCGGTGCTGGCCGCCAGGGCGAAGCGTTAGGACGGGCTCCCGCACGCGGAGCGTGCTGGGTGGCTTGAGCGAAGCGGCGGGGCGAGACGACGCTGGCGGCTCGCGGCGAAGCGCTCGGACGGGCCGCGCTGGCGGGGGGTGAAGGGCTCGGATGGGGCGCTGGTCGCTCGGAGGGGCCGCGCTGGCGGCGGGTGAAGGGCTCGGACGGGGCGCTGGTCGCTCCGGCGGTGGGCTCGGACGGGGCCGTTCTGGTGGCCGGGCGGAGCGCTTGGACGGGCGGTGGTTCCGCGCGCGGCGCATGCTGCCTGGCTCGGCGGAGCGCTGGGGCCGGGCGGTGCTGGCGGCCGGGTGGGACGTTGGCTGCCAGCACCGCTCGTGATCAGTGTTTGCCCAGGTTGGTGAGGTAGTCGAGCACGGCCGCGCCTTGGGCGGCGTCGGCGATGACGCCGATGTGACCGTCGGGGCGGATCAGGAACAGCGTCGGCTCGGTGACCGCGTATTCGCGATGCGCGTGCCCATCGGCATCGACGCGATCGGCCGTCGGCTTGGCTTGTGTATCGATACACAAGCCGGTCGCGATGTCGCCGTGCTCGGCGAGCGCCGCGTCGATCGTGCCGCGGGTTTCCGCGCCGAAGCCGAGCAGCGTGAAGCCGGGCTGGCGGAACGCGTCGAACAGCCGTACCGGCTCGCCGGTGGCGGTCTGGCACGGCGAGTCAGGAGCGCGGTCGCCTGCTTTCGGGGCGCCGTCCGGTCGCTCGACGAGGTTCTGCGCGAGCGGGCTCCAGTCGTAGCCGAGGGCCAGTTGGCCCGCTTGCAGTTCGCCGCGTGGCCGGAAACCATCCCTGCTGGCCGGCTTGTCGCTGTCCAGGGCGTCGCCGATCGAGCGCATTTCCTTGGCACTGATGCCCAGCGTCCATTCGGCGATCGGCACGCGTTCCTGGCTGTACGTGTCCAGCAGCGCGGGATCGGCCTTGCCCGCCAGCACGAGCGCCAGTTTCCAGCCGAGGTTGTGCGCGTCCTGGATGCCGGTGTTCATGCCGAGCCCACCGGCCGGCGGGTGCACGTGGGCGGCGTCGCCGGCCAGGAAGACCCGGTCGAACCGGAACTGGTCGACCATGCGCACGTTGATCCGGTACGTGGACAGCCAGCTCGGGTCGGACAGCCGCACGTCGAGCAGGCCGGCCAGGTCGTCGAAGATGTCCTGGAACAGTTCGATGGTCGGCGGTGGGAGTTCGCCGTCCGCGGTGTAGTCGGCGAAGCGCACTGCCTGGAACTGCCAGCCGTCCCAGTCGCGGAACGGGCACAGCGCGACGAAACCCTTGGAGCTGTCCGTCCACATGTACCAGGCGTCCGGTTCCAAACCTTCGACGCGAACGTCGCCGATGAGCATGCCCTGCGGGCCGCTCTCGCCCTCGAACGTCACCTCGACCGACTTGCGCACGGTGCTGCGACCACCGTCGCAGCCGACCAGGTAGTCGGCGACGATCACGTCGCCGCGCCCGATGGTCGCGGTGACCGCGTCGGCGCTCTGCGTGAATTCGGTGAGTTCGCTGCCGAGTTCGACGGCGACGCCGTATTCCGCCAATTTTTCCCGGAGAATTTCTTCTACCCGCCATTGCGCGATGAGAATTCCGGTCGGGTAAGGGATTCCGGGCGTGCGATGCACACTCGCGCTGGGGTTTTCGTTGGAGACGAGTTCGCCGTCGACCCAGCGGCGGTAGGCCAGGTTGGTCCAGCCCGCGCTTTCGACCTTGTCGTGGATGCCGAGGTTGTCGAACACTTCACGGCTGCGCGGCGCCAATCCCTTGCCGCGCGAGCCGGCGAAGTGTTCCGGTGATTTGTCGATGATCCGGACCGCGACTCCCCGTGAGGCCAACTCGATGGCCAGGGTGAGTCCCGTCGGTCCGGCACCGACTACGAGCACATTCGTGCGAGTCATGTTTCCCCCAAAGAAACTATCGCCGTATGTGCTGATCCTACGGGAATTTCCTTTGGAGGTGACGGGAAAATCAGCCGCCGGTGCCCGGCATGGTGGGCATGGTGCCGACCTGGTCGTCCGGCGGGGCCGAGATGGTCACCGGGGCGCCCCAGTTCGTGTAGGTGACCGTGGAAACGCCGCCGGAGCCGGGCGCGCCGGACAGGGAGGGCATGTTGATCGTGGTCTGCAGCGGCAGGCCGTGGCTGTCCAGCCAGACTTCGACCGGGTAGTTGTGCAGGCCCTGCTGTTCAGCGAGGCCGAGCATCTGCTTCATGGTCGGGTCGGTCTGGTTGGCGATCATCTTGTCGATGTCGACGGTGATCTTGTAGTGCGTGGTGCTCTGGCCGTTAAGCTGCTCGGTGTCGGTCCCGGTCAGCGTGCCACCCGCCTCCAGGTTCTTGATCATCTGGCTGGGGTCGGCGTTCTCCTTGATGCTGTTGATCAGGGCGCCGAAGAGCTGGCTGGTCGGGTCGGAGGTGTTGCTCGGGTCGAACTTGATCCACGGCTTGTTGGTGAGCTGCTGCATGCCCGGGATCTGCATGTAGAACACGTTGTCCACGAGCAGCACCTGCTCGCTGCCCGCCGCTGTGCTGACCGTCATGTGCTCGGCGACCGGGTCACCGAACTTGATCGAGCCGGTGGTCGTGCCCACCCCGCTCTTCATGGTCACCTGGACGGTGTCGGCCTGCTCGACGCTGTTGCCGACCAGGTTCGACAGGTCCGAGACGGTCTTCACCTGGGAACCGAGCTGACTGCCCGCGCCACCACCCTGGCTGCCGCCTGGACCCGCGGCGGTCGGTGACCCCGCGACCGTGCTGCTACACCCGGCCACCACTCCCAGACCGGCCAGCAGGACCGCCCCGGCCAACAACGACTTAGCCCGCATTTTCGCCATTCCCCTTGCGACAGACCGCCATGACGTTGCCCCGACGGTATCAGTAAGCCTCTGACGTGGGCGGGGTGTTGTCGGTTCCTTCCGGTGAGGCTATTCCGGCGCGGGAGAGCAGCAGCCTGCGCAGGGAGGTCAGCCGCCCGGCGGTCGCCTTGCCTTCGGCCACCACGTCGTCCAGGTAGCAGTCCGGGTCCTGCGGCGCGCCGAGGTGGCCGCACAGCGGCGGGCACTCCTCAGCGGGTTCGACGAACTCCTCGAACGCGCTGACGATGTCGGCCGGCGTGATGTGGGCGAGGCCGAACGAGCGCACACCGGGCGTGTCGACCACCCAGCCACCCTCGGGCAGCGGCAGCGCGACCGCGGTGACCGAGGTATGCCTGCCCTTGCCGACCGAGCTGACCTCGCCGATGCGCCGCGCCGCGTCCGGGACCAGCGCGTTGACCAATGTCGACTTACCGACTCCGGAATGGCCGACCAGCGCGGACACCTTGTCCACGAGCAGCTCGCGCAGCGCGTCCGGTTGCTCGTCGCGGTTGGTGACGACGACGGTCACGTCCAGGTCGGCGTAGGCGGCGAGCAGCTCCTTCGGGCTGGCCAGGTCGGACTTGGTCAGGCACAGGATCGCGGACAGGCCGCCCGCGTAGGCGGCGACCAGGGCGCGGTCGATGAAACCGGCCCGCGGTGGCGGGTCCGCGAGCGCGGTGACGATGACCAGTTCCTGCGCGTTGGCGACCACGACCCGTTCGAACGGATCGGTGTCGTCGGCGGTGCGGCGCAGCACGCTGGAGCGCTCCGCGACCCGCACGATCCTGGCCAGCGAGTCCGGCTGGCCGGTGACGTCGCCGACCAGGTCGACCTGATCGCCGACGACGATCGGGGTGCGGCCGAGTTCGCGGGCGCGCATGGCCACGATCAGCCGGTTCGGGTCCTGGTGCAGGGCGCAGGTCCAGCGGCCGCGGTCGACGCCGACGACCATGGCGCTGCTGGCTTCGGCATGATCCGGCCTGCGTTTGCTCCTCGGCCTCGACCCCTTGCCGGGCCGGATCCGCACATCGGACTCGTCCAGCCGACGCCAGTCGCTGCCGCTCACGCCGCTAGCCCGCTCACGCGCCAGATACCTCCATTGTGGACGAAGCGGCCAGCATTCTCCGCCACATGCCGGGGAAATCCGGGAGGGTCTTGCTGGTGGTCGCGATGTCGTCGACCTCGACACCGGGCACCACGAGGCCGATGATCGCGCCTGCGGTGGCCATCCGGTGATCGGCGTAGGCGCGCCACGGGCCGCCGTGCAACGGGCGCGGGCGGATGATCAGGCCGTCCTCGGTCTCCTCGGCGTCGCCGCCGAGCGCGCGGATCTCGTTGACCAGCGCGGCCAGCCGGTCGGTCTCATGACCGCGCAGGTGCGCGATGCCACGCAACCGGGACGGCCCATCGGCCAGTACGGCGAGCGCGGCGATGGTCGGGGTCAGCTCGCCGATGTCGTGCAGGTCGGTGTCCACTCCGGACAGTGTTCCGGTCGCGGCGACGGTGAGGCCGGATTCGTCGAGGGTGACGGTGGCGCCCATGTCGGTGAGCACGTCGCGAATGCCGTCGCCGGGCTGGGTTGTCGTCGTGGGCCAGCCGGTGATGGTGACCGCGCCGCCGGTGACCGCGGCCGCGGCCAGGAACGGGGTGGCGTTGGACAGGTCGGGCTCGATGTCCCAGTCGCGGCCGGCGATCGGGCCGGGCGCGACCCGCCAGGTGTTCGGCTCGGTGTCGTCGACCTCGACCCCGGCCTCGCGCAACATGCCCACGGTCATCTCGATGTGCGGCATGGACGGCACCGGTTTGCCGTCGTGGTGCACGGTCACGCCGCTGGTGTAGCGGGCGCCGGAGAGCAGCAGGCCGGAGACGAACTGGGAGGACGCGGACGCGTCGATGGTGACCGGGCCGCCGGCCAGTTCGCCGGTGCCGTGCACGGTGAACGGGAGGGTGTCGCCGGTGATGTCCGCGCCGAGCGCGCGCAACGCGTTGAGCACCGTGTCCATCGGGCGTTTGCGGGCCTGCTCGTCGCCGTCGAAGGCGATCTCGCCATCGGCGATCACCGCGGCGGGCGGCACGAACCGCATGACCGTGCCGGCCAGGCCGCAGGCGATCGCGGTCGGGCCACGCAGGGCGTGTGGGGTCACCTGCCAGTCGCCGCCCGGAAGTTCGGCGACGTCCGCGCCGAGCGAGCGCAGCGCGTCGGCCATCAGGTCGGTGTCGCGGCTGCGCAACGGGCGGTGCAGCACGGATGGCGCGTCGGCCAGCGCGGCGAGCAGCAACGCGCGGTTGGTGATCGACTTGGACCCGGGCACCGCGACGACGGTGCGCACGGGACCGGTCGCCGTCGGTGCCGGCCATGGTTGCGTCATGCCTTGATGATCCCGCACCACCCGCGCGGCCCGCATACCGCTCGCCCACCAGGGCGTAACGTGTCAGGATCACGGTAAGGCAACTCTCGATGAGGGGTGAATGCCCGTGTGCGGTAGGTACGCCGCGAAGAAGGACCCGGCGCTGCTGGCGGCGGAGTTCGACGCGGTCGACGCGCCTGACCTCGATGCCCCCAAGCCGGATTACAACGTCGCCCCGACCAAGCCGGTGGTCACGGTCGTGCAGCGGCATCCGCGCGACGCCGAGGGCCAGCCCGATCCGGAGCGGACCGAACGCAGTCTGCGGGTGATGCGCTGGGGACTGGTGCCGCACTGGGCCAAGGACCGCAAGATCGGCGCGAAGATGATCAACGCGCGCGCCGAGTCGGCCGCGACCAAACCGGCCTTCCGCACGTCGATGAGCAAGCGCCGGTGCATCCTCCCGGCCGACGGCTGGTTCGAGTGGAAGCGCGACGGCGCCACCAAGCAGCCCATGTACATGACCCGGCCGGACGGCGCGAGCCTGGCCATGGCCGGGCTCTGGTCGAGCTGGCACGACCCGAAGGGCGACCCGGACGCGCCGCCGCTGGTGACCTGCGCGGTCATCACCACCGACGCGGTCGGCCAGCTCACCGAGGTACACGATCGGATGCCGCTGCTGCTGCCCAAGGACAAGTGGGCGAGCTGGCTCGACCCGGACCTCGACGACGTCACCGACCTGCTCACCAGCCATGACCTGGAGCTGATCGAGTCGCTGGAACTGCGGCCGGTGTCCAGCGCGGTGAACAGCGTGCGCAACAACGGGCCGGAACTGATCGAGCGCGTCGACCTCGCGCCTGACCTGGACGAGGAACCCACCCTCTTCGATCCGGCGACGAGCAAGTCATGACCACGACGCTGATCGAGACTCCGCACGGACCGGCCCGGGCCGAACTGCACTGCTCGGAGGAGGGCCGTGCGGCCCTGCTGCTCGGTCACGGCGCGGGCGGCGGGCTGGCCGCGCCCGATCTGGTCGCCACCACTCGCGCCGCAACGGCCGCCGGCGTGCACGTCGCGCTGGTCGAGCAGCCCTATCGGGTCGCCGGGCGGCGCGCTCCCGCTCCGGCCAAGCAGCTGGACACGGCCTGGCTCGCGGTCGCCGAGCAGCTGGGCACGCTCTGGTTCCCGGACCTGCCGCTGGTCTTCGGCGGTCGTTCCTCCGGTGCTCGTGTCGCCTGCCGGACCGCGTCGGATGGGCAGGCGGTCGCGGTGTTGTGCCTGGCCTTCCCGGTGCACCCGCCGGGCAAGCCGGACCGCACCCGGATGCCGGAACTGGACGCGGTCGAGGTGCCCACCCTGGTGATCCAGGGCGAAACCGACCCGTTCGGGCGACCCGACCCGGCGCATCACCGCGAGCTGGTGCTGCTGCGCGGCGACCACTCGCTCAAGAGCGACGTGCAGGGCATCGACCGCGCGGTGCAGGAGTGGCTGGGCCGGGTGCTGCGTCCGCTGGACTCGGTACCGGTCTAACCAGCGATCGGCGCGACCTTCGCGGCGGCCAGGCGGATCAGGTCGGCGGGAGCCAGTTCGATCTCCAGGCCGCGTCGGCCGCCGCTGCAGAACACCGTGTCGAACTGCTCGGCGGACGCGTCCAGCACCACCGGCAAGCGTTTGCGCTGACCGAGCGGCGAGATGCCGCCCGCCACGTACCCCGTCGCCCGCTCCGCCGCGCTGACCTCGGCCATCTTGGCTTTCTTGCCACCGACCGCCGCGGCCAGCGCCTTCAGGTCCAGCTGACCCGCCACCGGCACCACGCCGACCGTCAACACCCCGTCGACCTCGGCGACCAGCGTCTTGAACACCCGCTCGGCGGCAATCCCGAGCGCCTCGGTGGCCTCAAGGCCGTAACCCGCGCCGTTGCGCGCGTCGTGGTCGTAGCTGTGCACGGTGTGCGGCACGTGCTGCTTGGCCAGCAACGCCGTCGCCGGAGTGCCCTGTCCTGGCATAGCCGGGAATCATAAGGCGAGCGGTTGTGTTGAGCCCGAACGTGGTAGTCGATGTAGCAAACACCCCGCGAATGCTTGGGCGCAGTCGCCCAGAACCCGGCCGGGTATCCTCTCTGCTGTCCCCAGCAGTAGCGAAGAGGGGGACGCCGGCAGTAGCCGTCGGCCGTACTACCGGTCGGCGGGGAGGGAGCCAGGTGCCAGGTAGTCAGGCCAGCACGCCCGAATCGACCCCACAGGAGACACCCGTCCTGGACGAGAAGGCCATCGAGGCGTCCATCGACGCCGCGACCGAGCCCGACCAGGCGGAACTCGCGGGACGGTTCGAGCGGGACGCCATGCCACTGCTCGACCAGCTGTACTCGGCCGCCCTGCGGATGACCCGCAACCCGGCTGACGCCGAGGACCTGGTGCAGGAGACCTACCTCAAGGCGTACGCGGCCTTCGCCTCGTTCGCGGCGGGCACCAACCTCAAGGCGTGGCTGTACCGGATTCTCACCAATACCTACATCAACGGCTATCGCAAGCGGCAGCGCCAACCGCAGCAGTCCGCGACGGACGAGATCACCGACTGGCAGCTGGCCAGGGCGGGCGAGCACTCCTCGACCGGGCTGCGCTCGGCCGAGGTCGAGGCCATGGACCGGTTGCCCGACAACGACGTGAAGGCCGCACTGCAGCAGTTGCCGGAGGAGTTCCGGCTGGCGGTGTACCTGGCCGACGTCGAAGGGTTCGCCTACAAGGAGATCGCCGACATCATGGGCACGCCCATCGGCACCGTGATGTCCCGGCTGCACCGCGGCCGGCGTCAGCTGCGCGATCTGCTCACCGACGTGGCTCGGGACCGCGGTTTCCTGCGCAATGGCCAGCCGTCCGTCCAGGAGGTGACGGGGTCGTGAGCTGCGGAAAACCGCACGAGACGGATTGCTCGCAGGTCCTGGCCGAGGTGTGGCTGCTGCTCGACCACGAATGCGACTCGACGCAGCGCCACAAGCTCGTCGAGCACCTGGACGAGTGCTCGCCCTGCCTTGAGCAGTACGGCATCGAGGAGCAGCTCAAGCTGCTGCTGGCCCGCAAGTGCGGCGGGGACAAGGTGCCGGAGGGCTTCAAGGAGCGGGTGCGCCAGTCGATCCGCGAGACGGTGCGCAAGGCACAGATCAGCGCGGACGGCACCACCGTCGAGGTGACCGAGACGCGCGTCGAGGTGCGGCGGGAAACCAGCTGAAACAACGCTTGACGTACGGAACGGCCCCGGTGAGCAAAATCACCGGGGCCGTTTCGCGTGTTCTGGTCGCACTCAGCTGTTCGGCCGCTTGCCGTGGTTGGGACCGGACTTCTTGCGGTCGCGACGCTTGCGGGCGCGCTTGGACATGCTCATATCTCCTTGCTGGTAGCTGCTCGTCATCGAGTGTCGCATGCCGCGCGCGGCAGAATGGTCCGGGTGTCGACTCTCGCCGATCTGCTCGCCGAACACACCAAGCTGCCCGGCGACGCCGTCGACCACCTGCAACGCGTGGTGGCCGAATGGCAGTTGCTGGCCGACCTGTCCTTCGCCGACTTCCTCCTCTGGGCACCACTGCCCATCGAGGGCGACGAACAGCAGTTCATCTGCATCGCGCACGCGCGCCCGACCACCGGCCTGACCGCGTACACCGAGGACATGGTCGGCACCCAGGTCGGCACCGCCGATCACCCGCAACTGCTGCGGGCGCTGCGCGAGGCGCACATCTGCCGCGAGGAGGACCCGGTCTGGCACCTCGGCCTGCCGGTACGCCGCGAGGTCATCCCGGTCGTGTTCCAGCAGCGGGTGATCGCGGTGCTCAGCCGGGACACCAATCTGGCCGTTCCCCGGGTGCCGAGTTCGCTGGAAATCGCCTACCTCGGCGGCGCCGCCGACCTGTGCCAGATGATCGCCGACGGCACCTTCCCCAGCGACGAACCATCACCCGGCGTGCATACATCTCCGCGCGTCGGCGACGGCCTGATCCGGTTGGACGCGTCCGGCGCGGTCGTGTTCGCCAGCCCCAACGCGCTGTCCGCCTATCACCGGATGGGGCATGCGGCTGACCTGATCGGGGTACGCCTCTCGCCGTTGACCCGCTCGCTGATCGCCGATCCCTTCGACGCCACCGAAGTCGGCACCCGCATTCGGGACGCGCTCGACGGCCGGGCGAGCACCCGCGTCGAAGCCGAGGCCCGGCACGGCGCGACGGTGTTGTTCCGTGCGCTTCCCTTGCAGCCCAAGGGAAAGGCCGCCGGCGCGCTGGTGCTGGTGCGGGACGTCACCGAGCTGAAACGCCGCGATCGTCAATTGTTGTCCAAAGACGCGACCATCCGGGAAATCCACCACCGGGTGAAGAACAATCTGCAGACCGTCGCGGCCCTGCTGCGGTTGCAGTCGCGCCGAACGTCCACTGAGTCCGCTCGCGACGCGCTCACCGAGTCGGTCCGCCGGGTCACGTCCATCGCGATGGTGCACGAAACCCTGGCCCAGTCCGTCGACGAACGGGTCAACCTCGACGAACTCGTCGACCGGGTGGTGCCGATGATGGGCGACCTGGCCGGCACCGAAGGGCGGGTTTCGGTGCGCCGGGAGGGCAATTTCGGCGTGGTGTCGGCGGATCGGGCGACCGCGCTGGTCCTGGTGCTCACCGAGTTGCTACAGAACGCGTTCGAGCACGCCTATCCGGCGCCGCAGCGCGGGGAAGTGGTGCTGCACGTCGACCGCGGCGCCAAGTGGCTGGACGTGGTCATCTCCGACACCGGAAAGGGCCTGCCCCGCGGGTTCTCGCTGGAGCGGACCGAACGGCTGGGGCTACAGATCGTGCGCACGCTGGTGGACAGCGAACTGCGCGGCTCGTTGTCGTTGCGGCGCAGGGAACGTGGCGGCACCGAGGCCGTGCTGCGCGTCCCGTTGCGGCAGCCGCGCTGATTGTGCGCGGGCAGCAGAAAGGGCCTGACATCGTGGTCGCGATGTCAGGCCCTCTGCGATGAAACAGCCTTAGGATCCGGCATACCTGGTCTATGGGGGGAAAACCAGGACATGGCCGGGACGGCCAACGTCAGGCGTTGGTCCGGGCCCTGGTCCGGTTGCGGCGCTTCAGGGCACGTCGCTCGTCTTCACTCATGCCGCCCCAAACACCTGCGTCCTGACCGCTCTCCAACGCCCAGGTAAGGCAGCTGGAAGCGACCGGGCAGCGGCGGCACACAGTCTTCGCCTCGGCGATCTGCAGCAGCGCGGGACCACTGTTCCCAACCGGGAAGAACAGTTCGGGGTCCTCGTCACGACAGCTCGCGCGGTGGCGCCAGTCCATTGTCGGTTGCTCCTCACAAGGCGCGCTTCAGCACGCCATTCGTCGTGGGTGGGTCATCGGGGTGCTTGTGAATACTTTCACGAACCGCGCTGATGTCAAGGGGGTTTGACCAAGCCGGTGAGAGAACTCACCCGAAAGATCGACCAAGCAGGTAACGCGGATTCGTAGCGCGACAGGTGTGATCAGCCAAGAGCCACACGCGGTCGCTACCAGGTCACGACGGGGTCACAGTCCTCGGTTAGAGGGCAACCCGCAGCGCAGCTGGTACTGAAACAAAGTGTACCTCGTTTTGCTCGCCGAGAAGATCACCATCGACCTGAACCCGGAAAGGTTTGGCCGAAGTCACCCGGATGTGTGGCTCATCGTCACGAAACAGCAGGTTGCGGCCCTTCGGGTGGCTCGCTCCACGCAGCACCTGGCCCGCGTGTCGAGCAATCGTGCCGGGCGCGAGACCGCTCAACGCGAATAGCCCGAGCCCCGAATCGAATGAACAACCGGGGATCAGGTGCAACGGCTTGTCACCGAGATAGGTCCACGGATCCGTATTGCAGACAAAGGCAAGTCGAATGTCCGTCACCGGTTGTTCACCATCGAGTTCGACGGTAAGCGCAGGCTTGCCGCGCAGCTGCCGCAGGTACTGGGCGACCGTGGTGCGCAGGTAGAGGGCCGGGCTGGCCTTCTTGCTGCGCCGGTTCTCCACGGCCGCGACCACCTCGGCGTCCCAGCCGATGCCGGCGTTGAAGGTGAACCAGCGCTCGACGTCTTCGCCCAGTTGCACTTTCCCGAGACCGATGGTGCGGCTGCGCCCGGTCTCGATCGCCTGGAGCAACCGGTGAGTGGCCTCGACCGGGTCCCTCGGCAGCCCGAGCGCACCCGCGAACACGTTCGCCGATCCGCCCGGGACGACGCCGAGCATCGGAGTTTCGGCGTCGGTCGCGGACAGCAACCCGTTGACCACCTCGTTGACCGTGCCGTCGCCACCGTGCGCGACGACCAGATCGAATCCGTCCCGCGCCGCCTGCGCGGCCGCCTCGGCCGCGTGTCCCCGGTGGTCGGTCTCCAGGATCTCCAGCTTCACGTCGCTGGCCAGCGCGTGCGCGAGCACGTCGCGGCCGGCCGGCGTCGTGGCCGTGGCCTGCGGATTCACCACTAGTAGCGCGAGCACCCAGCCAGCCTAAGCGCCGATCCGGTGAGACACGCCGCTCATGTCACCCAGCGCACACGCCGACCTTGGTGGGTGGTTGGCCACCCGGACAGGTCGGCGTCTCCTCTCGTCGCGCCGCTGGCCCGGCCCCCGCGCTGGTGAGTGCACCCAGACGACCCGTCTGCCCCACCGACGAAGCGGACCCGCGCTGGCACCGATCTTTCCTTGCCACCGGGCGGAAAGAATCGGCCGACCGGGTGGCCTACGATCGGTGTACCGGTGTTACCAGCTGTGGTCGCCGCCGTCTTTGAAGGATCTTCACTCGTGGTTGACGAATCCAGTGCTTCGGTCGCTGTTCCGGTCTCGGTGCGGATCGCCGGCGTGCTGGTCGGCCTGCAGGGCCTCGCCGCGTTCGGTTACGCGATCGCCGTGCTGGTCGGCGCGTTCACGCACACCAGGGGCGCGGTCGGCAACCTCTATGCCGAGGCCGGGTTCTTCGCCGTGATGGGTGCGGCCATCATCGCCGTCGCGGTCGGACTGTTGCGTGGTCAGCCGTGGACCAGGACGCCCGCCACCGTGCTCCAGTTGATCTTCCTGGGCGTGGCCTGGTACGTGTTCGGGCCCTCCGGGCAGGTCGTCGTCGGGGTGGTCACCGCGGTGTTCTGCGTGGTCACGCTGGTGTCGCTGTTCACCCGGCCCGCGCGGGCCTGGGCGGTCGGATTCCGGCAAGAGTAGTCACCTGACTACGTTGGGCAACTGGCGGTCACTGCCGCGACCGTGAAAAACGGTCAATGTGAACAACTGCCTCCCAACGACTGCCCAACAACCCTCCAACGATGGGTATTCGTTCGTTCACGCCTCAGTGAAACTCCATCGGGTAACGCATTCGTTGTTGTGTTCCTGCAACCGCGCAACGACGAACTGTCGGTGACAATCCAATCCCCCCAATGGAGGAACTGTGTCCCTTTCGAGGACAGTGACAGTTCGCTGGACGACGCGGGTGGTGGCCGTGCTCGCGGCATCGGCCGCTTTCGTACTGCCCACTGTCGCAACGGCGCAGACGTCGACACCCGACGCGGGCGCCTCGGCTGCCGCGCTCGCACAGGCCGCGCAGCTGCATCACGAAGTCACCAGCGGCACCCTGCTGAGTGACCACGGCACCCGCCCGGTGTGCGCGCACTGCCAATCCGTGCTGGTCACCGAGGCCAAGGGCGCCAACAAGCCACTGACCACCGCCGCCCCCAGCGGCTACGGTCCCGCCGACCTCGCGTCGGCCTACAAGATCACCAGCGCTTCCTCGTCGACCGCGACCATCGCGATCATCGACGCCGGTGTCGACGGCAGCCTCGCTGCCGACCTGGCCACCTACCGCAAGACCTTCGGCCTGCCCGCGTGCACCACGGCCAGCGGCTGCCTGAAGCTGGAGAACTACACCGGCGGCAACCAGCCCGCGCCGCAGAAGAGCGGCCAGGGCGCGCAGGCCGAGGAAGAGATCGCGGTCGAGACCGCCCTCGACGTCGACATGGCCTCCGCGGCCTGCCCGACCTGCCACATCCTGGAGATCTCCGTTCCCTGGCAGGACGGCGTCACCGACGGCAACACGTCGATGAACGACTTCTCCAAGGCCGTGTCCACCGCGGTTTCCGCCGGGGCCAAGACCGTCAGCATCAGCTACGGCTACACCGCGACCGCGCAGTCCACCAGCGGCACCGACCTCGCCGACTTCAACCACCCCGGCGTTGCCATCGAAGTGTCCACCGGCGACAGCGGCTTCAACGGCGGCACGCACACCTCCTGGCCCTCGGACCTGCCCTACGCCATCGGCGTCGGTGGCACCCAGCTGACCAAGAGCGGCAGCAGCTGGTCGGAGAAGGCCTGGGGCGTCGACAGCGGCAACGGTGCGGCAGGCAGCGGTTGCGAGACCTTCTTCAAGGCGGCCAACGGTCAGCCTGCCGCGGTCACCAAGGCCTGCAACAACCACCTGGCCACCGCGAGCGTGTCGGCCGACGCGTCGCCTGCCACCCCACTGGCCATCTACGACACCTACGCGCCCTTCAGCCACCAGCCGCCGAACTGGGCGGTCGTCGGCGGCACCAGCGCGTCCTCGCCCTACATCGCGGGCCTGTTCGCCCGGGCCGGTGTCCCGTCGAGCCTGCTCGGCCCGAACACGCTGTACAGCTCGGCCGCGTCGAACTTCCGCGACATCACCTCGGGCAACAACGAAGTGCAGGACCAGTGCCGGAACTACGCCGGTCTGAGCGCTTCGGTGTGCAACGCGGGCAAGGGCTGGGACGGTCCGACCGGTCTCGGTTCCCCGCAGGGCCTCGGCGCCTTCTGATCGATAGTTCCCGCTTTTCACCAGAAAGTCGGGCCCTGCTCACCGCCTCCCGGTGAGCAGGGCCCGACGCAGGTATTCCCTCAAGCGGCGTTGTTCGATACCGCCGAGATGGGTGAATCAATCACCATCGCCGTCGCGTTGTCCTTGCTGCCCAACTGGTGCGCGGTCGTGACCAGCGCGCTCGCCGCGCGGGCGGGCGGAATCGGCTGATCCAGCACCGTCCTGATCCGCCTCAGATCCACCAGTTTGTGTACGCCGTCGGTGCACAGCAGCAACCGCGAGTTCGCGATGCTGGTCCGCGTGCGGCCGATCCGCTCCGCGGCCGCCGTGCGCACGCTGGTGGTGACCAGGTGCTCCATCCTCGGCGTGGTCGGCTGATTGTGGGCGCGGAAGTACTCGGCCACCGTGTGATCGTTGGTGATCTGCTCCAGGATCCGGCCGTTCCAGTGGTAGGCCCGGCAGTCGCCGACCCAGGCCACGTCGCATCCGGTGCGCGTCGGGCCGACCCCCGGCACCGCGACCACCAGCACGCAGTCGCCGCCGTCGTCGTTGGCCTGCACGACCTCCTGAGCGGCCAGAATGCCCGCCACCGGTCCCTGCACCGCGCCGATCCGCGCGGCCATTTCCGCCGCGATCGTCGCCGTGCGCGCCGCGACGAGGTCGTCCCCGACGCCATCCGCCACCACGTACGCGGTCACCCCGGTCTCCGGGTCGGTGTACACCGCCGTGGCGTCGGCGTTGACCTGGCGCGGCCCGCGCTCGCTGGCCTGGTCCCAGTGCGGCAGGACGATGGGTAGCGGGT
Source organism: Pseudonocardiaceae bacterium (assembly GCA_035248365.1). Classification (GTDB taxonomy): domain Bacteria; phylum Actinomycetota; class Actinomycetes; order Mycobacteriales; family Pseudonocardiaceae; genus CAJCJE01. The sequence continues at coordinate 4,643 of DATFHN010000063.1, read as the reverse complement.
GGTTGGCCAGCATCGGTGACCTCCTCGGCCGTACCGGACGTTGTCGCCCGGTATGTCCAGGAAAACGTGCCAACCTGAGTCCGGGTGCCTGATTCACCCAATAAAATGCTGAGAAATGCGTCTCAGCGGCTGCCGAGCGCGGTGAGCGCGTCCCCGCTGAGTCGATAGGTCAGCCACTCGTCCATCGGCTTGGCGCCCAGCTTCTCGTAGAACTCGATGGACGGCGTGTTCCAGTCCAGCACCACCCACTGCAGCCTGCTGTAGCCGTTGCGCAGACACTCCCTGGCCAGCTCCACCAGCAACTCGAACCCGAGCCCGCTGCCGCGCTGCTCCGGCGTGACGTAGAGATCCTCAAGGTAGATCCCGTGCACGCCGTCCCAGGTCGAGAAGGTCAGGAACCACACGGCGCACCCGACGACAACGCCATCGGTGTTCTCCGCCACATGCGCGAACACCTTCGGCTCCGCCCCGAACAACGCACCGCGTAACTGCTCAACGGTCATCCGGAACTCGTCGGGCGCCCGCTCGTAGACCGCGAGCCCCCGGCACAACTCGACGATCTGCTCCACATCGGACGGTTCGGCCCGCCGAACCCGTTGCCCTGACTCAACCATCGGTATCCGGGTTCCAGGCCGGAATGTTCGAGCGAGCGATCTGCCGCGCACCCCGCTCCGAACCGAGCACCGTCGTCCCGGCCGGGTCGAGCCCGAACTGGACGCCCTCGGTCGCCTTGAACCCCAGCCACGCCGCGATCAGCACCCGGCTGAAATGCCCGTGCCCGATCAGGATCACGTCGCCGTGCGTCATCGCCGCGGTGACCCGGTCCAGCAGCTTGCTGGCCCGCTCGGTCACCTGCGCCGCGGTCTCGCCGCCGGGGATCGGATGCGTCCACACGCTCCAGTCCGGCACGTTCTCCCGGATCTGGTCGGTGGTCAGGCCCTCGTACTCGCCGTAATCCCACTCGGCCAGCTCTTCGGTCACCTCGTCCACGTGCAGCCCGGCCAGGGCGGCGGTGTGCTGGGCGCGCTGGCGCGGGCTGGACAGCACCAGCGCAGGCGGCAGATGCGTGCCGCGCAGGTGGCTGAGCACCAGCCCGGCGCGGCGCGCCTGCTGCTCACCCTCGGTGGTCAGCGGGATGTCGGTGCGACCGGTGTGCTGGCCCGTCAGTGACCATTGTGTCTGGCCGTGGCGGAGTACGTAGATCAGCGGTTGTTGCTCGTCGGAAGCCACCTGGACATCGTAGGGAGCCAGGGTGTTCGGCACCGTTCGAACGGACGCGATCCACGCCACACTGACCCGACAGTGTCCGAAATCCCGAACTCATTCAGCTCGCCCCCTGGCATCCAACACATCCAGATAACCCTCGTTGGCCAGCCACAGCGCATCCGCGAGCGGCGTCAGCTTGCCCGGCTTCCAGCGCCGATCCGTATAGATCTCGGTACACCGCCGCACCGCGGCCAGGCTCACCGCCAACTCATCGGCCATCCGCGCGTCGAACTCCTCTTCCGAGGGCGCCTCGACCCGCACCCGCTCGCCCTCGCCCGCGCGCAACGCGTCCAACACCGGTTCGACGATGCCGTCATCCGCGTCCCAGAACCTGGCAGGCCGCTCGATCTCGTGATTCCACACCGGCGCGTGTATCGACCGCCATCGCACGCTGAACGGATTGCGGTTCAACCGAGTCGCGTTCGCCCAATGCTCCGCCCCGTGCGGGTCGGTCAGCCACGCCACCTCGTCGACCGGCAGATCGATCGCGAGCGCAACCGGAACCACCTCGAGGTCATGCTCGCGATCGAGCATTTCGCCGAACGTCCACAACTGCCGGACGCGAATCCGGTAGATGTCCGATGGCCCGTCCAGCATTTTCGTGCAGGTCTCGGCAAGCTGCTCAAGATGATGAACCGCGCGGCTCCATTTCACCGCGCCATTGTGCCCATCCGGTTCAGAACGCCGACATCGAGCCGGACCGCCACGCCGACCGCCGCCCACCCTCTCAGGTCCGGCTGCACACCCGAGCACTGGCGGAGGGACATCTGGTGTCTCTCGGCCAGATCAAGCTTGCGGACTCGGTTCGAAGGCGGGGGCGTGGTCGATGAGGTCACACGTTCGGAGCGTGAAGTCTTCGTAGCGGTGGGGCGGCGTGGGCTCGCCGGTGGCCTGGGCGGCGAGGATCCTGTCGATACGGAAGGCCCGCGCGGCCAGACGCAGCCGGCACCAGCCGAGGAGATACCAATATCGCCCACGCACGGTGGTGAACGACACCGGTTCAACCTCGCGTTCGGTGTGGGTGCCGTCCCTGTCGAGATAGGTCAGCCGTAGCACCGAGCGGTCGACGATGGCGTCCTGGATCACCGAAGGAACCGACTGCCGCACCTCCTGTGGCCGATCGAGCAGTTGGACCCGGTTGGCCAGGTCGCGGGCGGCCGCGGCGTCGCGCGCCGACATGGCCGTGACGATCTTGTGAATGGCACTGCGCGCAGCTCGTGCGAATGGTGTCGCGTCGGCCTGGTCGAGCGCTACCGCGACGGCGGTCGCCTCGGCGGGCGTGAAGTTCAGCGGTGGCAGGGTCATGGCCTTGTCCAGGGTGTACCCACCACGCCGCCCGGTGTCGGCATAGATGGGTACGCCTGCCTGAGTCAGCGCGTCGATGTCGCGCGCGATGGTGCGCACGCTCACCTCATATCGGGCGGCCAGCTCACGGGCGCTGCGCCGACGCGGCGCGACCGCGCGCAACTCCTCCACGATGGCGTAGAGCCGATCCGTGCGATTCACGCGTCCGCACGTTAGCCGGGGCCACCGACAAAATCCGGCAAGACTTCAGCAAACACTGCCATAACGGTGTCTCATCGACCGCCGATCGTGGTGCTCGTCCCGCTCGAACGACACGAGAGGTTGGCCGGACCACCACCTCGCCGACGGCCCGAACCACCGCCCTAACTGAGCACGGCTTCCCCACACGTGCACTGTTCTACTGAAGGAGAAATGATATGCCCATCGGATATCTCGACGTGCCTGCTGGCCCTGACATCGACGGAAAAAGGGAGCTGGTGAAAGCGATCTACGAAGCTCTGCGCGAGGCCTACCCTTTCCCTGACGACACGCGGATCTTCCTGCGCGAGTGGCCGCTCGACAGCGTAAGCCAGAACGGACTCCTCGGCTCGGAGCCGGCCAGGCCCGTGTTCATGGTGCACGTGCCTCAGGGCGCCAAGATCGCCGCCAAGCGCATGATGCTCGAGAGGATCAACGCGGCGGTCGCCGCCGCTTACCGGCTTCCTGACTTCATCACCTTCATCCACGAGCATCCCCTTGACCTCGTAGCACTCGAAGGCGGTCTACTCGCCGACGACCAGCAGCGCGTCGACGACCAGACCGAGGCGTACACATAATCGGGCGTGCACGTAGTTCAGCGGCGCCGGCAGTCGTCGTGGCGTTCCAGCCCCGCCACGGCGGCGGCCAGGCACAACACGACCGGCCTCACGGCGCTCTGCCCACGATCTTCGGCACCGAAATACACCTCGGCGACCGCGGCGAACGAAAGCACCGGGACCACGTTGGTCAGCGCAGCGTCGAACCGCGCAGCTATCGTGCTGACCTGACAATCCTCAGAAATTCGTCGAAGTCATCGTTGATCTCACCGCGGAGATCAACGGATCGAGTCTCCCGCGTGCAAGCGGAAACGACGCACCCACTCGTTGAAGTCGCTCCTGAGGTATGCCGGGTCTACGGGCCTCCGGCGAATCTGCGGGCGGCGCTTGTCCATTGCCCAGACCTCGAAGTCCGCGACGGTCCCAATCTCCGGCCAGCGATCAGCGGTATCGGGAAGCAGCAAGGCATCAACGAAGCCGCCGATCGGCAGGCCCAGGTGGACGCCGAAACCGATAGCGCCAGGCTTCGGCAGCCACGCGACCGTTCCCATCAACCGCTCTCCGATGTGCAGGCCGGGGCGCAGCTGGTCCCACTCTTCCCGGCCCCCGGCCGGTGGCCACGTCACGACCATAGATCCTGCCGCACGAACACAGCGGCGCGCCATCACCACCGGATGTATGAGTTGATCAATGCCCTGGCGACTCGGGGCAGGACGACAACGGCCGATGGCGGAGTCCGGACGGTGATCTACACGTCCGAACCCACGGCCACCGGCCGATGAGTCGTGCTCACCGGAGCGCCAGCTGGTGTCTGCTGGTCGGCAACGGCAAACGACGAGACCTGTCAGTGCCAGTCAGGGCTCTTTCGAGCCGTTGGCTCAGCCCTGCTTGGTCTCCCAGAAGATCTTGTCGATCTCGGCGATCAGGTCCAGCAGCTCCTGGCCCTTGGCCGGGTCCATGGTGCCCTTGGTGCCGGAGGCACCGGCGGCCTTGGTGGCCCGGTTGAACAGGTCGTGCAGCTGGGGGTACTTCTCGAAGTGCGGGGGCTTGAAGTAGTCGGTCCACAACACCCAGAGGTGGTGCTTGACGAGTTCGCTGCGCTGCTCCTTGATCACGATGGCACGCGCGCGGAACTCAGGGTCCTCGTTGCCCTGGTACTTCTCCTGGATCGCCTTGACGGACTCGGCTTCGATCCTGGCCTGCGCCGGGTCGTACACACCGCACGGAAGGTCGCAGTGTGCGGTCGCCTCGAGGCGTGGACCGAGGACGCGCGACAAC
>DATFHN010000062.1:0-5134 GCA_035248365.1 Pseudonocardiaceae bacterium | reverse complement strand
TTCCGCCGGCGGAGCCCACAGCCAGCCACGGTCGGCCTTGGGCACGGTGTCATTCCAGCAGCCGGGGGCGCCGTAGATCAGCCGCTGCTGTTCGTAACCCGGGGTGTAGGGGTAGCGCACCCGGTGCGGTGTCCAGTGCGGTGGCCGCATGGACGGGCCCCACCACAGGAAGTTCTGCGGGGTGACCCGACCGAGCGAGTTGTCCAGTGCGGCGCCGTAGATCCCGGAGTCCTTGGTGCGCGCGGCGTGGTCGGCCCCGCCGCGCGCCCGCTGGTCGGTCTGCTCGCTGTAGTACTGCCAGCCGATCAGTGCGGCTAGGCCGGCGGCGGCGAGACAGGCGACGTGTACGTCCTTCATCCGGTGCCCGTCCCTCCCTGCTGGACGGTCCACTGGCTGTAGTTCTGGCCAGCGATCCGCGAGTTGGACAGTCGGTCGACGCGGCCCGGGACCATCTGCGGGCGGGCCCGGTAGCCGGCCAGCGTCTGGGCGTAGTTCGGCGGGGTGTCGGTGTGCAGGCCGTGCGGGGGGCCGGCGAACACGCGGCCGGGGCCCTGCGACGGGTCGCCGACCGGCATACCGCCGGGGCCCTCCCGATAGAACCCGGGCGTGCCCCCGTAGATGGGCGACCAGCCCGATCCCTGCTCGCCCAGCCCCGTGTAGGGCCGGGTGAGGTCGTCGGTGTAGGCCGAGCCGGTACCGACCTGCCAGTTCCAGGTCACGTTGCGCAAGTGCAGGCTCGGGCGCGCGGGGCCGTCCAGCTGCGGGTCATGCATCGAGCTGATCCGGCCGGCGACGACCTTGCCGAGGAACCACCACGGATGCCGTGACCGGTGGATCAGCTGGTCGTTGGTGTTGTCACCCTCGCGCCACTGCGGCGATTGGTTCGGGGCCTGCCACGGCCGCGGCGCGGTGATCTGCGGGGGCTTGAACCGCGGCGGCGGCGCAACCGAGGCCGAGGTCTGCGGCCACGGCACAGCCACCTGGGATTGCTGCGGCCGGCCAGCCGCCGGGCGGGGCGCGGTCGGTGAGCGCTGGGTGCGCCCGTGCAGCGCAGTGGGGGCCATTACCAGCTCCCGCCGCCGGTGCCGGCCTTGAGGATGTTGCTGAACCCGTCCGCCACGTTGCTCACGAGCGTCGGGCCCTGGCTGCCGGGGCGCACCAGAACGAACAGCACGCTCAGATAGACCGCGCCGACCAGGAAAGTGCCCACGTCCTTACCCATGGGGAAGATCCTTTCTACGTGTAGCCGGTGACCGTGCCGACCAGGCCGACGAGGGCACTGGAGACCGACGAGATCAGACCGGACGAGGGGGCCCCTGGTCGGACCAGGGAGAAGAGAATGGCGATATACACCGCGCCGATGAACAGCTCGCCCACATCCGCCTTGCTCATTTGGCCTTCCTCGTGAACAGCTCAGCCAGCGCGGTGATCGCGGCCGAGGCGTTGTAGAGGGCGCCGAGCGTGACCAGCCCACCGAACGCCGCGGCGAAGCGGGACATCTGCGGACTGTTGGACATCAGGGCGAGGATGAAGAACAGGACACAGACGCCGGTCATGCGCAGGAAGTCGTTGGCCACATAGAGGTGGCCGTTGGTGGATTGGCGGGTCAGCAGCGGCGAGGCGCCGATGAGGACCACGCACGCGATGAACTCGGCGATGACGATGCGGTGCGCGCCGCTGCCCTTCCCCGCGGCAGCGGTGGTGTTGAACCCGCGTAGGCTCCCGAACCCGGAACGTGATCGGCCGTTACGGGAGCCGCGCGAGCCAGTACCCGCGTTGTTCTGCTGCCCCGGTGCGTTCGCGCCGGGTGTCTTGCCGCCGTTCTTCCCGCGCGAGGCCGGCGCCGCGCCGGGCACGCTCGGCGTTTTCTTCGGCACGCCAATGCTCTTGCGTGCCGCGGCGCCGGCCGCGCCCTGGCCTGCGAGCGAGGCTTCTGCCTCGCTCGCACCTTCCGCCACAGCGGGAATCGCGACTGTCATCGTGTCCTCAGTGGTTGACGGGACCGCCTATACCGGCGGTCAGCGCGTTGGTGGGACCGGTCTCCTGTGCCTGGATGCCCTGCGCCAGCGAGGTAGCGAGCTGGCTGACGTCCTTGGGGCCCTGCGGTTTGCCCGAGGAATCCGTGCCGGTGGACAGCGCGGAGATCTTGCCGGACATCAGTGCGATGAACAGGCAGAAGCCGCCCAGCCAGAGGAACACGATGCCGAACGCGAGCATGGTGCCGTGTTCCGCCGCTTTGACGACGCCCATGGTCAGCTCCCGCTGTTGCCCTTGCCCATGCCCTTGCCCAGGGTGAGCAGCTTGGTCGGGGGGAAGACCACGGCCAGGCCGTAGGCGACCAGGAATCCCACCCAGAAACGCTTGTCCTTCAACATGATTCGATGCTCCGTTCAGATGTTCAGCACGCGCGAGAGGAGGTGGAAGGCGATCATTTCGCCGACGACGAAGCCGAGCATCCACAGCACGGTGGGGTGCCAGCCGCCGGTGTTGCCGCTCGTGTCGGTGTTGATCGTGCTGTTGGCGAACTGTGAGAAACCCATGCCTGCTCCATATCCACTGGCTGATCCCGCGCCGCCCGACGTTGGCCAATCGGTGGCGCGGTTGTAACCCGCTGTCGGGTCGGGTGTTGCTACACGGAATCCCATTGGGGGGCCTCAGATTTCCAGCAGGTCCGGCGGCACGGTCGCCATCACCGGGTACACCTCGTCAGTCACGAATTCGACGGTGCCGGTGCCGGCGGCCAGGCCGGACGCGGTGGCGGTCTCGAAGGTCAACTTGGTGGCATTGTTGGTGTAGAGCCAGCCCTGGCCGGTCAGCTGGCCGGGGTTGAAGAACCTGGGCCAGACGTAGACGCCCGGGGGCCGGGAGCCCATGGTGTAGTCGTTGTACTGCTCGTTCATCCACTGGAACAGCTGGTCCGGGGAGAACACGCCGAGGTTGCGGTTGTCCTGCTGCCAGCGGATCGGGTCGGACAGACCGTCCTGGCGGACACCGTTGGAGTCGCGGACGATCGCGAGAATCACGCGGATCGCGTTGCCCGTGTTGACCAGTTGGAAGATGTTGTCGGTGCCGCTGGCCTGGAGGGTGACGCCGGCCTGGTGGCGCCGCTTGACCTGCAACGCGAGGCCGGGCGGCAGGGGCTGGTTCGGGATGCCTTCCAGGTCCTGCGGGTCGGGCTGGCCCCATGCGTCCAGATAGGACGTCACGGTGATCACCGGCGCGGTGCCCGAGGTGATCGACGCCGCGGTGTTCAGCGTCCAGTTGTACTTGTAGAGCGAGCGGGCGTCCGTGTTGGACAAAACGCCGGCGGTCAGCCTGATCTCAGGTTCGAGGAAGAAGCTGAACGAGGGGTTGGCCGAGCGGCTGTAGTCGTAGGCGACGGTCGGGTCCAGGTTCCACGGACGGCAGTAGCGTTCGGCCTGGATGTGCGCGTAACCCCCCATTGGATAGAGAATTTCTCCGCCATCCACATTTTCAAGATCCATTGACTGGAAGGTCACGCCCGGGTTGTCCGCGGTCGGCACGCCGGTACCGGTGCCGTCCGACCGGACGATGAAGCGGCAGCCGCGCAAGAAGTTGCCCGGGTTGACGTTCTGAAAAAGGTTCGCCGAGGCCGCGGTGGGCTGCTGGGCGATGGAAGTGATCTTCTCCGCGTAGAGGTTGCTGGCCTGCCAGAACGGGTTCTGGCCGGTGGAGTTGGTGGCGCCGGCCTTGGCGGGAGCCTGCGGCGCGGCAGTAGCTGCGGGCATCGTGGTCTAGTCCTCTCAGTACTGGATGCGCATGGCTGCGCCGAGGTGGGAGACGGTGGGGTTCGACGACGCGATCGCGTGAATCGCGATCATGCGCCACATCGTGCCGAGGATGAGCACGCTCACGAACACGTGCACGGCCGCGCCAAGTCGCAGTGGCATCGTCACTGCCCTCGCTTTCCGTAGACGCCGCTGGGTTGTTTGGCGGCTGGTTTCAGGGGGATGTCCACCCAGGAGATGACGGCCTCGCCGGTCACGGAGTGGAGCAGCACGAATTCCCGCTTGTCGCGGTTGAGCGACTGGAGGACTGGCAGCCACGTGCGCCAGCTGCCCATGGCGGCGCCGACGAACTTCGCGTCTTCCTCGTGCTTGGGCTTGAACGCGGCGATCCACGCGGCCTCGCTGTGCATGTCGCGCAACACGCCCTGGCCGCGCTGTTTCATCGCCAGCATGGTGATTCCCGCCGAGCGGGCCTCGCGCCAGAACATGGCGATCAGGGCCTTGATCCGGCGGGACAGCTCCTCGATCTTCTTGATCTCGTCGAAAACGACGATGAGCTTCACGCCGGCCGCCCAGAGACGGGACAGCAGATCGAAGATCTTCGCTTCCAGGTAGGCGTCTCGCTTCTCGCCGATTGCCTTGGTACGCGGCCAAAAGATGACCTGTCGGTGTTGCTTGACCCCGGCCCAGTTGTCGACGATCGGCCAGCCCAGTTTCATGATCGTGGCGTCGACTTTTTTCGTCGCAATGAACACAACCGCGGACTTTCGCGCGGCCACGCGCTCTTGCAAGATCGTCGCTTCCAGGTAGGTCTTGCCGCTTCCGGTCGGGCCCAGGATCTCCAGGTGCTCAGGCTCGAACTTGCCGTCTTGGTATCCCCACTGGCGGATGAATTCGGGCCAGACCGCGGACCAGGGGGCGCGCGGTAGCGGCGCGCTCTCCTGCTGGCCCGTGGCCTGGTCCTGGTCGTCGCGAACGGCGTCGACGACCTCAGTGGGCGGCATACATGCTCCAGTCCGGCGGCGCCTGCTCGTCCTTGACCGAGTGGGAGATGTGATGCGCCCAGAGCTTGACCAGCAGCGGCTGTAGCACCGTCGCCAGCGTGAGCCACTTCATGTACTTCCCCGAGGTCGTGAACCAATTCACAATCTCGGGCGACTCGATGAAAATGTCCGTCAACGCGGTGGCCAGGCCGGGCGACGTGTCGCCGGTGGGGCCATCCTCGTCATAGACCGGCCGGTCCGGGATCGTGTCGAGCAGGCCGCCACCGCAGTACGGGTCACGCGCGGCCCACGCGGCGCCCCCGACCGAGAGCAGCATGGCGACCTTGCCGCGGATGTCCTTCTGGACGGCCTGGGTGACCCGCTTGGGCGTGACCGGGTTGT
>DATFHN010000061.1:0-31476 GCA_035248365.1 Pseudonocardiaceae bacterium | reverse complement strand
GCCGGCGAAGCGGAGCAGCGATGCCACTCCCGCCCGCCGGCAACAGGTCTTGGTGACGGTCAGACGACTCAGCTCGTCCTTGACCTCAGCGGTCATCGCCACCGGTGTACTCCTCCCCGTCCGCCTCGCCGTCCCGCTCCCCCGGAACAACGGGTACCAACTGATACCTGTCCTGTGCTGTTCCCGCGCCCCCCGCGGGCCAATCCAACGCTGCCCGCAGGCTTTCCGCCAAAGCCAGCGGGTCGTGCCGATCCGGTGCGCCGGGCGCGGCCACCTGCAACAGGTGGGTCCGGGCACCGGCCACACCCGCCGCCCGGACGAGCCGGTCCGGCGTTGCCACGGAATCGACGTCGGCGATCACCGCGTCGACCCGCAAGCGTGGTGCGTGTTCGCAGAGTACGTCCAGATGCTGCTCAGGGGAGAACCCGGCGGTCTCCCCCGGTTGGGGGACCAGGTTCAGAATGACGACCTTTCGGGCCGAAGTGGACACCAGCGCCTCGTGCAGACCGGGCACCAGCAGATGCGGCAGCACACTGGTGAACCACGACCCGGGCCCGAGCAGAACCAGATCGGCGCCGAGCACCGCGTCGACCGCTTCCGGGCAGGCAACCGGCAACTCTCCCGGCCGGCCGGTCGGGTGCAGTCTGATCCGCTGGACCTGGCCGGGGGTTGTCGCAATGGCGACCTGGCCGCGGATGCGCCGGGTGGCCTTGATGTCGTCGTCAAGGCCGGTCACGTCGGCCTCGATGTCCAGCGGATCGGTGCACATCGGCAGCACCCGCCCGCGCACGCCGAGCAGCCTCCCGGCCTCGCGCAACGCGGCGATCGGGTCGCCGAGGACTTCGAGCAGGCCGGCCAGCAGCAGGTTGCCGACCGCGTGGCCGGCCAGCGCGCCGGTGCCGCCGAAGCGGTGCGCGAACACCGAGGACCAGTCGTCCTGTTCGGGTTCGGCCAGCGCGATCAGGGCTTTGCGCAGGTCGCCGGGTGGCAGCAGGCCCAGTTCGCGGCGCAGCCGCCCGGAGGAACCGCCGTCGTCGGCGACGGTGACGACCGCCGTGACGTCCGGGGTGATCGTGCGCAGGGCGGTCAGGGTCGCGTGCAGACCGTGTCCGCCGCCGAGCGCTACTGCCTTCAACGGTGGGGTTGGCTGGATCGGATCGGTCACTCGCGGCCCAGGTCCCGGTGCACGACCTTGACGGCCATCCGGTCGTCGCTGCTCAGCCGGCGCGACAGCTCCTCGGAAATGGCCACGCTGCGGTGTTTGCCGCCGGTGCAGCCGACCGCGAGCGTCAGGTAGCGCTTGCCCTCGCGCTGGTAGCCGGCGCCGATCAGCTTGAGCAGGTCGTAGTAACGGTCCAGGAACTCCTCGGCGCCTTCCTGGGACAGCACGTAGTTGCGCACGTCGGTGTCCAGGCCGGTCTGTTCGCGCAGTTCCGGGATCCAGAACGGGTTGGGCAGGAAGCGCACGTCGATGACCAGGTCGGCGTCCATCGGCAGGCCGTACTTGTAGCCGAAGGACAGCACGGTGACCTTGGTGCGCGCGCTGGTCTCGGAACCGAAGGCGTCCTCGATCTTGTCGCGCAACTGGTGCACGGACAGCGACGTGGTGTCCAGCACCAGGTCGGCCTGTTCACGCAGCGGCATCAGCACGTGCCGTTCCGACTTGATCCCGTCGGCCAGCCTGCCGTCGCCCTGCATCGGGTGCGTCCGGCGCACCTGCTCGAACCGCCTGATCAGCACGTCGTCGGTGGCTTCCAGGAACAGCACGCGTGGCTTGTAGCCGCGGGTGTCCAGGTCCTTGATGATGGCGGCCAGGTCGTCGGTGAACGCACGGCTGCGCACGTCCATCACGACGGCGACCTTGGTGATGGCGCCGCGCGCCTGCGCGCCCAGCTCGACCATGGTGGCCACGAGTTCGGGCGGCAGGTTGTCCACCACGAACCAGCCGAGATCCTCAAGGCACTTGGCCGCCGTGCTGCGTCCGGCCCCGGACAGGCCGGTCACCACCGCGACCTCGACCCCCGATGCGGGCGGCTGCCCCGGGCCGCCAGAAGTCTCCGTACTCACGTTCCGCCTCCAGTAGTGCTGTCCCCAGTCACGTCCCCGCCGTTACCGACCCGCGCATCATCTCGCGTGGCCCCGGTCAGCACCGCATGGACTGCCTCCGCGGTGCGCCTCCCGACCCCGGGTACCTCGCTGATCTGGTCAACAGTGGCGGATCGGAGGCGTTTCAGCGAGCCGAAATGCTTGAGCAACGCGGTCTTCCTGGTCTGTCCGAGGCCGGGCACATCGTCCAACGCGGACGTCGTCATCCGCTTGGACCGCTTCTGCCGGTGGAAAGTGATGGCGAAGCGGTGCGCCTCGTCGCGCACGCGCTGCACCAGATACATGGCCTCACTGGTTCGACCCAAGATCACCGGATCGGGTTCCCCCGGCAGCCAGACCTCTTCGAGTCGTTTCGCGATGCCGGCCACCGCGACGTCGTTGATGCCGAGTTCGGCGAGCACGTCGGAGGCCGCCGCGACCTGGGGCGCGCCACCGTCGACGAGGTAGAGGTTGGGCGGATAGGCGAACTTGCGCGGGCGACCGGTGTTCGGGTCGATGCCGGGCGGGCCGTCTGACTCCGGGTGAGCGTCCTCTTCTGCTGCGGTTTCGGCTTGGAAGCGGGCGAAACGGCGCCGGGTCACTTCGGCGATCGAGCCGACGTCGCCGCCGTCCGCGCCTTCCCGGATGGCGAAGCGGCGGTACTCGGACTTGCGCGCGACGCCGTCCTCGAACACCACCATCGACGCGACCACGTCGCTGCCCTGGATGTGGCTGATGTCAACGCATTCGATGCGCAACGGCGCGGAATCCAGGCCGAGCGCGTCCTGCAACTCCTGCAACGCGGCCGAACGCGCGGTGAGATCGCCGGCCCGGCGCAGTTTGTGCTGGGTGAACGACTCGGCGGCGTTGCGGGCCACGGTCTCCATCAACGCCCGCTTGTCACCGCGTTGCGGCACGCGCAGATCGACGCGGGAACCGCGCAACGTGCACAGCCACTCGGTGAACGCGTCGACGTCCTCGGGCAGTTCCGGGACGAGCACCTCGCGCGGCACCGGGCTGCCCGATCCGCCGCTGTCCGACTCTTCGGCCAGCGCGGCCTGTTCGCCGTAGAACTGGCTGAGGAACTGGCCGACCAGGCTCGGGATGTCGCTTTCCTCGCCCTTCTCGATCACCCAGCCGCGCTGGCCGCGCACCCGGCCGCCGCGCACGTGGAAGACCTGCACGGCGGCTTCGAGTTCGTCGGCGGCGAAGGCGACCACGTCCGCGTCGGTGCCGTCGCCGAGTACGACGGCCTGCTTCTCCATGGCCCGGCGCAGCGCGGAGATGTCGTCGCGCAGTCGCGCCGCGCGCTCGAACTCCAGCTCGTCGGAGGCCTGCTGCATCTGCTTTTCCAGCCTGCGCACCATGGCGTCGGTCTTGCCGGAGAGGAAGTCGCAGAAGTCCTCGACGATCTGCCGGTGCTCGTCGGCGGTGACCCGGCCGACGCACGGCGCCGAGCACTTGTCGATGTAGCCGAGCAGGCAGGGCCTGCCGATCTGGCCGTGCCGCTTGAACACGCCCGCCGAGCAGGTGCGCGCCGGGAACACGCGCAGCAGCAGGTCGAGCGTTTCCCGGATCGCCCAGGCATGCGCGTACGGGCCGAAGTACCGCACGCCCTTGCGCCGGGGGCCCCGGTACACCGCGAGCCTCGGGTACTCCTCGGGCATGGTCACCGCGAGCACCGGGTAGGTCTTGTCGTCGCGGTAGCGGACGTTGAACCGGGGGTCGAACTCCTTGATCCAGTTGTATTCCAGCTGGAGGGCTTCGACCTCGGTGGACACCACGGTCCACTCGACGCTGGCCGCGGTGGTGACCATCTGGCGGGTGCGCGGATGCAGGTTGACCAGGTCGGCGAAGTAGGAGTTCAGCCTGCTGCGCAGGCTCTTCGCCTTGCCGACGTAGATCACCCGTCGGGTCGCGTCCCGGAACTTGTACACGCCGGGTGCGTCCGGAATCGTGCCCGTCGCAGGACGATAGGTAGACGGGTCAGCCACCCCACCAGCCTACGGCCCGGCCCCGACAGGTTCGTGCCAGGATGGCTGGGTGGACGTGCCGAGTTGGATCAAGGCCCTGCGGGCCGACGGGGAACTGCTCGCCGAGATCGCCGCCGCGACCTCGCCGGATGCCAAAGTGCCGGGCTGCCCGGAGTGGCAGCTTCGCGACCTGCTGGCGCACGTCGGGCGGATCCATCGCTGGGCGGGCGCGATGGTCGCCGGGCAGGTCGACCGGGCCGGTGCCGGGCAACTGCGCGGGATCATGACCGACACCACGACCCCGGCCGACGGGGAGATCGTGGACTGGTTCCGGACCGGCCACCGCGATCTGGTCGAAACGCTCGAAGCGGCCCCGGCCGACCTGGACTGCTTCACCTTCCTGCCCGCGCCGAGCGCGCTTGCCTTCTGGGCCCGCCGCCAGGCCCACGAAACCGCCGTGCACCGGGTGGACGCCGAACAGGCGGCAGGCCGCCCATCGCGGATCGACCCGGCCTTCGCCGCGGACGGCGTCGACGAGCTGCTGATCGGGTTCCTGCCACGCAACAAGAAGCTGCGGGACGCTCCGCCGCGCACGCTGCTGATCACCACGGGCGAGCGGCACTGGCGGATCGCCATCGGCCCGGATCTCGCGGTGACCGAGGTTTCCGCGCCGGAACCGGCCGACGCCACCATCAGCGGCGCGCCCGAAACGCTGTACCTGGCGCTGTGGAACCGGTTGCCGTGGCACGAGCTGACCGTCACCGGCGACGAGAACCTGCCCGCGTTCTGGGCCGAGGAGTTCCGGGTCTAGGCGCCGTAGCCGGTCACTTTGTCCACTTCGACCCGGACAGCGACGCGAATCTGGCCGGGACCGGGCGGTTCGTGGTCCTTGCCGTCGTACTTGTGCGAGAGCAGGTGGCCGACGGCGAGGTCGGTGTCCGGCGCGATGATGGCCCGGCCGCGCAGCTCCACATAGTTCTCGCCGTTGGCCGCGTCGAGCACGGTCACGCTGACGCGCGGATCGCGCAGCATGTTCCGGTGTTTGAGCCGACCCTCCACAGTGGAGAAAAGCAGGTCGTCGCCGTCGCGGCCGACCCACATGGCGGAGGTCTGCGGGCTGCCGTCCGCGTTGATGGTGGCCAGCACCGCGTAGTTGCGGCCGTCGAGCAGGGCGCGTGCCGATGCGCTGAGCGTGATTCCCACGCGGTCAGGCTAGTACGACGTTCTCGCCGATGACATTGACTTTCACCGAGGCGAGCGGGGTTTGCGCCGGGCCTTTTTCCACGGCGCCGCTGGCCGCGTTGAACTGGCTGCCGTGCGCCGGGCAGGTGATCACGTCGTTCTGCGGCGGATCGACCGTGTTGCCCAGATGCGTGCAGGTCGGGTTGTAGGCGGTGAACACGCCCTTGCTGGGCTGGCACAGTAGCAACTGGCCGTTGGTGCCGGAGTTGACCAGCGCGCCGCCGCCGACCGCGATGTCGCTCACCTTCGCCAGCACCGCACCGGATTTCGCGTTGCCGACACCGTTGCGCCGCACGTTCCCGTTGGTACAGGCGACCACTCCGGCGGGCGCGAGCAAGCCGACCATCAAGCCGCACAACACCTGGCGACGGTTCGGGAGCGCAGCGCTCACTTCGAGCCTTCTTGCGAAGACGCGGTGCGGTACCAGGCGCGCAGTTCCCGGATGGCGTTCACCGCGCGTTCGCCGTCCATGGCCTGGATCGCCACCACCGGCACGTATTCGTCCTGCGGCAGTTCCAGCCGGGCCCACGGCGCACCGTCCGGGAAGCCGACGCCCTTGATCTCCTGCCAGGGCACGGTCCGTCCGAACAGGAGGTTGCGGACCTCGACGCCCTCGGCGTCGGCCCGGACCCTAGGGCGGGCCAGCAACAAGACGGCGGCGGCCAGGATGATGCCGACGAGGGCGAGTGAGACCTTGTCGGAAATGCCCAGGTGCACCCCGGTGGACGAGCCGTTGAGCGTGACCGCGAGCACCACGAAGATCACCACGAGCAACGCTGCGACCGGGATCACCACCTGCCGCACCTTGTGCGGGCGGACAACCAACGGTGGACGTGTCCCGGTCGACCCGGCCTGCTCGATCAAGAAAACCCTCGCTCCATCCACGGCTGCCGCAGCCCGCGCAGCACCAGCGCGGCGTCCAGCGCGGCAATGCACGCCTCGTAACCCTTGTCCTCCGGCGACCCGGGCAGACCGGCGCGGTCGAGCGCCTGCTGTTCGGTGTCGCAGGTCAGAACCCCGTTGCCGACCGGGGTGCCCTCGTCGAGGGCGACCCGGGTCAGACCCGCGGTCAGCGCATCGCAAACATACTCGAAGTGCGGAGTGCCCCCGCGAATCACCACCCCGAGCGCGACCACCGCATCGTGGTGCTTGGCCAGCGCCTGGGCGATCACCGGGAGTTCGACCGCGCCCGCGATGCGGACCACGGTCGGTTCCTTGATCTTGGACTCACCCGCCGCGACGAGCGCGCGCTCCAGCAGGCTGTCGGTGATCCGCTTGTGCCAGCGGGTCGCCACGATGCCCAGCCGCAACCCATCGCATTCGGGAACGTCGAGCGGTGGACGGCCGTCGCCACTCACCTGGTGCCTCCATCGTGGGAACCACTGATATGCCGGACCACATCCTCGGCCATCGTCTCGAACTCGTCGAGCTGGCTCAGGTCGTGGCCCATCCGGTCGCGCTTGGTGCGCAGGTAGCGGACGTTCTCCGGGTTCGGCGTGATCGGCAGCGGGACGCGGTCGACAACGCGCAGGCCGTAGCCTTCCAGGCCGACCCGCTTGTCCGGGTTGTTGGTGAGCAGCCGCATGGACTTCACGCCGAGGTCGGAGAGGATCTGCGCGCCGGTGCCGTAGTCGCGGCCATCGGCGACCAGGCCGAGCGCGAGGTTGGCGTCCACCGTGTCGGCGCCGTCGTCCTGCAGCTGGTAGGCCTGGAGTTTGTGCAGCAGGCCGATGCCGCGGCCTTCGTGCCCGCGCACGTAGAGCACGATCCCCCGGCCTTCGGCCGCGACCATGCCCAGCGCCGCGTCCAGCTGCGGGCCGCAGTCGCAGCGCAGCGAACCGAACACGTCGCCGGTCAGGCACTCGGAGTGCACCCGGACCAGTAGGTCCTCGCCGTTGCCGATCTCGCCGTAGACCAGCGCGATGTGTTCGATGCCATCGAGCAGGCTGTCGTAGCCGACCGCGCGGAAGGTGCCGTGCGCGGTCGGGATGCGCGCCTCGGCGACCTTCTTGACCTGGCTCTCGGTGCGCCGCCGGTAGGCGATCAGGTCGGCGATGGTGATCAGGGCGAGGTCGTGGTCGGCCGCGAAGACCTCCAGCTCCTCGCGCCGCGCCATGTCGCCGTCGTCCTTCTGGCTGACCAGCTCGCACAGCACGCCGGCCGGGCCGAGACCGGCCAGCCGGGCCAGGTCGACGGCGGCTTCGGTGTGGCCGGGGCGGCGCAGCACGCCGCCTTCCCTGGCCCGCAGCGGGACGACGTGACCGGGCCGGGTGAAGTCACCGGGCACCGAGTCGGGGTCGGCCAGCAGGCGCATGGTGTGCGCGCGGTCGGTCGCCGAGATGCCCGTGCTGACGCCTTCGCGTGCGTCAACCGTGACGGTGTACGCGGTGCCGCGCCGGTCCTGGTTGGTGTGGTACATCGGCGGCAGGTCGAGCCGGTCGCAGACGCTCTCGGGCAGCGGCACGCAGATGTAGCCGGAGGTGTAGCGGACCATGAACGCGACCAGTTCCGGGGTCGCCTTCTCGGCCGCGAAGATCAGGTCGCCCTCGTTCTCGCGGTCCTCGTCGTCGACGACGACAACGGCCTTCCCGGCGGCGATATCCGCGATCGCCCGCTCGATGCCCGCTATGTCCGTCACCGGTTCTCCTCGCCTTCGGACCCATTGTCCTCTCGGGGCGCGGTGGTCTGCAGCCCGGCCAACTTTTCCAAATACTTCGCGAGCACGTCTACCTCAAGATTGACCAGGTCACCGGGGGCTTTGCCGCCGAGCGTGGTCGCGGCGAGCGTGGTCGGGATCAGCGCGACCGAGAAGCTGTCGTCGGTGACCTCGACCACGGTCAGCGACACCCCGTCGACCGTGATGGAGCCCTTCTCGATGACGTAGCGGGCCAGCCGCGCGGGCAGGCCGAAGCGGGTCAGGCCGGTTTCGTCGCGGGAGCGCAGCACCCCGGTGCCGTCGACGTGGCCCTGCACGATGTGCCCGCCGAGCCGGTGCCCGACCGCGGTGGCCCGTTCCAGGTTGACCCGGTCGCCGGTGTGCACCTTGTCCAGGCTGGATCTGGCCAGCGTCTCCGAGACCACGTCGACGGTGAAGCTGCCCTCGGCGACCTCGACCACGGTCAGGCACACCCCGCTGACCGCGATGGAGTCGCCGTGGTGCGCGTCGGAGGTGACCAACGGGCCCGCGATCCGCAGCCGCGCCGCGTTGGTCAGCTGTTCGACGGCCACCACCTCGCCGACTTCCTCAACAATCCCGGTGAACACGTTGCCTCCTCGATCCCCCTGTGGCCGATCCTCAGCCGACCGCCCGTACCGGAATAGCGGAGATCCGCACATCCGGTCCACTCATCGTCGCGCTTTCCACCGTCCACAGGTGCGCCTGCGTGATGGTCGCCACGCCCGCCTCGCCCAGCGCGACTGGGCCCGATCCCAGCAGCTTCGGGGCGAGGTAGGCCAGCGTCCGGTCGATGAGTCCAGCTTGTAGGAACGCCCCGGCCAGGCTGGGTCCGCCTTCGAGCAGCACGTCCACCACACCGCGGGCGGCCAGTTCGGCGAGCACCTCGGCCGGTTTCCTGGTGCGCAGGTGCACGGTTTCTGCGGTGTCGTCGCTCACCTTCGCGCCCTCGGGCAGGTCACCGAGGCCGACCACGACGCGCAGCGGCTGACGCTCCAGCGGGGCGCCGTCGGCGTCGCGGGCGGTCAGTTGCGGGTCGTCGGCCCGGACCGTGCCGGTGCCGACCACGATCGCGTCCATCGCGCGGCGCAGTTCGTGCACTTCGGCGCGCGACTCCTGGCCGCTGATCCAGCGGCTGGTGCCGTCGTGCGCCGCGACGCGGCCGTCCATGGTCATCGCGTACTTCCAGGTGACGTGTGGGCGGCCGGTCCTGGCGTAGTGCAGCCAGGCACGCAACGGTCCGCGTTCCACGTCTTGCGCCAACAGCCCCTGGGCCGCCGGAATTCCCGCCTCGGCCAGCACCTGCTTGCCACCGGCGGCGACCGGGTTCGGGTCGGCGACGGCGAAGAACACCTCGGCGACGCCGACCGATTTCAGCAGGTCGGTGCAGGGTGGGGTGCGGCCGGTGTGCGAGCACGGCTCCAGCGTGACGACCGCGGTGCCGCCGCTGGCAGCCTCGCCCGCCGCGCGCACCGCCATCACCTCGGCATGCGGTCCGCCGGGAGGCTGGGTGGCGCCGACGCCGGCCGTGCGGCCGTCTTTGTCCAGGATGACCGCGCCGACCGGCGGGTTCGGGCTGGTGGTGCCGCGGACGCTTTCGCTGGCCGCGATCGCGGTGCGCATGGCCTCGACCAGCTGCGCCTCGCTGGGCACCTCAGGCCTCCCGGTGCGCGGCATTCACGGCCAGCTCGCGCAGGGCGTTGATGGCGCGGTCCGGGTCGTCCGCCCCGTAGACGGCCGAACCGGCCACGAAGCAGTCCACGCCGGCCTCGGCCGCCTGCGCGATGGTGTCGCTGTTGATGCCGCCGTCGATCTCGACCAGCACCTGGAGATGGCCGGTCTCGACAAGGCGGCGCGCGTCGCGGACCTTGTCCAGCACGTCGGCGATGAACTCCTGGCCGCCGAAGCCGGGCTCGACCGACATCACCAGCAGCGTGTCGTAGTGCTTGAGGGTGTCCAGGTGCGGTTCCAGCGGGGTGCCGGGCTTGATCGACAGCCCGGCCTTCGCGCCCGCCGCGCGCAGGTTCTTGGCCAGCGCGATCGGATCCTTGGCCGCCTCGACGTGCACGGTGACGTTGTAGGCACCGGCCTCGGCGTAACCGAGCGCCCAGCGGTCCGGGTCCTCGATCATCAGGTGGCAGTCGATCGGGATCTCGGTGCAGGACAGGATCGCCTTGACCACGGGCAGGCCGATGGTCAGGTTCGGCACGAAATGTCCGTCCATCACGTCCACGTGCAGCCAGTCCGCGCTGGGCACGGCGTTCACGTCGTCGGCGAGGCGGGCGAAGTCGGCGGACAGGATGCTGGGCGCGATCATCGGCCGGAAAGTTGACACGCTGTCAGTCTAGGAAGCTACCCGGTGAGCTGGTCACCGGGCGGGTTGTCACGCAGGCCGAGGCGCAGGTGGTCGATGTGGTAAACGGCCTGGTCCAGCAGCTGCGCGACGTGGTTGTCGTAGAGCGTGTAGACGATGCTGCGACCCGATCGGGTGCCGGTGACCAGACCGAGGTTGCGCAGCAGCCGCAGCTGGTGGGAGACCGCCGACTGCTCCATGCCGACCGCGTTGGCCAGCTCACCGACCGTGCACGGCCCCTGCCGCAGGCGGGTCAGCATGAGCAGGCGGCTCGGCGTGGCCAAGGCCTGCAACGTGGTGGCGACGGTGGCCGCGCCGGCCGCGTCCAATGACGCTGGCGGCGTGTCCCGGCCCTCGACTCCATGTCCCACGCTCAGCATCGTAACAGCAGGTCACCGCGTGGTAGTCCACAGTGGACACGCGAAATCCGGTGGCGCCGGTGCGCGCCGATGCGGTTGGCTCACGCGGTGACCCCCGTTCGTAACGGTCCCATCACCGTGCAGTTCGTGCTGCTCGCGCTGGCCTGGGGCGCGAGCTTCCTGCTGATCAAGGTCGGCGACAGCGGACTGTCCGCCCCGCAGGTGGTGTTCGCACGGCTCGGGTTCGGCGCGCTCGCGCTGGGCATCGTGCTCGCCGTCACGCGTTCGGCGCCGCCGCGCGGCTGGCGCACCTGGGGCCATCTCGCGGTGCTCGGGATCACGTTGTGCGTGGTGCCGTTCCTGTTGTTCGCGGTGGCCGAGCAGTATGTCTCCTCCGGTCTGGCCAGCATCCTGAACGCGACCACGCCGCTGATGACCATGCTGGTGTCGGTGGTCGCGCTGCCCACCGAGAAGCTGAGCACCGCGCGGGTGCTCGGCCTGCTGCTCGGGTTCCTCGGCGTCATCACACTGACCGGGCCGTGGCAGAGCGGCGCGAGCAGCTCGGTGCCGGCCGAACTCGCCTGTCTCGGCGCGACGGTCAGCTACGGCATCGGTTTCGTCTACCTGCGCCGGTTCATCACGCCGCTGCGGCTGCCCCCGGCGACCGTCGGCTTCGGCCAGGTGCTGGTCGGCACGGTGCTCGTCGCGCTCACGCTGCCCTGGACCAGGCTGCCCGCGCCGCACCTGAACGTGTCGATCGTGCTGGCCATGGTCGCGCTCGGCGCGGTCGGCACCGGCCTCGCGTACGTGTGGAACACCGCGATCGTCGCGGCCTGGGGCGCGGTCAACGGCGCGGCGGTCACCTACCTGATCCCGATCGTCGGCGTCGTGCTCGGCATCGTCGTGCTGCACGAACCGTTGCGCTGGAACGAACCGGTGGGCGCGGTGCTGGTCATCCTCGGCGTGCTGGCCGCGCACGGCCGGTTGGCGAAGCTGCTTCAGCGAGCCAGCGACACCGCGGGCCGGTCCAAGGCGTCCAGCGCGCGGTAGATCCGCTTGTCCGACACGGGATACGCGGTGCCGAGCGTCTGCGCGAAGTAGCTGACCCGCAGCTCCTCGATCATCCAGCGCACGTCCTGGAGTTCGCGGCTCGGCTTGTTGTTCGCCAGCACGTCCTCGTACGCCGCGCGGACCTCCTCGACCTGACGCTGCCAGGCCGCGTCGCGTGCCGGGTTGGTGGCCAGCTTCTCGATTCGCTGCAGGATGGCGCGCAGGTAGCGCAGTACGTCGGGGAGCCGCTCCGCACCGGTCTCGGTGACGAAACCGCGATGCACCAGGCTTTCCCGCTGCGCGGTGATGTCCGCGATGGCCGGTCGCGGCGCGTACTTCGCGTTGACCACCGCGAGATCGACCTCTTGCACGACGGTCAGGATCCTGGCGACCTCGCGCACCACATCGAGCGCGACGACCGGCAGGCGGCGGCGGGTTTCCTCAAGCAGCGCGGTGAAACCGGCCTCGTCACGCGGCGGGCCGCCAGCGTCCGCGATCAGCTGGTCGACCGCGCCGGTGATGCAGTCCTCCAGCAGGTCGGCGACGCCCTTGTGCGGGTTGCGGGACAGGACCAGCTTGGTCGGGTTGTCCAGTTGCCTGGTGATGTACTTGACCGGCGAGGACACGTTGAGCACCAGCAACCGGCGCACGCCGCGCCACATGGACAGCTCGGCCTCGGGCGCGTTCTCGAACATCCGGATCGACGCGGAGTCGCCATCGTCCACCAGCGCCGGATAGCCGGTGACCAGGTAGCCGAACTTCTCCTGCTGGTAGCTGGCCGGCAGGCTGCCGAAGTCCCAGGTCTTCAGGCCGCGTTTCTCCAGGTTCTCGGCGGCGGCGGACAACGTGGCGCGCATGGTCGGTTTGAGCTGGGCCCGCAACGCGTCCAGGTTCTTGCCGGCCGCGATCACCTTGTCCTGCTCGTCGACCACCTCGAAGGTGATCTTCAGGTGCTCGGGCAGCTTGTCCGGCTCCCAGGCGTCGCGCGGAATCCGCACGCCAGTCAACGCGGTCAGCTCGCGTTCCAGCGCGTCCAGCAGCGGTTCTTCCGCTTTTTCGTAGCCGGACATGTTGTCCAGCGCGGCGCGGGCGAAGTCCGGGACCGGCACGAAGTTGCGGCGCAGCTGCTTGGGCAGCGACTTGATCAGCGCGATCACCAGTTCCTCGCGCAGGCCAGGAATGTGCCAGTCGAACCCGCTGCGCACCTGGTTGAGCACGGGCAGCGGAATCCGGACGGTGACGCCGTCGGTGCTGGCGCCCGGCTCGAACTCGTAGGACAGCGGCAGGCTCAGGCCACCCTGGCGCCAGTCGTCCGGGAACGCGTTGGTGTCGGCGGCGTCCGAGGCGTTCGCGTTGACCAGCATCTCTTTGGTGAACGTGAGCAGCTTCGGCTGGGTGGCACGGATCTTCTTCCACCACGAGTCGAAATGCCGCCCGGAGACGACCTCCTGGCCGATCCGCTGGTCGTAGAAGTCGAACAGCACCTGATCGTCGACCAGGATGTCGCGCCGCCGCGCGCGGTTCTCCAGCTCCTCGACCTCGTCCAGCAGCGCCTTGTTGGCGGCCAGGAACTTGTGGTGGGTGCGCCATTCGCCGTTGATCAGCGCGTGCCGGATGAACAGATCGCGGGACAGCTCCGGGTCGATCCGGCCGAAGTTGACCGGCCGCGCGGTGACGATCGGCAGGCCGAACAGCGTCACCTTCTCCGAGGCGATCACGGCGGCTTTGTTCAGCTCCCAGTGCGGCTCGCTGTAATCGCGTTTCACCAGGTGCGGCGCCAGCTTCTCGGCCCATTCCGGTTCGATCCGCGCGACGATCCGGCCCCACAACCGGGACGTCTCGACCAGTTCGGCCGACATCACCCAGCGCGGCTGCTTCTTGAACAGCGCCGAACCGGGGAAGATGGCGAACTTGGCGTTGCGGGCGCCGAAGTACTCCTGCTTCTGCCCGTCCTTCACGCCCAGGTGCGAGAGCAGCCCGGACAACAGCGAGATGTGCACGTTCTGCGCGTCGCCCGGCTCGTCGTTGAGCGTCATGCCCAACTGGCCTGCGACCTGCTTCAACTGGCTGTAGATGTCCTGCCATTCGCGCACGCGCAGGAAGTTGAGATATTCGTTGCGGCACAACCGGCGGAACCGGTTGGAGGACAGCTCGCGCTGCTGCTCGCGCAGGTAGTTCCACAGGTTCAGGTAGGCCAGGAAGTCGGAATCCTTGTCGGCGAAGCGCGCGTGCTTCTCGTCGGCCGCCTGTTTGTGCTCGGCCGGCCGCTCGCGTGGGTCCTGAATGGACAGTGCGGAGGCGATGACGATGACCTCGCGCAGGCACCCGTTGCGGTCGGCCTCCAGCACCATCCGGCCGAGGCGCGGGTCGACCGGCAGCTGCGCCAGCTGGCGGCCGAGCTGGGTCAGCTTGTTCTCGCCGTTGCCCGCCTTGGCCTGCTCGAACGCGCCCAGCTCCTGCAACAGCACCACGCCGTCGGTGATGTTGCGCCGATCCGGCGGGTCGATGAACGGGAAGGCGGCGATGTCGCCGAGGCCGATCGCGGTCATCTGCAGGATGACCGAGGCCAGGTTGGTGCGCAGGATCTCCGGATCGGTGAACTCCGGTCTGGCTTCGAAGTCCTGCTCGGAATACAGCCGGATGCAGATGCCCTCGGAGACTCGACCGCAGCGGCCTTTGCGCTGGTTGGCCGATGCCTGCGAGACCGGCTCGATCGGCAGCCGCTGGACCTTGGTGCGGAAGCCGTAGCGGGAGATGCGGGCGTAGCCGGGGTCGATCACGTACTTGATGCCGGGCACGGTCAGCGAGGTCTCGGCGACGTTGGTGGCCAGCACGATGCGCCGGCCCGGATGCGACTGGAACACCCGATGCTGCTCGGCGAAGGACAACCGCGCGTAGAGCGGCAGGATCTCCGTGTTGCGGAGTTCCATCTTCTCCAGCGCGTCGGCGGTGTCGCGGATCTCCCGTTCGCCGGAGAGGAACACCAGGATGTCGCCGGGGCCTTCGGCAGCGAGTTCGCCGACCGCGTCGAGGATGCCCTGGGTCTGGTCGCGGTCGCGGTTGGCCGGGCGGTCGTCGAGTTCGTCGTCCTCCAACTCGACGTCGTCGTCGACCAGCGGGCGGTAGCGCACCTCGACCGGGTAGGTGCGGCCGGACACCTCGATGATCGGGGCGTCGCCGAAGTGCCGCGCGAAGCGCTCCGGGTCGATCGTCGCCGAGGTGATGATCACCTTCAGGTCGGGGCGGCGCGGAAGGAGCTGTTTGAGGTAGCCGAGGATGAAGTCGATGTTGAGGCTGCGCTCGTGCGCCTCGTCGATGATCAGCGTGTCGTACTGCGACAGCAGCCGGTCGTGCTGGATCTCAGCCAGCAGGATGCCGTCGGTCATCAGCTTGACCAGCGTGTCCGACCCGGACTGATCGGTGAACCGGACCTTGTAGCCGACCACCTTGCCGAGTTCGCTGTGCAGCTCCTCGGCGATCCGCTCGGCCACCGTGCGCGCCGCCAGCCGACGCGGCTGGGTGTGGCCGATCGTGCCGAGCACGCCCCGGCCCAGTTCCAGGCAGATCTTGGGCAGCTGGGTCGTTTTGCCGGATCCGGTCTCGCCGGCCACGATCACGACCTGGTTGTCCCGGATGGCGGCCAGGATCTCGTCCTTGGCCTGGCTGACCGGCAGTTCGCCCGGATAGGTGATCGCCGGGACGGCCGCCCGGCGCTGCGCGATCCGCTGCTCGCCGCCGTCGAGATCGGCCGCGATCTGCGCGTAGATCGCCTCGCGGGCCGCTTCGTCGCGG
Source organism: Pseudonocardiaceae bacterium (assembly GCA_035248365.1). Taxonomy (GTDB): domain Bacteria; phylum Actinomycetota; class Actinomycetes; order Mycobacteriales; family Pseudonocardiaceae; genus CAJCJE01. The sequence goes on along the minus strand of DATFHN010000061.1, from coordinate 15,948 downwards.
ACCTTGCGGGCGCCCTCCAGCCGCTTGCGCAGCCGGCGCGCGTCGCGCGGCATCAGGCTGGGCAGGCGGGACTGCAGGTCAGCGAGCGTGGGAGACACAGATCCGATTCTCTTCCATCGGCCAAGGTGGCGGCGGTGGCGGTCGTGACAGCGATACCAGCACTTTCAACGTACCGGCCATCGTCCATCTTCCCGCACGAGTGCGCGTCGGCAAACCGAGTTTCGGCGCCGTTGGTTACCTTGGTGCCACGCACACGGAAAGGATGATCGGTTCGATGTCGGCGCAAGATCTCCCGCACGCCGCGATGCACGAGGTTCGCGAGGCCATCCACCGGCCGGACTTCCGCCGCACGGTGATCTTCGGGATCCTCGCCCTGATCGCGCCGGGCGTGGTGTCGTTTCTCGGCGGCATCCACGCGATGTCCGGCGGCAAGCCCGCTTTCGGTGACCGGCTCGGCTCCTACGTGGCGATCTTCCTACTGCTGGTCTTCGGCCTGATCGCGGTGCGCAGCGCCGCCAACGAGGTCGCCCGGCTGGTCCGCACCGGCGGCGGCGTGGCCGCATCGGGTGTGCTGCGGCTGCTGATCACCCTGGTCGGCTACATCGTCGTGCTGATGACCGTGATCGGCCTGCTCGTTCCGCTGGGTGGCCTGGCGCTGCCGGTGTCGATCACCGGCGTGGTCGTCGGCATTGCCGCCCAGCAGTCGTTGAGCAACTTCTTCGCGTGCATCGTGCTGCTGTTCTCGCGGCCGTTCTCGGTCGGTGACCGGGTCACCGTCTACTCGGGCGCGCTCGGCAAGAACGAGGGCACCGTGACCGCGATCACGCTGACGTTCACCATGCTGGACACCGTGGACGGGCCGATCTCGCTGCCCAACTCCGGCGTGCTCGCCGCCGCGACCGGTCGTCGCAACGGCAGCGTTGTCGCCGCCGAGCCCCCGGTGGACGCGTAATCGATTACCTGATCGATCAGGACGCCTCGGCATTTCCGCAGCTCAGCACATATCCGCCCAGCTCAGCACGGTCTTGCAATCGATTACGTGGCCCGGCACACTCCTGCCCGTGGTCACCATGGCGGATGTCGCAGCCCTCGCTGACGTGTCGACGGCGACGGTCTCCCGGGTGCTCACCGACCGGCCCGGCGTCGGCGAAGCGACCCGGCGACGCGTGCTGGACGCGGTCGAGCGACTCGGTTACCGGCCCAACGCGGTGGCGCGCTCGCTGCGGGTGGAGAGCACGTACACGCTCGGCCTGGTCATCGGCGACATCTGCAACCCGTTCTTCACCGAGCTGGCCCGGGCGGTCGAGGACGCGGCCAGCGCGCGGGGCTACTCCCTGATTCTCGGCAACGCCGACGAGGACGCCGCGCGCCAGGAGCGCTACGTCGACGTGCTGCTCAACCGCCGGGTCGACGGCCTGCTGGTGGTCCCGGCGGTCGCCCAGTCCGACGCGATCGGACTGGCCGTGCGGCAGCGCGCGCCGATCGTGTTCGTGGACCGCGAACTGCCCGGTATCGACGTGCCGGTGGTGCGCTCGGACGGCCGCGCGGCCATGCGCGAACTGGTCGAGCACCTGCTGCGCCTCGGTCATCGGCGGATCGCGCTGATCTCCGGACCGGAACAGGCCTCGACCGGCATGGAGCGGCTGGCCGCGTTCCGCGAAACGCTCGGCGTCGCCGGGGTCCCGCTGCCGGTCGCCTACGTGCGGCACGGCGACTTCCAGGAGGCCAGCGGCGAAACCGAGATGGCCGCGCTGCTGAACCTGACCGACTCGCCCACCGCGGTCATCGCCGCGGACAACCTGATGGCGCTCGGCGCGCTGCGCGTGATCCGCGCCCGCGGCCTGTGCATCCCGGAGGACATCGCGCTGGCGAGCTTCGACGACTCGCCGTGGTTCGAACTGCTGGACCCGCCGCTGACGGCGATCGCCCAGCCGACCAAGGAACTCGGCGCGCTCGCCGTGACGACCCTGCTGGAACTGATGGACCGCCGCTCCGCCCCGTCGGCGTCACTGGCCTGCCGGCTGATGGCCAGGGCCTCGTGCGGCGAGCCGCGCTCAGAACTCCAACCCTGAAAGAGGGGGAAATGTGATGAAACTGGCCGCCATAGGTCTCACCGTGCTCGCGCTGGGCGCGCTCACCGCCTGCGGTTCGTCGGGTTCCGGCTCCGGCGGCGGGGCCCGCGTCGCCATCGCCACCAGAGACTTCAACAACCCCTACTGGGCCGCGTTGCGCGACGGCGCGCAGGCCGAGGGCAGCGCGCTCAAGCTGGACGTGAACGTGCAGGCCGGGTCGAGCGAGACCGACGCGTCGGGCGAGAACTCCAAACTGTCCACATTGGTCACCCAGGGCTACGACTGCTACGGCGCGGTCCCGGTCAACGCCAGCAACATCATCACCCCGCTGATCCCGGCCTCCCGCGCCAGCAAGCCCATCCTCGATCTGGACACCCAGATCGACACCAAGGCGGCGTCGGCGGCGAACCTGAAGATCACCTCGTTCATCGGCTCGGACAACACCAACGCGGGCCAGCTCGCCGGTCAGTACCTGCTGCAACTGCTGGGCGGGCACGGCAAGGTCGCCATCCTGGAAGGCATTCCCGGCGAGCAGAACGGCATCAACCGAGAGAACGCGTTCCGCGCCACCACGGCGGGCAAACTGGACGTGGTCGAGGCGCAGACCGCCAACTACGAACAGGACCAGGCGCAGACCGTCACCGACGCGATCCTCAAGGTGCACCCGGACATCACCGGCATCTTCGCGGCCAACGACACCATGGGCCTGGGCGCGGTGCAGTCGGTGCGCAACGCGGGCAAGAGCGGGCAGATCAAGGTGGTGTCGATCGACGGCATCAAGGAAGCGCTGCAATCGGTGCGGAGCGGCAAACTGGCCGGGACCGTCACCCAGTACCCGTACGCGGAAGGGCAGATGGCCGTCGAAGCCTGTCAGGCGCTCAAGCTGGGCAAGCAGATCCCGAGCCGGATCGTCGCCCCGATCAAGCTGATCACCCCGGACAACGTGAGCCAGGCGCTCGGCTCGTTCCCGAAGCCGTTCTTCACCTACAGCGACCCGATCGCCCCGCTGCTCAAGACCAAGTGAGGCCCGCACCGTGACAACAGCAACCGCTGCTCCCCGGCGGCTGGACTGGCGCGATCCCGCGTTCTGGTCCAACAACGCCGTGCTGTTCGGCCTGATCGTGGTGGTCGTGGTGTTCGCGATCATGAGCCCGGCGTTCTTCACCGCAGGCAACATCTCCGACCTGCTGGTCTCGGCCGCGATCCTGGTCGTGCTGGCGACCGGCCAGCAGTTCGCCATCGTGGTCGCGGGCATCGACCTGTCGATCGGCTCCAACCTGCCGTGGGCCGCCGCGCTGCTCGGGTTCGGCGTGACGCACGGCTGGAGCCTGCCGCTGTCGATCATCCTGGCCATCGTCGGCGGCACCGCGGTCGGCGTGATCAACGGCCTGGTGGTCACCAAGCTGCGGATCAACGACTTCATCGTCACGCTCGGCACGTTCGGCGTGATGAACGGGCTCGCGCTGCTGCTCACCGACGCCAACTCGGTCCCGGTGAACAGCGGCTTCCTGCAAGGCCTGGCGCTGAACTCGCTCGGCCCCATCCGCTACTTCTGGCTGGTCGCGCTGGCGGTCGCGGTGATCGCGTTCGTGGTGCTGTTCAAGACCAAGTTCGGCACCCACCTGCTCGCCACCGGCGGCAACCGCGACGCCGCGCGCAGCATGGGCATCAAGGTCGACCGCGTCCGCATCGCGGCCTACACGATTTCGGGCCTGCTGGTCGGCCTGGCCGCCGTGCTGCTGGTCGCGCGGACCGGCACGGCGGACCCGTCACTGCAAACCGACCAGCTGCTCAGCTCGATCGCCGCGGTCGTGCTCGGTGGGTCCAGCCTGTTCGGCGGGCGCGCGTCGATCGTCGGCACGGTGGCCGGCGCGCTGCTGCTCACCGTGCTGATCAACGGGTTCACGTTGCTGAACATCTCCCAGTACTACCAACCCATCGCGGTCGGCCTCGTGGTGCTGATGTCCGCGGTATTGAGCAGGTTTCAACGATGACCGAGCCACTACTGGAAGTTTCCGGCCTGGACAAGAACTTCGGCGCCGTCCGCGCCCTGTCCGGCGCCTCGCTCACGCTGGCCCGCGGCGAAATCACCGCGCTGGTCGGCGACAACGGCGCCGGGAAGTCCACTTTGGTCCGTTGCATCACCGGCGTGCACCGGCCGGACGGCGGCACGATCCGGTTCAACGGCGCGGAAGTGCACTTCCACGCGCCCGAGGACGCCCGCGCGCTGGGCATCGAGACCGTGTATCAGGATCTCGCGCTGATCGAGGACCTGACCGTGTGGCAGAACCTGTTCCTCAACCGCGAGATCACCCGGGGCATCGGCCCGGTGCGGCTACTCGACAAACGCGCCATGATCGCGTCGGCCGAGAAGACCCTGTCCCGCCTGGCCGTGAACGTGCCGTCGGTCCGCTCGACCGTGCGCCGGATGTCCGGCGGGCAGCGCCAGTCCATCGCGATCAGCCGCGCGATCAGCTGGGGCTCGACCCTGGTCATCATGGACGAGCCGACCGCCGCGCTGGGCGTCCGGGAAACCCGCGCCGTCGAGGACCTGATCAGGCGCCTGCGCGAGGAGGGCATCACCGTGCTGCTGATCAGCCACGACTTCGATCAGGTGATGCGCCTGTCCGACCAGGTCTGGGTGCTGCGCCAGGGCACCGTCGCCGGTGGCCGCCGAACCACGGCGACCACCGGCGAACAGATCGTCGCGATGATCACCGGTGTCGAAGCGGATCAGCCGTCACCCTGACCACGTCGACCACATTGGACTGGTTGCGGTAGACGTAGACCAGGTCGGTGCCGGGCAGGTGCGCGAGGGTGTGCGTGCCTGCCTCGGTGGGGATGTTGGCCAGGTTGCCGCCGGTGTCCAGGTCGACGACGCCCATGACGCCCGCCCCGCTCTCGCCGAGGAACAACAGGCGGCGCAGCGGATCGGCGGAGATCTGGTCCATGCCGGAGCTGGTCTTGGTGGTGTCGACGATCGCGCCGGTGCACGGGTTGATCGCGACGATCTCCGGCGCGGTGGTGCCGATCCAGAGGCGGTTGCGGATCGGGTCGTAGTACATGTCCTTGGCGTCGGCGCCTGCCGGTAGCGACAGGGTGAACGTGCGCTCGATCGTGCCGGTGCGCGCGTTGATCACGTCGACGTCGTTGTCGTCGGACTGGTAGATGGTGTCGGTTTCCGGCACGTAGACGCCCAGGTCGGGGCCAGCGGTGGGCGAGGCAGGGTTGAGGTTCGTGGTGTGGCGGACCGCGAACGGAGACCGGGCGCCGAAGGATTCGACGTTGTTGGTGTCGTCGTTGGTGACCTGGACGGTGCGGTCGCGGGAGTCGTAGTAGATCCCGTCGGCGCCGGTGCCGCCCGCCGCCACGGTCGCGACCACGTGCCAGGTCGACTTTCTGATCACGGCGACCGTGCCGGACTGCTGGGCGAGGTAGACGTAGGAATGATCGAACGCGATCCCGTTGCCGCCGGGCAGATCGCCGATGACGGCCTTGATCCGCTCGGTCCTGGTGTCGATCACCACGAGGTTGTTGTCGGGGGTCTGCGCGATGTAGACCGCGTGCGCGGCCGGGTCGGCGGCGACCACGTCGCCGTGGCCGCCGGTACCGGGTAAGTGGATCGTTGCCAGGGTGGTCGCGGTGACCGGGGTTGCGGCCAGTGCTGGGCTCGCGGCCGTGGTGCCGACCAGGACCAACGCGGCGACAACGACCATTCCGGACCGAATCTTCATGCCAGCTCCCTTGCTCGGCATACTGTCGACTGAATGATGTATGCAGATTGAGATTGGCGCAAGCATGCGGTTGCCCTGCCGACCCGCATCGGCAGGGCAACCCTTTCCATCCCCCAAGCTCAGGGCTATTGCGCTGGCGTCCAGTTCAGGATGCCGGTGTACGGGCTCTGGATGCCGGCCGCGCTGGTGATGCTCGACGGGATCTGGCTCGGGCTGGTGATGTTGGTGTTGTTGGCGATCAGCACCGACTTGGCGTTGTAGTCGGCCGGGCCCTTGGTCCAGTAGTTGTGCTCGATGTCCAGCGGGTCGTAGGTGCCGTTGTTCAGCGTGTAGTTGGTGTGGTTGCTCCCCCACACGTTGGCGTTGATGTTGTATTCGGCGTTGCCGCTGATGGTGATGTAGCTGGCGCCGTTGTCGGTGTAGAGGCCGTGGCCCGCGCTGCTGGTCTGGTCGTGGACGACGTTGCCGGTGAGGTGTTCGCCGGTGGCCAGGCTGGTTCCGGTGATGCCGTTGGTGTAGATGCCGCCGCCGTCACCGAGCACCGACATGTGGTTGAAGATCAGGTTGCCGGTGAACGCGTTGCCGTGCGAGTAGTTCGGCTCGGCAGGCAGCTTCACCTTGTCCGGCCAGCCGCCCCAGCCGACCGAGATGCCGGTGTACGGGACGTGGTCGATCTGGTTGTTGGCGAACGTCGAGGTGGCGACGTAGCCGACGTCGATGGCGACGCCGCCCTGGTACTCGTCGGCGATGTTGGTGAAGTGGCTGTCCTTGACCACGATCCCGGTCGTCTGCTGTGCCGCGCTCGGTTCGTTGGCGTCCACGCCGCCGACGTCGAGGCCGTTGCCGGAGATGTCGGTGAACACGCAGGCGGTCACCGTGTCGCTCCGCGACCCGTCGCCGAGGTCGAGCCCGGCCGCGCCGAGGTGCACGAAGTAGTCGTGGTCGAAGTGGATGTCCGAGTCGTCGCCGAGGCTGACGTTGCCGGGCATCTTGGTCCAGTCGCCGTACGGGCAGGTCCCACCGGACACGTACGTGCACAGGCCCTGGGTTTTGTAACCGGTGTCGCCGGTGATCGTGTACGTGGCCTGGATCTCGGAGAAACCGGTGGTCGTGTTCGGCGTGGTGTCGGTGGCATAGGAGAACTGGATGCCCTGGAAGCCGATGTTGTGAATCGGCGCGCTCGAACTGCCGTGGATGGACAGCAACGTCGACAGGCTGCCCGCTTCGACGTCGGCGCCCGCGAGGCTCTCACCGCTGCGCGGGATGTAGTAGACCTCGTGCGCGGCCGGATCCAGATACCACTGGCCCGGTTTGGTGAGCAGCGGGTAGGCGTTCTCGATCGATGTCGGCGCCTCGGTGATCGACTGGCGCCCGACCAGTTCGACGGTGCGGCCGGAGCCGTCGGTGCGCATGACCCGCTTGGTGGAGTTGTTCCAGCACGGCTGGGCCATGGTGATCACGGTTGACGTGATCTTGGCGACCGGGCAGCGCGGCTCGGTCCAGGCGCCGAGGCCACCCTTGTAGACGAACTCGATGCCGCTCTGGTTGGCCCAGCTCGCCATCGGGTCGCCCGAGGACGTGGTGTAACCGGTCGAGGTCTGCTTGACGCTGACCGGGATCGAGCCGCTGGCGCGCTGCGCGCGGGTGCCGTTCACGTACAGCTGGCGGGTGCTCAGCCCGGCCGGCGCCGGGGCCTGCCAGATGTTGCGGCTCGAATCGTGCACGGTCCAGCCGGTGATCCTGGTGCCGCCGCTGACCACCGGGAACGCGCCGGACTCGGCGCGCCACCAGACATCGCCGTTGGTGCCGGAGTCCGCGGTGGTGAAGGTCAGCGGCGAACTCAGCCGGTAGTCACCGCCCGCTAAGTAGACGGTCACCGGGCCCGCGCTGGCCTGGTCCACCGCGCGCACCGCGGCCTGCGCTTTCTGCAGCGTCTGGAACGGGCTGCTCTGGCTGGTGCCGGAATTGCTGTCGCTGCCGGTCGGCGACACGTAGAAGCTCACCGGCGCTGGCGCCGCGCCTGCGGTAACACCGCTGGTCAGCAGGGCGGCCACGCCCAGCATGGCCGCGGCGCCCACGGCCAGGATGGTCCGAGGTCTGACAACCGACCACATCTCGACTCCCTCGTCGACATTGGTTGATCCAGGGTTGTACGCGCCGAGAGATAGGATGTCTTAACGATCATCATTTGGCAACCTGCTTGTCTTAACAGTCCTTTCTTCACGCCATACCACAAAGCTCGCTCGTCGATCACCGAACACATCGGATCTCTCTGGTCAGCACAGGGCTCCTTGGGCAAACGATGACGAGACAGGGAAAACTGAACGCGGACCTCCGGAACGTTGAAGGGCAGCGAAGAGAAACATGAGCGAGCAAGCACAGATCGGCGTGACCGGTCTCGCGGTGATGGGCCGCAACCTGGCGCGCAACTTCGCCCGGCACGGCCACGCGGTCGCGGTGCACAACCGGTCCGACGCGCGCACCAGGAGCCTGGTGGAGAACTTCAGCTCGGAAGGCACGTTCGTGCCCGCCTACTCGGCGCAGGATTTCGTGAACTCCCTCGAACGCCCCCGCCGCGTCATCGTGATGGTGAAGGCGGGCGAGCCGACCGATGCGGTGATCGACGAGTTCGCGCCGCTGATGCAGCCCGGCGACATGATCGTGGACGCGGGCAACGCGCACTTCGCCGACACCCGCCGCCGCGAGGCCGCGCTGCGCGCCAAGGGCATCCACTTCGTCGGCAGCGGCGTCTCCGGCGGTGAGGAGGGCGCGCTGCTCGGGCCGAGCATCATGCCCGGCGGCTCCCCCGAGTCCTACCAGTCGCTCGGGCCGCTGCTGGAGGACATCTCCGCGAAGGTCGACGGCGAGCCGTGCTGCACCCACATCGGCCCGGACGGCGCCGGTCACTTCGTCAAGATGGTGCACAACGGCATCGAGTACTCGGACATGCAGCTGATCGCCGAGGCCTACGACCTGCTGCGCAACGCGCTCGGTCTGGAGCCCGCGCAGATCGCCGACGTGCTGCGCACCTGGAACACCGGGCGGCTGGACTCCTACCTGATCGAGATCACCGCCGAGGTGCTCTCGCACGTGGACGCCAAGACCGGCAAGCCGTTCGTGGACATCGTCGCGGACCAGGCCGAGCAGAAGGGCACCGGCCGCTGGACCGTGCAGATCGCGCTCGACCTGGGCAGCCCGGTCAGCGGCATCGCCGAGGCCGTGTTCGCCCGCTCGCTGTCCGGCAGCGCCGACCTGCGCTCCGCCGCGCGCGGCCTGGCCGGTCCGCGCGGCAAGAAGCTGAGCGGCGCGGCCGCCGAGGGCTTCGCCGACGACGTGGAGCAGGCGCTGTACGCCTCCAAGGTGGTCGCCTACGCGCAGGGCTTCAACCAGATCCAGTCGGGCAGCGCCGAGTACGGCTGGGACATCGACCTCGCCTCGCTGGCCACCATCTGGCGCGGCGGCTGCATCATCAGGGCCAAGTTCCTCAACGAGATCCGCAACGCCTACACCACCGACCCGAAGCTGCCGACGCTGCTCACCGACGCGAGCTTCGCCGAGCAGGTCTCCGGCGCGCAGGACTCGTGGCGCAAGGTGGTCAGCACGGCCGCACAGCTGGGCATCCCGGCACCCGGCCTGAGCACCGCGCTGTCCTACTACGACGGTTTGCGCGCGGCGCGGCTGCCCGCGGCGCTGATCCAGGGCCAGCGCGACTTCTTCGGCGCGCACACCTATCGCCGGGTCGACGCCGACGGCGTGTTCCACACCCTCTGGGCGACCGAGGACCGGGCCGAGGAGCAGCAGTCCTGACCCGGTAGGACACACGCGTGGGGTGCCCCGTTCCCAACGGGACACCCCACGACTTCGGGAAAGCTGGCCGCGATCAGGCCGCCGGGCCGGTGCCCAGGGTCAGCGTCGCGGTGTGCGTCTGGCCCTGCACGTCGGTCCAGCCCAGGGTGACGCTGTCGCCGGGGTGGAAGGCCTGCAGCGCGCCGGTGAGCGCGTCGGCCGAGGTGATCGGCTTGCCGTTGAGCGAGGTGATCACGTCGCCGTCGGTCAGGCCGGCCTGGTCGGCAGGCGTGCCCGGCACCGCGGTCACCACGTTCGCGCCCTGCACCGCGCCGTTGCCGAACTGGCCCTGGCCGCCGTTCTGGCCGTTGCCCTGACCGTTCTGGCCGCTTGAGCTGACCCGCACGCCGAGGAACGCCGTCGGTCCGATGTGGATGGTCGCGGAGGCCTGCTTGGCGTTGATCTGCTTGCCGATGTTGCTGGCCTTGTTGATCGGGATGGCGAAACCCGCGCCGGTCTGGCTGGTCTGGATCGACGTTCCGGCCGACGCCGCGGTGTCGATGCCGATGACCTTGCCGGAGGTGTCCACCAGCGGACCGCCCGAGTCGCCCGGCTGCACGTTGGCGTTGACCTGGATCAGCCCGGTCAGCTGCTCCGAGGTGCCGTCCGAGTCGTCGGAGGCGGTGATCGACTGGTTCAGGTCGGTGACCGAGCCACCGGCCACGCTCGGCGTGCCGCCGACGCCGCCTGCGTTGCCGATCGCGACGACCTGCTGGTTCAGCGCGACCTTGCTGGAGTCGCCGAGGGTCACCGTCTTGAGCCCGGACGCGTTCACCAGCTGCAGCACCGCGATGTCGTCGCCGCGGTCGTAGCCGACCACGTTGGCCTGGTAGGTCTGGCCGTTGCCGATGTCGGTCACGGAGATCTGGGTCGCGCCGTTGATCACGTGATTGTTGGTCAGGATCTCGCCGTTGGCGGTCAGCACGATCCCGGTGCCGGCCGCGCGCTCGTTGGAGTCGCCGAGCGTGGTGTTCACGTCGACCAGGCCGGGGTCGACCTGGTTGGCGATCTGGGTGGCGTTGCCCGGGCCACCGGCCGCGTTCGAGTTGCCGGAGCCGCTCGGGCCCTGGCCCTGGTTCTGGCCGAACGAGCCGCTGCCGCCGCCGTTGGACTGGCCCCCGTTCGGGTCGCTGAACCCGCCGGAGCCGTTGTTGGAGAACGGCGACTGGTTGGCCGAGCTGCTGCTGGCCGGCGACCAGATGCTGCGGCCGATGGCCAGGCCGGCCAGGGCCGCGGTGATCATGGTGACCGCGATCATCGCGATGGTCGCGCCGCCGCGCCGCTTGACGGGCGGCTGCGGGACCGGGGCCTGCGGCCAGTACGCGGTCGGCTGCTGCCAGTTGCCCGCCGGGTGGTGATAGGCGGTCGGGCCGGCCTGACCCCAGATCCCCGAGTGCTCACTGGGCGGAATCGAGCCGGAGGGAGGCACCGAACCAGGCCAACCAGCGCCGGGCACACCGTGCTGTGGCTGGTGGTACGGGGAGTGCGATGACTCGCCATACCCGGGCGTGCCCATCCCGTAGTGGGTGGGATCGGCCCCACCCAGCGGGCGCTGGTCGTCCTCGCTCATTCGGGACCTCCTCTCCGGTTCTCGATTCGTCGCACCGTCGCTGTCTGGATCCAGTAGACCGCCGGTTCCTGAGAATTCTCTTACCTTGGTCTGTGGACCTGATTAGCTTTTCGGCTTGGTCAGGTCGTAGACGGTCTGGCCGCCGACGGTGAGTTTGGTGTAGTGCGACTCGACCCAGCTGGTGATGGCGCTGGCATCGCCGCTGCTCTGGCCGCCGAAGCCGCCCGGGCCGCCGCCGAATCCGCCGTCGCCGCGACCACCTGGGAAGGCGCCACCGGGGAAGGCGCCACCTGGGAAGGCTCCGCTGGGAGCGCCGCCGCTGAAGCCAGGGAACTCGCCTCCTCCGAACCTGCCACCCGGCGCACCCTGCGCGCCACCCTGAGTACTGCCCTGATTACCACCGCGCAAACCTCCGCCGCCACCGGGGCCACCGCCGAAGCCGCCGCCGACGACGAAGTAGTGGATCTTGCCTGCCTTCACGTCGGCCTCGAACTGGGCCAGCGTCGGCGCCGGGTCGCTGCCGGTGAAGCCGCCGATGGCCATCACCGCCTTGCCGCTGGCCAGCTCCAACGGCGAGGCCGAGTTGGCGCTGACGGTGGCCGCCGCCCAGGTGGTGCTGGCGGACTTGAGCAGGTTGGTCAGGGCGCTGTCGGTGCTGCCGTCGTCGCCGCCGGGTCCGCCCCGGCCGCCGAAGCCGCCCGCGCTGCTCGGGCCCGAGGTGGGGATGGAGCCGGTGTGCGGCTGGCTGGCCGTGTCCACCGCGTAGGCGGCCGACCCGAGCAGTCCGGTCACCGCGGTGACCAGCAGCAACACCGTCGCGGCGCGGGCGATGGCGCGAGTGCCGGCCATCAGCGCGACCGCGACCACGACGCAGGCGGCCAGCACCACGTAGCGCAGCCACGGCAGCCAGGTCGGGGTGCGGTCGAGCAGGACGAAGTCCCAGGCCCCGGTGGCCGCGACCATCAGCGCGAGGGTGCCGCGCACCCACGGGTTCGACCGGCCCCGCCACAGCTCGCGACCGACGACGGCGATCAGGCCGCCGATGGCCGGGGCCAGCGCGATCATGTAGTAGGGGTGGATGGTGCCCTGCATGAAGCTGAACACCAGGCCGGTGACCAGCAGCCAGCCGCCCCACAGCAGCAGCCCGGCCCGGGCCCGGTCGGTGCGCGGCGCCTTGCGGCTGAACCACAACCCGGCGACCAGCGCGATCAGCGCGGCAGGGAGCAGCCAGGAGATCTCGGTGCCGAAGCTCTCGCCGAACAACCGGCCGATGCCGGAGGCGCCGCCGAATGACACATTCCCGCCACCGCCGAAACCGCCGCCACCCCCTCCGCCGCCGCCGTTGCCCGAGCCGCCGAGGATGCGGCCGAGGCCGTTGTAGCCCAGGGCCAGTTCCAGCAGGCTGTTGTTGGTCGAGCCGCCGATGTAGGGGCGGGCGTCCGCGGGCCAGATCGCGACCAGCGCCACGTACCAGCCGGCCGAGACGATGAGCGCGGCGGTCGCGGCCAGCACGTGCCGGATGCGCCTGCCGATGCCGGTCGGCGCGGCCACCAGGTACACCAGGGCGAACGCGGGCAGCACCAGGAAGGCCTGCAACATCTTGGTCAGGAACCCGAAACCGACCAGCACCCCGGCCAGCATCAGCCACTTCGGGCTGGCTTTCTCGGTCGCCCGCACCACGCAGTACGCGCCGGCGACCAGCAACAGCACCAGGATGGCGTCCGGGTTGTTGAACCGGAACATCAGCGCGGCGACCGGCGTCAGCGCGAGCGCGGCCCCGGCGAACAAGCCTGCGGCCGGACCGGACCAGCGGCGCACCGCGCCGTAGAGCAGCCCGACCGAGGCGACTCCGGCCAGCGCGTCCGGGACCAGCATGCTCCATGAGCTGAAGCCGAAGATCCGCGCGGACAGGCCCATCACCCAGAACGCGGCGGGCGGCTTGTCCACGGTGATCGCGTTGCTGGAGTCCAGCGACCCGAACAGCCACGCCTTCCAGCTCTGCGTCCCGGCCTGCACGGCGGCCGCGTAGAAGTCGTTGGCGTAGCCCGAGGCGCCGAGGTCCCAGAGGTAGAGCAGCGCGGTGCCAGCCAGCAGCACCAGCAGGGCGGGCCGGGCCCAGCGCGGCTGATCCTCGGGGCCGCGCAGCAGTCGCGCGAAGCGGCCGCCGCCTGCCTCGCGCGGGCCGCTCGGTGCGGCGGGGGCGATGGTCGTTGTTGCCATGATCGTTCGTTCTCCTTGATTTCTATCGCTGGGCGCGGAACACCCAGCCGCGCAGCAGCACGAACCGCACGACGGTGGCGAGCAGGTTGGCGAGCACCAGCACGATCAGTTCCAGTGCGCGCGGCGGGTTTCCGGTGAGCAGTTGCAGCAGCCCGAGCGAGCCGCTGGTCAGGCCGAGGCCGACGGCGAAGACCAGCAGGCCCTGGAACTGGTGGCGCCCGGCGCCGGCCCGGCCGCGGACGTCGAAGGTGACGCGGCGGTTGGCCGCGGTGTTGGCGATCGCGCTGATCAACAGGGCGAGCAGGTTGGCCGGTTGCGCGCCCATTCCGTTGCGCAGCAACACGAACAGCAACAGGTAGAGCAGCGTGCTGGCCACGCCGACGGCGGCGAAGCGCACCACCTGCCTGGTCAGTCCGGCGGGCACGCCCGGGACCGGTGGTGCGACGTCGCGGCCGAGTTGGTGGCGCAGTTCGCGCACCGGCAGCGCGCCGGTGGCGAAGGCCTTGCCCAGCCGGGCCACGCCTTTGAGGTCGGTGAGCGCGGTGGACAGGATGTCGACGCGGCTGTCCGGGTCGTCCACCCAGTCGACCGGGACCTCGTGGATGCGCAGCCGGGCGCGCTGCGCGAGCACCAGCAGTTCGGTGTCGAAGAACCAGCCAGTGTCGGCGACCAGCGGCAGCAGGTGTTCGGCCACGTCCGCGCGGATCGCCTTGAAGCCGCACTGCGCGTCGGAGAACCGGACGAACAGGGCGGAGCGCAGGATCAGGTTGTAGCAGCGCGAGATGAACTCCCGCTTCGCGCCGCGCACCACCCGCGCTCCCCTGGCCAGCCTGCTGCCGATGGCCAGATCGGAGTGGCCGGAGATCAGCGGGGCGACCAGCGGCAGCAGCGCCGCGAGGTCGGTGGACAGGTCGACGTCCATGTAGGCGAGCACGGCCGCGTCCGATGAGGACCACACCGCGCGCAGCGCCCGGCCCCGGCCCTTCTGCTCCAGCCGCACGTTCTCGACTTCCAGGAACTCCTGCGCCAGTCGCGCGGCGATCAGCGCGGTGGTGTCGACGCTGGCGTTGTCGGCGATGGTGATCCGGAACGGGTACGGGAAGTGCTCGGTGAGATAGCCGTGCAGCCTGCGCACGCAGGGCGCCAGGTCGTGCTCCTCGTTGTAGACCGGGATCACCACGTCCAGCACGGGTCTGCCGCCGCCGGTCGCGGCGTGCGGGGAAGGCAGGGCGGTGGGAGCGTTCCGGTAGCTCGTCGTCTGCATGACCTCAACGTTTGAGGTCGTCGCTATGCCGGTTGTGTGCCCTTGCTGTGCCAGCGCTGTGAGGTCACCGGGGAACTTCTGGCAGGTTGACAGTGAACACGGTCCAGCCCGGCTGGCTGGCCACCTCGACGGTGCCGTGATGGGCCGCGACCACGGCCGCGACGATGGCCAGGCCGAGCCCGGTGCTGCCTGCCGCGCGCGAACGCGACGTGTCGCCGCGCGCGAAGCGCTCGAAGATGTGCGGCAGCACCTCGGGCGAGATGCCGGGTCCGTTGTCGCTGACGGTCAGCGTGACCGCGTTGCCCGGTCCGCGCGCCAGCGCCGTGGTGACCGTGGTGCCGCCGGGCGTGTGCGTGCGCGCGTTGGTGACCAGGTTGGCCAGCACCTGATGCAGGCGCGCGGCATCGCCGATGATCGTGACCGGCTCCTCCGGCAGCTCCAGTCGCCAGACGTGGCCGGGCCCGGCGATGTGCGCGTCGCTGACCACGTCGACGATCAACCGGGACAGGTCCAGCTCGCGCAGATCGAGTGGCCGCCCGGAATCCAGGCGGGCCAGCAACAGCAGGTCGTCGACGAGCCCGCTCATCCGGGCCGACTCGGAATGCACGCGGCGCATGGCGTGCGCGAGTTCGGGCGGGATGGTGTCGCCGCTGCGCTGGGTCAGTTCGGCGTAGCCGCGGATCGCGGCCAGCGGCGTGCGCAGTTCGTGGCTGGCGTCGGCGACGAACTGCCGGGCCCGCGTCTCGCTGGCCTGGCGGGCGGCCAGCGCGCCGTCCACGTGCCGCAGCATCCGGTTGAGCGCCGCGCCGACCTGGCCGACCTCGGTGCTCGGATCGGTGTCCACCTCGGGCACCCGCACGGATAGCGCGACGTCACCCTGGTCCAGCGGCAGTTCGGTGACCTTGACGGCGGTGTCGGCGACCCGGCGCAACGGCCGCATGGTGCGGCGCACGATCACCCAGCCGAGCAACCCGGCCAGCGCCAGCCCGATCAGCGCGACGACACCGAGCGCCCAGCCCAGTGTCCACAGTGTTGAGTCGTCGTTCTTCTCGGAGATCCCGGTGATCCGGGTACTGCCTTGGTTCGTGGTCGCGAGCAGGCGGTAGTCGCCGAGGTCGGGCAGGTCCCTGCTGACCTTCTGGCCGGGCGGGATCGCGGTGACGATCGCGATGTCCTGCGGGGACAACGGTTTCACGCACACCTTGGGCCCGCCCGAGGTGTTCTGGTCGTCGAGCACGGAGG